>NZ_JAFLDR010000013.1 GCF_017302275.1 Sulfuritalea sp.
GGGCGCAGCCGCGCGATCCTGATCGACCCGAACACAGCTTCGGGCCTGAAAGTCTTCGCCGCTGGCGTTGGCGGCGGCCTCTGGGTCACCACCGACATCTCGTCCCCCACACCCAACTGGACCGCGGTCAATGACCTGTTCTCCAACCTGGCCATCACCACGCTGGCTGCGGCACCGTCCACGCCGCTGACGATGTATTTCGGCACCGGCGAGGGCTACTTCAACATCGACTCCATCCGCGGCAACGGCATCTGGAAGAGCGTGGACGGTGGTGCGAACTGGACCCAATTGCCGAACACCGCCAACGCGTCCTTCCATTACGTGCAGAAGATCGTGGTGACCTCCGCGGGCGCCGTGCTCGCGGCCACCCAGTCGGGCGTGCAGCGCAGCGCCGGCGGCGGCTTCCGGCCAACCGGCAGGCGGCGAATGCCCGCACTGCGGCTACAAGCGGCAAGCCAAGGACAACAAGGTGGCGGCGGACCGGTGCCCGTCGTGCAAAATGGGCTATGCCACGACGCCGGGCGCGCTGATGAGCGCCGAGTCGAAAACCGGCGACCGCCTCGAGGTCTATGACAAGGAGGTCGTGATCAAGCGCAAGCTGGGCGTCAAGGTGCTGCTGCAGAGCCTCAAGGGTGACCTGCTGGAAGGCATCAAGGGCGACAAGTACATCCCCATCGACAGCATCGCCTCGATCCAGCTCAAGCCGGCGAGCACACTGCTGGCGGGCTATATCACCGTCGTCCTGCCGGAATCCAGGGAGGGCTTCAAGCTCGCCGGCCTGGACGACTGCACCGTCGAGTTCGTCAAGCGCGAGGAAGAGAACTTCGTCGCGATCAAGGCCTTCCTCGACGCCAGGATCGGCCGCTAGCCGGCGGCCGGGCGCCGCATCAGTATACGTGCGCCAGTTCGGTGGTCGCCTTGGCCAGCCGGTCGACCAGGATGTTCATGAACGAGCGGTTGAAGCGCAGCTGGCAGTTTTCCGAAGCCTTGTGCAGCGAGTCGGCCTTGATCTTGAACAAAGTGACGGGCGTTTCGGCGACGATGGTGGCGGTGCGCGTCATCGCACCCCGGCGGATGTAGCACATCTCGCCGAAGCAGTGCCCCTTGCCCAGTGTGGCCAGCTTCTTGTTGCCCTTGACCACGCCCACACTGCCATCGGCGATGACGAAGAAGAAATTGCCCTGCGTGCCCTCTTCGACCAGGATGGTGCCGGCGGGCACGCGCCCCCAGATACTGATGCGCAGCACTTCCCACAGCTCGATTTCGCTGAAGTCCTGGAAGAATGGCAGGGCGTTCAGCATATTGAAGCGCTGGGTTTCGGAATCGGCCTGCTGTGGCAGGTCGAGCTCGGCGATGGTGGACAGGTCCTGGATGAACTCGCGCCAGTTGGCATGCCGCTCCGGTCGGTTGCGGCGCATGGCCTTGGTCACGATGTCGGCCAGCCGCGCCGACAGCGCGGGGCGATGGGTACGGATGCCGGGCGGGTCTTCGTTCAGTATCTTGTGCGTCAGCGCGTAATTGCTTTCGGCCTCGAAGGGCAGGCGACCGGTAAGCAGCTTGTACAACACCACACCCAGCGAATAGATGTCGGTCTGATAGTTGAGGTTGTCGTTGCGCGCCTGCTCCGGCGACATGTAGGAGGGCGAGCCGACCCCGGTCAGCTGTGTCTCGTCGTTCTTGGCCACGATCGCGGCGCCGAAGTCGGCGATCTTCACCACGCCATCGGAGCAAAGCATGATGTTGGCCGGCTTGATGTCGCGGTGGATGATGCCGTTGCGACTGGCGAAATCCAGCGCCAGCGCGCACTTGAAGGCGATCTCGATCACCTTGTCCACCGGCAGCAGGTTATCGATCTGGCCGTGCTTTTCTAGCGTTTCGCCCTGAACGTACTCCATCACGATGTAGCCGTCCTCGCGGCCCAGCATCGCGTCGTAGATGCCGACGATGTGCGGGTGGTTGAGGCGGCCGGCCAGCGCCACCTCGTTGGCGATCAGCTTGCGGTAGGTGATTCCGTGCTCGGTGTCGGACAGGACCTCGGGCTTGAAGACCTTGATCGCCACCTCGCGGTCGTTGAAGGTGTCGTGGGCCAGGTAGACGATACTCGTCGCCCCCTGGCCCAGCTCCCGGATGATTTCGTACTTTTCAAAACCGCCTGCAGCCGCTCGGTCCATTTACCGCGGGTACCTGGTCAATGATGGGGAAGAAACCTGAACTCGTGGAGTGTGCCTGAGGCTGGGTGGGGGCGTCAATTGCCGGGTAGGGTCCGACAATGAAAGTCGGCGCCGGTGGTACGGCGATGGGAATGCCGTGGTTCTGCGGTTTGGTCGCCATGGTTGGTCGCCGAATTCCAGTCGGACTTGTATCCCTGTACCGACTAGTCCAAATGGGCTATTGCCGCCGATTCTAGTTGACGGTTAAATCAAGGTGCCGGTATGGAGTCAACAAGAACGGACGGGGGCCCGACATGAAGAAGACACTGATTGCAGCAACTATCGCTGGAGCAATGTTTCTATCCGGAACGGCAAATGCTGGCATTGGTGACAGCATCTTCGTCCAGAACTCCGGGCATGTATTCGCCACCTTCGAGGGCCAGACCGCCGGCTATACCAGCGATCTGTACCTCTCCAGCCCGACATCCACCTTCATCTTCACCAACCATGTCGCCAATGTCGGCGATACGGTTGATCTCGGCTTCTTCTCCGCCGGCACCGAACTGGTTTTTTCCATCTATGTCCGTAACACCGGTGATACCTTCTATTCCGGTCTGGGCAGCGCCAACCCTGACGGCATCGCCCACGCCAACGTGATCAACAACTGGGCGCCCGGACTTACCTATGTCGGCTTTGAAGATCTGTACGGCGGCGGCGATCTCGACTACGACGACAACAGTTTCTCGTTCACGAACGTCGCCACGCTGCAGCCAGTTCCCGAGCCCGAGACCTACGCCATGATGTTGGCTGGCCTTGGCCTCCTAGGTGTTGTCGCGCGTCGCAGAAAGCAGAGCTTGTCTGCCTGATGCACCGGTAATGCACCAAACAAGAACGGGAGCTTCGGCTCCCGTTCTTGTTTGGTAACCGCTGCTTAGGAAAGCGAATGCCCATTCGCAGCTTTTGACGGCCCGTGACAAGCCCGCGAGGCAGCGCGCCGAACATCGTCGTAGCGTCGGCGCCGACTCCTGATCGCGTGGCAGCGCCGAGCCTCCTGCCGCGACCGGACGGTGCAATTCAGGCCATATCGTCCGCCAGATGGGGAACAGAATCCTCGGCGGGCTCGCCGGTCTCGGGATCGATCCAGTCGGCGATGCCGATTTCGTTTTCTGCATCCCTCAACGACTCCGCCACACCGTCATCGAAGCCGGCGCATTGCAGGTCCATCTCCGCCTCGACCAGCGTGGCAAACGGACCGTACTCCCTCTCGCCGGCGGTAGCCTGCCAATAGAATCCATCCGGACGTTCGAAGATCAGCGGCCGCTCGAGCATGGCGGGCGATCCCTTCCTTGTCCTTTTCTGCATGATGCCTCCCTTTCTTTTCGGCGGGAGCGACTGGAACCCGCGCCGACACTTCCGTTGCACGACCGGACCATGTTTTCAGACTAGTTCGAAATCACGCAAAATCAAGCTTCGCCGGCCACGTGACCGGCCCGCCGCCCCACCGGGAAAACCGATGATCTTTGGCCTGCTCGCCGATGCCGTCCTGCTGCTCCACCTGGGCTTCATCCTGTTCGTCGTCTGCGGCGGCTTCCTGGTCTGGCGCCACGCCCGCCTGGCCTGGCTGCACCTGCCCGCCGCGACCTGGGGCGCGCTGATCGAGTTCGGCGGCTGGATCTGCCCGCTGACCCCGCTGGAAAATCGCCTGCGGCTCCTGGGCGGCGGCGAAGGCTATGCGGAGAGTTTCGTCGCGCACTACCTGATACCGCTGATCTACCCCGCGACGCTGACGCGCGAGCTGCAGATCGGCCTTGGCCTCGGTGTCGTCGCGATCAATCTCGTCGCCTACATGCTCGCCTGGCGCACGCGCCGCGCCTAGGCGGGCGACGCGCTGTTCCTACGCGAACTCGGCAAACTGCGGCAACATCCGGAGGAACTTGACCAATCAACACCGACGACATCCGCGCCGTCGCAATCGCGGCCCTGCAATCCATCCCGCCGAGGTCGAGGCCGACACCCTGCGCGGCGACCGTCTGCTGCGCACTCAGGTCGATCCGGACTCGATGGACTGGCTGAACTTCCTGCTCGGCCTGCATGAAATGCTGAGCGTCGAGATTCCCGAGGCCGATTACGCGAAGCTGGTCATGATCGACGACGAGGTCGCCTAAAGCAGGCGAGGATCGCCGGCCGCGGCTGGCAAAGCGGTCCCCGCTTGGTACCGCCCTGCGCCCTGGCGGCCAAAGGGACTTGAAACGATCGCCGCATGCGACCCGCGCCCAAGAGTCGGCGCCGGCAATACGGCGCCGACTAGTTCCAGCCGCCGCCGCCCTGTTGCTCGAAGCGCTCGCGGTCGCGGCTGAAGAGTTCCTCGAGTTCCTCGCGACCGGCCCTGGCCACGGTCAGCATGCGGTTCTCGTCGTGGAAGTGCGGAACCAGGTCTTCCATGGCGCCGACATTGTGGCGACGGAAGGCGTCGGCCATTTCCCGCGCGCGGAAGGCGTCGATGCCGAGCGCTTCCAGCACGTGGCGGCCCGCCTTGAGCGCGGCCTCGAAGGTTTCGCGCTCGATGATGTCGACCTCGCGCGCGCGCAGTTCCACGAAGTGGCGCACGTTGCGGGCGCGGGCGACGATGCGCAGGCCGGGGAAGTTGGCGCGCACGATGTCCACCAGGGCCAGGCTGTCGTCCACGTCGTCGATCGCATTCACCAGCAGGCGTGCCTTGCCGGCACCGGCGGCGGACAGCAGGTCGAGCCGCGTCGCGTCGCCGTAGAACACCTTGTAGCCGAACTTGCGCAGCATCTCGATCTGGTCGGGATCGTGGTCGAGCACCACCGCGCGCAGGCCGTTGGCGAAAAGCAGGCGGCCGACGATCTGCCCGAAGCGGCCGAAGCCGGCGATCACGATGGCGCCGCCGGCATCCTCGTCGATGGTGTCGGCCTCGCGCTTTTGTTGCTCGGCCTGGCGGTCGGCCAGCCGATCGCGGACCAGCAGCAGCAGCGGAGTGCAGGCCATCGACAGCGCCACCGCGATCGTCAAGAGGCCGCCGGTCTCGCGCTCGAGCAGGCCGGCGCCCTGCGCCGTGGCGAACACCACGAAGGCGAACTCGCCACCTTGCGACAGCAGTAGCGCGAACAGCCAGCGCTGCCTCGGCGTGATGCCGATGACGCGCGCCAGCAGCCACAGCATCAGGGTCTTCAACGCGAGGAAGCCGCCCAGCAGCAGGGCGATGCCGCCCGGGCGCGCCAGCAGCAGGCCGAAGTCGATCGCCATGCCCACCGAGATGAAGAACAGCCCGAGCAGCAGGCCCTTGAAGGGCTCGATGTCGGTTTCCAGCGCATGGCGGTATTCCGAGCTCGCCAGCAGAACGCCGGCGAGGAAGGCGCCCAGCGCCATCGAGAGACCGACCAGCGACATGAGTTGCGATATGCCCAGCACCAGCAGCAGCGCAAAGGCGGTGAATACCTCGCGCGTCTGGGCGGAGGCGATCAGCCGCAGCGCCGGCCGCGTCAGGTAGCGTCCGACCACGATGATGCCGGCGATGGCGACGATGGCCTTCAGCGCATCGAGCCCCGGCGTGGTGGTCGCTGCGGCGTGCGTGGCAAGCAGGGGAATCGCGGCCAGCAGGGGAATCGCGGCAATGTCCTGGAACAGCAGGACGGCGAAGGCGCTGCGCCCGATCGGCGCCGGCAGCAGGTTGCGCTCGGCCATGACCTGCACGGCGATGGCGGTCGAGGACAGGCTCAGCGCGAGGCCGGCGATGATTGCCAGCTTCCAGTCGAAGCCGAAGCCGGCGCCCGCCACCGCCAGCAGCACGCCGCAGGACGCCATCTGCAGGCTGCCGTTGCCGAAGACCTCGCGGCGCATCGCCCAGAGGCGTTTCGAATCGAGTTCGAGGCCGATCAGGAACAGCATCAGGACCACGCCGAACTCGGAAAAATGCATGATCGATTCGACGTCGCTGACGAAGCCCAGGCCCCAGGGCCCGATCAGGGTGCCCGCAATCAGATAGCCCAACACCGAGCCGAGCCCCAGGCGCCTGGCCAGCGGCACGCAGAGCACCGCGGCCGCGAGATAAATCAGCGCGTCGCGCATCATGGCGGCAGCCCCGCCCTACCGTCGTGGGCCGCGAGCCAGGCCTGCAGGCGCTCGCGCAAGCTAGCCGCGTGCGCGGCGAGTTCCGCCTCATTGATTTCGTGGGCGCCGTGCACGATGAAGGGCTCCAGCCAGTTCATGCGGCAAAAGCGCGCAGTCTCCTCGATCGGCCGCGAGAACTCGCCGAACGGCCGTTCATGGATTCCCGTCGCGGCGTAGGCCTCGCGCGTGCCGCCGGTACTCGCCACCCAGAGGCATCCCTTGCCCCGCAGCGCGGCACTGCCGTCGCCATAGGCCCAGCCGTAGGCGAGGACCTTGTCGAACCAGTGCTTGAGCAGCGCCGGCACGCTGTACCAGTACACCGGATGCATCCACAGCACCAGTTGCGCGCGCGACAGCGCCGCCTGCTCCGCCGCGACATCGATGTCGAAATCCGGATAACGGTCGTAAAGCGAACAAACCTCAACGCCAGGCAGGTCGCGCACGGCATCGAACAACGCCCGGTTGGCGCGCGACTGCGAAGGATAGGGATGGGCAAAGACGAGGTAGATCACGGTTCGGCCACGATACACCACCAGACCGGCAGCGACGGAGCGGCGGGGCGGCGAAAAGTCGGCGCCCCACAGGGACCTCCTTCGGTCGCCGGCGGTACGGCGCGATGCGGGCGGCCCGCATAAAAAGTTGCCAACGGATGGGCCGAACAGACTATGGACGGGCTGCGCCGAAAGGACTACTGTGGATTCCGGTCAGTCGGTGGTCGCGCAGGCCAAGGTCCGCGCGGCAGCCAGTGTTGTCCGAGTTTGAACCCGGGGAGATTGCGATGATCAAGCACGCGGTGACAAGACTGTTCCTTTCCCTGATGTTGGTCGCGGCCACCAGCTCTCCGGCCCGGGCGACGACCATCACCTTCGACGGCCTCGCCGGCACGGCTATGACCGGCAATTCGCAGGTATTCACCACATTCACCAAGTTTTCTCCCAATGCTCTCGCCACGGTGGATGGTTTTCAGTTCAAATCATCGGGTCCCGAATTTTTCCTGGGTGCAGCCTATGCGGCTGCCTGTTGCAACAGTGACCTCGGCCCGCTGGCTTACAACGGAACGGATTACCTGATCGGCTTGCCCGACATCACGGTGAGCAAGGTCGGCGGCGGCGCGTTCTCGCTCAACGGCTTCGACCTCGCCGAATGGGACGACACCCACACCGCGTCGATCAGCCTCACCACGAGCGGACCGGGCGGCCCGACGACACAGATCCTGCTGCTTTCGCTGTTCGGCAACCGCTACAAGACCGTCGGCAACGATTTCACGCATTTCAGCCTGACGGGATACGACAACGTGGTTTCGTTCACCCTGGTCGGCAGTGTCCCGTGGGCCTTCATCGCGCTGGACAACCTCGACGTCGCAGCTCCGATTCCGGAACCCGGAACCTACGCCATGCTGCTGGCCGGCCTTGGCCTGCTCGGTATCGCGTCGCGCCGCAGGAAGCAGAAGGCAGCGGCCGCCAGGTAGTCCGCATCGGCCGTCGGCTCAGGCGGCCGCGACGCTGCGCGCCCGCAACTGCCCGCAGGCCCCCGCGATGTCCTGACCGGCCGACTGGCGCAGCTTGGCAAGGACGCCATGACGGTAGAGGTGTAGCGACATCGCCTCGGCGCGCTCCCATGACGGACGGCTGAATGCGAGCCCATCGACCTCGTTCCAGGGAATGAAGTTCATCACCGCGTACTTGCCCTTGAGCAGGCGCACGATGCCGTCGAGTTCATCGCCGCCGTCGTTGATGCCGGCCAGCAGCGTCCATTGGTACTGGATCGGATAGCCGGTCGCGCGGGCGTAGCGTTCACCGAGTTCCACCAGTTCGGCCGGACCGATCGCCTGCGCCTTCGGCAGCAAGCGCACGCGCAACTCGGCGCGCGTGGTGTGCAGCGACAGCGCCAGCGCGGGCTTGACCGTCCCCTGCGGAAGGCGTTCGAACACGCGGCGGTCGCCGACGGTGGAAAACACCAGGTTCTTGTGGCCGATGCCGCCTTCCGTGCCGAGCAGGTCGATGGCGTCGAGCACGTTGTCCATGTTGTGCGCCGGCTCGCCCATGCCCATGAAGACCACCTTGGCGACCTTGCGCCGGCGGCGCGCCAGCACCACCTGGGCCACGATCTCGGCGCTGCCGAGCTGGCGCAGCAGGCCGTCGCGACCCGTCATGCAGAAGGTACAGCCGACCGCGCAGCCGACCTGGCTCGACACGCAAAGCCCGTCCTTCGGCAACAGCACGCTCTCCACCGTCTGGCCGTCGCCGAGTTGCAACAGCAGGCGCGACGAGCCGTCGCTTCCCGCGTGCTCCGAGCGAACGCGCAGCAAGGCCGTCAATTCCGCATCCAGCAAGGGCAGCGCGGCACGCAGCGCGGCCGGAAAATAATCCCCGGCGGCGATCGGGCCGCTGTCCAGCGCCCGCCCCTGGGTCCAGGCACGCAGGACGCGCGCCTCGTGGCAGGGCTTGGCGCCGTGGTGGCGCAGGAATTGTCGGAGGTGTTCGATTTGCATGGGCAGGCCGGATGCTAGCACCGCCGGCCGTGGCACGCGGCAGGCTTTCCGGGCAGGCGGCGGGACGCTATATTCCAGGCATGGCCGCGACGTTCGAGATGACCGAATATGACCAGCGCGAGCTGGAACGCCTGCTCGAGGAAATACGCGACGAGGCGGTCGAGACGCGCGAATACACCGGGCGGGCGGCATTTGCGCCGCGCGTGCTGGCCGCTTTGCGCAGCGTGCCGCGCCATGCCTTCGTGCCGGCGCAGATGCGGCAGCGCGCCTACGGCAACCATCCGCTGCCTATCGGCCACGGACAGACCATTTCGCAGCCCTACATCGTCGCCCTGATGACCGACCTGATCGATCCCGGGCCCGATGATGTCGTGCTCGAAGTCGGCACCGGATCGGGCTACCAGGCGGCGGTGCTGGCAACACTGGTGAAGCGGGTCTACACGATGGACATCGTCGATGCGCTTGTCCGCGACGCTGAGGCCCGCTTGCGGCGACTGGGCTACGACAACGTCGAGGTGCGCAGCGGCAACGGCCGCCTGGGCTGGCCCGAGCACGCGCCTTATGACGCCATCCTGGTCGCCGCGGCGACACCCGCGATTCCGCCGGCTCTGGTCGCGCAGCTGAAGCCCGGCGGCCGGCTGGTCATTCCCCTCGGCGCCGCCCGCGAAGCGCAGGAACTGCGGGTGCTGGACAAGGACTTGCAGGGCCGGCTGGATGAACACGGCGTGCTGCCGGTGGCCTTCGTTCCGCTCACCGGCGCCGATGACGGCTGATCGCGATGTTTGATCCTCGTCAGATCACCACGAAGTGCACTGGCGGATACTGGATCGCAGGAGTAGGCTAGGCAGCCGGAATTCGCAAGGAGGGCATCATGGGCACGCATGAAAACATGACCAAGGTGACGCTGCTGACGGGGTGCTATCGGATCGAGGGCTATGTCGACCTCTTTCCCGGAGCCCGCGTCACGGATTTCATGAGGGAGGCCAAGGACTTCGTCGCGGTCCTGGATGCCAGGGTCTACTCGGCGGACGCAGCGGGTCGAGAGGTAATGGTGGCGCCGTTCATCGACGTCAATCGCGATCGCATCGAGATCGTCACCTTGGGCTGAGCGCCGGAGCGCGACCCTGCGCGCGAGGGACCCTGATGGTCCCGGGCGGCTGCGCCGAATACGCGGCGGCGGATGCACGCTAGGGCATTCCCTTGCCCGATGGCGGCGGCGCCGCGCAACGGGCGGAGATGTGGCAACCTGCTATGGGCACATCGCGGGCGAGCCGGCAATGCCGGGATTCACGTCGCCGAGTATCCGGCCGCTATCGCCGTGTCGCCAGCGCCGACTCTCAAACGCAGCCGGTCGGCTTCGGCATGCCGGCGTAGCGCGCGGCCTGTTTGGCGGGGCCGTAGGGGAACAGGTCGAACAGGTACTTCTTGTCGCCGTACTGCTCGCCCAGCGCGCCGCCGATCAGCTTCGACATGACGCGCAGGTTGGGCGCGGTGCCGTTCTCGGCGTAGTACTCGCGGATCCAGCGCACGACTTTCCAGTGCTCGTCGCCAAGATCGAGCTGGTCGCGCTCGGCAAGGCATTTCGCCACATCCTCGGTCCAGTCGTCCAGGGTCGCCAGATAGCCTTCGGCGTCGGTTTCGATGTCGCGTCCATTTACATTGATCATGATTTTTTCTCTCTGTTCGGGTCGGGGAAAATTACTTGAGTATTTTTGTCGGATTATAGGATTTGAACCGAATCGCGGCATAGAGTTTTTTGCACCGGCCATCGCCCGCTTTTATGCGCCACCATCCCAATCGGCAACGTGGCGTGCCGCCAGGGCAACGCCCCTATGGACGCAAGGGGCGCAAATCCGGATAATTCGGTCGAATCCGTTTGATGCTGACCTGCGGTCCGTGGGCAACCCCGGCGCAGGTCAATTTTTTCCTTTTTCCGAGAGAACATCATGGCCGCCGTTATGCCCGCTTCCGCCGCCAGCCGGCTCCTCCTTTCCGGCAACGAAGCCGTCGCCCGCGCCGTCTGGGAATCCGGCGTGCGCGTCGCCGCCGCCTATCCCGGCACGCCGGCCACCGAGATCATCGAATCCCTGGCGCGCTATCCCGATCTCTACGCCGAATGGTCGGTCAACGAGAAGGTCTCGATGGAAGTCGCGCTCGGCGCCTCGATGACCGGGGCGCGGGCCTTCTGCGCCATGAAGCACGTCGGCCTCAATGTGGCCAGCGACTGCCTGATGACCATGACCATCACCGGCGCCTATGGCGGCCTGGTGATCGCGGTGGCCGACGACGTCGGCATGTCTTCGTCGCAGAACGAACAGGATTCGCGCTTCTGGGGCCGCTTTGCCCACATCCCGGTGCTGGAGCCTGCGGATTCGCAGGAAGCCTACGAGATGACAAAGTTCGCTTTCGGCCTCTCCGAGCAATACGAAACTCCTGTACTGCTGCGCCTCACCACCCGCATCTGCCACGTCAAGGGCCTGGTCGTCGCCGGCGAGCGCGAAGCCCACGAGCCGGCCGGCTTCGTCAAGGATCCGCAGCGTTGGGTCATGGTTCCGGCCCATGCCAAGGCGCGGATTCCCGCCCTGTTCCAGCGCGATGAAACCCTGCGCGCTGTGAGCGATGCCTCGCCGCTCAACGTGCTGGAAGCGGGCAGCAACCGCAGCGTCGGCTTCGTCACGTCCGGCCCGGCCTACATGCATGTCAAGGAGGCCTTCCCCGATGCCCCGGTGCTGAAGCTGGGCCTCTCCTACCCCTGGCCACCGGAAAAAGTCCGCGAACTGGCGGCGCTGTGCGACACGCTGGTGGTGGTCGAGGAAACCGAGAAGCTGCTGGAAACCGAAATCAGGGCCGCCGGCATTGCCTGCCACGGCAAGGATGTGCTGCCGAGCATCGGCGAACTGTCGCCGCAGGTGCTGCACCCCGCCGTCGACCGCCTGCTCGGCAAGCCGGTACCGCCGCCCGCGCCCGCCGCCGCGCCGCCCAGGGTCTTCCCGCGGCCGCCGACCCTGTGCGCTTCCTGCCCACACATGGGCATGTACTACACACTGTCGCAGATCAAGAACATCATCGTCGCCGGCGACATCGGCTGCTACACGCTGGGCGCCGGCCATCCGTGGAACGCGCTCGACACCACGATCTGCATGGGCGCCACGATGGGCGTGGCGCTGGGCATCGACAAGGGACGCGGCAGCGTCGACAAGAACAAGCGGATACTGGCAGTGATCGGCGATTCGACCTTCATGCACATGGGCATGCAGGGCCTGCTCGACATCACTTACAACCACGGCAACATCACCGTCCTGCTGCTCGACAACAACACCACCGGCATGACCGGCGGCCAGGCCACGCCGGCCTCGGGCAAGGACATCCACGGCAAGGAGGCGCCAAAGGTCGACCTGTTCAAGATCGTCGAGGCGCTCGGCGTACCCAACGAGCGCATCAAGGTGGTCGACCCCTACCAGTTGCCGGTGCTGTTCAAGACCGTGCGCGACGAAATCAAGGTCGAAGGCCCCTCGGTGATCATCGCGCGCCGGCCCTGCGTGCTGATCGACGACTTCAAGCCCTTCCGCCCCTACCTGGTCGAGGAAGACAAATGCACCGGCTGCGGCAACTGCATCGAGGTCGGCTGCCCGGCAATCCACGTCACCCATCGCGACAAGGTAGTCAAGCCCTCGGGCAAGGAAGTCGAACTGGCCTTCGTCAACATCGACAGCCAGGCCTGCACCGGCTGCGGCCTCTGCGTCCAGCCCTGCGCGCCGGACGCGATCCGCCACGTGCCGCGCCACGACATCCCGATCCACATCGTCAAGACCACCAGCACGTCATGAGCACGAACGACATCACCAACATCCTGGTCTGCGGCATCGGCGGCCAGGGCGTCATGACGGCAGCCGAGATTCTCGCCGAGGCCGCCATGACCGAAGGCCACGACGTGAAGAAGACCGAAGTCGCCGGCATGGCCCAGCGCGGCGGCGTGGTCACCTCGCACCTGCGCTTCGGCCGCAAGGTGCTCTCGCCGCAGATCGAACCGGGCACGGTGCAGGTGCTGCTCGGCTTCGAAGGCGCCGAGGCGCTGCGCTGGTCGCACTACCTGAAACCCGACGGCATTGCCCTGGTAAACAACGCCAGGCTGGTGCCACCGGTGGTCGAGCTCGGCCTCTTCGATTACCCCGAGGACCCCACCGGGCAGATGCGCGCCGCCGGACATCGCGTGGTGTCATTCGACGCGATGACGATTGCCCGCGACCTCGGCGAGATACGGCTGGGCAACACCGTGATGCTCGGCGCCATCGCCGACTACCTGCCCTTCGCTGCGAACGTGCTGCTGGCCTGCATCGACAAGCGCTTCGCGCGCAAGGGCGAGAAAGTCGTCGAGGCCAACCGCCGGGCCTTCGCCGCCGGACGCGATGCGGTGGCAAGGCAGTTGGCCGCCTCGCCCGCCTGACCAAGCGCCCATGGCTGGCTTTGCACGGCCCGCCGGCTGCAGCTAGTCCGAACGGGCTATTGGGGGGCCCATGCGAAGTTGATATCCTCGGCCGGGATGATGAGCAGCCACCGGGCGAACAATGGCGCCTTGTCAATGGCGCCTTGTTCTTGTATCGCCGAACCCTATCCACGACCCGGAAAGTTACTTCGATGAAACTCTTTGCACGCTCCCTGATTCTGGCCACAACCTTGTCCGTGAGCAGCACTTGCGTTCTTGCGGCGCAAGATTATGGCTTGTCTGTGCGCATGTTTGGCTGGCCGAATGCGACGGAGGACTACGCCTTCGCCTACCCCGGATTCAGTTTCACCAACCTGTCCTCGCCGGGCGTCACCATCACCAGCCTGAGCATGGACGACGGCTCCGCCAACGGCCTTTGGGATGTCGTCTCGGACGAATCCGCGAGCGTCGGCGTGGGCTACATCCTGACCCAGGGCGACTACGTCAACAATGTCGGCTGGAATTCCAACATCGGCTACAACTTCACCGGTTTCGACGCCGGCAAGTCCATGCAGTTCTATGTTGATCCGGACACCTATCACTATGGCACCGGCAACATCGTGGATGCCCGTCCCTATGTGTTCAATGGCGGGACCGTAACCGCCAACTTCTCCAACGGCCAGACACTGATGCTGACGTGGAGCAACCCTGTCGCCCAAAGCTTCTCTCCCTTGCGGCTGGAGAGCGAGCCGGCGGTGGATCAGCGCAACATCTACTACGAAATGTCGCGGACAGTCTCTGTCGCGGCCCCGGTTCCCGAACCCGAGACCTACGCCCTGATGCTCGCCGGACTGGGCCTGGTGGGCATGGCCGCCCGGCGCCGGCGTCGCCCCTGACCGCATCGTCATTGACCGAACAAGCCGGGCGCGTCCCGGCTTGTTTTTTTCGCCATGAACGACCGATCGGGGCCGCGTCGTTGCCGTCCCGCCAGCGCCGACTTTCCGCATTGCTTGCGACCCCCATGCCGATATAGACGCACCTTCGCTGAACCGGGATAATTCACGCTTTTGCAAAGGCTCTTCCCATGACTGCACGACTCATCGACGGCAACGCACTCTCGACGCAACTGCGCAGCGAGTTCGCCAACCGCGCCGCGGCGTTGAAGGAAAAAGGCGTGACGCCCTGCCTTGCCGTGATCCTGGTCGGCGAAGACCCGGCCTCGGCGGTCTATGTGCGCAACAAGGTGGCCGGCTGCGAAAAGGCCGGCATGCGCTCGATCAAGGATGTGTATGGACCCGATGTCGACCCGTCCGTCGTGCTGGCCCGCATCGCCGAACTGAACGCCGATCCCGCGGTGCATGGCATCCTGGTGCAACTGCCGCTGCCGAAACATTTCGACTCCGAAGCCGTGCTCGAATCCATCGCCCCGGAGAAGGATGTCGACGGCTTCCACGCCGAAAACGTCGGCGCCCTGGTGCAGGGCAATCCGCGCTTCATTCCCTGCACACCCTATGGCGTGATGAAGATGCTGGAAAGCGCCAAGGTGCCGCTCAAAGGCGCCGAAGTCGTCGTCGTCGGCCGCAGCAACATCGTCGGCAAGCCGATGGCCATGCTGCTGCTGGCGCGGAGCTGCACCGTAACCATCTGCCATTCCCAGACCAAGGACCTCGCCTTCCACACCAGGCGCGCCGACATCCTGGTGGCCGCCGTCGGCCGCGAGCGGATGATCACCGGCGACATGATCAAGCCGGGCGCCACCGTGATCGACGTCGGTATGAACCGGTTCAGCAGCGGACCGAACGCCGGCAAGCTCTGCGGTGACGTCGATTTCGAATCCGCCAGGGAAGTCGCAGGCGCCATCACCCCGGTGCCCGGCGGCGTCGGCCCGATGACCATCACCATGTTGCTGGCCAATACACTCGAAGCTGCCGAGAGGTGCGCGAAATGAAACCACTGGTCGGCATCGTCATGGGTTCGGATTCGGATTGGCCGGTGATGCAGGCGGCGGCGCGGATGCTCAAGGAATTCGGCGTGCCCTACGAGGCGCGCGTGGTCTCCGCGCATCGCACGCCCGACCTGCTGTTCGACTACGCCGCCATGGCGCAGGAACGCGACCTGCGCGCCATCATCGCCGGCGCCGGCGGCGCCGCCCACCTGCCCGGCATGCTGGCGGCCAAGACCATCGTCCCGGTGCTCGGCGTGCCGGTGCCTTCGAAGCACCTCAACGGCCTCGACTCCCTGCTCTCCATCGTGCAGATGCCGAAAGGCGTGCCGGTCGCCACCTTCGCCATCGGCGAAGCCGGCGCCGCCAATGCAGCGCTGACCGCAATCGCCATCATCGCCACCGCGAACGACGACTATGGCCGCGCGCTGATCCTGAAACTGGAGGCCTTCCGCAGTCGCCAAAGCGAGAAAGTGATGACCATGAAGCTGCCGGATCCCAAAGACCCCTGATGGACATCGTACCGATCCGGGGTTTTTTCACCGGACTGCAGGATCGCATCATCGGCGAACTCGAAGCCGCCGAAGGTCAGGCCTTCCTGCGCGACGCCTGGGATCGCCCGCAGGGCGGCGGTGGGATTTCCCGTTTGATAGAGGACGGCGGGTTGTTCGAGCGCGGCGGCGTCAATTTCTCCCATGTCCTGGGCGAGCAGATGCCCGCCTCGGCCACCGCGCACCGGCCCGAACTCGCCGGGCGACGCTGGGAGGCGGTGGGCGTCTCGCTGGTGCTGCATCCGCGCAATCCCTATTGCCCCACCGCGCACATGAACGTGCGCTTCTTCGCCGCCTATCCCAAGGCGGAAAGCGACAGCCCGATCTGGTGGTTCGGCGGCGGCATGGACCTCACGCCCTATTACGGCTTCGCCGAGGACGCGACGCATTTCCACCGCAATTGCCGCGATGCGCTGGCACCTTTCGGCGCCGATGTCCATGGACGCTACAAGAAGTGGTGCGACGACTACTTCTTCCTCAAGCATCGCAACGAAGCGCGCGGTGTCGGCGGCATCTTCTTCGACGACCTCAACGAAGGCGGCATGGGCGGCGAGACGCCCTTCCAGCGCTGTTTCGCACTGACCCGTGCGGTCGGCGACAGTTTCACCCGCGCCTACCTGCCGATCATCGCCCGGCGCCGTGCAACGCCCTATGGCGAGCGCGAGCGCGATTTCCAGGCTTACCGCCGCGGGCGCTATGTCGAGTTCAACCTGGTCTGGGACCGCGGCACGCTGTTCGGCCTGCAGTCCGGCGGCCGCACCGAATCCATCCTGATGTCGCTGCCGCCCATCGTGAAGTGGCGCTACAGCTGGCAGCCGGAGCCGGGTAGCGCCGAGGCAAGGCTCTACAGCGACTTCCTGCCCCCGCGCGACTGGCTCTGAGGCCGGTGAATCAAGCCAGCAAGGACTTGACGATGCGCGCCAGCGCCGACAGCGCGGCATCGGGCGATTGATTGAACTGGGCGCGGATGATCGCGCCATCGACGGCCAGCGCCACGGCATCGGCCTGCTGCCGTCGCCGCCGGGATGCGGGCAGCACGGCGGCGATCGCATCCGTCATGTCCTGCTTGTGGCAGCGCGTGATGTCGGCGACTTCGGGCAGGGATCCAGCCAGTTCGCCGAGGCTGTTGATGAAGGCGCAGCCGCGAAAGCCTTCGCCGCGAAACCACTCCGCCAGCGACGGCACGATCGCCGTCGGCGCGCTGCCATGGCGCTGCAGCGCCTCGACGAACCATGCCATCCAGCGCCGGTGGCGATAGTCGAGGAAGGCGCGCACCAGGTCGTTCTTGCTCGGGAAATGCCGATAAAAGGTGGCCTTGGTGACACCGGACTCGGCGATCACGCGGTCGATGCCGGTGGCGCGCACGCCGTCGCGATAGAACAGGTCGTGCGCGGTGAGCAGGATGCGCTGGCGCGCGGCGGAGTCGCGGACAGGCGGCACGGGGCTGGCGATGGCTATCATGCGAGCATTGTAGACAACTCCGTCTACCGGGGCTAGACTTGCCGTCGTAGACAGAGTTGTCTACCTTGAATAATCCCCTTCGCTCCGGAGTCGACCATGGAAACCAAG
Organism: Sulfuritalea sp.; assembly: GCF_017302275.1. Classification (GTDB taxonomy): domain Bacteria; phylum Pseudomonadota; class Gammaproteobacteria; order Burkholderiales; family Rhodocyclaceae; genus Sulfuritalea. The sequence continues at coordinate 17,258 of NZ_JAFLDR010000013.1, forward strand.
CCGCCCCTGCCTCCATTCACCGCCGAAACCGCTGCGCAAAAGGTGCGCATGGCCGAGGACGCGTGGAATACCCGCGACCCCGACCGCGTGGTGCTGGTCTATACCGAGGACACGCGCTGGCGCAACCGCTCGGAATTTCCCGTCGGGCGCGCCGAGGTGCGGCAATTCCTGGTGCGCAAGTGGGCGAAGGAACTCGACTATCGCCTGATCAAGGAACTCTGGGCCTGCGCCGGAAACCGCATCGCCGTGCGCTTCGCCTACGAGTGGCACGACGATTCCGGACACTGGTACCGCTCCTACGGCAACGAGAACTGGGAGTTCAACGAGCAGGGCTTCATGATGCGCCGCTTCGCCAGCATCAACGACCTGCCGATCCGCGAATCTGACCGCAAGTTCTTCTGGCCGCTGGGCCGTCGCCCCGACGACCACCCGGGCCTGAGCGCGCTGGACCTGTAGGCAGCGCGGCTCGAAAGTCGGCGCCGGCGCCACGGCGCCACGAGGGTGCCGTCAGTCAAGCAGCGCGGCGGTGCGGTAGTGCCGTTCCGCCAGCGCCGACTCTTGCAACTGGTCCAGCAGTTGCGCAAGGTCGACGTGGGCCGCCCGCGTCGGCCGCACCGCGATCGAAGTTTCCAGAAAGCTGCGCGCCTTGCCCCACAGTTGCTGCTCGCGGCATAGGCGCCCGAGGGTCAGCAGCAAGGCCTCGTCGCGCGGATGCTGGTGCAGCCATTTCTCGGCATGGGCGATGCGCCCCAGCACGTCGCCGCCGCGGCAATCGGCGTAGGCCAGCACCAGCGTCGCATCCCAGTTTTCGTCGAGCGCATCCTCGATCACGCGTTGCGCTTCTCGGCAATCTCCCGCCGAGACAAGGGCGCGCGCCGCTTCGAGCGCCAGTGCGGGTTCGGCGCGATCGCCGTCGTCGAGTTCACGCCAGTAACGCATCAGTCCGGCGGGGTCGTCGCGCAGGCCGCGCAAGGCTTCGCGCAGGGCGCGACTGCGGATCGGCGCCGCCTGGTCGGCGCTCAACGCCTGGTGCTTCTCGAGCTGCCGCACCAGGCGCGCGACCTCGCGCCAGTTGCCCAGTCCCTGCTCGGCGCGCAAGGCCAGGCGCAGCGCGGCGATATGGCGGCCTTCGCTCGCGGCGAACTGGCGCAGGGCATCGCTGGCATCCTCGAAGCGCCGTTCCTCCAGGGCGAACTCGGCTTCGACCATCAGGCGCGCCGCCCGCAGCCCGTCGCGGTCATGGTCGCGCACGCGCTGTGCCCATTCCTTGCTGCGCGCGACATCGCGCAAGGCGTGTGCCGCGCGCCAGCCGGCCAGCGCCAGCATGCCCGCCGCCGCGTCGTCGGCACCGGCCTTTTCGGCACAGCGCATGGCATGGCCATAGCGCCCTTCCTGGAGCAGGCGCCAGGCGTCGCGCTGTGCCTGCATGGATCGCTCCTCACGCCGCCGCCGGCGGAATTCGGCCACCGCGCGCGGCAGGCCAAGGGTATGGCTCACGGCACGCGCCAGCAGATAGATGACGACGAAGCCGACGGCGCAGAGCATCAGGAACAGGTTCAGCGAAATCTCGGCGCGCCAGGGCGGCAACACCAGCAGCACGTAGCCTTCGTTGTAGCGCGCGGCAAGCGCCAGGCCGACCGCCAGCGCGGCCAGGATCAGCAGCCAGAACAGGGCGCGCACCGCGTGCCTACCTGGCGGCCGCGCCGCCGCGGCGCTCGCCGGCGAACTTGAGGTTGCGCAGCGCGGTCAGGGTTTCGGCCAGACCCGGCAGGTCGAAGCCGACGTCGGTGGCAGCCAGCGCGGCGAGCGCCGCCTGCGCCGCCTGTACCGGCTTGGCGCGATTGTCGAAATAGCGCTCGAGTTGCTCGCGCGACTGGCGGATTTCCTCGCGATACACCTTGCCGTCTCGCTGCAGCAGCGCGAGGCGCGCGTTGAGCAGGCGCAGCTTGAGGTTTTCGCGCAGGAAGTAACTCTGGTTGGGTGCCAGCAGCGCCGGGTCGGTCTGATCGATGCGCTCGATGCGCACCAGTTGGCGGAACTCGCGCCACAAGTCGGCGCCAAGCTCACGCCAGTAGTCGACGCTGGCTGGCCTGCTGGCTGCCGCCGGTTTGGCGGCAACCGGTTTCGGCCGCTGCTCGTAGGCCAGCGGCAGGGTATCGACGGCGGCGACCACGCTTTCGATCTTCAGCGAGAGGCCACTGACGTTGGAACCGGGCGTTCCCTTCAGTCGCTCGATGTCACGCGCGATAAGTTTGCGCACCGGCAGGAACTGCGGCTGCGCCGAGCGCGCCAGGCGCGACTCGGCGCCCTGCAACGCGATCAGCGCAGCCTCGACGTTGCCGGCGAACTGCAGCTGTTGCATGGCGATCACCACCGCCTGCTCGACTTCCGCCAGCAGGCGCTCGTCACGTGTGCTGGACAGTTCCTGGTACATGGCTTCGAGCGCCACCGCCTGGCTCTGCGTCTCGGCAAGTTTCGCTTCGAGTACGGCAACCTTGGCCTGCAGCGCCGCCTGGGCCTCCTTGCCCTGCAGCGCCAGGCTGCGCCCTTCCCGGGCGACGGCATCGCCCTCGCCGAGGCGCCGCGCGAGTTCCTGCTGCAGATCCCTGACCTGGATGCGCGTATCGATCCATTGCGCGACGACGATGACGATCGCGACCGCCGCCACGCGCAGCGCGGGACTGCGCCAGCGTTGCCGCCAGCCGCCGGTCATCGGGTCCTGGTCCGGGACCGGAGCAGGGGCCGACACCGCGGCTTGCTCAGTTTGTATCGGAGTTTCCATGGGAAGCGAAGTATTGCATGAGTCCGGCCATCAATCCGTCATCGCCGGGACCGGTAGTAATCACCCGCGTCAGGCCGAGCGTCTGCGCCTGTTCGGCGATGCGCAGGTGCGGCACGAAGGCCGGCGTTTTCTTCAGCCAGGCCTGGCCGAGGCGACCGACCATCTCGAAAAAATTGCGCAGGCCTTCGCTGCTGGTCAGCGTTACTGCGTCGAGCCGACCCTCCTCCCACAGCCTGAGCAGGGGCGCCGGATCGAGTTGCGGCCGGGCACGGTGGTAGCAGGTCACGTATTCGATGCTGGCGCCGCGCGCCTTCAATGTGTCACCGAGCACTTCGCGGCCGCCATCGCCGCGGAAGACCACCACCCGACGGCTGCGCACGTCGATCAGTTCGGGCAGTTCCAGCAGGGCTTCCGAGTCGAAGCGCAGGGGCGGCGACATGACGTCGCGGATGCCGTGTCGCGCCAGTTCCCGCTCGCTGCTCTTGCCCAGCGCGGCAACGCGCAGCCCTGGCGGCCAGGCGCGGTGGCGCAGCACGACGGCCAGCGCGCGTTCGATCGCATTGGGGCTGACGAATACCGCGAGGTCGAAGCTCTCCAGCCGGATCGCCACGTCGAGCAGCGGCGCCTGGTCCTCGATGTCACGGATCTCCAGCACAGGATATAGCACCGGCACGGCACCGGCATCGGCCAGCGCCGTCGCGAAGTGCGCCGCCTGACCCGCCGGGCGCGTGACCACGACATGGCGACCGGCCAAGGACACGCTAACGCTCATGGATGGCGCCGGGATCCACCCGCCGATGATGAAATACGCGAAAGGCGAATTAAAGGCCCCCCACCACCGTTCCACGGCCAGCCCTGCATGGCTGGCCGGCGTCGGCGGCGCGAAGCGGTGCTTCGCGAAACCCCGCCTGCGCCCCCTTCCCAGGGCGGGGCTATTAACCAGCTCGCTCCGCTCGAAAATCGCCGCTGACTTCGTTGGCAGCGTTGTTTCACATTAACTGCCCAGCGCGGCGAGGATTTCGGCGGCCCCCTGGCGACGCAGTTCGTTGGCCAGCGCCAGTCCGAGCGCCTCGGGATCGGCGGCACTGCCGACCAGTTCGGCGTGGGCCATGCGCGTGCCATCGGGCGAGGCGACGAAACCGCGCAGGAAAACGCTGCCCTCCCGCATTTCCGCGTAAGCGCCCAGCGGCACTTCGCAACTGCCGGCCAGCGCGCGCGACACGGCGCGTTCGGCGCGCACGCAGGCGGCGGTCGGCGGATGGTTGAGCGGCGCCAGCCAGGCCGCGACGTCGGCGCGCGAGGCCAGCGCCTCGATGCCCAGCGCCCCCTGCCCGGCGGCCGGCAGCGAATCCTCGGCCGCCAGCACGGCACGGATGCGCTGGCCGAGGCCGAGCCGCTTGAGGCCGGCGGCGGCGAGGATGATGGCGTCGAACTGGCCTTCGTCGAGCTTGCGCAGGCGGGTATCGAGGTTGCCGCGCAATGGCGTCACGGCGAGGTAGGGATGGCGCGCATGCAACTGGGCTTCGCGGCGCAGGCTGGAGGTGCCTACCACTGCGCCGGGCGGCATGTCGTCGAGGCTCGAATACTTGCTCGACACCAGCGCATCGAGCGGTAGCTCGCGCGGGCCGATGGCCACCAGCGCGAACTCCGGTTCCATCTGCATCGGCACGTCCTTCATCGAATGCACGGCCAGGTCGGCCGAGCCGTCCAGCAGCGCGGCTTCCAGTTCCTTGACGAACAGGCCCTTGCCGCCCACCTTGGACAGGGGCCGGTCAAGAATCTGGTCGCCGCGCGTGGTCATGCCGTTGAGCACCACCTCGCAGCCCGGATACAAAGCGCGCAGCAGGCTCTGCACGTGTTCGGCCTGCCACAGGGCGAGGCGGGATTCGCGCGTGGCGATGACGATGCGCCGGGGCGCGGATGAAGAGGAATTGGCAGGATTCACGGAAGGGTCCAAGGATGCAGGAAGGAAAAGCGCTGCCGGGCACCGCTCGCCAACCGGCCGCGCCAGCCCCATGCAGCAGCATGATTTTGCGGGCGATTCTAGCAGCCAGCCGGACGCTCCGGGCACGCCCGGGGCGGCAGTCGCCAGCTGCCTGCCGGGTCGATGTGGTCGCGGCCCGGCCCTTCGTGAACGAAAAAGCCGCCCGCCGGCGGCCGTGAAACGAAGACCGCGGCTATCAGCCGGCGCTCGGCCTTGCCAGCGATGCACTCTCCACCCAGCGCTTGATGCGGTTGGCGTCGCCGATGCGGGTCAGCTTGCCCCAAGAATCGAGCAGCACGATGATGATCGGCTTGTTGTTGAACCACGCTTGCATTACCAGGCATTTTCCCGCTTCGTTGATGTAGCCGGTCTTGGACAGGCCGATATCCCAGGTCGGGCTCTTGACCAGGGTATTGGTATTGCGGAATTGCTGCTGGCGCCCGGCAATGATGAATTCGCCGTCCGAAGTCGTCGAGAATTCGCGGATCAGCGGGTAGTGGTGGGCGGCATCGACCAGTTTGGCGAGGTCACGCGGGCTCGACACGTTGGCGGCCGTCAGTCCGGTGGCATCCTGGAAACGCGTATCGGACAGGCCCAGGGACTGCGCCTTCTGGTTCATCGCGGCGACGAATGCCTCGCGCCCGCCCGGATAGTGGCGCGACAGGGCGGATGCGGCGCGGTTTTCGGAAGACATCAGGGCCAGGCGCAGCATTTCCTCGCGGGCCAGCAAGGTACCTATCTTGAGTCGCGAGCGGGTGCCCTTGAGGGTATCGACATCCTCGTCGCCGATGGCCAGCACTTCGGCGAGGTCGGGCTTCGCATCCAGCACGACCATCGCCGTCATCAGCTTGGTGATCGACGCGATGGGCAGGACGGCATCCGGATTCTTCTGGAACAGTATCGCGCCCGTGGTCTGGTCCTGTACCATCACCGCGGAAGAATTCAGGGCCAGTTGACCCGGATCACCCTTGGGTTCCACCTGGCGCGACGCTTTGGTCCGCGCCAGCTTGCCGGGTTTGAACTGCGCTGCCACGCGTTGCGCCTTCTTCTTGGTTGCAACAGGCTTCTTCTTCGCCGTCGACGCGGCCTCGACAGGCGTGGCGCCGATCCCGACCAGCGTCGCAGCAATCACCACCATCAATGCTTTTTTCATGGAAATGCCGCTCCCTGCAATGAAACGATTGTAGCAGACGATACCCCTTACGCAACAAGTTGTATCGACAGTTCCCGTGCGAAATAAAGGGCTTGCGCCATGAGATTCAACTTGAATATCAAGTTATGTCAAGAAATTGCAGCACTTCGTCGCGCCGCGCCATCGTATCGGCATGGCCAAGCTCGATCAGTGCACGCGTGTAAGCTTGCTCGAACAACAAATAGCTGGTCAGCGCGCCTCCGTTCTGGTTCATCGCGCCGATACCGCGCAGCAGCATGCGCACCGCCCACGGCAGGGAACGCGCATGACGCGCCGCCAGGTGGTCGAGGCGTTGTGACGGGGCGATGACCAGCACGTCGATCGGACGCAGCGCCACCGCCCCTTCCCGCCGCACCGTTTCCGGAATCAGTTCCAGGGTGCGATTGATGCGGCTCATCCGCTCCAGATCGACCGACATGCTGTCAAGAAAGATGCTGGACAGAGCATGGCCGGCGATCTGGGCCAGCGACGGGTAGGTCCTGCCCGCGGGTCGCGCATTTTCGTCGGCCAGGCGCCCGGCGCCAATTACCAGGATCTTGTCGGCGCCGAGGTGGATCGCCGGCGACACCGGCGCCACCTGGCGCATCGAGCCGTCACCGAACCACTCCCGATTGAGATGCACGGCGGGAAAAATGAAGGGAATCGCGCTCGACGCCATCAGGTGATCGAGGGTTATCGCGGCTGGCGCCCCGATGCGCTGGCTGCGTCGCCAGCCTTCGAGGCCGGCGCGCCCCTGGAAAAAACTCACGCTCTGTCCCGAGGAATAGCCGGAACAGGTGATGCTGACCGAATGCAGGGCGCCGCTTTCGATGGCCTGCGCGATGCGGCCGAAGTCGAGGCCTTCGCCCAGCAGGCGCCGCAGCGGCGAGTTGTCGAGCAAGGAGCGCGGCGCGCGGCGGGTCAACCACCCCAGAGCCAGCGTCGACAACCAGCGCGCACCGGCAAGCCCGATGCCGGCCGGATCGGCCCGATAGACCTGGTAAGCGCTGAAGTTTTCCCAGACCTGCAGCAGATTGTCCACACCGGCGCCGAAATCCTCGGCCCAGACCGCCATCGACGCCGCGTTGATAGCGCCCGCCGATGTGCCGCAGAGGATGGGAAACGGATTGCGGCGCGGTTCCGGAAGCAGTTCGCGGATGGCCTTCAGCACCCCGGCCTGGTAGCCCGCCCGCGCACCGCCCCCGGTAAGGATCAGGGCGGTGCGCGTTTGGTCCATCCGACGCGCGCCTTCAGGCGCCGACGCCGACGCGCGGGTGCCGGGAGCGCGACATGTTCAGGCCGAACCCCGGGTCTGCGCCTCAACCGAGAGCAGGGCGGTGACGTTGACGATGCGGCGGACGGTCGCGGTCGGCGTCAGGACATGCACCGGGCGCGCCGCGCCGAGCAGCATCGGGCCGACGGTGAGGCCATCGCCGGCCGAGGTCTTGAGCAGGTTGAAGGCGATGTTGGCCGCGTCCAGCGTCGGCATGATCAGCAGGTTGGCCTGCCCCGTCAGCGTCGAGTTGGGGAAAACCTGGCGCCGGATCTCGGCCGAAAGCGCCGTGTCGCCGTGCATCTCGCCATCGACTTCGAGCTCCGGCGCTGTCTTGCGCAGGATTTCCAGGGCACGCCGCATCTTGATCGCGGTCGGCGTGTCCTCGGCGCCGAAGTTGGAATGCGACAGCAGCGCGGCACGCGGCGTCAGGCCGAAGCGGCGCACTTCCTCGGCGCCCAGGCGCGTCAGTTCCGCCAACTGCTCGGCGCTCGGGTCGTAGTTGATATAGGTGTCGCCGATGAACAGCGTGCGCTTGGGCAGCACCAGCATGTTCATGGCGTAGAAATGCTCGATCCCCGGCTTGCGGCCGATCACGTCCTCGATATAGCGCAAGTGCTGCGAGTGCTTGCCGAAGGTGCCGCAGAGGATGCCATCGGCGTAGTTGTGGCGCAACAGCATGGCGCCGATCAGCGTGGTGCGGCGGCGCATCTCGCGCTTGGCGTATTCGATGCCGACGCCCTTGCGGCAGGTCAGCTCGTAGTAGTCCTGCCACAGCTCCTTGTAGCGCGGATCGGAATCCGGATTGACCAGCTCGAAATGCTCGCCGGCGCGGATGCGCAGGCCATAACGCGTGATGCGCTGGCCGACCACCTCGGGGCGCCCGATCAGGATCGGCTTCGCCAGCCCTTCGTCGACCACGGTCTGGGCGGCGCGCAGCACGCGCTCGTCCTCGCCTTCGCAGAAGACGATGCGCGCCGGCGCCTTCTTGGCCGTGGCGAACACCGGGCGCATCAGGAGGCCGGTGTGGTAGACGAAATCGTTGAGCTTGTCGCGATAGCGCTCCATGTCCTCGATCGGACGCGTGGCAACGCCGGAATCCATCGCCGCCTTGGCCACGGCCGGCGCGACCTTGATGATCAGGCGCGGATCGAAAGGCTTGGGGATCAGGTATTCGGGGCCGAAGGCGAGATCCTCGGTGCCATAGGCGGCGGTGACCACCTCGGACTGCTCGGCATGCGCCAGTTCGGCAATGGCGCGCACGGCGGCGACCTTCATCGCCTCGTTGATGGTGGTGGCGCCAACGTCGAGCGCGCCGCGGAACATGAAGGGGAAGCACAGCACGTTGTTGACCTGGTTCGGATAGTCCGAGCGGCCGGTACCGATGATCGCGTCCGGCCGCACGGCCTTGGCCTGCTCGGGCCGGATCTCGGGGTCGGGATTGGCCATGGCGAGGATGATCGGGTCGCGCGCCATGGTCTTGACCATCTCGGGCTTCAACACGTCGGCCGTGGACAGGCCCATGAAGACATCGGCATCGGGCATGGCGTCGCCCAGGCTGCGCGCGTCGGTCTTCTGCGCGTAGCGCGCCTTGGACGGATCGAGATTCTCGCGTCCGGTGTGGATCACGCCCTTGCTGTCGACGGCGTAGACATTATTCGGATCGAGGCCCAGGCTGACCAGCAGGTCGAGGCAGGCGATCGCGGCGGCGCCGGCGCCGGAACAGACCAGCTTGACCTTGGCGATGTCCTTGTTCACCACGCGCAGGCCGTTGAGCACCGCGGCGGCGGCGATGATGGCCGTGCCGTGCTGGTCGTCATGGAAGACCGGAATCTTCATGCGCTCGCGCAGCTTGGATTCGACGTAGAAGCACTCCGGCGCCTTGATGTCTTCGAGATTGATGCCGCCGAAGGTCGGCTCCAGCGAGGCGATGATGTCCACCAGCTTGTCCGGATCGTTCTCCGCTACCTCGATGTCGAACACGTCGATGCCGGCGAACTTCTTGAACAGCACGCCCTTGCCTTCCATCACCGGCTTGCCGGCCAGCGGGCCGATGTTGCCCAGCCCGAGCACCGCCGTGCCATTGCTGATCACCGCGACCAGATTGCCGCGCGAGGTATAGAGCGCGGCAGTGGACGGGTCGCGCACGATTTCGTCGCAGGCTGCCGCGACGCCGGGGGAATAGGCGAGCGAAAGGTCGGCCTGGTTGGTCAGGGCCTTGGTCGGCGTGACCGCGATCTTGCCGGGCTGGGGGTAGAGGTGATATTCCAGCGCCGCGGCGCGGAGACGTTCGTCCATGTTTGCTCCTGAGGGTCTTTTGAATGTAGGCCGATTCTAGCGCCGTGTCGTCAGCGCCGACTCCTGGGCAAACCGGCGCTTTCACGTCGCAATTCAATTCCGTAGCTCGCCGTCGGGGCGAAAATTCCCATCATCCGCGCGGCTTGAAGGCTGATTGCTGCCGCCAGCGCGTAACGTGGCGCTTTCGATTGTGGGATAATGTGACTTTATGTTTGCTCCGCCACATGGGCCACCCTGCCCTCCGTTGCGGACTGCCGGAAGCCCCGCCGATCCCTCCCCCGGATCGCCCGGCCGGCCGGCGCGAGTTCAATTCAGAATGGAGAAGATCGCGTCATGAACCAGCCCAAACCCTATCAAGCCCCCGCCTACGTCAAGCACGCCAAACTGGTGGCCTGGGTTGCCGAGGTCGCCGCCCTTGCGGAACCAGCAAGCATTGTCTGGTGCGACGGCTCGCAGGAGGAGGCAGACCGCCTGTTCGCGCAGATGGTCGCCTCGGGCAGCGTCATCAAGCTCAACCCGGCCAAGCGCAAAAACTCCTACCTGGCCTTGTCCGATCCTTCCGATGTCGCCCGTGTCGAGGACCGCACTTACGTCTGCACCTCGGACTCTGAAGATGCCGGCCCCAACAACAATTGGGAGCATCCGGACAAGATGAAGGAGACCCTGCGCGGCCTGTTCAAGGGCTGCATGCGCGGACGCACCATGTACGTGATCCCGTTCTCGATGGGTCCGATCGGCTCGCCGATCGCCCATATCGGTGTCGAGCTTTCGGACAGTCCCTACGTCGTGGTCAGTATGCGCATCATGGCCCGCATGGGCCGTGCGGTACAGGACCAACTTGGCAGCGATGGCGTCTTCGTTCCCTGCGTACACAGCGTTGGCCACCCGCTCGAAGCCGGTCAGGCGGATGTCAAATGGCCGTGCAACAAGACCAAGTACATCTGCCATTTTCCCGAGACGCGCGAGATCTGGTCATTCGGCTCCGGCTACGGCGGCAATGCGCTGCTGGGCAAGAAGTGCTTCGCGCTGCGCATCGCCTCGACCATGGCTCGCGACGAAGGCTGGCTGGCCGAACACATGTTGATTCTTGGCATTCAATCTCCCGAAGGCGAGAAAACCTATATTGCCGCCGCCTTTCCGTCGGCCTGCGGCAAAACCAACCTCGCCATGCTGATCCCGCCCGCAAGCCTCGCTGGCTGGAAGGTGACGACGGTCGGTGATGACATCGCCTGGATCAAGCCGGGCAAGGATGGGCGCCTCTACGCAATCAATCCCGAGGCCGGCTTTTTTGGCGTCGCTCCCGGCACCAGCGACAAGACCAACTTCAACGCGATGGAGACCTTGAAGGAAAACATCATCTTCACCAACGTCGCCCTGACCGACGATGGCGACGTTTGGTGGGAAGGCATGACCAAAGTGCCACCTGCGCACTGCATCGACTGGCAGGGCCAGGACTGGACGCCGGAAATCGGCAAGGAAACCGGACGCAAGGCGGCCCACCCGAATTCACGCTTTGCCGCGCCGGCCAGCCAATGCCCGGTGATCGACCCGGATTGGGACAACCCAGCGGGTGTGCCAATCTCCGCATTTGTTTTTGGCGGCCGCAGGTCTACGACAGTGCCTCTGGTATTTGAAGCCTACAACTGGAACTACGGCGTTTATATGGCGGCCACGCTCGGCTCGGAAACCACGGCCGCCTCTACCGGCGCGCAGGGCGTCGTGCGCCGCGATCCCTTTGCCATGCTTCCGTTCTGCGGCTATCACATGGGCGACTATTTCAACCACTGGCTGCGCATCGGGCACCAGATCGAACACGCGCCGCGGATCTTCGCGGTCAACTGGTTCCGTCAGGATGCCGAGGGCAATTTCATGTGGCCCGGCTTCGGCGAGAACATGCGGGTCCTGAAGTGGATGGTTGGCCGTTGCAGCGGCAAGGCCGATGCGAAGCAGACTGCTCTGGGCTGGGTGCCGCGCTTCGAGGATCTCGACTGGAGCGGCAGCGAGGATTTCAGCAGAGCGCAGTTCGATCATCTCACCGCGGTGGACACCGACGCCTGGCGCGAGGAACTCAAGCTCCACGCCGAGTGGTTCGACAAGCTCAAGAGCCGCATGCCGCGCTCGCTGATCCTGAAGCGCGAACTTTTCGAACTGGCGATGGTGGATTAAAAGTCGGCGCTCGCCGCACGGCTGGTTTCGGCCGCCCTGCCCCAGGCACGGCGGCCGCTGCTTTTTGGAGAACCGGATGAACATCGCGACCCGCATGGCGCAGATCGCCCCCTTCCACGTCATGGAACTCATGGCGCGGGCCGCGGCGCTGGAGGCCGCCGGCCGCTCGATCATCCACCTTGAGGTCGGCGAACCCGACTTCCCCACCGCCGAACCGATACTCGAGGCCGCCCGTTGCTTTATTTCTGGCGGGCATGTGCACTACACGGCGGCCCGTGGCCTGCCGCAACTGCGCGAGGCCATCGCCGCGCATTACGCCGAACGCCATGGCATCGATGTTGCGCCGGAACGAATCATCGTCACGGCGGGCGCTTCCGGGGCACTGCTGCTGGCGCTGGGTGTCCTGGTGAACCCTGGCGACGAGTGGCTGCTGCCCGATCCCGGCTACCCGTGCAATCGGCATTTCGTGCGCCTGCTTGAAGGCGCCCCCGTCGCGCTGCCGGTCACCCCGGAAAGCAACTACCAGCCGACGCCGGCGCAAGTGGCGACGGCCTGGACCGAAAAAACACGCGGACTGCTGGTCGGCTCGCCCGCAAACCCGACCGGCACCCTGCTCGACCGGGACCGCCTTGCCGAACTGGCCAATATCGTCGCGGCGCGGGGCGGCAACTTGCTGGTAGACGAGATCTACCATGGGCTGACCTACGGGATCGACGCACGGACGGCACTGGCCGTTGGCGAGGACATATTCGTCATCAACAGCTTTTCCAAGTACTTCGGCATGACGGGCTGGCGCCTGGGTTGGCTGGTTGCTCCGCAACGCTACGTGCGCGAGATCGAAAAGCTCGCGCAGAACCTCTACATCGCGCCATCGACCGTCGCCCAGCATGCCGCGCTGGCTGCCTTCCTTCCCGAAACCCGGGCCATTCTGGAAGCCCGGCGCCAGGAATTTCGCGCCCGCCGCGACATCCTGCTACCTGGACTGCGGCAGCTTGGTTTCCGGATCGCAGGTGAGCCGCAGGGCGCCTTCTACGTGTATGCCGACAGCAGCGCACTGTCCGCCGACAGCGACGCGCTGAGCGGCAAGCTGCTGGATGAAGCCGGCGTGGCGGCCACGCCGGGACTCGACTTCGGCACCAATTCGCCGCGCAGCCACATGCGCTTTGCCTATACCGTCAGTCGCGATGCAATTGAGGAAGCGCTGGCCCGGATGGCACGGCATCTCGGCAACAGGCAGTAGCTATTGGACCAGCCGCATCCTGCGCAATCTTTCGTCCCGAGCCGAACGCTTGCCGACCGGCTGCAGCCCTTGACTTGACCGGCTGCCGCTTCGACACGCTCAGCGCGAACGAAGCAAATCAGTGGTTTCCCAAAAAAGAAAGCGCGTGCCTGGTTGCGGCACGCGCTTGCAATCCACTGGGCATCGCGATCAGTCCCGGGGGACTGATCGCAGCCCGATGATTCCGTCAGGGACGGGAACCGGTGGGAAACGGCCAAGCCGCTGCGGGATTCAGCGACGACTTGATGCCGGGTGCAGCAGCGGTCGAAGGTGCAGCAGCGGCCGCAGGCTTCGCAGCAGCCTTCTTCGGTGCAGCCTTCTTTGCCGCAGGCTTGGCAGCAGGCTTGGCAGCCGGCTTCTTGGCCGCAGGCTTTTTCGCAGCAGGCTTCTTGGCAGCAGGCTTTTTCGCAGCCGGCTTCTTGGCAGCCGGCTTCTTGGCAGCAGCCTTCTTCGGAGCAGCGGCCTTCTTCGCGGCAGGTTTCTTTGCAGCAGCCTTCTTCGGAGCAGCAGCCTTCTTCGCGGCGGGTTTGGCAGCGGCCTTCTTCGGCGCAGCCTTCTTCGCGGCGGGCTTGGCAGCGGCCTTCTTCGGCGCAGCCTTCTTCGCAGCGGGCTTGGCAGCGGCCTTCTTCGGCGCAGCCTTCTTCGCAGCGGGCTTGGCAGCCGCCTTCTTTACAGCCGGCTTCTTGGCAGCAGGCTTCTTCGGGGCCGCAGACTTCTTAGCGGCGGGCTTAGCCGCAGCCTTCTTTGCGGCCGGCTTCTTGGCTTTCTTCTCATCAGCCATGTTGAACCTCCTTAACAAATTAACAGGAAAGAACCACCACTACTTCTACTGCAACCCGTCTGGGCTAGCACGGATTATCCAACGCTCCGATACGATCGAAAGCGACGAATTCCTCACGTTTATCCGCCTATCACTTCGTTTTGAAACGAACCATGACAAACACGCGTACAGTCAATCATCATATCTCCGGCGAGGCCGCCAGGCCGGCATGCAAGCTGCGGCGCAAGAGCGGGACGACGGATGGAGCCTTTCGCCGTGACCGTGACGGCGCTGCCGGAAGCAATGGGCTGGAGTAGAGGCGAAGCGGGGAAGTGGTGCGGAAGACGATCCGCTGCGGATCGGCGATGCCGGCCGGGCGACCCTGTCGAGGTCGATGCAATTGGTGCCCGAGGCTTCCTGCATTCAGATCTCCCGCTTGTCCAGCGATGGTCCGTTCAACATGGGCGGCAAAAAAAACGCTGCTTGCCCTGCTTCACGGCGACCTACTATATCTAGTAGGTCATCGGTACTTCTGCACTAATTGTAGTGGTTGAATTTTTCGACTGCAAGGGTTTTCTGTCGCGCAACAAAAATATTCGTTGCCGGGTTGCGACAGTCATTCATCCACGTCGCGTATGCGTCGCCAATCGAAGTGGGGACCGGGATCGGTCTTGCGTCCGGGAGCGATGTCGCTGTGGCCGACCACCGCCTCGATCGCGTGATGCCGTCGAAGCTCGGCAAGCAGGCGTTGCAGCGCCTGGTACTGGGCATCCGTGAAAGGCGTGCTGTCGCAGCCTTCGAGCTCGATGCCGATGGAAAAGTCATTGCAGCGGGCACGCTCGCGCCAGGCCGACTCGCCGGCGTGCCAGGCCCGCATCGAGCACGGCACGAACTGGATCAGTTCCCCGTCGCGGCGGATCAGGAAATGCGCCGACACCCGCAACGCATGGACCTCGCGGAAGTAGGGGTGCGCGGCCGGATCGAGGCAATTGGTGAACAGGTCGGCGATCCCCGGCCCGCCGAACTGGTCCGGCGGCAGGCTGATCGCGTGGATGACGACGAGGCGGACGATCTCGCCCCGAGGCCGCTCGTCGCAGTTCGGCGACGGCAGGCGTCGCGCGCCGGGCAGCCAGCCGGCTTCCGGGTCCGGCGCCGCTTCACTGCTCATTCATGCCCAGCCGCGCCATGCGATAGCGCAAAGATCGGAAAGTCACCCCGAGCAGCCGCGCCGCGGCGGTCCGGTTCTGATTTGCCTGTCGCAAGGCATCGAGGATCACCTGGCGCTCGACCTGGTCGAGATGGTCCTGCAGGGAGCCCGAGGTGGTGGTGGCGACGCCCGACGACTGGGACGGCGCCAGGTTGAGGTCGTCCGCGTCGATTCGCTCGCCGACCAACAGCGCCAGGGAGCGTTCAAGGACATTCTCGAGTTCGCGCACGTTGCCCGGAAACGGATAGCGCTGCAACGCGGTCAACGCTTCCGGCGTGAGCGGCGGCGGCGGCACGCCTGCCGCCCGCGCCAGGCGATCGAGGATGTGGCGCGCCAGAAGCGGAATGTCCTCGCGGCATTCGCGCAACGCCGGCATCCGCAACTCGATCACGTTCAGCCGGTAGAAGAGGTCCTGCCTGAAGCGTCCCTGCTCTACCAGCGCCTTGAGGTCCTGGTGAGTGGCGCAGATAACCCGCACGTCGACTGCTTCCTCGGCGGTCGCGCCAACCTGTCGCACGCGTTTTTCCTGGATCGCCCGCAGCAGCTTGACCTGCATCGTCAATGGCAATTCCGCCACTTCGTCGAGAAACAACGTGCCGCCGTCCGCCGCCTGAAAGAATCCCTGGCGATCATCGTTGGCACCCGTGAAGGCTCCCTTTCGATAGCCGAAGAACTCGCTTTCCATCAGGCTTTCCGGAATCGCGCCGCAATTGACCGGCACGAAGGCGCGATCGCGGCGTGCGCCCAGGGTATGGATCTGTCGCGCCGCGAGTTCCTTGCCGCTGCCCGACTCTCCGGTGATATGCACCGGCGCCTGGCTGCGCGCGACACGGTCGATCAGCGCGCGCACTTGTTCGATGGCCGGCGACTCGCCGAGCAGGACGGGTTCGCCTCCAGCTTCCACATCGTGGCTCGGCCCGGGCAGGTCGAGAGCCGACTTGACCATGATGCGCAACTGTTCGAGCGACACCGGCTTGGCGATGTAATCGAAGGCGCCGGCCTTGAGCGCGGAAACGGCGTTCTCGGCACTGCCGTGCGCCGTGATCACGGCCACCGGCAGATCGGCCACGGTGTCCGCGATATGGCGCACCAGTTCCAGCCCTTCGCCATCGGGCAGCCGCATGTCGGTCAGGCACAACTGATAGCGCTGGCTGGCAAGGAAGCGCCGCGCCTCGGCCAGCGAACCGGCGCAATCGGCCTGCAACCCCATCCGCGCCAGGGTGAGGTCGAGCAGTTCGCGGATATCGGCTTCGTCGTCGACCACCAGCACGCGTCGGGATTCGCCGCGAGCACGCGACCGGCGTTCATTGTTCAGCGACATGGCGCTCCCACGGCGGAAATCCGGAAATGGGCACCGGGCCCCTCCTCGATCAATTCGAGGCTGGCCCCGCTCGCCTCGCACAGTTCCCTTGCAATATAAAGCCCCAGTCCGGTGCCGGCTCCATGGGTGGTGAAGAATGGCTCGAACACCTGGTTGCGCTGCGCCTCCTCGATTCCCGGACCGTCGTCGATGACATGCAGCTCGACCGTCTGCGCCGCAGCCCCGGGCCGCGCCTCAATGCGCACCGCGCCATCCCGTTCGCTCGCATGCCGCAGGGCATTACCCAGCAGGTTCCACAATACCCGATACAGGTGCGCCCTGTCGAAGCGCAGTTCGACATCCGCGTCGCCGACGCTGATGCGGCGATCAACCGTCGGATCGTGCAACGCCAGTTCGTCGAGGAACCCGGTCAGGAATTTGCGCCAGCGCAAAGTCTCCGGCTGCGCCCGGTCGCGGCGACCCAGTTCCAGCACTTCCGTCACAAGCCGATTGAGGCGTTGCGTATTGTCGTGAATGATGCGCCCCAGGCGCTGATGAAGCGGATCGCCATCCACCTCCGCCAGCAGTTCCGCGGCATGGCTGATGGCCGCCAGCGGGTTGCGTATCTCGTGCGCCATGTTGGCCGTAAGGCGGCCCAGTGCGGCGAGCTTCAGCTGCTGCGCCTGGGCCTGAACCCGTTCCATGTCCTCCAGGTAGACCAGCGCATGCCCGCCGGCATCCACCGAGCGCACGCAACGCACGCGCAACAGGCGGCCGCCCGCCAGTCGCAGCATTTCCACCACCTCCAGCGACTGCCGGCTCCAGTCCCGATAGCGGTCCGCCAGCTCGCGGGAGAACGCCGCAAGATCGGACCGTTCCGCTGCGGCGGAATCCAGCAGGAACGCCGCGCGGGGATTGAACAGACTGACCCGCCCGTCGCCATCGACCACCAGCACGCCATCCTCCATGTCCTGGATGATCCGCTGGCTGATCCGCAACTGGTCGTTGAGTTCACGCCCACGCTCGCGCGCCAGCATCTCGTTCGCCACCACGCGCCGTGCCAGCAATCGGGCAATGATGGCGGTACCAAAGAAGGCGATGCAGATTATCCCGGTACGCACGAAGTCGGCCGGGTCCGCCTCCCTGGTCAACGCGCGCCAGCTTTCCTCCAGCAACATCGCCACCGAGGCCAGCGCCGCGTAGAACAAAGTCATCCGACCCTGCCCCACCAGACCGGCGGCGGCCACCACCACCAACAGCAATGCGGCAATGCCGCTCTTCTGCCCGCCGCTGGCGAACATCATCACCGTCAGCGCCACGATGTCCACCACTACCTGCCCGGACAACTGGAGATTGAACGTCAGCGGTCGCCGCCGCAAGGCGACCAGCAGGACCACCGCCAACAACAGATAGACACCTGCAGCCCGGTTGAACAACGGTGGGTCCTGGGTACCCAGGCTTATGGCATCGCCAAAGAACAGCGCCGCGAAGAGGAACAGCGTCGCGATCGACAGACGATAGATCGAAAAATACCGCAACGACCGCCAGAAGGATTCGATCGCGTCGTTTTCCTGCGAGGCCAGGAACCCGCCGTTCATTCTCTGGCGCCCAGGCGCCGGTGGTCCTCGCTGCAAAAGACCCGATTGCCTTCCCCGACCGCCTCGTTCAATGGAAAGTGCACGCCGCAATGCGCGCACTGCGCCATGGCCTCCTCGGCCCCCTTGCCCTGCGGTGGCGGCGGCTTGGGCCGCTTCGATGCGCGCAGCAGCATGTAGACCACCGCCAGCACCGCCACGAAGAGCAGGAACTTGGTCATTGCCTCAGCGCTCCCCAACGGCCGGGCAAGAGCGCCACAGCTCGCCCGGCAGGCAATCTGATTCCCGGTCCTTCACTCCACGTCCAGTCAAAAACAAGCTCCATAACGATTGGCACGACTCGCACGTGCCCATGTACGCAAATCCGCGAAGATAGTACCGCAAGACTTGAGCGCCACATTGAATCGCAGCCGGCCTCCAGCCATCGAACCGGAAGGCACCCGATATAATTCGTCCTTCATGACTCGGATCCACAGACGTTGATGGCAAACCCCGCAAACTCGATGGGTACCCGATGACCCGTCGCCCAAGCACCGCAGCCAGGGAAGCCGCCGCCGATGGCCGGTCTCCGAGCGTTGCCATTCTCCTCGGCACCTGCCACGGAGAACGCTTTCTGGCCCCGCAACTCGATTCCATCACCGCCCAGACGCATACCGACTGGCGGGTCTGGGCCTCGGACGACCATTCCACCGACGGCACCCTGGCCATCCTCAGCGACTACCGCCGGCGCTGGGGTGAGGGCCGGCTGGCCATCCGCACCGGACCGGGCCGGGGCTTCTGCGCGAACTTCCTGTCCCTTGTCTGCGACCTGTCGATACAGGCCGACTACTACGCCTTCGCCGACCACGACGACGTCTGGGACGACGACAAGCTTGCCGTGGCGCTGGCCTGGCTGACGGGAATACCGCACAACGTACCAGCCCTCTACTGCGCCCGTACCCGCCTTATCGACGAAGACGGCCAGCCGATGGGGTTCTCGCCGCTGTTCTCGCGGCCGCTGTCGTTCCGCAACGCGCTGGTGCAAAGCGTGGCCGGCGGCAACACCATGGTGTTCAACCAGGCCGCCAGAAACCTCCTCGCCGAGGCCGGCGTGGTCGATGTCCAAACGCACGACTGGTGGCTCTATCTCATCGTGACAGCTTGTGGCGGACGCACGTTCTACGATCCCGTGCCAAAGATCGGCTACCGGCAGCACCCCAACAATCTGGTCGGCTCCAACGCCGACTGGCCCGCCCGCCTGTCGCGCGCCCGACGCCTGCTAGCCGGTCGCTTCACCGGCATGAACGACAGGAACATCGTTGCCCTGAAACGCCTGCAACACCACATGTCGGCCGAGAACAAGAGCATCCTGACGCACTTCGTACACGCCAGGAAGGCATCCCTTGCGCCCCGCGTGCGGGGCATCCGGCATTCCGGCGTGTATCACCATACCCGGCTGGGAAATCTGGGGCTGATGGTTGCGACCTTGTTCAAGAAGCTCTGACCGTGACGACGTATTCCTGTCCGGCCGATTCGCGACACATCTCCGCCGTATCGCCAGCGCCGACTTTTCACGCGACAGGTCCAACGTCCCGAACAGCAGAACAATTCGCACAGAGCATCAACGAGCCCTCCGACCAAAGAACCCGACGGCGGTGAAGCAGGCGCCGCAACGCTCTTGGATAGGTGCCGGGACGGCGCCTGCCCCGATATAATTCAGCCCCGATAGTTTCATCAAGTCCGCAGGCATGAATGCCCGATGAATCCGCACGCTGCTCAACCCACATCCCTTGCAGCCCTGGGCAAGAGCCTCTGGCGCAACCGCCAGCTCATCTATCAGATGACCCGGCGCGACGTGCTCGGCCGCTACCAGGGATCGTTCATGGGTCTGGCCTGGTCCTTCTTCACGCCCCTGCTGATGTTGGCGGTTTACACCTTCATTTTTTCGGTCGTCTTCAAGGCGCGCTGGGGCGATGGCGGAGAGGAAAGCAACACCGGCTTTGCCGTGGTGATGTTCGTCGGCATGATTGTGCACAGCCTCTTCGCCGAAGCCCTCAACCGCGCTCCCGGCATGATCCTCTCCAACGTCAATTACGTGAAGAAGGTGGTTTTCCCGCTGGAAATCCTGCCCGTGATCGCCATGTGCGCGTCCTTGTTCCACACAGTCATCAGCCTCGGCGTATTGCTTGCCGCCTACGCGATGTTCAAAGGTTTCATTCACTGGACGGCGGTTTTCATCCCCTTCGTGCTGTTCCCGCTGGTCCTGCTCAGCCTTGGTCTCGCCTGGATGCTGGCTTCCCTCGGCGTGTTCCTGCGCGATGTCGGGCAAACCATCGGGCTCCTCACCACCGTCATGATGTTTCTGGCGCCGGTGTTCTACCCACTGACGGCCGTGCCCGAAGCATTGCGCCCGCTGATCATGCTCAATCCGCTCACCTTCATCATCGAGCAGGCGCGCAATGCGCTTGTCTGGGGGTTCTGGCCCGACTGGGCCGGACTGGGCATCTACACCCTGATCGCCGTGGGCATCGCCTGGGCCGGCTATGCCTGGTTCCAGAAGACCAGAAAGGGATTTGCCGATGTCCTGTGACGATATCGCGATCCGCGTCAGCAAACTCGGTAAACGCTACGAGATGTACAGCACACCGCGCGCTCGCCTCAAACAGTTCATCATTCCGAAACTGTGTCAGGCCTTACCACCATTGAGGAAGCTGTTCCCAGGTCCAAACGATCTGTCACCTACCTATTTCAAGGAATTCTGGGCTCTCAAAGATGTCTCCTTCGAGATCAACAAAGGCGAAACAGTTGGCATCATCGGCCGCAACGGTAGTGGTAAGTCCACGCTGCTGCAAATGATCTGCGGTACGATAAGTCCGACCAATGGGACCATTCAAACCACGGGGCGTATTGCAGCCCTATTGGAACTCGGTTCTGGATTCAATCCGGAATTCTCTGGCCGCGATAACGTGTTCTTGAACGGCCAGATTCTTGGGCTTTCGCAATCGGAAATCGAGTCTCGCTATGAGGCTATCGTCGAATTTGCTGACATCGGAGAATTCATAGACCAGCCAGTCAAGACCTACTCAAGCGGAATGGTTGTTCGATTGGCATTTTCGGTGGCTGTCAATGTTGATCCTGAGGTTCTGGTTGTTGACGAAGCGCTTGCCGTTGGAGATATGCCTTTCCAAATAAAGTGCTTTTCCAGGCTGAGAAAGTTGCGGGAAAGCGGCGGGACGATTCTTTTCGTTTCGCACAGTATGAGTACCGTGCGATCCTTTTGCGAAAGAGCGATCTATCTTGACCGTGGTGTCGTGGTTCTTGCGGGCGCTGCCAATGACATTTGCCGACAGTACGAGCAGGACTGCATGAGTGAGAGATTCTTGCCGGCTCGAATTCAAGAAGCAGACCCTCTTGTACCTGCGCAACCGCCAGAATTGAATCTGGACGTGGTCTCGGATGCAACCTGGAAAGCGCTTCAGTTGCACTGTCCAGCATTGTTGGAAAAGCAGCATGAAGGTAGCCAAGCAGTAACGATCCGATCTTTCATTCTTGTAGATGACGAAGGCTGCGTTGTTGAGTCCGTAGAAGCAACCAAGGCGGTGTCCGCCTATTTGTTGATTCAGCTGAATCAGAATCTTCAGCGGGATTTTCACACGAGCATCCAGATCTATGACCGCCAGGGAATGCCATTGATGGTAGTTAGGGATTCGACATTCTCTGGCTCGATTGAAGGAACGGTAGGCCAACTGTTTGTGGCATCAATGCGATTCATCTTGCCTCTTCAGGCCGGGCAATACTATTGCCAAGTCGGAGTTTTGCTTTTTCCGGTCGGGCAGAAGTACGCTGGCGATCACTTCAATTTCGAGAATGGAGAGATTGCCGATCTAATTCACCAAGCCTACTACTTGCAGGTGCTTCCCTATGTTCGCCACCCGGTTTCTGTCCCCGTACTGAATGAGACAAGATTGACACTCGCCACGGTCAAGGAAGACCGATGACTTGGGTGTTTTGCGCAGGAATGATCAGATCGGGGTCAACTTTGCAGTTTCAGCTTGCGTCGAACATCATTGAGCGCGCGGGGCTTGGTCATCGAATGAAGTATGTGCCTGAGTCTGAATTTGAACCTCTGGTCGGTTCAAATACGAACGATACTGAGATGCGAGTTTTCAAGGCTCACATATGCACTCCGGTGATGGCCGACCTTTGTCACTCAGAGAAGGCAATGGTTGTGTATTGCTATCGAGATATTCGCGATGTAGCGGTTTCCGCCCTTAGAAAATTTGATATGACGTTTGACGCGCTGATTGACGCACAGTGGTTAGATCAGGCAATTTATGATTTTCGCGCATGGACAGGTACCCCAAACGTTCTCATTAGCTGCTACGAAGACACGATCGGCGATCTCAGAAACGAAGTCTTTAGGATCTCTTCTTTTCTCGGTGCGAATTTGGGCAACGAAGAGATTAATCTGCTCGCGAAGCAATTCACTATTCCGGCTCAGAAGCAGCGTATTGAAGCCGTTAGGCGACGTGAATCCGGAACGATTGCTACCAAAGATAGTGTTTATGATGAATATGAGTTGCTCCACCACAATCACATTCATAAGGGAGAGGTGGGCGGGTGGCGAGTCGAACTATCATCAGACCAGCAACGCTTTTTGACTGAGCGGTACAAGCCGTGGCTTCTCTCTCTGCACTATTCCTGTGACTAGAAAAATACCAACTTCATCCGGCACGCCTCCGGCGGATTCGGGTAGCCTCGCTTACATCCCGCATGTAGGTTGGTTGCACCACGATCTCGGCGAGGAAGTGGTCAACTTGCTTCGCCAAGGGTATTTTGAAGCGGCGGAGCAAGCTTTCTTCTGGCTTTACCTCCGCCCCGGCGATACCTTTATTGATTGCGGCGCGCACATAGGCCTTTACTCGATACTCGCAGCCAAGGTAACGAACGGTGAAACGCGGGTGGTCGCAATAGAACCCAATGCTCGTACGGCAAAGCATCTGATCCGCAACCTGAAGCAAAACAACGTCAGTGATTCCACCACGATTCGGGCCGCGGTTTGGAAGACTTTAGGAAAGATTCGCTTCCTCACAGGGGAGAAAGGCAAAGCTGCTTATGATCACGTCGTTTTTGACGAAAGCGAAGCGGAAGGCAAGTATGTTTCCACTCTCACGCTAGACAAACTCGTTTCGGATGCAGACGGCAATACTGTTGCGCTTGTAAAGATCGATGTTGAGGGGTCCGAGATCGAAGCGCTTATCGGCGGCGAAGACGCAATTGCGGCTGGGCTTCTTCCTGTACTGATGGTTGAATTTACTGAGAGCAACCTTCAGCGTCGTGGATTGAGTACAGAACATCTTTACAGGCAGTTGGTGGGGTTGGGTTACACCTTGTGTGAATTCCGACCAGAAAAACTTCAGGTTGTCCCATTTAATCCCGACGGCCCGATCTGGTACAAGAACCTCTTTGCATGCGCAGACGTGGATTATGTAAATAGTCGCCTTGCGGCATCCGGCAAACTGAATCAACAAATCGCAACCGATGTTCTTCAAAGGGCAGCGGCATGCACGCGATTCAAGGAACTGGAGAACCTGGAATATTTCAAACAGCTAGCTGAGCAGGTTCCTGACTTACGTCATCGAGTAGAGCGTCTGGCCGAATCGAATGGGGACTTACAGCGCTGGGCTGAGGGGGCGGACGCGGCTGTAGTGAAGGAGCGCGCTTTGTCACAGGAACTCCGCGCGTGGGCCGAACGGATCGAAGGCTTACTGACGAATGAAAGGAAGGACGCAGAAGAGCTACGCAAGTGGGCGCAACAAACAGCCGCCGAATTGGACAGCGAACACCGTATCTCGAAACAGCAAGCCGATAAGGTGCGTCAGATCCAGAGCGCCTTGACGGCTCAAGAAGAGGCATCCCGACAGTTGCGCGTACAGGCGGACCGCACTGATGCCCAACTAGTGGCGGAGCGCGAGAACTCGAAGAACCTGCAGGGTCAGTTAAGGCAGGTCCAAAGCGCCCTGACGGCTCACGAAGAGGCATCACGACAGTTGCGCGTACAGGCGGACCGCACTGATGCCCAGCTAGTGGCGGAGCGCGAGAACTCGAAGAACCTGCAGGGCCAGTTAAGCCAGGTCCAAAGCGCCCTGACGGCTCAAGAAGAGGCTTCACGACAGTTGCGCGTGCAGGCGGAGCGCTCGGATGCCCGACTAGTGGCGGAGCGCGAGAACTCGAAGAACCTGCAGGGTCAGTTAAGCCAGGGCCAAAGCGCCCTGACGGCTCAAGAAGAGGCTTCACGACAGTTGCGCGCACAGGCGGAGCGCTCGGATGCCCGACTGGTGGCTGAGATTAGACATTCTGCCAAGTTGCAAGATTGGGCAAAGCGGTCGGACGAAATGCTATTCGCGGAAAGGGAAACGTCCCGGCAATTGCGCGAGTGGGCGGAAAGCGCTGATAGCTTGTTGGCGAAAGAGCGTCTTGACAATGCTCAATTGAAAAGTATCGTGAATAGTCGCAGGGCGTTACTGAAACGGCTGATTCTGTGGAAGCCGTTTCTCCCCGGATGGTGTCGATCAAAGGTCGAATTGAGTAGAAAGTTAAGATATTGGCCCGTAATGCAATTGGCCAGTTTCAAATCACTGTCGATGGGCATTCTACAAAGATTGCATGACGGCAAATTGCGTTCTCCAGCGCTATCTCGCAAACCTATTGTCCAATCTTCGGAAGTTCAATCTCAGACACAGTATCTGAACAAATCTGCAGACACCCAGAAGAATGAATCGAATCGCGACTTGCCACAATGTATATCC
This sequence comes from Sulfuritalea sp., assembly GCF_017302275.1. Taxonomy (GTDB): domain Bacteria; phylum Pseudomonadota; class Gammaproteobacteria; order Burkholderiales; family Rhodocyclaceae; genus Sulfuritalea. Next base: position 41,861 of record NZ_JAFLDR010000013.1, read on the forward strand.
GAACTCGAGCATGCTTTTAGAACAGACCCCTCTAATATGTCAATTGTATTGAAGTTGGGTATGGTTTATGAAAGCATTGGGAGCCGCCAGCGCGCGCTGCAACTCCTGCAACGCGTAGCGAGATCCGGCTATAAAGAAAGAACGTTAGCCGAACAATGTGTTGCAGCCATGAGAGATCCAAAGGAATGATTTTTCCCGAATCGTTAGAAATGAGGGAGTTTCATGTTGTGACGACGTTCGCCTTGCATGAAGGTGTCGATCACATACCGGTTCTTAAGGCGCTTAAGCGGCATCTTGAGAATCCGGCAATTGCACGGATACATCTATTTACGGAAACAACGATTGCTTCGTTGGTAGAAACCATTCCCGAACTTAAGAACCCGAAAGTACATGCCTACTTTTTTGATCAAAGGCCATCTTTTCAGGACCTTCTGGCTCACTGCAACTGGCTTTCAACTGCCGCCGACGTTTCTGTTGCTGTAGTCAATGCAGATGTCAGTTTTACGAGCGAACACGATGTTCTTGGCTGCAATCGCGTTCTAGATGCCGCTAGATCAATGGGTCATCTAGCGATACTCGCTCTAACTCGACAAGACAATGTCGGCGGAGTGTTGGGCCCGCAGCTCCGCGAGCAATCCGGTTTGCCAAATTACCTTTCAGCGGACGCGTGGGTGTTCCGTCCACCAATTCGATTGCCCGATGTCGGTTTCTTTTCGATGGGGCAAATGGATTGCGATTCCATGCTCGCCTACGAGTTGATTTCATCTGGCCACGTAATTTTGAATCCGTGCCTGGACATCGCCCTCGAGCATCACGAAGATAATTTTAAGGAGCACGGCCATTACGTCGAAAGGAGATTGACAAAAGCCGACCAAGACAGGTTCCAGTGGCACTTTATCAGCCGCTGCATATTGCCCTACCATAGTTTTGGTGTGCCATGGAATCGTACTCAATGGATTGAGTCCGGATATATGCCATTACCCCGCGATACCCAGCGGGCGGCACTTTACCTTGCGATTGCAGGACCTCTTGATCAATGCCAGAACGAAGAGGTGTTTCATGTGGTTGAGACAATTGCCAAGATCAATGACCGTGATCTCGTTGTCTTGGTGGAAGATCTTGAGGTAATTTCTTCTGGATTTGTTGGGCACGTCGGTGCGATATCTCGAACAGTCTATTTCTCACCCGTCGAGAACACTGACTCGGTCATAAAAAGGCTTGTATTTGGAGAGCAGACTTACCATCATGCGGTGGCATTGATTCGGCGGCTTGATCTGTTGACTCCCCAACTTATTACTGAATTTCATGGGTTGGTATTGGACCTCCGCGGCGTAGACAAAGATTCCGGTGTCTGCGCGCCAAGGGGGCAACCAGACCTCCGCACCTATTCTGAAGCCCGTTTAGGTAGGCCTTTCATAGGCAACTCTGTCAGCTTCCCGGACCAGGCGGGCGGCGACCAACTCTGTACGCTAATTACGTCGATTTTCAAGACCGACAATTTCATTGAAGGTTTTCGGCTGAACATCACTGGCCTGGACGGTTACCAGCATTGCGTTCATGCATTTCTAATATCAACATTAAGTGAGCTTGAGCAACGCACCATTTGGGAATGGAGCAAAGGCTATAGCAATCTGATTGTCGGATGGTTCAAAACGGACCCCGGCCTCTATGAATGCTGGAACACAGGCATTCGGATAGCCCCGACCGAATATGTCTCCAATGCGAATGTTGATGATCTTCGGCACCCACAGCAGCTATCTACATTGGTAAGCGTACTTAAATCGAGGACTGACGCAGATGTTGCTGCCTCGGCACTTGTGCCTTTTTATGTGTATGGGTCACAACTCGCTGATATTGACTGCTCTGCGCCGTGGTACCAAGACGAAGCCGGAGATTTCGGCATGAAACAATTGGCTCGCCTTGAACGTGAAATCGATGGGCAATGGAAACTGGTACCACACAACCTGCCACACTGCATGCCGGTATGGCGAAAGTCGCTTCATGACCGTTTCGGCTACTTTGAAGAATCGCGATTCGGTACGTTCGCAGATTGGGCTTTCTGGTTGAAGGTGACGCGAGATGGAGTAAAAGGGTACTTGGATTCCCGTCCCCTGTCCTTTTACTTTGTGAATCCCACATCTCATAACAGGCGGGGGAAAAGTATTGAAGCGATGCATGCGCGGGTCGAACACGAGTTTCTCGAAGCCTTCTTTTTCCGCGAGCAAACAAAGCACAGCTTTCGGAAAAAGCTGAAATTGACCGGACTGACTCAGAGTTTCGGTGAACATAGAAACTCATTCAACAAGCTCATCGAAAGCCTCCTTCCGCTACATCGTGGCGAGGGCGGCGTGACTTTCATCCCGTTTCTAGAGCGCCAATTTGTATGGGGGAACGACGACGGCGAAGCAAGTTCCACAAATCCTCGGCCGCTGCAAAGCGATTGGATCGGAATCCTTCACGTGCCCTTCGATGCCCCCGAGTGGTTCGAGCGAAATGTCAGCCCGGAAGTTATTTTTTCGACGGAACTTTGGCGCGCTTCATTACCGTCTTGTCGTGGAATTATTTGTCTCTGCGAAGATCTGTGTCGCGACCTTGCTAATTGGTATCCCGATATCCCAAGCTGCGTTGTTAAGTTCCCGACTGAGTTGGAAGTCAAGGAATTCGACTTCTCCGCATACAAAGAAAGGCCGAGAATCGTTCAGTCCGGAGATTGGCTTCGCAACTTGCAGGCGATCTTCGAGATTTCGGCTCCTGGCCACGAGAAGGTTATGCTGATGAAGGAGCACACAGCGGAATTTCTTCGGCGTGAAATCGAGGTATCGGGCGACCGGAAAAACGATTCTGTTCGAATTTTCAATATGGTCGATGCGACGGAGTACGACAGCTTGCTGAGTAGCTCTGTTGTGCTGTGCTGGCTCTACGCAACAGCAGCCAACAATATTGTTACCGAGTGCATCGCTCGACGGACTCCCCTGCTCATCAATCCGCTTCCGGCCGTGGTTGAATACCTTGGTAGAGAGTATCCGCTCTACATGCAAAGTCTCACAGAGGCATCCCATCTGATTGGCGATCCGGGTCGAGTTAGAGCGGCACATGACTACCTGCAGCAGAATAGCCAAATTAGAGAATGCCTGAGCTACGATAGTTTCTTCCGTAATATTGCCGCTTCCGATTTGTATCAAAATCTCTAGATTGAGCTTTCGCGGATCTCTTGAGGCTAATCCGGATCAACCATGAAGGTCGTTTTCCCCCATGTTCCGAAGTGCGCCGGTTCATCGATCCAGAAGCAACTCGAAGCTCGCGGCGACGTTTATCTTGACTATTTCAATCATCCGACCTGGAACAATGAAGCCGACACAGCGGCTGGGCAAATCGAGCAGGAAAAGATCAGACGACGCCTCGTGGCAGTCCCCGCGTGGATCGTCTTCGGGCACTTCGCCGCGTGCGCCTACGACGACCTGCTCTACGATCGGAAGGTCATCCTGCTGAGGGACCCGCTCGAGCGCGCGGTTTCGCAGTTTCATTTCGTGCAGCAGTTGCTTCCCGACAACGAAGTTACAAGAAGGCGGCACAAGGAGGTCGCAGCGATCAAGGACGGGCGCATGGCGATAGAAGAGTTCGCGCAACTGCCGCACATTCGATTTTTTTATAGCGACTACTACCTCAAGAACCTCGCCGTCGACGAGCGGCTGATGATCCTTTCCGTCGAGAACCTGGAGGTCTCGTTCGAAGCGATCTCAACACATTGCGGCTTGAGGCTGGACCGGTCCATTTGGGTGAACGAGAGCCGGCACAATCGCGACTTCGGCCACCTGAGCTGTTATTTCTCGCGCGACACTGATCTCTACAAGGAACTCCTACGGGTGGCCGGTGAGCGCTGGCTCCGGCAGCCCGACCCAACACACGCGAGCTAAAGGGCGCTCAGGGGCGGGACTGACGTGGATCAGTTACTGCAATGAGAAGGAAATATGAACTCAGGGCAATCGACGTGACTCGTAATACTTTTGATCTTGTGGCTCCCATTGCTCCCAAGAAAACTTTGTATCAATCCACGGGTTCAATGATTCCATTGAAGAAATGAGATCTTTACGCACAAAAATCAGGTCGACGATTGCGAGTTTATTGCGGTAATAAGTTAGGTCGACGATGTCAAATACCTGAAAGCCCATTTCTGCAAGAAGGCCAGCCCTTTCGATGATCGCATTAAGTGGCGCCTCAACAATAACGACTGAGGTAAGTCTTAATGTTTGCTCCGCGCCTCTGATGATCGGCAACTCATGACCGTCAACGTCAATCTTTAAAATATACGGCGGACGGGTGTGAATCTGTGTCATCAATGTATCTAAGTTTGGCTCGCCGTATTGAGGAGCAACTAACGAGTTTTGGTTGAGTCTGTTTGGTCGCTTTTTCTAACTCGACAAATGAGTGCGTTATTTCACCTGTTTCATTTAGTGAAATATTGGTTAAATATGCTTCGCCATCTTCATCCGAGAGAGCGGCCTGAACGATCTGATGATCAATCTCGGAATATTTGTGCCGAATGCTATTGAAGTAAATATCCACGGGCTCGAACAATACGTGTGGCTTGTTTGGGAAAACGTCGATTAGTGGATCAGTGCCGCCATAATGCACACCGACATCCAAAATGGTATTGATCTGGATGCCGCTGCCTTCAATTATTGAGAACCGTATAAATAACTGTCAACGCCATGATGGATAGAAACGTTAATCTGCTTGTGTTCGTTTCGAGGTGCGACGATGAAGCACAAGCGGGATTTCAAGGCGTTGGAGAAACGTCGGCTCAAGGGGGCAAAGCTCTTGGCGCGCGGCATGTCGAAGTCGGAGGTCGCCCGGGAACTGGGTGTTGCGCGACAAACGGTAGCGACGTGGGAACAGCGACTGGCCGAGGGCGGCAAGGAATCGCTCAAGCGAGGCGATTTGGGCCGGCCACGCCAACTCGACGCGGGGCAGGAGCGAGAACTGGGGAAGGTACTCATGGCGGGCGCATTGGCAGCCGGGTATCCGACCGAGCTATGGACGCTGCCACGGATCGGCAAAGTCATCACCCGGCAGTTTGGCGTGGAATACAGCACCGGCCATTTGTGGCACCTACTGCGCCGACTGGGTTTCTCTTGCCAGAAGCCCGAGAAGCGCGCCATCCAGCGCAACGAGCCGGAGATTGTTCGGTGGAAGCGGCACGGTTGGCCTGCGCTCAAAAAAAAGCCCAGCGAGAAGACCGCACCATCGTCTTCATCGACGAATCCGGATTGAGCGAACGGCCCAGCGTCGCCCGCACCTGGAGCCTGCGCGGACAGACGCCAGTTCTTCAGCACAGTTTCACCTGGAAGCAACTTTCGGCCATTGCCGGGCTGTCCTTCTCGCAGTTCTACTTTCGATTCTTTCCCGGCGCGATCCGCTCCGAACAGATCATCGAATTTCTCGGTGCGCTTAAGCGTCAGATCAAAAAGCCGCTGCTGATCATCTGGGATGGCGCAGCGATTCATCGCAGCCGCAAGGTCAGCGCCTGGCTGGAAGAACTGAACGGACATATTGCGGTGGCGCGCCTGCCAGCCTACGCCCCCGAACTCAATCCGGTTGAAGCGATCTGGGCCTATCTCAAGAAGCATGAGATTGCCAATCTGTGCCTCGACACCATCGGCGAAGTCGGTCAGTTCGCCCGTAATCGGCTCAAATCCATGCAGCGCAGACCAACGCTGATTACCGCGTTCTGGCAACAAGCAGAGCTTGCGTTCTGATGTCCTCTACTTATACGAGTCTCAATAGAAGTAGCGAGCTATTCATGGTAGGGCGCCTTTGCATACCACAATCCTCGTTCAAGGCTGAACTGCCTGATTCAAATCGCCAAATCTGATGTGTAACCACCAGGCGCCCCCATAAGCCCATGCTCTCTAACAGGCTCACTGAGTATGCGCTCGGCCCATCCGCTCAGAGCTAACGTGCCGTAATCACTTGCATTTCCATAAACATGTCCAACCTTGAATCCTGCCGCAGTCATCCACCCTTTTAACGCTGTTCGGTTGGGCATGAACCAGTTGTCTCCCTTTACGAAGGTGCCTGGGTAAGCGAGGCACAAGGGAACACCAGCGGCATCCATACGATCCGAGGTGCGTCGGAATTCTTCGCACTCTATTGCTGATATTTCTTTGCCCTCGAGAGTCTCGAAGCGATGACTGACACCCGATCCCATGACCAACACACGCCCCCCCGGTTTGAGCACTTGTGCAATGCGTTCAAACGCCAAGATCGGATACTTCAGGTGATAGAAAACGCCGAGAAACAACACGACATCAAACTCTTGTTCAAAATGCTTCGGCAATTCGTACACGCTGCACCTGACATACGGGACATTAAGCCCGGTGATCTTCCCAGTGATCTCAAATCCAGTATGAGTTGGATCTTGAATATCTGTCGCAACGACATCGCAACCGAGGCTCTTCAACTTGTAAGCCATTGGCCCATCCCAGGTGCCAATTTCAAGAATGCGCTTGCCAGCCAGCCCGCCCGAGTTCTCCTGAACAAATCGCAGCGAGCTTTCGATATCGTATCGGCCGCCGCGAGGCAATGAGCCCGGGGCAACGATCCCAGGAAGTAGCTCCACGGAGTGATACCAAGAAACGGTACGGATGAGAGACTGAATCTCATCCTTGCTTAACGATGACGATTGAACGAGTGACATTGTCCTGCTCCCAAAGGTTTTGTTCCAAATCGACAATATTGTCGCAATCATCGAATCGTGTTGCCGTCGGTTCGAACGAAATCGTAGAGTTCGTAATCTCGCCAATGCTTCCTTCGAAAATCTCTCCGCAGATCTGGGCAACTTTTCGCAGACAAACTCGAGTTTAAAAATGGCAACTCTCCAAACCTAACTCCAAACGTTGGCTCAATTTCCTTGACGAATTCACTCAGATTGGAAGCTAGCCCAATGTGCAAAAATTTGCGAGTGTATTCGTCTATTCGCTCTGACTCCTCGATTGGGGGAAGCGAGCCAAGTAGTGGCCCTTCATCTTGTTCAAGCCACCAATGCAAAAACCCGTCGATATCCAGTGTCTTAGCCCACTCAAAACCCATGGACAATCCGTAGTAATAGGCAGATACGCAAATGTCGAATGGATCTCTCACAACCGCAATGAACTGATTGACATCGGGACAAATCTTCTCAACGCCTTGCCCCAAACGTCGAATAAAATGCCCGTGAATTATTGTTCTCGGACTGTTCCAGTCGCTCGGTAAGCTATACCCGACATCAGGATAGTAGCTGATGACTTTATATCCATATTGCGTAGCACTAAAAAGGGCGTTGTGGAAACTGCTGCCAGCAGATTTAGGAACATGAAGAGAAACTACTGGCAGAAGATCGTTGTACTTAGCCGAATTGGTTTTGAGAGGCATTTGAACTTCCGCACGAATTCTTGATGACTTTCACCATGAAGATCCAAAGCATTTCCAGTCAAATTGAATTATGCCCTTAATCTCTTATATAAAGCCTCCGGGAGATCAAGCGATCTTTGCATGGTAATTCGCACGATAGGATCGCAGTCTTGCCCTTTGGTTCATGGGTAAGCCTGCTGGCCCCGATGGAATTCGCTTTCCATGTTTTAAATCTCAAAGGCGACGAACGGCGTGAGGACAGCACTTATTACTGGCATCAGTGGACAGGATGGTTCCTTGCTTGCCGAGTTTTTGCTTGATAGGGGCTACAGGGTCTTCGGCTTTGCGCGGCGTGAAAGCTGGTATCGGCCAAACAGTGCAAGCCATCTGGAGGGGCGGATCGAGGTGCTGCTCGGCGATATGTCCGAGGGCGTGGATATTGCGTCAGCGATTCAGGATGCCCAGCCTGCCGAGATCTATAACCTGGCCTCCCAAGCTCGCCCGGGAGAATCCTGGGCGCGAGCCCCGGAGACCTTGCTGGTTAACGGTCTGGGGGCGCAGCGGCTATTCGAGGCGGTGCGCCATCAATGCCCGGCCTGCCGGGTGTATCACGCCTCGTCGTCCGAAATGTTCGGCCGGGCAGAGATATCACCGCAGAATGAACAAACACCGTTCAATCCGGTAAACCCTTATGCGGCAACCAAAGTCTATGCGCATCAAATGGCAAGGATTTACCGCGAAGGCTATGGTTTGTACATTGCCAACGGGGTTTTGTTCAATCATGAGAGCGCGAGAAGGCCTTTGCACTTTTTGACTCAGAAAGTCGCTTACGGTGCTGCTTGCGCGGCATTGGGCATTGGGGATTCGCCCGCACTCAATGAACTGGGCAGGCCGATAGTGCAGCATGGCAAATTGGCGCTTGGCAACCTCGAGATCGCCCGGGATTGGGGCTACGCCGGCGATTTTGTGCGGGCGATGTGGTTGATCCTGCAACAGGAGTGCCCGGATGATTATGTGATCGGCACCGGCAAACTGCATACACTGAAGCAGTTGTGCGAAACCGCTTACGGTGCCGTTGGTAAAGACTGGCGGGATTTCGTGGTGAGCGACCCTGCGCTCGTGCGTCCCCTGGAAACGGGCCAATCCTTGGCGGATCCTTCAAAGGCCCGCCTGCAACTGGGTTGGGAACCAACGGTCAGCTTTGACGAGATGATCGGTAACATGGTCAGGGCGCAACTGGAGCACTTGAGTGCCGTGATCACTGCTAATGCTGGCGGCAATTAAGATCAAAAATTTATCTCTCAGAATGGATGGGCAATGAAAACAGCTTTGATAACAGGCGTCACAGGTCAGGATGGTGCTTACCTGGCCGAGTTTCTGCTCAAGAAGGACTACATCGTTCACGGCATCAAGAGGCGTGCGTCATTGTTCAACACGGATCGCATCGATCACCTGTACCAGGATCCGCATGTCTCCCAGCGCAACTTCATCCTTCATTACGGCGACATGACTGATTCGTCGAGCCTGGTTCGCATCATTCAGCAAGTGCAGCCCGACGAAATCTACAACCTTGCCGCCCAGTCGCACGTCGCGGTCAGCTTCGAGGAGCCGGAATACACGGCGAACTCGGATGCTCTCGGCGCTTTGCGCATCCTCGAAGCGATCCGCATCCTCGGCCTCGAGAAAAAGGCCCGGTTCTACCAAGCGTCCACCAGCGAACTCTACGGTCTGGTGCAGGAAACCCCGCAGAAGGAGACCACGCCGTTCTACCCGCGCAGCCCCTACGCGGTAGCCAAACTCTATGCCTACTGGATCACGGTAAATTATCGTGAGGCCTATGGCATCTACGCCTGCAACGGCATCCTGTTCAACCACGAATCCCCCGTGCGCGGTGAGACCTTCGTCACGCGCAAGATCACCCGTGCCCTGGCGCGCATCAAGCTCGGGCTGCAAGATTGCCTTTTCCTCGGCAACATGGATTCATTGCGCGACTGGGGGCATGCCAGGGATTACGTGGAGATGCAGTGGCTGATGTTGCAGCAGGAAAAGCCAGAAGACTTCGTCATCGCTACCGGCGTGCAATACAGTGTGCGAGACTTCGTCAATGCTGCCGCCGCGGAACTCGGCATTCGGATTACCTGGCAAGGGCAGGGTGTTGACGAAACCGGTACCGACCACAATGGCAAGATTATCGTCAAGGTCGATCCCCGCTACTTCCGCCCGACCGAAGTCGAAACCCTGCTGGGCGACCCGACAAAAGCGAAGGAAAAGCTGGGCTGGACGCCGCAGACAAGTTTCGCCGAACTGGTCGCCGAGATGGTTCGGGAAGACCTGAAGAGCGCCGAGCGCGACGAGCTGGTCAAGAAGCATGGCTACGCAGCCTTTGATTACCACGAGTAAGGCCGTGATGGATCAAGACGCCAAGATCTACATCGCGGGCCACCGTGGCCTGGTTGGTTCCGCTTTGGTGCGTAATCTTCGCGCGCGTGGCTATGACAATATCTTGACCCGCAGCCATGCCGAGCTCGACCTCACTAACAAGGAAGCCACCGAGGACCTTTTTGCCCGGGAAAAGCCCGACTACGTTTTTTTAGCGGCGGCAAGGGTCGGCGGAATATATGCCAACAATGCCTACCCGGCTGAGTTCATCCTTTCGAATCTTGCCATCCAGACCAACATCATCAACGCCGCCTATGAGAACCGGGTCGCGCGCCTGATATTCCTTGGTTCCAGCTGCATCTACCCCAAGCTTGCGCCACAACCGCTCAAGGAAGAGTCCCTACTCACCGGCCCGCTGGAACCTACCAACCGGGCCTACGCGCTGGCGAAGATCGCAGGCATTGAAATGTGCTGGAGCTACAACCGGCAATTCGGCACCAGGTTCCTGGCTGCCATGCCCACCAACCTCTATGGCCCTGGCGATAACTACAGCCTGATGGACTCCCACGTCATACCGGCGATGATCCGCAAGTTTCACGAAGCCAAATTGGCCAAGGCGCCCGCCGTTGTTGTATGGGGCACGGGAACCCCGCGACGCGAGTTCATGTACAACGAAGATATGGCCGACGCCTGCATCCATCTCATGAACCTGCCGGATGAAATCTTTAATACCTTGCTGGGCAGCGACGAAGCCAGGACGGGAATCTTCATGCCACCGGTAGTCAATATTGGGGTGGGCGAGGACCTGACCATCAGAGAGTTGGCGGGAACGGTGAAAGATATCGTCGGTTACCAAGGCAGCATTAAATTCGATACTACCAAACCCGATGGCACCCCCCGCAAGCTGATGGATGTGTCACGGCTGCAGTCACTTGGATGGAAAGCGAAGACGGGGTTACGGGAAGGGCTAGCGATGGCTTATCGGGATTTTGTTGATAACCACTGACTTCTGCTGCGCGTTGATCCCGTGATCTTCAGCCTTGCGGTTCCCGTTTTTCATCACGCCAATTTTCTGCCCTTCGCGTTGGAGAGCATTCGGGCTCAGCGTGCCGATATTCGGGTTGCCGTGATGGATGCAACGCCCGACGAGAGCGTGCAGAAGGTATTGGAGCACTACGCCGATTTGCTGAGCTATCGGCGGCATGGCCCCGATTCCGGCCAGACGGCGGCAATCCAGGAGGGATGGGACCACACGGACGGCGACATCGTTGCCTGGCTTTGCGCCGACGACTATTACTTTCCGAACGCTCTTGACTCGGTCGAGGAGGTTTTCATCCGCCATCCGGAGGTGGACGTGGTCTATGGCGACGCAGTGTTTGTGGACGATAGCGACCAATTCATCGGCTATTTTCCGATTGGCCAATTTGGCACGTCATCGATAGAAAGGGAAGATTTCATCTGCCAGCCATCGTGTTTCGTGCGGCGCACGGCGCTGGCGAGGATCGGGCGCTTGAATCCGGATTTGCACTACATCATGGATTGGGACTTGTGGACGCGGCTTTATCGTGCCGGCGCGAAGTTTCATTACCTTGATAAGCCATTGTCCGTGGTGAGAATGTATCGGGGTACGAAAACGGCCAGCAGGTCATGGGCACGATTCAAGGAAATCGGCCGGCATGTCGCGCGAAATTCCTCCCCGATAGCGGCCCTCAGATCATTGTCGGGGTTTTACTACCAGGACCTGAAAACCCTGGACGTCACCGGAATCGAGCGTGTTCTGCTGCGGATGATGGAGTTTTATAGCCGGCAAAAAAAGCGATTCAAGGGGCCCGGCCCGGGTGGCGATAAAAATGCCTACGGTCTTTCCCGGCACGGGAATGAAGTGGCTGGTGAAGCTGACGTTTTGCTGCCTTGGTATAAACCTTCGCCTCCTGTCGGGCTATGGGTACGAAGCGACCTGGATGTCGAGCCCGATGTCCATTTGAACGGCACGAGACTTTCATGCAAGTCCGGTACGGGCTTCTGCTACGACATACCGGCGTTCAGTCTTTCGACACCCTTGCTGAGTTTGAAATTGTCCTGTGCCGCCCGGAAGTCGTGGGCGCTGTATGGGGTGGAGTTCTTTTAGGCGAGGGGTTGATCGCCGTCCCGCCAGCGCCGACTTCTTCATTCGCCGACTTGTTCGTGCGCAAGCTTGAGGCTTCTCCCATCAAGGGAGCGGGAGATCACGCCGATTCGGATCGCCGCTTCAGCGAGGAGGCCCAGACCAATCTATGTGGGCGTCGTGTTGCCCAGCATCACATCGCCCAGGCCCAGCGACGCAAGCCACTCCTGCATGGCCGTAACCACGGCGGCAAGATGGCCGCCCGGTCGGAGTCGGAGTTCGCAGCGCTGAATGGCTTCGAGAAGATGGTGGCGAGCTATGGCGGCGTGTTTTCGGGCGCTTGCGGCAGCCAGCAACGCATGCGTCCGGGCACAAGCTGAGAAAGAGGCCGCGGAGTAAGCAGGCAACTGCAACGAATCCTGCGGAAAGGAGGGGAACCCGGACACTCGAAGCATCCCGCTCCGATATCGACGGAGGGGTACTGCCCACGATCCGCCCGATCGCATGAATGTCGGCGCTGGCAACACGGCGTGCGTCGCGCACTCGATGCTTTGCCGCCCCCATGGCCAGCAGTTCTCCCCTTTATCCATGGATTTGCCGCGCCCTAGCCTCGATAAACTTGCCGACGTCGACAACTCGCCGATTGGGAACAGGAGAAACGCGACCTTGAGCAGAATGCTGTTTGCCCTGGTGGCGCTGGCCGCCGGATTGATTGCCATTCCTCCGGCGGCGGACGCCGCGACCTGCAAGGGCAGCAAGCGCGCCGACAGCGCCGGCCGTTGCAAGGCCGCGCCCGCGAAGAAGACAGACGCGAAAGCCAAGGCGAAAGCGAAAAGGGGCAAGGCGGCCAAGGCCGCATCGGCAGCGCCGGACAAGGGTGCCTTGTACGTCTTCGTCGAATCCGGGGGATGCAGAATCCTGGCCACGGAATCGGCAGTCCAGAGGATGCAGGAGATCGCCGTAGGCGGGTCGGTCACCTGGGATGGCAAGTGCACCGACGGCCTGATTTCCGGAACCGGCGTATTGCGGCAGGAGGGGGTGTTCATCGAAGGCGGGCGCAGCAAGCACTTTACCCATTACTACTCGGGCAGGGCCAACAACGGCGTCAGGCTGGGCCAATGGACTCGCGAGACGCTGGATCGCTTCGACGACGGCGTCAGCTCGTGGACCAGCCTGGCCCGAATGGAGTTCGTCGATGGCGTACCCAAAGGCCCGCCGAAACCGATTCCGGTGCGCGGTGCCGACCAGCACACGACCATTTTCAAGACCCGCGTTCTCGATCCCGAATCGAAGCGGGCCCATGCGGCCATGGAGATTTCGCCGGCATCGACCGGCGTGGATGCGGTGAATCTCAAGGCGGCAAGCGCCGTTGCAAGTGTCGCCCCTGCCGTGGCGCCAGCGCCGACTCCTGCGCTTCCCGTCGTGGTGGCGGCACCCCAACCAGCTGTGCCCCCACCGGTCCCGACTGCGGCGACATCCGCCACACCGGAGCGGCCAAAACCCCAAGTGCCGACCGTCGCCACCTCCCCACCACCGTCGCCGATAGCCGTGACACCGAGGGCAGGCACCGTCTTGCCTGCATTGCCGGCAACGACCCCTTCGGTGGCGCCTCCGCCACCGGTTTCCTCCGGTCCGGCAAAGCCGCCCACGGCCGATGCGCCGCCGCGGGTGGCCGTCACGCTCCCGGCGGCGACCCCCGCCGTTGCGCCAGCGCCGACTCCCGCGCCCGCCGTGGCGAAAGTGCCTTTGCCGCCAACTCCGGTAGCGCCGGCAGCAACGTCGCCGGTACCGCCCCAGCCTTTGGCAATGGCGATTGCCGCCGCCCCCGCCTCACCGCCGCCCGCCCCCAAAACGGAACCCGCCAAGGCACCCTCGACCAAGCCCGCACTGCCGGCAATCGTCCCTGCGCCGACTCCAACTCCACCGCCTGCAGATCGTTCCGGCACCCCAGTTCGCGGCGAGCCTGTCGAACCGCCTTCGCGGAAGATTCCCGCCGTTGCGCCGCCACCGACTCTTGCGCCAACAGGCTTGGCAAAGGTGGCTCAGCCACCCGCCGCGACCCCGCCCGCGCTTACCGCCCCGGTGGCCGCTCTTCCAACAGAGGCGTCCAAGCCGGTTGCAGTCAAATTGGCCACGACGATGCCCGACGGCATGGAAAAGCAGGCCTTCGGTTTCGGCACCGGATGCTACATGGATACGCTCGATGGCCAGTTGTGGGAGAACGCCGTGCTGACGGTCAAGGATCGCAAGTCGCTGCGGATCGACGGCTGGGCGGTCGACGACGAGGAAAGGGTCCTGGCGGAGGCCACCTACGTTCGACTGGAAGGCGCCAACGGCCGTCGCTACCACGCGGCCACGTCAGTGCAGGAACGCCCCGACGTGGCGCGACATTTCGGCATCCCCGCCTTCGTCAAGGCCGGATACCGCGCGGTGGTTTCCGCCGAAAGCCTGCCTCCCGGCGAATACGAGGTCACCGTCGTGATGAACTCGAAAGGTCGCAACGTGCTGTGCGGCAACGGGCGACGCCTGAAGTTGTAGCGACTACCGACGGCGGCAAGCCATTCCCGGCTCACGACGATCCGTTTGATAAACGATGATGGGTGAATTATGATCGCGCCCTCTCTCCTGACGGGTTGGCGCCACGGCGCCGGGCGGTAAATGGCATTCATTCTTGCGGCACTTGCGGCGGCCCTGGTCGTGACGCTCTTCGTCATGCGTCGCAGCTTTGCCGACTCTCGCTTGCAACAGGGGATTCCGCCCGGAACCCGATTGACGGCATGGACCCGCGAGGCCAACCTCAAGGGCTGGGGGCGCGCGGGCGGACTGGGGGTGGCGGCAGGCCTTCTGCTCAGCCTTGCGCTGCGGCTGTTCGACGATTCGGCGATTGCGGGGACCAGCCTCTGGTTGCTGCTGGCGGCGACACCGGTGTTTGTCGCCGGCCTGGCGGACGATTTCACGCAGCGCGTGCGTCCCTCGCTGCGACTGGTGGCGGCATTCGTTTCGGCGCTGCTGGCCGGACTGTTCCTCGACACCTGGGTGAATCGGATCGATGTGCCCGCACTCGACGTGGCTTTCGCCATTCCCGCCGTGGCCATCGCGTTCTCGTGCCTGATGGTGGCGGGCCTGGTCAATGCATTCAACATCATCGACGGCTTCAACGGGCTGGCCGGCGGCGTCGCCAGCCTGATCCTGGTCGGCATCGCCTACGTCGCCTTCAAGGTCGGCGATCTCGTGGTGCTGACGGCGTCGCTCACGGCGATCGGCGCCATCGCCGGCTTCATGCTCTTCAACTTTCCGCGCGGCCTGATCTACCTCGGCGACGGTGGCGCCTACCTGCTGGGGTTCTGGATCGGCGAACTGCTGATCATGCTGGTGGCGCGCAACCCGCAGGTATCGGCCTGGTTTCCGGCGCTGCTGTGTTCCTACCCGGTGTGCGAAATGCTGTTCTCGATCTACCGCCGCGCCTTTGTCCGCCGCTCCCATCCCGGCGCGCCGGACATCGCGCATTTGCACCACCTGATCTACAAGCGCCTGGTGCGCTGGCTGGCCGGCCCGAGCGGAATGCAGGTCAGGCACGAACATGGCAACGCGCTGACCTCGCCCTATCTCTGGATTCTCACGTCGATCGGCGTGGGGCCGGCGGTGGTCTTCTGGCAAAAGACGCTTGTCCTGCAGATCGGCTGCATCGTCTTTGCGGCAGCCTACGTGTATGCCTACGTGCGCATCGTGCGCTTCCGCTCGCCGCGCTGGTGGTCGCTGCGGCGTACGCCACCCGGACCCACGGAAAAACCCTGACGATGCTGCGACACGCGACATTCTGGAACACCCTGGCAGGCACGCTCATCCTGGCAATCGTTTCCGCCACGCCGATCATGATGAGTTCGATCATGGACCGCGGTTACGAGGTCGCCAAGCTTGCACTCGCCGAGCCACTGGCATTGCTTGCCCTGGCGTCGATCCTGATGGCCAAAGGCTGGCGCCGGCAAGGCGCGGGGTCCGGCGAAGCGCGGGTGGCCACGCTGTGCTTCCTCGCATTCCTCCTCCTGGCGGGTATCTCGACCCTGCTCTCGGCGCAGCCGGCGGTAGCGTTTTTCGGCGGCTATTTCAGGCGCGAAGGGCTTCTCGCGTGGACCGCCTACGCCGCGTTCTTCATTGCGGTCCTGCGCTGGACTCCGGGCCGTTCCCGGTCTGGCGTCATCGAGATCGTGGAACTGCTCCTGCTTGCCAGCGTCATCCCTGCCGCCTATGCGATCCAGCAACGCCTGGGCCTGGATTTCTTTTTCGTAGGCAATCGCGATCCGGGGCGACCGAACGGGACGCTGGGCAACCCGGTGTTCCTAGGCGCGTATTTCGCAGTGCTGCTGCCGGTCGCGGTGGTCCGTTGCTGGCTTGGGCGTCACCGCCTGGCCGAGTTGGCCCTGTGGCTGCCGATCATCCTGCTCCAGGCCACCGGCCTGCTGATATCCCAAAGCCGCGGGCCGCTGCTGGCGCTGGTCCTGGGTTTGGGATTGCTGGCCGTCCTCGCGGCCGGATTCAGGCGGTCGCGAGGCACCTTCGTTGCCATCGGGGTCCTGTTGGTCGCGGTCATCGCCATGCTGGTGCTGATCAATGCCAATGTCACTGCCCAGCGCGTGGCCCGCGACCTTCCCGTGCTCGGACGGCTGATATACAACCTGGAAGGCAGCCAGCCGGGAACCGCGACCTCGCTGGCTTCGCGCAGCACGGCGGCACGCCTTGGCATCTGGAAGGCTGCCACGGAAACCTATGTCGCGGCACCCACCTCCGCGAAACTGTTCGGATTCGGGCCGGAGTCCGCATACACCCACTATTACCCGCACCTGCCGGACGAAGTGATGCAGGTCGACGGCTATTGGCAATCGAACTCCTACGACCGTTTCCACGCCGACACGCTGGACATCGCTCTTAACTACGGGATTTTCGGCTGGCTTGCTTACTTCGGCCTGTTCAGCGCAGTCCTGATCGCGGCAGCGAGAGCCCTCTTCGGAGTCGGCGGCAGGTGGCTGTATCTGGCGTTCACGCTGATACCCCTCGCAGTCGCTGCGATAGCCGCCGGATTGGCCCGGTTCGTTGGCCTGCCATCGACGATGGTACCCGCCGTGGGGATCGGCGTCGGTGGTGGCTGGCTTCTCGTATTGGCGGCCTTCGCCTGGCGCGCCTCTCGCAATGGCTTGCCCGAAAGCCTCCGCTCGCGCCCGGAACTGTGGATGCTGCTGGCTGCGCTCACCTCGTCGCTACTGGTGTTCTGGATCGACGTCCAGGTGAATATTCCGACCCTGACCAGCCGATTGATTTCGTTCGGAATCGCCGCCCTGGTGCTTGCCGTGGCATCGGGCTTGTCGAACCCGGCCGGCGAGGAAAGCCCCGTGCTCGCGACCACCCCATCGTGGGCAGTGGTGTTCCCAATCATCGCCGCCTGCGCGAGTTTCCTGCCGGCGGTCGCCCTGGATGCGAGCATGCGCGCCCAGGAAACCGAGCGCTGGTGGCTGAGCGGGATTCCCATCGGATCGCTGCTGGCACTCGGCGCGCTCCACGCATGGATTCGAAGCGCGGCAGACAGTGGCCGTCCGGCTCACGTGTTGCGCTGGACCACGATCGTCACGGGATTCGCGGCCGCCTATGCGATGCTGCATTGGCTACTGGTCCCGAATGTCGGGCCGCTTGTCGATCCGCAAAATGTCGCCCGACTCACCGGTATCGCTGGCGTCGGCGGCCTGTTCATCCTCCTGATTTCCGTCGCCGCGGCGGTGACGGCCTGGCGGCAGGGTCGGATGACGGCAGAACCCAAGATTTCCATCCGTTCCATGTTCGTCGCACTTCCCGCATTCGTACTCGCCGGACTCGCCGGGTTCTTCGCCTTGACGGCACTCAAAGCCGACATCGGATCGACCGTCGGAAACTGGGCGGCAAACAAGCAACCCGATGTCAGCGATCGGATCCTGCTGGCAACAATCGCTGCGATGCCCCACGAGCGTCACTACCAGCGGCAGCGAACCTTCGATTTGCTCGCCCGCGCCATGGAAGAAGTCAAGCATTCCAGCTCGGCCGAAAATTTCCCGAAAATTCGCGGCCTGCTGGATCAAGCCGAAGATCAGGCACGGGAGGCCATGCGCCGGTTCCCCGCGGACCCGTGGATCGTCCTTGCCGTTGCCAACGTGATGCAGATACGGGCACTTTCTGCCATTCGACCATTTGCGCCTGAAGATGGCGGAAAAGCCGCACTGGAGGCCGACGAGCTTTTTGCCCGAGCGTATGAAATATTCCCCAACCAGCCATTGCTGCTACGAAACTGGGCTCAGTTAAGGTTCAATGAAGGGGACAATCGGAGCGCATTTCGCCTGCTTGACCACATGGAGGCCGCTATACCCAACGAGATCGAGCCGTATTCCGAGAGGGTGATTATGGCAAAACAAATCAATGACATGGATACCGTTAACGAGACCATTGAGCGAGCCAGGCAGCGGCTCGACGAAAACGGAATTCAACGCCTGCTGGCTGTTGTCGGGATACAACAAAAATAGCTTCTGCATATTCATTGCGGACACGCTGGCGGCAAATCTGATAATATTGGTAGCTAGTAACCCTGCCATATGGCAAGGTATTAAATCGAAAGCAATAAGGGGGCAATCGAGCCATGCGGATTTCAACCAGCGTTTCAATCAAAACACTCATCGCCCTTGGGCTGGTCGGTGCAAGCGGCATTGCATCTGCCACTGCTTCCTCGACCCAGGCGGCAGCGGCAGCGGCAGCTCAACCCAGCAACAATCCCGGCCTGGTTGCCGGCCTTCTGACGACAACCGGCGCCGCGACGGCGGCAACCATCGGTAGCACGGTTGGCGCGATTGCTGGCAGCGCGGCTGCGGGTGGCGGTTTTGGCGGCGCCCAATCGGCACTCCCCGCCGGTGTTACCCGTTTGGCACTTCCAGGACAGGGCGGGACCGGTGCGGCTGCAGCCCCAGGTGGCAAGGCATGGAACGCGTGGTTTGCCGCTTCGCAGAATACTGTGTCCTACGATTACGCTCCCCTGCAATCCAGCGGCAAAGTCCGTGTTGGCCTGATCGGTGTCGACTACACCTTCAGGAACAATATCGTGGCCGGTATGGCCATTGCTGCCGACAAGTCCGACATCAACCTGAACTTCGTCGGTGGCAAGCTGACCGGCAAGGGAACCACCTACTCGCCGTATGTCGGCATCCCGCTAAACAAGAACTGGTCGGCTGACATGTCGGTTGGCTGGGGCAAGACCACGGTTGATACGGAAGTCACCGGTATTACGGGTCGCATGACGGACAATCGCCGTACTGCCAGCTTGGGTATGTCGTATCGCCAGATGGCGGGCAACGACAACAAGTGGATGCTCACCGGGCGCGGTTCCTACCTCGCGGTCAGGGACAAGCTGGGCGCCTACACGATGTCCAACGGTACTTTCGTGCCGGATGCCAGCGTCAGCCTGTCGCAACTGCGCTTTGGTGGTCAGGCGGCCTATAACGCCGGTGTGTTCGTCCCCTATGCGGGCCTGAATTACATCTATGACGTCAGCGCGCCGAGCCAGGCGGGTGCCGCCAATGACCGTGATGCCTTCCAGGCCGTGCTTGGCTTGAAGTTCAGCGTCCCGAGCGGCTTCTACGGCGGCCTGCAGTACTCGTCGGAGCTCAACCGCAGCCAGATCAAGAACAACCAGATCATGCTGAACCTGGGCGCACGCTTCTAAGCAAGTTTGAACGGTCGGCAGTTCAGCGCCGACGTAACGCCTCAAATGAAACTGCCGAATTGGGTCATTCCCGGTTCGGCAGTTTTGTTTCTGGGGGCTTGCGCCCTGCTTCAGGCACCCGCCGAACACGCCTTTGCCATTGCCACCGATGCCGGATTCTCATCGGTCGATCTTCCGGACACGCGGCTGAAGGGCTTCTTCAGGCTCAAATCCCCACCCGGCGTGGTTCAGACGCTTACGGTCTACATAGAAAGCGACGGCGCCCCCTGGCGAGTGCCGGATGAGCCGCCATTCGATCCGACTCCACACAAACCGATGGTGCTGCAGATGGCGGCCGCCGACCCCGGCGGTGCCGTGGCTTACCTTGGTCGTCCGTGCCAGTACCTCACGCCGAGTGCGCTGGCCCAATGCGATCCGGCCTTGTGGATGCTCGGCCGCTTCAGCGAGGACGCGGTAAAGGCTACGAACGCCGCATTGAGCGCAATGAAGAGGCGTGCGCAAGCGTCCTCGATCAACCTCGTTGGATACTCTGGTGGCGGTGCGATGGCAGCCTTGGTCGCCGCGCGGCGCGACGACATCAATTGCCTCGTTACGATCGCCGCCCCGATGGACACCGATGCATGGACCTCGGCAATCGGGGTTTCGCGACTGAGCTATTCACTGAATCCGGCCGACCATGCGAAAAAACTCGGGCCGCTAAGGCAGACACATTTCCGCGGCCGCAAAGATACCCTGGTGCCGCCGGCAACTAGCCGCCGCTTTTTGACGCAGGTTCCGGGCGCACGGGTGGTTGACAAGGAGGACTACGACCACCAATGCTGCTGGAAGGAGGACTGGAAGGAGTTGCGAGTCCAGTCCTGCCTCACAAGATAGCCGGGAGTTAGAAAACGGTTCAGCGGAACGAGGGCATCTGGTGGATCACGTTTACCGGCTGCATCGTCAGGGACTGCATCAGCGAATCGAATCCGCCACCCTGTTGCAGGAATACCGGGGTCGAATCGAGGATGTACAGGGGCGCCTCGCCGGGCTTCGGCTTGTCGGGCGCAAATGCCGTCTGTTCCTTCTTCACGTCCAGCGCGGGACCCGCCGCCAGCTTGATGTTGGTGGCGCCGTCGTGGACATAGTCGTAAACGCCGGCGCGGGCGTCCGGGGTGTCCTCGGCGACGATGGCAACTTCGAAATCCGTGCCCCGAATACCCACCGTGGCAGTGGCTGCAGTCACCTGGACGCGATCGCGTGACGTCTTGCCGATCAGGCCCGTCAGGAAGCGGGCGGCGCCCCTGAGCAGGGAAAACTGCGCGGTGTCCGTCGACTTCTTTTCGTACTTGAAGTCATCCAGCTTGAATTGTGTGTTCGGTCGCAATGCGACGACCGAATCATCGGCGAGTTTCAGAACAACTTCGCTCTTGGCCTGGGTGGCCACCGTATCGCCCGACTGGATTCTTTCGTTCGGCCCGGCCTTGCGCGATTGCTTGTCTGTCCCCGTTATCGTGACCTCGCCAGACAATTTGTCGATGGACCCTGACTCGGCCGCGAAAACCGCACCTGCAAGCGCGAGCAGGAGGATCGAAAAGCTGAGTTTCCTTGCTGAATGCAATGACTTCATTGTGATTCTCTCCTGACGGGACGTCGTTATGACGCAACATTTTCAGATTAAACCATGAGGTTCGATCATTCAAGGAAATATGCCCGGCAACATGCCCGGAACAAGAGAATCGACCGGGCAAGAAAAGTCGCGGAAAACCGGCCTGCATGGCCTGCAGCACTTCAAGGATCTGGTCGGGGCGAGAGGATTCGAACCTCCGACTCCTGCGTCCCGAATTTTTTAGGCTTGGCGAGAACATCGATTTTTCAACAGTTTCACGTAGCCGGCACCGCGCCGGGTTCTCAAGAAGTCGCAGAAATTCGGGCAATTCATCAGGAGGCAGTTACGAAATGGTTACGCAGAACAAAGCGCAGCGGCGCAAGTCGAGCATGCATATTTCGGTAGATTCGGGATTGAAGGTGCGGCTGCAAAAAGTCGCAGAGCGTATGAATATCCCGGTGTCGCATTTGACCTCGTTAGCTTTGAGTCGGGCCGTTCGAGGCTTCGAGCTCGAGGTAGGGCTGGCCAATGTGGCGGCGGGTGGAGTAGAGCCATGAGACTGCCTTGGGATCCCAACTTCGAGGAGTTGAGGCGGCGAAAGGGCTTTACTTATTTCTGGTGGTGGTACTTGTCCCTTGTGTTCGTCCTAGGGCCGACGATGGCGCTTGTAATCAAGTACCCGAGTTTCCGGTGGGTCGGTCACCTGGCGGCGAGCATCACCGAACTGGAATTCAAACGTTGTGATCGTTGAAATCCTCGATCAGTGCGGTCGCCGGCACGCAGTGCCTGGGCGCGTAGCGCCCAGGAATGATGCGGGATGGCGAAGCGTGTGGCGGCGCGCAGCGCCGACGACACGCTTCGCCAGGGTCCCGCGTCGGCGCGGCGATCGCACGGCAGGGAATCGGGGGGGGCTAGCCGTCAATGCCAGTAAGGCCGCTATTCCGTCAAGGGCACCGTGGAATAAATGGGGGGACCCGCGTAGCGGGGGGAACCGTTTATGCCGCGAAAGGCCCTTGTACGGCCTCCAGCCCCGCAGGGAACGCTCTAGGGGTGGGATTGGGGGGAATTCTCTCTTCCCCCAATCCCATGCCGACAGAGGCGCGGATTCGCATGCCGAGGATTTGCCGGAGTCGGTTGCGGATCGCTTGCTAGCGGCGGTGTCAGTAGCGCTGATCGGCACGAGGAAATGCAGGCGCGTCGCTCGGCTGCCAGCCCCGCAAGGGGCGGCAGCCGAGGCGTCCGGCTGCGCCTCTCGGACGGTTGCTGCGGCCCTGAAATGTCACGGAAATCGAACCTGTGGCCGGATCGGAATTTCGTTTCGGCTTAGTAACACTTACGCCGGAGATTCTCATTTTGATAATTCTATGCTTTCTTTTCTCTGTGAGCGCTTGCGCTGCAAGGCTTTACAAGGATTTGCGATGTTTCTGCAGAACCGGCAAATCGGCTCGTTTGCGCGCAAATCGCAGTTTTTGCGGTGATTGGTTTCGCAAACAGTGCTTATTGCGGAAGATTGCGGGAGGGTAAATGAAGCGGAAAATGGCTACTGGATTAAGGCTTAATCAGATGCGCGCCTTCATGAAGATTGGGCGTTGGCAATGGGCGGTCAGGTGTTGGGCGCATCATGGTCGATGGGTTCTTTCAGTTTCCCCCCGGGGGGATCGTGAGGTTCCTTACCACTACCTTAAGGCGGAGAAGTCAGGGCAACCCCGGTTACTTAAGTCTGAAACGGCGCTGGTAATCGCGCAGCAGTTGTCTGACGAGGGCGTTTATTTCGATCGCCGGTCGTTCGAGTCGGTCACTGCGCCAAAGCCTTGGCAATCGGTCGAGAATCTTAGCCTCGGACAGGATGTTCACCAGTCCTGATGGTTGCGGTGATTGGGTGCTACCGCCTTGGGCCGGGAGGTTGGCAAATCTCTACTTCATGAAGCGGTGGTGTCGTCAGCATGACAACGCTTGCCGGCGAAGGGCGTGGCGTCGAATCGCAACAGAGAAAAAGCGGCTGCTCTCCCTGGGCGTGTCCTACATCGAGGTGCACCTGGTATGCCGAATCCTGACCAATCCGCGAAATCAAGCGGCGTTGTCACGATATCGGCGGTTTCTGGCGAATGAAAAGCAGTGGCTTGACATGAGTACACCAAAGAGTGACACTATAGGCACTTAATAGACACTTAAAGAGGGCTATATGTCACGAGCTGAGCAAGCAGGAAAACGAACAGAGTCGATCAGGGTTCGCCTTGAACCGGACATGATGCAGCGTTTCGTTCGAGCGGCTGCGGTCTATGGATTGACACCTTCGACGATGGCGGCGGTTGTACTTGGGGAATACGTGGTCAGACATGAGCGCGGGCAAGAAATCATGCGCGATGCCTCGGACGATCCTAAGGGACGCGGGGATTAGGTGGCCAGCGTGACTGTGCCGACCGAAGAATATCCGCTATTGCTGACCCTCGAAGAAGCCGGCAAATGCCTCGGCGGTGTGTCCAAGAGTACGGTTCGCCGGTTGATCGAACGCGGCGAACTGGCCTCGTGTCGAGTCGGTCTGAGATTGCTGCGGATACCGGCCAGCTCGATCCGCGCCTATGTGCAGCGCACTGCTGTCGGCGGATACGGTTTCGCGTGCGAAACTCCGGTCGGCGTGTCGAAGTCTGTTGTCGTTGTGGCACAAGAAGCGGACAATCTGACACGCGCGGAGTCGGTTGCGTGTGAGGAGTCCAGCACATGGCATACCGACGTAAAGATTCGCCGTATTGGTGGATCAAATACACCGACGCAAACGGCAAAACAGCTTACGAAACTACTGGAACAGCTGACCGCAAGGAAGCGGAAGCCTTCGAAGCAAAGCGGCGTCTTGAAGTCCATCAGCAGCGGAAGTGGGGCATCCAGCCTGAACACACTTTCGACGAGTTGATGGTTCGGTATCTCGAAGCCACGAACGACGAAGTCCGAAGTCCTGAGCGAACGGCTTTTGCAGTGAAGCGCCTGCAACCGTATTTCACTGGAAAGGTGTTGGAGCGTCTTAATCGCGCCGACATTTCCGGGTACATCGAAATGCGGAAGCGGGCGAAAGTAGGCCCGGCAACCATCAATCGTGAATTGGATATGTTGTCAGCAGCAATCAACTACGCCAGGAAGCGTTGGGACTGGAACATCGGCAATCCTTGTTCAGGAATGTCGTTGCGTCAGCCGGAAGGCCGTTTGCGTTGGATCAGTCGTGCCGAGGCTGATGCGCTGATTTCGGAAGCGGAGCAGGACAGGAAATCGCCACATCTGGCGGATTTCATTCGAGCGGCTCTGAATACTGGATGTCGCAAAGGCGAGCTGCTGGAACTATCGTGGGATCGTGTCGATCTTCGAGAGGGATTGATATACCTCGAAGGCCATCACACGAAAAGCGGTAAGCGGCGAGTAGTACCGCTAAACGAGGAAGCGCGAAAGGCAATGTTGGGTCGTGCTCGTTTCCGGGCGCAATTTTGTCCGGCGTCTCCGTGGGTGTTCGCCCACCAGGACGGCGAACGCGTGAAGTTCATGCAGAAGGGTTTCCAGAGCGCCTGCAGGCGGGCCGGGATCGAGCAATTCAGGGTTCATGATCTCCGACATACCTGCGCGTCCTGGATGGTGCAGCAAGGGGCTTCGATGATGGAAGTACGCGACGTGCTCGGCCACTCGAGTATTGAGATGACCGAACGCTATGCGCACCTTGCACCGGAGAGGCTGAAATCCGCGGTCGGCGTGTTGGACCGGTTACGTTCCGGTTACGTCGAGCGGGAAAGAGGGCAAGGGCTGATGTAGAAACCCTTGTAAATAGTGGTCGGGGCGAGAGGATTCGAACCTCCGACTCCTGCGTCCCGAACGCAGTACTCTACCAGGCTGAGCTACGCCCCGATGGTATTGGGTGGCACGGCATGACATGCGGGATCGGGCGGAACGCTGCTGCCCGAGAGTCATCCTTGCGAACCTTGCGGCGATCAAAACCTTCTTTGTACCGCGAAGTCCGCCAATTGTAGCAGCGTTTCCCTGAACTTTGAATCCGGCAATGCGGCAAGAGCCGCTTTTGCAAGTCCGGCTTCCGCCACTCCATGAGTGTGGGCCGCGGCCAGCGCGCCGCTGGCGCGCACTGCCGCAAGCACCGCCACGAAATTCTCGCCGCTGGCGTTCTCGATCGCGTCCCGGACCAAGGCGGCCTGCTCCGGATTGCCATGCTGAATGACATGAATCAGCGGCAGCGTCGGCTTGCCCTCGGCCAGGTCGTCGCCCAGGTGCTTGCCGGTTTCCGCTTCCTGCCCGGAGTAATCGAGCACGTCATCGATCAGCTGGAATGCAGTACCGATGTGCGTGCCGTAGGCTGCCAGTGCCTGTTCGACGCCATCACTGGCTTCGCCGAGGATTGCGCCGAGACGACCGGCGGCCTCGAACAGCTTGGCAGTCTTGTAGCGAATCACCTGCAGGTAGGCGCCGATTTCGATGTCGGCATTGCGGCAGTTCATCAGTTGCAACACCTCGCCTTCGGCGATCGTGTTGGTCGCATCGGCCAACACCTGCATCACCCGCATGCTGCCGACCCCGACCATGATCTGGAACGCGCGGGAATACAGGAAATCGCCGACCAGCACACTGGCGGGATTGCCGAATACTGCATTGGCGGTATCGCGGCCTCGACGCAGCGAGGATTCGTCGACGACGTCATCGTGCAGCAAGGTTGCGGTGTGGATGAACTCGACCACGGCCGCCAGTTCATGATGGCGGGTGCCGGAATAGCCGCAGGCACCGGCCGCCAGCAGGACAAGCGCGGGGCGCATGCGCTTGCCACCGGCGGAAACGATGTATTCGGCGACCTGACGCACCAGCGCCACGTCGGAATGCAAACGAACTCGAACCACGGCGTCGACTGCACGCATGTCGGCGTCAATGGGGGCGTACAGGCTGGAAAAGTCCACGGCGGATGTAGGAAGCTGAAGCGAAAGCGCGATGTTAGGCGGCACATCGGTCGGCGTCAACGGAAGCCCTGCAGGCAGGATGACAGGGGGTTTCCCCTTATACTTCGGGCTTGAACAGATCAACTTTCTCCTATGATTTTCCGGTGGTTTTGATTTCCGTCCCGACACCGGATGCCGGCTGACCCGGTGCTGGCGCCGAGGAAATAACGTTCAACTGCACCGCTTGCCAGCCGCAATCGCATTCCCATCATGAGCCAGCCGAAACCTCCCGCCTCCCCCATTCCCCAGGCCGCCTGGTCCGGGCGGTTTTCCGAACCCGTTTCCGATCTGGTCAAGCGCTACACGGCATCAGTGTTTTTCGACCGTCGCATGTGGCGGCAGGATATCCGGGCCTCGCTGGCGCATGCGCGCATGCTGGCGCGCCAGGGCATCATCGCCGCCAGAGACCTGGCCGCGATCGAACAAGGCATGGCGACGATAACCGACGAAGTCGAGGCCGGCAATTTCAACTGGAACCTCGATGACGAGGATGTGCACCTGAACATCGAGAAGCGCCTTACGGCACTTGTCGGCGATGCCGGCAAGCGCCTGCATACCGGCCGCTCGCGCAACGACCAGGTAGCCACCGACATCCGGCTGTGGCTGCGCGATACGATCGACGATATCGACATCCTGCTGCGCAACCTCCAGGTCGCCTTGCTCACAGCGGCCGAAACCCATGCCGAGACCCCGATGCCCGGTTTCACGCATCTCCAGGTGGCGCAGCCGGTCAGCTTCGGCCACCACCTGCTGGCCTATTTCGAAATGCTGCGCCGTGATCGCGAGCGCTTTGCCGACTGTCGGCGCCGCACCAACCAGCTCCCTCTGGGCGCCGCCGCCCTGGCCGGCACCACCTTCCCCATCGACCGCGAATCGGTGGCGCGCGAACTTGGCTTCGAAGGCGTTTGCGAGAATTCCCTGGACGCGGTTTCCGATCGGGACTTTGCGATCGAATTCTGTGCCGCCGCCTCGGTGTCGATGATGCACATGTCGCGCTTTTCCGAAGAGTTGGTGCTCTGGATGAGTCCGCGCGTCGGCTTCATCGACCTCGCGGACCGGTTCTGTACCGGTTCTTCGATCATGCCGCAGAAGAAGAATCCCGACGTGCCTGAACTCGCGCGTGGCAAGACCGGCCGCGTCTTCGGCCACCTGATGGGCTTGCTGACGTTGATGAAGGGCCAGCCCCTGGCCTACAACAAGGACAACCAGGAAGACAAGGAGCCGCTGTTCGACACGGCCGATACCCTGATCGACACCCTGCGCATCTTTGCCGACCTGGTGCCTGGCATTCGCGTCAAGCCCGATGCCATGGCGGCCGCCCTGCGCCAGGGCTACGCCACGGCGACCGACCTCGCCGACTATCTGGTGAAGAAGGGCCTGCCCTTTCGCGACGCGCACGAAGTGGTCGCCCGCGCCGTGCGCACCTGCGAAGCACGCGGTTGCGACCTGCCGGACCTGACTCTGGACGAGCTGCGCGCGTTCTCGCCGCTGGTGGCGGACGATGCCTTCGCGGTGCTGACCGTCGCCGGATCGCTGGCCGCGCGCGACCATCTTGGCGGCACCGCGCCAGCACAGGTGCGCGCCGCGATAGCGCGATCGCGCGCACGACTTTGACCGATGGCCATACCCCATCGGATAGGCAAGTACGAGATTCACCGCCAACTTGGGCAAGGCGCCACCTCCATCGTCTACCTCGGCTACGACCCCTTCGCCAAGCGCGAGGTCGCGGTCAAGGCCATCTTCCCGGAAGTCTTGCGCGACAAGGAACGCGGCAAGCTCTACCGCAACCTTCTGATGACCGAGGCATCCCTTGCCGGCAAATTGAACCATCCGCACATCGTGCAGATTTACGACGCCGTGGTGGCCGAGGAACAAAGCTACATCGTCATGGAATACGTCAAGGGCGGCACGCTGGAGGCTTTCTGCACGCCGAGCAGCCTGCTGCCCGTGGATCGACTGGTCGAGATGATCTTCAAGTGCACGCGGGCACTCGATTATGCCTTCCGCGCCGGCATCACCCACCGCGACATCAAGCCGGCAAACATCCTGCTCGTCGATCCGGGCGACAGCCGCGAGCATGCCAGCGGCGATATCAAGATATCGGACTTCGGCGCGGCGATGATGAGCACCGGGGAGCAAAGCCGCACCCAGGTGTCTGGCGTCGGCTCCCCGGCCTACATGTCGCCGCAGCAGGTGCGCGACATGCCGCTGAACCACCAGACCGACATTTACTCGCTGGGCGTGGTGATGTACCAGTTGCTGACCGCGCGCCTGCCGTTCCAGTCGACCTCGAACTACGGGATGATCTACCAGATCTGCAATACCGATCCGCCGCCGCCGTCGACCTTTCGCACCGACATGCCGACCAGCCTCGATGCCGTGGTCGCGCGCGCCATGCAGAAGGACATCGAGGCGCGCTACCAGAGCTGGGAAGAGTTCTCCCATGACCTGGCGCAGTCCTTCCGCAACAAGCTGCTGGTATCCCAGCGGCAGGCCTTCCCGGACAGCGAGAAGTTCGAGAGCCTCCGCGGGCTGGCGTTCTTCCGCGAATTCACCGACGTCAATCTTTGGGAAGTGGTGCGCTTCTCGCGGTGGGACGAAGTGGCCGCCGGCACCGTGATCATGCGCGATGGCGAACGCGGGGATTTCTTCGCATTCCTGCTCGAGGGGGAATTGGCCGTTTCCAAGTGCGGCCATACCCTTGGAACGCTGGCGGCCGGAGAGTGCTTTGGCGAGATGGCCATCATCCGTCGCGGCGAACACACACGTGGGGCCGACGTCGTGGCGCAGACCGCCACCAAGGTAGTCACGGTTTCCGCGCAGGCACTGCAGCACGCCTCCGACGCCTGCCGGATGCACTTCTACCAGGGCTTCCTCGACGTCATCGCGGGGCGCCTGGCCGACGCCAACGCCAGACTCGCGGCGCTTTGACACCCGATTTCGGGCCCATTGCCGCAGCCATCGCGGCACACACGGGAATTCCCTTCAGCCCCCGTTCGATCCGTTCCGTCGCTGGCGGCTCGATTCATCGCGCCTGGCGCGTTGATGATGGTGAACGCCGATATTTCGTGAAGACCGGCGACACCGCCGCGGCCGCGATGTTTGCCGCCGAAGCATCCGGGTTGCGCGCACTGGCGGAAGCCGCCGTGGTACCGGCGCCGACTTTTGTGGCGATGGGTGACGTCGCGGCACTATCCTTTCTGGTGCTCGAACATCTCGACCTGGAAGCGCTGAACAACCAGGGCGGCGCTCGGCTGGGCAGCGCGCTGGCGGCATTGCATCGCGTCCAGGGCCCCGCCTTCGGCTGGACCGAAGATAACTTCATCGGCGCCACCTTCCAGCGCAATACCCTGCACACGGACTGGCCGCACTTCTTCGGCGAACACCGATTGCGGCCTCAGCTTGCACTGGCCCGACAAAACGGGATGGACCCGAAGCTCGTGGCCATGGGGCTCGGCGTTGTCGACTGCCTCGGTGGCCTGTTCATCGACTATCGCCCGTTGCCAAGCCTTGTGCATGGGGACTTGTGGTCGGGCAACGCCGCGCAAGACCGCTGCGGCCGTCCCCTGATATTTGATCCCGCCTGCTATTGGGGCGACCGCGAAACCGACCTCGCCATGGCGGAACTCTTCGGCGGTTTCCCCGAAAGCTTCCACGTTGCTTACCGCAGCGCTTGGCCGCTGGATCGCGGTTACGAAACACGCAAACCGCTGTACAACCTCTACCACATCCTCAACCACTTCAACCTGTTCGGTGGTGCCTACCTCGGGCAGGCGCAGCGCATGATCGAACGCCTGCTGGCCGACCTGCGGCGCTGACCACGGGGGTGCGTCAGGCGGACTTGACCACGGGTTCCAGTTGTTTCTGCAGTTCGCCCGACTGGTACATCTCGGTCATGATGTCGCTGCCGCCGACGAATTCGCCGTTGATGTAGAGTTGCGGCACGGTCGGCCAGTTGGCGTAATCCTTGACGCCCTGACGCACGTCGGGATCAGCCAGCACGTCGACACTGACGAAGTTCTTTACACCGCAGGCGTTGAGTATCTGCACCGCGCGCGCCGAGAAGCCGCACTGCGGAAACTGCTGGGTTCCCTTCATGTACAAAACAACGGGATTGCCCGTCACGGTCTGGTGAATTTTTTCCTTGATGTCCATTGTGTGTTCCAATAATAGTTGAGTAAATAACTCGGGATATTCTAACGGCCAGAACGCCGTCAGGTCAACTGCATGAATCCAAAATCCTACGGAAATAGACGCGGGTTGGCCGTGGCGTCGCATATGGGCATGGCATGGGAGAAGCAGCCGTGAACCCTGCCCAGATCAAGGCACCGCTGTTTCTCGTCTGCCTGCTGCCGCTCGCATATTATCTCCGGGGCGCCTGGACCGATACCCTCGGGGAAGACCCGATCGACGCCCTGACTCGCGGTCTCGGCGGCTGGGCGCTGGCCTTCCTGCTGCTCACGCTGACGCTAACGCCATTGCGCAAGCACACGGCCTGGGCGTGGCTGGCGCGCCTGCGCCGCATGATCGGGCTTTACGCATTCTTCTATGCATCCGCACACATGGCCTCCTATCTCGGCCTCGATCAGCAATTTGACTGGCTGGCAATCATCGCGGATGTAGTCAAACGTCCGTTCATGGTCGCCGGCATGCTCGGATTCGCGCTGCTGCTGCCACTGGCCATCACCTCGAATGACCTTGCCCTGCGCAAACTGGGCGGCCGGCGTTGGCAGAAACTGCATCGCAGTGTGTACCTTGTCGGCCTGCTCGCGGTGCTGCATTATTCCTGGATGGTCAAGGCCGAAGTCGCCAAACCGGTAGCCTGCGCACTACTGCTGGCCATCCTGCTCGGCTGGCGGCTATGGTGGCGGGTGCGGGAAGGAAGGCGGATCATCGCTACCGGCGCGGCGCGGAAGCCGGCGCGACGCGTGATACTGCTAACGGTCAGGAAATAGCGACGCGCGGCAGCCGGCGAGGAACCTGGCTCAGTGCAGGACGCGCGGCATCGACAAGACGAACTCGGCAATCCGCGCGTCGAACTGGATACCATCCTCGGCCGTCATCTGGTAGCTGCCCTTCATCGTCCCGACCGGGGTGGCGAGTTGGCAACCACTGGTGTACTCGAAGCTCTGGCCGGGTGCCAGCAAGGGCTGGTGGCCGACGACGCCAAGTCCGCGCACTTCCTGCACGTGGCCCTCGGCATCGGTGATGATCCAGTGGCGCGAGATCAACTGAGCCGGAACGTTTCCGGTATTGGTGATGGTCACCGTGTAGGCGAACACGTGCCGGTTTATCGCCGGATCGGACTGCTCCGCAATATAGTGGGTCGCGACGGCAACCGTCACGTCGTATTTCTTCGATTCGGCCATGAGGGCCGCATTCAACACCAAAATCGCCGAACCGGCAAGAAATGCCCGGGCGCGATCATCCGCAAAGTGGAACACCAAGCATGATTCTTGACCAATTCGCCCGATTCCGCGACACTTCCGCCATGCGAACCGATTCGCCGCCGCCGCCCCAGCCCGAAGTCGTTTTATGTCGCCCGCATTGCATGGGGAAACGGTATCCCAGAACATGATCACTTACGAAACAGGCTCAACTCCACAGCGCTTTCTGGCAAGACTGCAGAACGCCGGCATCGAACCCGGTGACAGCGAAGAGCTGAGGCTCAACAAATCGTTGCTGATGCTGGCCACCGGCTTCGCCAGTGTCGCCATCATGATCTGGGTGGCAATCTACCTGACGCTCGGGCCGCAGTTCTCGACCACCGCACCGTTGGTTTTCCAACTGCTGCTGGCCGGCAACATGCTGCTGTTCATCCGCACGCGCAATTTCGACTTCTTCCGCGTCACCCAACTGGGCCTGTTCCTTTTCCTGCCCTTCGTCGCGCAGTGGAGCGGCACCATCATTTCGACCAGCGGCGTGCTGCTGTGGGCCTTGCTTGGCCCCATCGGCGCCCTCCTCTGCATCGGCGTGCGCCAATCCGTCGGCTGGTTCATCGCCTGGGTCGTGCTCACCGCGCTTTCGGGCGCCGCCGACTGGTACCTGGCCGATACGGTGTTCGGCAAGAAGAGCAACGTCCCGGTGCGCACCACGATCGTGTTCTTCGCGCTCAACTTCATCGCGATCTCGACCATCATCTACCTGCTGCTGCGCCGTTCGATCGCCGAGCGGCGGAAGACGCTCGACAGCCTGGAACTGGCCCACAAGCAGATCCAGATCGAGCAGGAGCGCTCGGAAAAGCTTTTGCTCAACATCCTGCCCGGGTCCATCGCTGATCGCCTGAAAACGTCTGACAAGACCATCGCCGACGGCTTCGCCGACGTCACCGTGATGTTCGCGGACATCGTCAACTTCACCCAGGTGGCGGCCAACATGTCGCCATCCCAAGTGTTCGCCATGCTCAACCGCATCTTCTCGGCCTTCGACGAACTGGCGGAACAATACGGCCTGGAAAAGATCAAGACCATCGGCGATGCCTACATGGTCGCCGGCGGACTCGATGACAACGTCACCAATTATTCGGCGGCAATCGCCGACATGGCCCTGGCTATGCGCGACCTGCTGCGTCGGGACTTCGCCATCAACTCATCCCATCTCGAAGTGCGTATCGGAATCGGCACCGGACCCATCGTTGCAGGCGTGCTGGGCAAGAAGAAATTCATCTACGACCTCTGGGGGGATACCGTCAACATTGCCAGCCGCATAACGTCGGAAGGCGTGCCAGGAATGATTCAGTGCGACACCATGACCTACCACCGCCTCGCATCGAGTTTCGATTTCCACGAGCCGCAGACCATCTACCTCAAGGGCAAGGGCAACATGACCGTCTATCGCCTGGTCGGCCGCAAGGGAGCAGTTGCCGAAGACAGCGCCCCGTGGGCTTGAGGAATTGCCGCGCCGGGCAAGCCCGACATCATCCTGGTCAGGCTACCGCAAGGCGGAAGCAGACGCGCCCGGCACGGTTGCACGCAAGTTCCAGTCGGTAACCGGCAACCTGGGCATAGCGCGCCGCCTGGTATAGCCCGATCCCGTAACCACTGGCCGATGTCACCGGGCCCAGGAACAGGCTGGATGCCACCTCCTCCGGCATCGCCGAGCCGTTATCGCAGGCCATCAACTGGAAGCCGACAACGGTCATCGACAGTTCGATCTCGACACGCAGCGACGGCTCGCGCAGGTGCTTTTCCGCGGCGTTGCGAATCAGGTTATCGGCCACGCCGGAAAACACTTCGGCCGGCAGATCGCCTGTCAGCGGCGTCGCGGCGCGGAACTCGATCCATTGCAGCGCCGCCATGCGCTGACTGAGCTCACGCCACCAGTCGGCGGCGCCCACCCAGCGCGCCGATGCGATGTCCTGCGGCGCGTTGAGCTTGACCAGGGTTTCGGCCAGACGTTCGGTGATCGCCGGCAGTTGCCGCCGCAACAGCGATTGGTACTCCTGCGACGACTCGGCGCCCGGCTCGACGCCGGCCGAACACAGTGCATTGAGGGACTGCAGAAGGTTTTTCACGTCGTGGGTGAGCCGCGCCCCGGTTTCATGGATAGCCTGCAAATAGGACAGTTGCTTGAGCTCGAGGGCACGCTGCTTGTCGGCGTGGAACTGCGCCAGCAACTGCGCCAGCAGGTTGTAATGCCAGATCAGCGTCGGCGAGGGGGAGTGCAACGTATAGAACACGAGCACCATGCCGCCATGGCTGAACTCGGAGCGGCGGCCTTCCAGGGTGCCGAAACTGCCGCTGCTCCTGCCGGTGATCCACTCGCCACCGCGAACCCAGGGCAGGCGCTGCGCAATTTCCACGCAGGCCTGTTCGAGGAAGGCTTGCGGATCCTCTTCGCGCAGGGCCAGATTGGACAGGGCCTGCAACCACTGTTCCATGGGCAGGCCAATCGACATCATGTAGCGGGAGATCACGCTGCCGATGCCGGTGAATCCGGTACGCGGATTCGATACCAGGCCCAGCAACAGGAGTGTCAGGCCGGTCACCAGCAAAGTCTGCAGCATTGCCTCGATATAGCCGCTGCCCAGCAGCAACATGGCCGCCAGGCTGCCGAGCATCAGCACGGTAAGCAACAGGAATACGAAAAGGCTGGAAACAAAATCGACGACTTCGCGCGCTTTTTCCACCTCCTGCCCCGGCGGCAGCAGCGCCATCAGCATCAGCACCAGGGGCAGCCCGGTGAAGCCCAGCCAGAGGACTTCCGCCGGCGGCTTGGCGATGGGCACCGCCATCGGCGCCGCCATGATCATCAATGCGAGCAGGAGGAAGGCCAGTGCGAACAGGTAAAACAGGCGTGATGCCCGGCTTCCATAAAGCAGAACCTTGCCGCCGATGACGCCGGCCAGCATCATGATCCAGAGCACGATCATCCAGCCCTTCAGGTAGGCACCGGCCAGCAAGGCCGCGGCGACGACCGCCATCAGGGACGTCGGCGAAAGCCGCCGTTCTGTCTGCACGAAGGGTTGCCAGAGCATGAACAGCCCCAGATGGGCGATGAACAGGGTGCGCCCCAGAAGACTGTGGGGACCCTGCCACAAGACGAGGTACAGGGCCGCCAGCAAGGCCAGCAACAAGCCGCGGCGCACCGCGATCAATCGCGCGGAAAGCGTTTCTGGAACGGGAAGGATCGCCACGGAAAATGCCGGATCTGAAAGGCAGAAAGCGCGAAGGATAGGCCGATTCTAGCCACCACGATGACCATCGGTCTGCCAAATAGCTGACGAACCTGTCCAATAATCGACAGATGTGATTCGGACTTTGTTTAAGCGAATCACCTTTCCATTTGATTATTATAAATTAAATAGTCTGGCATGGACTATGCTTGTGTTTGGGCATCAACAACCACCCCATAGGGGAGACGATCATGAACAACAAACAATCCGGCTTTACCCTGATCGAAATCGCGATCGTGCTGGTCATCATCGGCCTGCTGCTGGGCGGCGTACTGAAAGGTCAGGAGCTGATCAATAGTGCGAAGGTCAAGAACTTCGCCACAGATTTCCGCAATATTCCGCTTCTGATCTACGGCTACCAGGACAAGTTCAAGGCCTTGCCCGGAGACGACGTTCAAGTCACCGGGGCCGCCGCCGGCAGATTCGGCACCTCCGGTACGAGTTGCACTCCAGACGCCGCTGGCATTTGCGCCAAAGGCAACGGCGTGATCAACGGTGTATGGACGGCCACCGCGATTACGGACGAAACCTTCACTTTCTGGCAACACGCTCGCCTGGCCGGTCTCGGCGCGGGACCGACGAACACCGCGGATGCCAACTACCTGCCACGCAATGCCGACGGCGGCCTGATCGGCATCGAGAGCGGCGGCGGCGCAACGGGTGGCGCGCTGATCCAGAACGGCGCGGTCGACGCGACCACGGGTGCCGTTACGGCCCTGGGAACCCCGACTACGTTCTCGCCGACCTATCTGATCTGCTCCGAAGGCATCCTCGGCAAGTACGCCAAGCAACTCGATACCACGCTCGACGACGGCCAGACAGCAACCGGCAACATGCGCGTCCTTACCATGGCGAACCGCGCTACACGCAACAGCCTGCCTGTATCGACCCTGCTGACGGATGATGCGACATCCTACGTGGTCTGCATGGGTCTCTGATCGGGACTCGCGTCACATCCTGAAAGCCCGCTTCGGCGGGCTTTTTTATTTCCCGCGCAGCAACAGTTCCTCCCCCGCCGTCACCGCCGCGGCGGTGCCGATCAGTACCACCACGTCGCCTTCGATCAGCTCCAGCGCGGGTTCCAGCTTGATCGCGCGCTGCGTGCGACGGCGGATTGCCGTGGCGCCAGCGCCGACTTTTTCCAGGTCGAGCGTACCGACCGCGCGGCCGATGGCCCAGGCGCCTGGCGTCAGCGTCACCGCGTGGAGGCGCGGCTGGTCGGCGTCTGCCAGGTGCGCGCCGGTGTCGGTGGCGCCATGGAAGAAGCCGCGCAACAGCGCATAGTGCTGCTCGCGCATTTCGCGCAGGCGCTTGATCACCTTGTGCATCGGGATCCCCGACAAGGCAAGCGCATGGGTGGCAAGCATCACGCTCGATTCCAGGGCTTCCGGCACGACTTCGGCGGCGCCCGCCTCGTAGAGCTTTTCACCATCGTCCTGTTCCGGCGCACGGGCGACGATGGCGACATCCGGCCGCAGTTCACGCACGCGGTGGATCACGCGCAGCGCGGCATCGACATCGGCAAAAGTGATGATCACCACGCTGGCGCGCGAGAGGCCGGCCGCCAGCAGGGTTTCCTTCTTCGAAGAATCGCCGTAGGAAACCGCCTCGGCCGCAATGCTGGCTTCGCGCACGCGTTCCGGATCGAGGTCGAGCGCCATGAAGGAAACCCCTTCGGCTTCGAGGAAGCGCGCCAGATGCTGGCCGGTGCGGCCGTAGCCACAGATGATGGCGTGCTTGTCGGAGGAAAGCGACTGCGCCGCCAGTTGCGTCAACTGCATCGAGCGCAACAGCCATTCCGACGCCACGAAACGGAACACCAGGCGTTCGGAGAAATGCACGATCAGCGGCGCCAGCAACAGCGACAGCACCATGGCGGCCAGCACCGGCTGCAACGTGGCCGCGTCCAGCAGGCTGACATCTTCGCCCCGGGCAAGGATGACGAAACCGAACTCGCCGCCGGCGCAAAGCCACAGGCCGCTGCGCAGCGCGGTGCCCGGCGTACTGCCCAGCAGCCTCGAGGCAACGCCGACCACCACCAGCTTTACCGTCATCAGCGCGACCAGCAGGCCGGTGACCAACAGCCATTGATCGACGATCTGCAGCACGTTCAGGCGCATGCCGATGGCGACGAAGAACAGCCCGAGCAGGACGTCACGGAAGGGCTTGATGTCTTCTTCGACCTGATAGCGGTATTCGGTTTCGCCGATCAGCATGCCGGCGGTGAAGGCGCCCAGTGCCAGCGACAGTCCGGCCAGCTCGGTCAGCCAGGCCAGCCCGAGCGTGATCAGCAGCACATTGAGCATGAAGAGTTCGGCGGAGCGGCGGCGCGCAACAAGGTAGAACCATGCGGAAAGCACGCGCTGGCCGATAAACAGGACCAACGAGAGCAGCACCGCGGCCTTTATGCCCGCCCAAAGCAGCGCCTCGGCCATCACCTCGAGCGGCTGCGACAGGGCCGGGATCAGCACCAGCAGCGGTACCACCGCGATGTCCTGGAACAGCAGCACGCCGATCACCTCGCGGCCATGCGGTGCGTCGAGCTCGCCGCGCTCGGTCAGCATCTTGGACAGCATCGCCGTCGACGACATCGCCAAGGCGCCACCCAACGCCAGCCCGGCCAACCAGGGTATGCCCGCCACGCGCGCCAGCACGGTAGCGACCAGTGCGCTGCCCAGCACTTGGGCCGCGCCCAGACCGAACACGATGCGCTTCATGCTGTACAGCCGCGACAGCGAGAATTCCAGACCGATGCTGAACATCAGGAAAACGACGCCGAACTCGGCAAGGTGCCGCGTCTGCTCGGTATCGGGCACCCAGCCCGCGGCATGCGGCCCGAGCCCGGCGCCGACCAGCAGGTAGCCCATGATAGGCGGCAATCCGAGCATGCGGAAGATCGCCACGACGACCACGGCAGCGGCCAGCAGCAGCAGGATCAGCGGCAGTGTTTCGGTCATCGGGCGGTCGCAGGCAGGGGCAAAAGAAGAAAAAGGCCGCGCAACGCGGTTGCTATAATTTGGCTCCATCATAAACGTCAGCCCGAGATGAACCAAGCCATTCCGCCGACCGCCGGAACCAGGAACGACGGCGATCGCGCCGTCACCATGGGCCGGCAGGTGCTGGAAATCGAGGCCGCCGCGGTGGCTGCGCTGGCACGCCGGCTGGGCCCCGAATTCAGCGCCGCAGTCAGGCTGATCCTGGACAGCCGCGGCCGCGTCGTGGTCAGCGGCATCGGCAAGTCGGGCCACATCGCCAGGAAACTGGCCGCCACCTTCGCCAGCACCGGCACGCCAGCCTATTTCGTCCATGCCGCCGAAGCCGTGCACGGCGACCTCGGCATGATCACGCGCGACGACGTGCTGATCGCGATTTCCAATTCCGGTGAGAACGACGAACTGCTGACCATCGTGCCGCTGGTCAAGCGCCTTGGCGGCAAGCTGATCGC
The DNA here is from genome assembly GCF_017302275.1 of Sulfuritalea sp. Lineage (GTDB taxonomy): Bacteria > Pseudomonadota > Gammaproteobacteria > Burkholderiales > Rhodocyclaceae > Sulfuritalea. Next base: position 80,139 of record NZ_JAFLDR010000013.1, read on the forward strand.
CATCACCGGCAACGAGACCTCCTCGCTGGCCCAGGAAGCCGACATCCACCTCGATGCCCGCGTCGATCAGGAAGCCTGCCCGCTGAATCTGGCGCCCACCGCCAGCACGACCGCGGCGCTGGCGCTCGGTGACGCGCTGGCCGTCGCCCTGCTCGATGCGCGCGGGTTCGGCGCCGATGATTTCGCCCGCTCCCACCCCGGCGGAGCGCTCGGTCGCAAACTGCTCACCCATGTCGGCGACGTGATGCGATCGGAGGTGCCGACGCTCGCCGAGGACACGCCCGTGCCGGCGGCGCTGGCGGCGATGACCCTGGGCGGCATGGGCATGGCCGTGGTGCTCGACGCCGGAAGGAAGATCACCGGCATCTTTACCGACGGCGACCTGCGGCGCGCCCTGGAACGCCTCGGCGACCTGCGCGCCACCCCGGTGTCGGCGGTCATGACGCGCCACCCGCGCGGCATAGGCCCGCGCCGACTGGCGGTGGAAGCGGTGGAGATGATGGAAGCCAACAAGATCAACCAGCTGCTGGTGACTGACGACGCAGGCGCCCTGCTCGGCGCGCTGAACATGCACGACCTGTTCCGGGCGAAGGTGGTCTGATGGCCGGCGGGGCGACCAGCGCCATGACCAAGGCCGGTCAGGTGGTCCTGATGGGGTTCGACGTCGACGGCGTACTGACCGACGGCACCCTCTATTTCAGCGCCCAGGGCGATGCGATGAAGGCCTTTTCCAGCCTCGACGGCCATGGCCTGAAGATGCTGCAGCGTGGTGGCGTCGAAGTCGCCATCATCAGCGGCCGCAGTTCCGCCGCACTGGAACTGCGGGCGGCGAACCTCGGCATCACGGAGTTGCACATGGGCATCGACGACAAGCGCGCCGTGATGGGAGAACTCCTCGCGCGGCGCGCGATTGGTTTCGCCCAGGCCGGGTACATGGGCGATGACGTGGTCGACCTGCCGCTGCTGCGCGCCTGCGGCTTTTCCGCCGCGGTGGCCGATGCCCACGAGGAGGTACTCGGCCGCGTCGATTACGTGGCCGGCAAGAAAGGCGGCAGCGGCGCCGTACGCGAAGTGTGCGACCTGATCCTGCGCGCCCGGGGCAAGTGGGACGACGCCATGGCGGAGTATCTCGCTTGAAGAACCGCGGCGCCTCGCTGTTCCCGCTGGCCATGCTGGTGCTGCTCGCGGCCCTGACCTTCTGGCTCAATCGGGTGATCGAGGGCGACAAGCCGCGCGGCCCGCAACGGCACGATCCCGATTACTGGGTCGAAAACTTCGAGGTGCGCCGGTTCGACATGGACGGGAAACTGCAGCACACCCTGGTCGCCGAGAAGCTGCTGCATTACCCGGATGACGACACCACCATCGTCACGGCGCCGCAACTCACCTACCACCAGGGGGCGCCGGCGGAAATTTCGGCGCGCATGGCCTACGTCGGCACCGATGGCAAGGAGATCGACCTCGTCGGTGACGTTCGCATAGTGCGCCGGGGCGCGGCGGGCGACGTGCCGCCGACCGTGCTGGAAACCCGGGTGCTGAAGATCTTTCCCGATGCCGAAACGGGACGCACCGGCGCGCCGGTAGCGATCACCCAGGGCAGGAGCGTCCTGCGCGGCAGCGGGCTCGAGTTCGACAACAAAACCGGCGTGACGGTCCTGCGCGGACGCGTCACCGGCACCCTCCACAGCAACCGGACAGAAAAACCATGAACGCATTCCTACGCTACGCCGCGCTGGCCGGCATCGCCGGCAGCTTCCTGGCCCCAACCGTCGCCAGGGCGGAAAAGGCCGACCGCGACAAGCCGGTGAACATCGAGGCGGATCGGGTCAGTGTCGACGACGTGAAGAAGGTGCAGGCCTTCGAAGGCAACGTGCAGTTGTCCAAGGGCACGCTGGTGATCCGCGCCGAACGCATCGTCGTGATCCAGGACGATGATGGCTACCAGCGCGGCGTCGCCACCGGCAGCGGCGGCGCGCTGCCCAGCTTCCGCCAGAAGCGCGAGGCCCAGGATGGCTACATCGAAGGCGAAGCGGAGCGCATCGAACACGACGCCAGGGCGGAGAAAACCCTGTTCTTCAACCGGGCGCGGGTGAAGAGCGGGCTCGACGAAGTGCGCGGCCAGTTCATTTCCTACGATGCGCTCTCGGAACAGTATTTCGTCACCAGCGGCCCCAACGGCACCCGCGCCCAGGCGGGCAGCGGCGAGCGCGTGCGCGCCGTGATCCAGCCCAAGACCCCGGCAACCGGCGCGGCATCGTCGCCACCGGCGGCCACCCTCGTGCCGGCGCTCAAGGGCGCCGTGGATATCACCCCCCGTCAGGAGGCAAGCAAGTGAGCTACGAAAACATCATCGTCGAAACACGCGGCAAGGTCGGGCTGATCACGCTCAATCGGCCCAAGGCGCTCAATGCACTGAACGACAAGCTGATCGACGAGCTCGGCGCCGCGCTCGACGCCTTCGAGGCCGACGACGGCATCGGCTGCATCGTGCTCACCGGATCGGACAAGGCCTTTGCCGCCGGCGCGGACATCGGCGCCATGTCCGAATGGAATTTCATGGACGTCTACAAGGCCAACTACATCAGCCGCAACTGGGACCGCATCACCCGCTGCCGCAAGCCGCTGATCGCGGCCGTGGCCGGCTTCGCCCTGGGCGGCGGCTGCGAACTGGCGATGATGTGCGACATGATCTACGCCGCCGATACCGCGAAATTCGGCCAGCCAGAAATCAAGCTGGGCATCCTGCCCGGCGCGGGCGGCACCCAGCGCCTGCCGCGCGCCGTGAGCAAGGCCAAAGCCATGGACATGTGCCTCACCGCACGCTTCGTCGATGCCCAGGAAGCGGAGCGCGGCGGCCTCGTGGCCCGCATCATCCCGGCCGACAAGCTGCTCGAGGAAACCATGGCCGCGGCGACGACCATCGCCGGATTCTCGCTGCCCGTGGTGATGATGATCAAGGAGTCGGTCAACCGCTCCTATGAATCGGGCCTGCAGGAAGGCCTGCTATTCGAGCGCCGTACCTTCCACTCGGCCTTCGCCCTGGCCGACCAGAAGGAAGGCATGAAGGCCTTCGTCGAAAAGCGCAAGCCAGTCTTCCGCGATTGCTGACACGCGAGCCCGGGAGTCCCCCCGGCATTCCCTGCGAATATCCTTCTGCGTCGCACCATTAAAGGCCCTACGGGGCCTTTTCTGCATTTTCAATACACTGTTTTATATAAATTTCTATTCTCAAAAAAATAAATGTTGCGTTGCACCAAAAAGTTCTTGACAGAGCGGTTCTCATCCCTATAATACGAATCATGATGCACCGCAACATCGACCCGGAACAGAGGGGCGAGCGATACAAAACCAACTTTCAGAATCTTTTGAATCCAATCCAGGAGAACATCATGAACGCCACCACCGAACAATTCGCCAGCGCCAACAAAGCCAACGTCGAGACCCTGCTGACCATCGCCAACACCGCCTTCGCCAGCGCCGAGCGCCTTGCCGCCCTGAACCTGAACACCGCCCGCGCCATGCTGGAAGACAGCGTTGCCAGCGCCAAGGCCCTGCTCGCCGTCAAGGACGTTCAGCAGTTCATCGCGATGCAGACCACGCTGGCCCAGCCCGCTGTTGAAAAAGCGGTCGCCTACTCGCGTAGCGTGTATGAGATCGCCACCCAGACCCAGGAAGAGCTGTCGAAGGTCGTCGAAGGCCAGTTCTCGGAAATCAACAAGAACGTCGCCACCGCCCTCGACAAGGCCGCCAAGAACGCCCCGGCCGGCTCCGACGTCGCCGTCGCCGCCGTCAAGTCCGCGATCGCCGCCGCCAACTCGGCCTACGACAGCATGACCAAGGCTGCCAAGCAAGTCGCCGAGATCGCCGAAGCCAATGTGGCTGCCGCGACCTCCGCCACCGTCAAGGCTGTCGGCACCGGCGCCGCCGCTCCGAAGGCCAAGAAGGCCGCCTGAGCAACACCGCAACGTCTCCTCCTCCGGCCCCGCAAAGGGGCTGGTTTCAGACCCGATGCCGCAACGCATCGGGTCTTTTTTATGTACCTGCGAAATGCAGGGACGGTATCCCCCTGTCGGATATGTCTGCTCTGGAAGAGCGGACCGTATGGCGGTCATCCTGCCAGCACGCCCCGAAAGTCGGCGCTGGCGCCACGGCGCGCAGCGCCTAAAGCTTCCTCAACCGCTCCCCCGCCGCCGCCAGCGTGGCTTCGTTCTTGGCGAAACAAAAGCGGATCACGCGCCGGTCTTCGCCGTCGGGATTGAAGACGGACACAGGAATCGCGGCGACGCCGTGCTCGCGGGTCAGGCGCTGGACGAACTGCGTGTCCGGCTCGTCACTGATCGCGGAATAGGTCGCGAGTTGGAAGTAGGTGCCGGCACAGGGCAGCAGGACGAAGCGCGAACCGTCGAGCTGGCGCCGGAAGAAGTCCCGCCGCGCCTGGTAGAAGGCCGCCAGCTTGTCCGCGAACTCGGGCTGGGCGCGCATGAAATCGGCCAGCGCGAGTTGCGACGGATGATGCACCGTGAAGACGATGAACTGGTGCGCCTTGCGGAATTCGCTGGTCAGCGCGCGCGGCGCCAGGCAGTAGGCCACCTTCCAGCCGGTCACGTGGTATGTCTTGCCGAAACTGGAAACGACAAAGCTGCGCTCGCGCAGGCCCGGATAGCGGCTCACGCTTTCGTGCCGCCGCGCGGTCGGGGCGCCACCGTCGGCGGTGAACACCACATGCTCGTAAACCTCGTCGCTGACCACCACGATCTTGGTGTTGCGCACCAGGGTTTCCAGCATCGCCATGTCATCGGTCGACCACACCGAACCGCTGGGATTGTGGGGCGAATTGATGATGATCATTCGCGTGCGCGGCGTGATCAGCGCGCGCACCTCGTCCCAGTCGGGGCGGTAGCCGGGAAAGCGCAGGTGCGCATACACGGCGCGGCCGCCGTTGAGTTCGATGCCGGGAACATAGGAGTCATACACGGGGGCGAAGACGATGACCTCGTCGCCGGACCGGACGCAGGCCGCGATCGCGGTGTAGATCGCCTGCGTGGCGCCCGCCGTCACCGTGATTTCGCTTTCCGGGTCATAGCTGGCAAGGTAGAGGCGCGCCACCTTTTCCGCGATGGCTTCGCGCAGCGCCGCCACCCCGGCCATCGGCGGGTACTGGTTGGCGCCTGCCGCCATGTGGTGCGTGACGCGCTCCAGCAACAGCGGCGAAGGCGAAAAATCAGGGAAGCCTTGCGACAGGTTGATCGCGCCGTGCTCGACGGCAAGGCGCGACATGACGGTGAAGATGGTGGTGCCGACGTTGGGCAGGCGCGACGGAAAGTACAGGCTCATGGCGGGGGGCGCTCCGGGGCCGGCGCGCCGGCGCCGTTAGGCGCGGCCACGCGGTCATGCAGATCGGCGGGTAAGGCTCAGGACAGTCCGAGCAGTTCCACCTCGAACACCAGCGTCGCGTTGGGCGGAATCACGCCGCCCGCGCCGCGCGCGCCGTATCCCAGTTCCGGCGGAATGGTGAGCTTGCGCGTGCCGCCGATCTTCATGCCCTGGACACCCTCATCCCAGCCGGCGATGACGTGCCGCGCGCCCAGCGCGAACTCGAAGGGATCGTTGCGGTCCTTGCTTGAATCGAACTTCTTGCCGTTGGTCAGCCAGCCCGTGTAATGCACGGATACCTGCTGCCCTGCCGTGGCTTCGGCGCCATCGCCGACTACCAGTTCTTCGATGATCAGGCCGCTGGCCGTGGTGACTTGTGTCATTGCATTGCTCCGTGAAGGGGTGGTTGGACGCGGGAATTATGCCTGAGTGACCGCCGGCAACCGGGGCCGGAAGATATCGTCGGCGTTGATCGGCGGCTGCGGCCGCGCGAACAGGTAGCCCTGGAACTTCTCGCAACCGAGACCGAGCAGGGCATCAAGCTGCGCCCGCGTCTCGACGCCCTCGGCCACGATGTCGAGCGCCAGGCTCCGTGCCAGACCGATGATCGCGGTGACGATCGCCGCGTCTTCCGGGTCGTGCGTCAGTTCGCGCACGAAGCCCTGGTCGACCTTCAGCTTGTGCACCGGGAAGCGCTTGAGATAGGCAAGGCTCGAATAGCCGGTGCCGAAATCGTCGATCACCAGCCGCACGCCCATGGCAGCGATCTCCTGCAGGCGCGCCTGGGTCTCCTCGATGTCGTGCATCAGGGTGCTCTCGGTGATTTCCAGTTCCAGCAAGCGCGCCGGCTGCCCGGTGTCGGCCAGGATGCGGCGCAGGGTGCCGACCAGGTCCTTCTGGCGGAACTGGCGCGGCGAAAGGTTGACCGAGACGGGCAGCAGGGGCCGCCCATGCTGCTGCCAGAGCCGGTTCTGGCGCAGCGCGGCGGCCAACACCCATTCGCCGACCGGCACGATGAGGCCGGTCTCCTCGGCAATGGGAACGAAATCGGCCGGCGCGATCAATCCGTCTTCGGCATCCTTCCAGCGCGCCAGGGCTTCCATGCCGCACACCGCGCGGCGCGGCCAGTCGATCAGCGGCTGGTAGTGCAGCAGCAGCGCGCCGCTGTCGATGGCGTGGCGCAGGCGGCTCTCCAGCTTGAAGAAGTGCGCCGCCTGCTCGTTCATCTTGCGCGCGAAGAACTGGTAGTTGTTACGTCCGGCAGCCTTGGCGTGGTACATCGCGGTGTCGGCGTTCTTCATCAGCGCGAACACTTCGTCGCCGTCGTCCGGGTAGATGCTGATCCCGATCGAGGGCGTGGCACGCAAGGGGTGGCCGCCGATGTTCACTTCAGGCGAGAGGGCGTCGAGGATCTTTTCCGCGACCTGCGCCACGTCATCGGACGAGCTTGCTTCGTGCAGCACGATCACGAACTCGTCGCCGCCCAGGCGCGATACCGTGTCCACCGCGCGCACCACCCCGGTCAGTCGCGCCGCGACGTATTTCAGCAGTTCGTCGCCGACGGCATGGCCCAGCGTGTCGTTCACCGACTTGAAGCGATCGAGGTCGAGGAACATCACCGCGACGCGATTGCGGCTGCGCTGCGCCTTGGCCAGCGCCTGCTCCAGCCGGTCGTGCAGCAGCGCGCGGTTGGGCAACCCGGTCAGGCTGTCGTGGTGGGCCACCTGCCAGATGCGCTGCTCGGCCTGCATGCGCTCGAAGACTTCCTCCTGCAACTGCGTGTTGGCGCTGGCGAGTTCCGCGGTGCGTTCGACCACGCGCTGCTCGAGTTCGTCGTGGGCGCGCAGCAGCGCCTCCTCGGCCTGGTGGCGCTCGGTGACATCCTCGAAGATCCAGATCAGGTCGACACTGTCGTTGGTCCCGGCAACCTGTCGTCCGGTGACGCGTACCCAGAACGCGTGGCCGTCCTTGTGGCGGACGCGGGTCTCCGCGACGTGCGTGCCGCCGGCCAGGATCGGCGGAAAGGCGACCGCTCCATGGTTCTGGTAGTCCTCCTCGCCAAGAAAAAACACCCGCGTCGAACGCCCGGCAAGTTCCTCCGGCTCGTAGCCGAAAATCTCTGCGAGGCGCCGATTGCATCGCCTCACCATGCGATCGCTGGCGAACAGGATGCCCACCGCCGCGTTGTCGAAGATGATCTGCTGCTCGTCGTAGGCCTGGCGCGCGCGCGCCTCCGCCGCGCGCGTCGCGGTAACATCCTCGGTCAGCCAGACCGAACCGGCGTGCGGGGTGGTCGCATCGAAGACGCTGCCGCTGACCCGCAGCCACGACAATCCGCCGTCACTGCGCCGGTGCAGCTGCTCGCGGTGATGGACCCGCCCGGCGGCGAACTCGGCATAGACCTGCTGGCCGATGCGCTCGTATTCCTCGTCGCTGTCAAACAGCACCCGCGCCGAGCTCCCCACCAGCGAGCCCGCCTCGAGGTCGAACAATTCCTCGAAGCGCCGGTTGCAGCGCACGAACTCGCGGTTGCGCACCACGGCAATGCCGATCGAGGCGGTATCGAGGATCGCCGTCAGCTCCCGGGTGCTGCGTTCCAGCGCCTCGAGCATGCGGTGGTCATCGGTCATGTCCTCGATGATCCACAGCGTGCCATCGCGCGGCCGCTCGGGATCGACCGCCTTGGCCGAAACGCGGCACCAGAACAGACTGCCGTCGCGGCGTTTGAGCTGGACCTCGGCGCGGAAGGGCTTGCCCTCGGAGAGCACCGGCCCCGCCACGCGGCCGAGCGCGGAATACGCCTCGTCGTCCGCATACAGGATCAGTGCCGACTGGCCGAGGAACTCGTCCAGTTCATAGCCGAACATCCCGGCGCACAGGCGGTTGGCCTGCGTCAGCCGCCGATGTTTGGTGAACAGGATGCCGACCGTCGCGTTCTCGAAGATCGCGTTGAGTTCGAGGACTGCCTTCTTCGGCGCCTGCACCATCTTTCGACCGCCCCTCAGTCCGTATGCCGGCCCGTCGCGCCCTCGAGCACGCGCAGCAGCGAAGACGTGTCCCGCGTCCCCAGGCCCTGCGCCATGAGCGCGTTGAGCTGCTGCCAGACCGCCGCCGCGATCGGCAGCGGCGCGCCGACGCGTGCCGCCTCGTCCATCAGCAGCGCGTAGTCCTTGTGGTGCAGGCGGGCCTCGACGCCGGCGCCGAAGTCGCGTATCGCCATGCGTCCGCCGAAGACGTCCAGCGCGCGCGAGCCGGCGGAACCGCCGAGCATCGCCTCCCTCACCAGCCTGAAATCGAGGCCGGCCGCGGCGGCCAGCGCGGCGGCTTCGGCGCAGGCCTGAATCAGGTTGACCAGGATCATCTGGTTGCAGGCCTTGGCCACCTGGCCGGCGCCGGCCTCGCCGATGCGCACCGCGCTCTTGCCCAGCACCGAAAAGATCGGCGCCAGACGCGGCGCGAGTTCCTCGCGCCCGCCCCACATGATGGCCAGCGAGGCATTGCGTGCGCCGACGCCGCCGCCCGACACCGGCGCATCGACGAACTCCACGCCGACGGCGGCGTGTTTCGCCGCGATCGCGCGCGCCGCGCCCGGTGCGATGGTGGAAAAATCGATATGGATCGCGCCCGGCGCAAGGCCCGGCCGTAGCGCGTCGGCCAAACCCGCCACGTCGGCGCTGCCGGTGAGGTTGGTGCAGACGATCTCGCTGCCCATCGCCAGCTCATGCACCCAGTCGCAACGCAGCGCGCCCAGTGCCACCAAGGAGTCGGCGCTGGCGACACGGCGGCTCCAGACGCGCAGCGCGTGCCCGGCCTTGATGAGGTGTTCGGCCATGGACAGGCCCATGGTGCCGAAGCCGATGAAGCCAATGTTCATGCTTCGGGCGTGCTCATCTTCTCCAGCAGTTGCAGGGCGGTTATCGAATCGTTCTCGCCCATGCCGCTGCCGACGATGGCGTTGAAGACCTGCGCCGTAGCCGCCGCCGAGGGCAGCATCAGGCCCATGCGGTGCGCCTCTTCCATGACGATGCGCAAGTCCTTCTGATGCATCCAGGCCTTGAAGCCGGGCTTGAAGTTGCGGTCGAGCATGCGCTGGCCGTGGTTCTCCAGGACTTTCGAGTAAGCAAAGCCGCCGAGCAGGGCCTCGCGCACCTTCGCCGCGTCAACGCCGCTCTTGGCCGCGAAATTGAAGGCCTCTGCCACGGCCATGACGCCAACCCCGGTGAGTATCTGGTTGCAGGCCTTGGCCACCTGGCCGGCGCCCGAGCCGCCGATCAATGTCACCGACTTGCCCATCTTTTCGAGCAGCGGCTTGACCTTCTCGAAGGCCGCCGGCGTGCCGCCGACCATGATGGTCAGCGCGGCGTTGATCGCGCCCGTCTCGCCACCCGAGACCGGGGCGTCGACGAACTCGATGCCTTTCTCGGCCAGGCGCTGGCCTATGCTGCGCGCGGCATTGGGGTTGATGGTGGACATGTCGACCACGATCAGCCCGGGCTTGCCAGCGGCGGCCAAGCCGTCGGCGCCGAGGCAAACATTCTCGACATCCGGGGCGTCGGCCACCATGGTGATCACGACATCCGCATTGGCCGCCACCTGTGCCGGCGTCGCGTAAGTCTTGGCATTGACGCTGGCAAACGGCGCCAGCGACTCGGGGCGACGCGCCCACAGGTGCAGGGCATGTCCGGCCTTTTCCAGGTGCAGGGCCATCGGGCGGCCCATCAGACCCAGGCCTATGAATCCGACGTTCATTTTTTTTCCTCCGAGACGGCTTTCAGTATCAGTGGTACCAGGGGCTCCGGCAGTTTGATGCCGCCGCCGGTGGCGAAAGCGTGGGCGCGATCCGACATTTTTTTCCAGGTCTTGCGGATGATGTCCAGCCATTTCTCCTCGCTGTAGTCCGCGTGCTGGCCGGCAAAGCCGAGCAGGTAGTGTTCGATGAAAACGAGATCGGTGACATCCTCCATCATCTGCGTGTCGGCGTTCAGCTTGAGCTGGCGCTTGCCGACCGCCATCATCACCTTGGCTATCATCTCCTGGTCATAGCCGGCCTGACGCATCAGTTCGCCCGCCGTCTCGGCGTGGAACCTGTAGAGTCCCGTGCGCCAGGCGTGGTAGCCCTCCCGAGTCATCGGCTGGCTGTTGCGCGGCACCGTCCAGCGCTTGATGTGCTGGGCGCGCACGGCAAGCTGCGCCGCCTCGCTGGCGTCCGGTGCATAGCGACCGATCATGTCCGTCATGCGCCTGGCGTAGAGCAGTTCCTTGGGCTGGCCTTCGTCCTGGTTCGGATCTTCCGCGTTTGCCGCGTCAAAAAGGGTAATGGCCCGCTCGAAGCGGACCGGGTCCACGATCATGGACATCCTCCTGCTTTCTTGTAATTGCAAAGCCCGCTATGGTACCCGCTGGGCGACCCGCCGGCTCAAGTAAAGCGTTTCGCCTCCTCGCTTCGCAGGTATTTCCACGGCAGGGGCAGCAGACCGGGCACGCGCTCCTGGTAGCGGCGGTAGGTGTCGCCGTGGATGGCGATCAGCTTCCTTTCCTCCAGCCAGGAACCGGCGACGAAATAGATCGTGATCGCCAGCGCCGAAACCAGCATCGCCGCGTTCATGTCGCGGGTCCAGACGATGACCAGGCCGAAGCTGTACCAGGGATGGCGCACGAAACGATGCGGGGTGGAGAGCCGGAATACGTCGCGTTCGATCGCCTTGTCGCCATCCAGCACGCCGAGACCGAGGAAATCGTTCATGGCGTAGGCCTGCGACGACTGCAGAGCACCGAACAGCGCGGCGGCGGCAAGGCCGTTGGCCAGCCAGGCCCAGGCGCCGTTCCAGGCCCACAGCTCCGCGCCCGGCACGGCACGCATCAGCCAGATCAACGGCAGGACCGCGAGCAGCGCCACGCCGTTGTAGGCCAGCCGGTACCACGCGGCGAATCCCGGGAAACGGGAGGTCACCGCGGCCTTGACGCGCAGGTCGGCCAGCAGCGAATGCAGCGCGGCGTAGAGCACCCAGCCGATGGCCAGCGGCAGTTGGTCCATCATCGGAGCGCGATCAACTCCGGTAGTCGGCGTTGATCTTCACGTAATCGTAAGAGAAGTCGCAGGTCCACACGGTTGCGGTGGCCGAGCCGCGGCCGAGGTCGACGCTCACCGTGATCTCGGCGTTCTTCATGATGCGCGAGCCGTCTTCCTCGCGGTAGCTGGCGGCACGCCCGCCGTTCTCGGAAACCAGCACCTCCTCGCTGCCCGAACCCAGCCAGACGCGCACGCCGGCGGCATCGAGGTCGGCTATGCCGGCATAGCCGATCGCGGCCAGTATCCGTCCGAGGTTGGGGTCGGAAGCGAAGAAGGCCGTCTTCACCAGTGGCGAATGGCCGATGGCATAGGCCACCTGGCGGCATTCTTCCGCCGTGGCGCCAGCGCCGACTTTCACCGTGATGAACTTGGTCGCGCCCTCGCCATCGCGCACGATGGCCTGCGCCAGCTCCTGCGCCACGCCGATCACCGCGTCGCGGAGCGCCGGCCAGTGCGGAGAGGCGGCATCGACCTCCAGCCCCGCGGCGCCCGTACTGATGACGACGAAGGAATCGTTGGTCGAGGTATCACCGTCAACCGTGATGCAGTTGAAGCTCTGGTCCGCCGCGTCCTTGGCCAGTTGGGCCAGCAGGCCGGCGGCAATCCCGGCATCGGTGGCGACGAAGCCGAGCATGGTCGCCATGTTGGGCCGGATCATGCCCGCGCCCTTGCTGATGCCGGTGACGGTGATGGTCTTGCCGCCCAGTTCGATGCGCCGCGAGGCGGCCTTGGCCACGGTGTCGGTGGTCATGATGGCGTGCGCGGACGCGTGCCAGTGGTCGGCCGCGAGATCCGCCTTCGCGGCCGGCAGCCCGGCGATCAGGCGCTCGACCGGCAGGTGTTCGAGGATCACGCCGGTGGAAAATGGCAGGACTTCGCGCGGCGCGCAGCCGAGCAGACCGGCCACGGCATCGCAGGTCGCACTCGCCGCGCGCATGCCTTGCTCGCCGGTGGCGGCATTGGCGATGCCGGTGTTGATCACCAGCGCGCGCAGGCTACCATCGCCCGCCAGGTGCTCGCGGCAAAGCGTCACCGGCGCCGCACAGCAGCGATTCTGGGTGAACACCCCGGCGGCACGGCTGCCCGGCGCCAGTTCGACTAGCGTCAGGTCGCGCCTGTCCTTCTTGCGGATGCCGGCCTCGGCGGTGCCGAGGCGCACGCCGGCGACGGGGAACAGGGCTTCTGGGGCGGGAGTGGCGTAGTTGACGGGCATGGTGGCGGCCTGCGGAGTGGGTTCAAAGGAAAGCAGGCAGTTTAGCCGGCAACACCCTGCCAAGCATCAAGAGTCGGCGCTGGAAGGACGGCGAATCCGGGCCGGAGATGCGGCCATCCCGCCAAATCCCGCAGCCCTTAACCCGGCGCCGACACTCGGGGGTCCAGCCCAAGACGGCGCGCGGTTTTGACAAAGCGCGCATCGAAGGTAGCGAGTCCGCTGCACAGACCGGACTGGGCAAGGTGCAAGGCGTCGGAGAAATCCAGTCCCTGTCGATACCAGACCAGTGCCTGGCCGACGGCGGCGGCGCGGTCGACGGTCAGGTTCTCGACCGCAAGCATGTCTTCGAACACGGCGGCGATATCGTCCGGCGGCATGCCGTAAGCGCCGCGCAGCACCCACTCGAGTTCCTCGATCACCGTCACCGGCACGAACAACCGGCTTCCCGACGACAGCAAGGCCTGGGCGCGCTTTCTTTGTGCTTTGGTCGCCGTGTCGGCATCGATTTCGACCGCAATGGCGCGTGCAAGGACATTGGTGTCCAGCGCGATCATGGCTTGCCCTGCTTCTTCGCCACCGCCAGGCCCTGCAAGTCTTCGACTGCCAGCGGCTTGCCGCGACGCTCGACGCGATCGAACAGGACCGAGGCCGGCTTTGTTTCCCCGGCACTGGCGGAGCGCACCAGAATCCCTTCTCCATTCGGCGCCAGCTCAACGCGAACACGGGTACCCGGCGCAAGCGAGACCTGCCGGCAAAGCTCGGCGGGCAACACAACTTGCCGCTTGCCCGAAAGAATCATGGTGGTCATGGCCGCCTCCCGATGAACGAATCGAGGCAGTATAGGCCAAACACCACTGCAGTTCAACGGCGTTCAACGACGGGCACGCCGTTGCCAAAACAACCGCGACCCTGACATCTTTCTACTGGCGGTGCGGCGATTGGACGATCTCTTCGCCGTCGGGACGGCCGGAGCACCGCCCCCCAACCGACTAGGAATCGCCGAACACCAGCCGCCATAATTCCCGCACCGCCGTGACGCGGGCGCCGACTTCTTCCGGTGCGACGCGCGCCTTGGTGCCGTTCAGGCGCAACCCATGCTGCATGCGACGGTAATCGCGGTAGGCGTTGCGCACCGTCTCGGCCAGTTCGACCGGGATCAGGCCGGCATCGGCGGCCATTTTCAGCAGCGCGATGTTGCCCTTGTTGCCGGTGAGCTCGTGGTGGGCGTGCGAATGGCCGAGCACCAGGTACTGGACGATGAATTCGACATCGACCAGGCCGCCGGGGTCGTGCTTGAGGTCGAACACGGTGTCGCGCAGGTCACCGCGCGTGGCGTGGCTGTCCATCATCTTCTGCCGCATCTCGACGATGTCCGCGCGCAGCTTGGCCTGGTCGCGCTGCTGACACAGCACCTCGCAGCGGATCTTTTCGAAAGCCTCGCCCACCGCCGGATCGCCGGCAGAGAAGCGGGCGCGCGTCAGCGCCTGGTGTTCCCAGACCCAGGCGGATTCGAGCTGGTACTTGCGGAAGGATTCCATGGAACTGACGACCAGACCCGATTCTCCGTTGGGCCGCAGCCGCAGGTCGGTTTCGAACAACTGGCCGGCCGCGGTCTGCGCCGAGAGCCAGGTGTTGAGCCGGGTGCCGAGCCGGCCGTAGTTCTCGCCGGCCTCCGGCGCCGGATCGTCGTAGAGGAAGACCAGGTCGAGGTCGGAAGCGAAGCCGAGTTCCTTGCCGCCCAGCTTGCCGTAGCTGATGACGGCGAACTTGGGCTGCTCGACATGGCGCTTCAACATCTTCAGCCAGGCGCGCGCGAGTGCGGCATCGAGCAGGATATCGGCGAGTTCCGAGAGGTGGTCGGCGAGCCGCTCCACGGTATAGAGGCCTGCCACATCCTGTGCCAGCAGGCGGAATACCTGGGCATGGTGCGTCTCGCGCAACAGGTCCATCTGCCGTTCGGTGTCCGGCTCCAGTTCTTCCAGTTTCACCGCGAGCTGCCGGCGCACGCCGCTCCAGTCGGGCAGCACGTCGAGCAGGCGCGGGTCGAGCAGCTCGTCGAGCAGGATCGGGTGGCGTTGCAGGTACTCGGCGGCCCAACTGGAACTGCTGACCAGCTCCGCCACTTTCCTGAGTGCCTGCGGATACTGCTGCAGCAGGGCGAGGTAGGCGGCGCGGCGCGAGATGGATTCGAGCAGGTCAAGGCTGCGCGAGAGCGTGGCGTCCGGGTTGGGCATTTCCGCCGCCGCCTGGATCAACTGCGGTACCAGTGCGTCAAAGCGGTCGCGGATGCTGGCGGCTAGCTGCTGGTAGCGCGGCCCTTCGCGCAGCGCGGCGACGCGTGTCGCGGCTTCGCGCGGATTCCTGTAGCCAAGATTGGCGAACTCCTCGCCCTGGTCCTCTCCGCCCGCGCCGCGCCACATGCCGGCCAGCTTGTGCTCGCCGCGATTGGGGTCGGCGAACACCGCCTCGAAGTGGCGCGCGACGTTGGCGCGATGGTCGTCCAGTTCGACCAGCAGGCCCGCGAAGGAACCATAGCCCATGGCGCGCGCGACGCGCGCACGGTCGTCGGCGGCGGTGGGCAGCATGTGCGTCTGCGCATCGTCGATGTATTGCAGCCGGTGTTCGACGCGGCGCAGGAATTCGTAGGCGGCGGTCAGCTCGCCCACCGTCTCCGTGGCCAGCGTCGCACTTTCGGCCAGCAGCCGCAGCACGGAAAGAGTCGGCTTGATTTGCAGCGCCGGGTCGCGCCCGCCGCGAATCAGCTGGAACACCTGGGCGATGAATTCGATCTCGCGGATGCCGCCTGGGCCGAGCTTGACGTTGTCGGCCTTGTCCTTCTTCGCCACTTCCTGGCGGATCTGCGCGTGCAGTTCGCGCATGGCGTTGATGGTGCCGAAGTCGAGGTACTTGCGGAAGACGAAGGGGCGGCGGATCGCCTCCAGCTCGTCCCAGCGCGAGTTTTCGCCATTGCCCGCGCCCTCGCCCGTAAGCGGCCGCGCCTTGATCCAGGCATAGCGCTCCCATTCGCGGCCCTGGGTGACGAAATAGTTTTCCAGCATCTCGAAGGAACACACCAGCGGCCCGGAATCACCGTTGGGCCGCAGCCGCATGTCGACGCGGAACACCTGGCCGTCGGAGGTCGAGTCGGCGATGGCATTGATCAGCGCGCGGCCCAAGCGGGTGAAAAATTCGAAGTTGGAAATCGATCTGGCGCCATCGGTGTCGCCGTCTTCCGGATAGACGAAGATCAGGTCGATGTCCGAGGACACGTTGAGTTCCCGTCCGCCCAGCTTGCCCATGCCGACCACGATCAACTCCTGCGTCCGGCCGTCGGTGCCGCGCGGCGTGCCGTAGCGCTCGACCAGGCCCTGGGTGAGCACCCGCGTCGCCGCAGAAACCGCCAGTTCGGCGATCAGGGTCATGCCTTCGACCACCTCGCCCAGCGGCGCCAGGCCGCACAGGTCGCGCGTGGCGATGCGCGCGTAGGCGCGCTGCTTCAACTGGCGCAATACCGGCTTGAGGTTGGTTTCAGTCAGGGCTTGCTCGGCCAGCCAGGCCGACAGCTCGTCGGCGCTCACCGCCTGCTCCAGCGAGGCGTCGATTTCGGCGGCCAGCGCGGGCTTCGCGGCCAGCAGTCGTGCAAAGTAAGGGGATGTTTCGGCGATAACGGCGCGTGAGGGCATCGGTTAGAATTTGTACATGCTGAACGCTGTGACCGCCCCATTCTAGCTCGGGCGAGGGCGCAGCCCCTTCCATGTCCGCTTCCAGAGCCGCCACGTCCATCATTTCGCACCCGTTGTCCCGCCTGCGCCGCGCCGCAAACGCCCATCCCCGGCTGGCGGTCGCGGCGCGCGTGCTGATGTGGGCGCTGACTCTGTCCTATTTCGCCTTCGCGCTGCTGCTGCTGGCGCTGCGCTACGCGATCCTGCCGCAGATCGAAAGCTACCGCGGCGACGTCGAACGGATGATCTCGACCTCCATCAACCGCCCGGTCGGAATACGCAGGATCGAGGCGCACTGGGCCGGCCTCAGACCGGCGCTGAGCCTGGAGGGCTTCGAAATCCGCGACGCGCAGGGGCGGGCAGCGCTGGGCTTCGACCAGGTGGACGCCGAACTGTCGTGGAGCTCCCTGTGGCATCTGGAACTGCGCCTGGCGCTGCTCGAACTCGATGCGCCCAACCTGCTGCTGCGCCGCGACCGTGACGGACGGCTGTTCGCTGCCGGCCTGGAAATCACCCCGCAGCCGGGCGACGAGGAAGGCTTCGCCGACTGGCTGCTGACGCAGGAGCGCGTAGTGATCCGCGACGCCGGCATCACCTGGCTCGATGAACTGCGCGGCGCACCACCGCTGGAATTGAAGCACCTCAATTTCCAGCTCGACAACAGCGGCAGCCGACACCGCTTCGGCCTTACCGCCGATCCGCCCCGCCAGCTTGCGGCGCGCGTCGACATCCGCGGCGATTTCCGCGGCCGCGACCTCGACCAGTTCCAGGCCTGGAAGGGCGATGCCTACGCCGAGCTGGACTATGCCGACCTCGCCGGCTGGCGTGCCTGGGTCGATTACCCGCTGGCGCTGCCGCAAGGCAGCGGCGCACTGCGACTGTGGCTGGGCTTCGCCAGCAAGCAACTGACCTCGGCCACGGCCGACGTGCGCCTGGCCGATGTGCGCCTGCGACTGCGCCCCGACCTGCCCGAACTCGACCTTGTGCTGCTCGACGGACGCTTCGGCGGACGCCGGCTCGACGGCGGCTTCGAAGCCGAACTCAAACACCTGGCGCTGGCCACCCGAGACGGCCTGACGCTGCAGCCGACCGACCTCAAGCTGACCTGGCAGGAGGCGGCCGCCAACCGTCCTTCGCGCGGCGCGGCGACGGCCAATGGGCTGGATCTGGACGCGCTGGCCCGCCTTGCCTCGCACCTGCCGCTGAGCGACGTGAATCGCGCCCGCCTGGCTCGCCACGCGCCGCGCGGACGCGTGTTCGACCTCAAGCTGGATTGGCAGGGCACGCCGGAAAACGTCGGTGCCCCTGAAAAGTGGAGCGTCAAGAGCCGTTTCGAAGGCCTCGGCATGACCGCGCTGGGCCCGGTGCCCGGCATCTCCGGCGTCAATGGCCGCGTCGAGGGCGACGAAAAGGGCGGTCGGCTGACGCTGGACGGGCAGAAGGCCCTGTTCGAACTGCCCGCCGTGTTCGCCGAACCCAAGCTGGAGCTGGAAGCCTTTTCCGCCGAGCTCGACTGGAAAGCGGCCGCGGGCGACCTGCGGGTGCGTTTGCAGAAGGCCGCCTTCCACAACAAGGATGCCGCCGGTGAAGCCAGCGGCGAGTGGCACGCGCTACCCGCCGGCCCCGGCCGCATCGACCTCGGCGCAAAACTCACGCGCGGCAGCGGCGAAGCAGTCTGGCGCTACATGCCGCTGGGCGTCGGCAAGGATGTGCGCGAATGGCTCCATGGCGCCATCATCGGCGGCAAGGCCAACGACGTGACGCTCAAGCTGAAGGGCGATCTTGTCCACTTCCCCTTCCGCGACGGCATGCAGGGACTGTTCGAAGTACGCGGCAGGTTCATCGACGCCGGCCTGCGCTATGCCGGGAGCTGGCCGGTGATCGACGGCATCGAAGGCGAACTGCTGTTTTCCGGCCAGCGCATGCTGATCACCGGCAAGCGCGGCCGCATCTTCGGCGTCGCCCTGCGCGAGGTCCGCGCCGAGATCGCCGACCTCGAAGAGCAGGATGAACTGCTGACCGTCACGGGCAAGGCGAACGGCCCCACCGCCGACTTCCTTCGTTTCATCGAGGCCAGCCCGGTCGGCGAACGCATCGACCATTTCACCGAGGACATGAAGGCAGAAGGCAACGGCGAACTTGACCTCAAGCTTGGCCTGCGCCTGCGCAGGCTGGACAGCTCCAAGGTCGAGGGCAGCTACCGCTTCGACGGCAACCGCCTGACCGTGGACAGCGACCTGCCACCGCTGGGCGAAGTGCGTGGCTCGCTGAAGTTTTCCGCCGACCATCTCGAGGCGCGCGGCATCCGCGGCACCCTGCTCGACTCGCCGCTGAGCGTGGACCTGCGAACGACGGGCGACGGCAACGTGCAGGTCAATGCCGCCGGCGAGATCAACGTCGCGACCCTGCGCCGCCGGTTTCCGCACCCGGTATTCGATGACCTCGCGGGCGGCAGCAAGTGGACCGGCAGCGTGCGTGTGCGCAAGAAGTCGGCCGAAGTGAAGCTGATGTCGAACCTGGTCGGATTGTCCTCCAGCCTCCCCCCGCCCTTCAACAAGCCGGCCACCGACGCCATGCCGATCAGCTTCGAGCGCAAGGCGGCGCCGGAATCATCGGCGCGTCCCGCAGGGCGACCGGCCGCCGTGCCGCGGGCGCCGACTTCCAGGGACACCGGCCCTGCCCCGGCTGCAAGCGCGCCAGCCCCGACCCAGGACCTGCTGGAACTCAATCTCGCCCGCGCGCTGCGCGTGCAAATTGTGCGCCGCCATGACAGCAGCCCGCCCGCGATCGTGCGCGGCGTGGTCGCCGTCGGCGACAGCGGCGCCAGCCTGCCGGATCGCAACCTGCTGGTCGCCGTCAACCTGCCGCGCATCGACGCGGATTTCTGGCGGCGCCTGCTGACCGCGCCGAAGAACGGCAACGGCGCCGCCGAGTCACCATTGCCAGCCTTGCCCGCGCTGCAGTTCGACTTGCGCACATCCGAACTGAATGTCCATGACAAGGCATTTAATGACGTACGCATCGCCGGCGGCCGGGCCGACGACGCCGCCAGCACCCGCTTCGAGCTGAGGAGCCGCGAACTGGCGGGCAATTTCGAATGGAACAGCGCCGGCGAAGGCAAGCTGACGGGCCGCATCGCCCAGCTCGCGGTACCGGAATCAATCGCCAATCCGGCGACGCTGCAAGCCAGGACCAGCGAGGTGATCGACCACATTCCGGCGCTCGACATCACGGTCGACCAGCTTTCCTACAAGGACCGCGCGCTAGGCACGGTGCGCGTCGCGGCGGAAAACAGGGACGACGGCTGGAACGCCCGGATCGAGATGAAAAATGACGATGGCACGCTGGATGCCAGCGGCCGCTGGCGGCGCAGCCCCACGCTGCCCGACACCCGCGTCGACTTCAAGTTCGCGGCGAAGAGCATCGAGAAACTGCTGGCGCGCATCGGCCACCCGGACGCCGTGCGGCGCGGCAACGCCAGCCTGGCGGGGAACCTGTCGTGGAACGGCACGCCGTTCACCATCGACTACCCCTCGCTCGGCGGCAACCTCAAGCTCGACGCCGCCAACGGCCAGTTCGTCAAGCTCGAACCCGGCGTCGGCCGGCTGCTGGGCGTGCTCAGCCTGCAATCGCTGCCGCGCCGGATCACGCTGGATTTCCGCGACATCTTCAGCGAGGGTTTCGCCTTCGACAGCATCGGCGGCCAGTTCGCCGTCGCGCGCGGCGTGATGGAAACGAAGGACTTGCAGATCCAGGGCCCCTCGGCGAAGGTGCTGATGAGCGGCACGGTCAACCTGGGCAAGGAGACACAGGACCTCAAGGTGCGCGTGCAACCCGCCGTGGGCGAGACGATCGCGGTCGGTGCCATGCTCGCCAACCCGATCGCCGGCGCCGTGGTCTGGGCGGCGCAGAAGATATTCAAGGACCCGCTCGACCAGGCCTTCGCCTTCGAGTATGGGGTGACCGGCAGTTGGGTGGATCCCAAGGTCGAGAAACTCGGCCAGCAGAAACCCGCGGAGGAAGGCAAATGAACGACTTGTCCCCCAACCCCTTTTCCAGGCATGGGGGTGAGCGCGACGCGCCGTGCTCGCAGGCCCCTGGAGTGCCTGCCTTGGGGCGGTCCGGCGGCAAGCCATGAAGCTGGCTGCCGTGCAAATGATCTCGGGGCCCGACGTGGCACCCAACCTGGAAACCGCCGGCCGCTTGATCGCCGAAGCGGCGACGGCGGGCGCGCGACTGGTGGCGCTGCCCGAGTACTTTCCGCTGATCGGCGCGAGCGACGCAGACCGCCTTGCCGCGCGCGAGCGCGACGGCAGTGGCCCGATCCAGGATTTCCTCGCCGCGGCGGCGCAGAAGCACGGGTTGTGGCTGGTCGGCGGTTCGATCCCCCTGCTGGCCGACGATCCGGCGAAGCTGCGCAACTCCTGCCTGGTGTACGACCCCGCAGGCCGGCGCGTCGCGCGCTACGACAAGATCCACTTGTTCGGCTTCCGCAAGGGCGCGGAAGCCTACGACGAGGCGGCGACCATCGAGCGCGGCAACCAGGTCGTGGCCTTCGATACGCCACTCGGGCGCGTTGGCCTGGCCATCTGCTACGACCTGCGCTTTCCCGAGCTGTTCCGCGCCCTGGGTACCCTTGATCTGCTGGTGCTGCCCGCCGCCTTCACCGAGACCACCGGCCGCGCCCACTGGGAAATGCTGCTGCGCGCGCGCGCCGTCGAGAACCAGTGCTACGTGCTGGCCGCGGCGCAAGGCGGGCTGCACCCCACGGGGCGCATGACGCACGGCAATTCCATGGTGGTCGATCCCTGGGGCGAGGTGGTCGCACGCATGGACAAGGGCGAGGGCATCGTCGTCGCCGACTTCGACCCGCAGCGCATCAGTGACACCCGCGCCAGCCTGCCGGCGCTGAAACATCGCATACTGTAGATACTTTCCGGGACCAGACCATGAACGCCATCGCCAACCCCATCCCCCACTTCGAAATCGCCGAACAGACCCTGCTCGAGCCGCACGGGCTGGCGCCGCACCAGCTGGAGCGCGTCTTCGGCCAGCTGTTCGGCAACCACGTCGACTACGCCGACCTGTATTTCCAGTACGCCCGCTCCGAGGCCTGGAGCCTCGAAGAGGGCATCGTCAAATCGGGCAGCTTCAACATCGAACAGGGCGTCGGCGTGCGTGCGCTGTCCGGCGAGAAGACCGCGTTCGCCTATTCCGACGACATCAGCATGGCCGCGCTGCAGGCCGCCGCCGGCGCCACGCGCGCCATCGCCGCCTCCGGCGCCCAGCGCCTGGCGCCGATGCTGAAGCGCAGCAGGCAGCCCGCCGCACTCTATGCCGACAACGATCCGATCGCCTCGCTCGACGACACCGCCAAGGTCAAGCTGCTGGAACGCATCGAAGCCATGGCGCGCGCCGCCGACCCGCGCGTCAAGGAAGTCATGGCCCACATCGCCGGCACCTGGGAAGTGGTGCTGGTGGCACGCTCCGACGGCCAGATGGCGGCCGACGTGCGCCCGCTGGTGCGCGTCTCGATCACGGTGATCATGGAACAGCACGGCCGGCGCGAGCAGGGTTCGTCGGGCGGTGGCGGCCGCTTCGATTACGGCTATTTCAGCGATGCGGTGCTTAAGGACTACGCCGAACGCGCGGTGCACCAGGCCAGCGTCAACCTCGCCGCCAAGCCCGCCCCGGCCGGCGAGATGACCGTGGTGCTGGGCCCCGGCTGGCCCGGCATCCTGCTGCACGAAGCGGTCGGCCACGGCCTCGAAGGCGATTTCAACCGCAAGGGCAGTTCCACCTTCGCCGGCCGTATCGGCAGCCGCGTCGCGTCGAAGGGCGTCACCGTGGTCGATGACGGCACCATCGCCGACCGCCGCGGCTCGCTGACCATCGACGACGAAGGCAATCCGACGCAGCGCACGGTGCTGATCGAGGACGGCATCCTGGTCGGCTACCTGCAGGACACGCTCAATGCGCGCCTGATGGGCGTCCCGGTCACCGGCAACGGCCGCCGCGAATCCTTCGCCCACCTGCCGCTGCCGCGCATGACCAACACCGCCATGCTCAACGGCGGGCACGACCCGCAGGAAATCATCAAGTCGGTGAAGAAGGGGCTCTACGCCGCCAACTTCGGCGGCGGCCAGGTGGACATCACCAGCGGCAAGTTCGTGTTCTCCACCGCCGAGGCCTACCTGATCGAGAACGGGAAAATCACCAAGCCAGTCAAGGGCGCGACGCTGATCGGCAGCGGTCCGGATGCGATGAACCGCGTTTCGATGATAGGCACCGACATGGCGCTCGATTCCGGTGTGGGCACCTGCGGCAAGGAAGGCCAGAGCGTGCCGGTCGGCGTCGGCCAGCCGACGGTGCGCATCGATGGACTGACGGTCGGCGGGACGGGTTAGCGTAGTCAATTCAACCAGTCCGGTTACCGTTCGCGGTGAGCTTGTCGAACCGCTAGCTCGGCAACAACGCTGGCCTTCGACAAGCTCAGGCCGAACGGGTTTTGCAATCGTTGTACGGAACGATCTACTAGTCGGCAGCCTCGACGCGGTCGCGGCCGTTGTCCTTGGCACGGCGCATTGCCGCCTCGGTGCGCGCCAGCAGCAGGTCCAGGGGCTCGCCCGGCTTCATCTGGCCGACGCCGCAGCTCAGGGTCACGCCTTCGCCGGTCTTGAGACCGCTGCCGATGGCGACCAGTTCGCGCAGGCGCTCGGCGATCGGCACCGCCTCGTCCAGTGTGGAATACGGCAGCAGGATGAGGAAGGCCTCGCCACCGTAGCGGACGATCAGGTCCTGTGCGCGCAGCCCGTCCGCCAGCCGCCGTGCCATGCGCTTCAATACGGTGTCGCCGGAAAGGTAGCCGAAGCGCTCGTTGAAATGCCGGAAGTTGTCGATGTCCGCAACCACCAGGCAGACCGGCTCGCCGTCATGCTCGCAGCGTGCCATGGCGCGCGGAAAGGCACTACGCAGCCAATGCCGGCTGTGGATTCCGGTCAGCGCATCGACGCTGGCGGCATCGTCGAACTCCAGGCTGCGTTCCTGCAGAACCACCAGCGCGCGGTTGCTGTCCCGCATGCGGCCGGAAATAACCGCCAGCAGGTTGCGCGCGATGGCGTGCGAGCAATCCACCAGCGACCAGAGCACCTCGTGCGGGATCGCCACCAGCTTGCTGTCGCGCGCCGCGAGTACCAGAGCGGAAGCTACCTGGCCATCGAGCAGCGACATTTCGCCTACGCATTCGCCGGGTCCGAGCACGGCCTGCGGCGGCAGGGTTCGGTCGCTCAGATAGACGCGCAACTCGCCTTCGAGGACGATGTAAAGGTGGCAGTTGGCGGCACCCGGTTCGAGCAGGCGCTCGCCGCGTTCCAGCGTCCGGTCTTCGCAGTGCTCGAACAGATACTCGACGCTTTCCTGACCGACGTTGACGAACAGTGGAGTGCTCCGCAACTGCTGCCGTTTCAGTTCATCCATCGGTGCCACCCATGTCGTAAACGGGAAAGACCATCATAAATCACTTCGCCGGCGCGGACTTTTCGTCCCAGGCGTAGCCCAGCGCGGCGACTTCGCGCCGCAGCAGGTCCATTGCCGCCGGCACCTGCTCCGGGGCACCGCGCACGCCGAGTTCGATGTTGCGCCGGACCTCGGCCGAACCGAGGAAAGGCAGGCTGAACACCTTGAGCCCGGGAAATTCCGCCTCGATGCGGACCATCAGCGGCGTCAGAACGCTTTCCAGGCCTTCCCAAACCACGATCGCCGCATCGGCCGAGGGATTGCGGTTGAAGCAATCGGCATATTGATGGTCGAGCACCCATTCGATCATCGGCCAGGCCATCTGCGGGAAGCCGGGCACGAAGTGATGGTCGGCCAGGGAAAACCCGGCGATCCGATTCACCGGGTTGGGAATGATGCGGCTGCCGGCCGGGAAGCGCCCCATGTCGAGCGCATACGGCGTGACCTCGCGACCGGTCTCGGCATAGCGGGCGCGAATCTCGCGTTCGGCATCCGGGTGCAGCACCAGTTCGACGCCTGCCGCCGCGGCCGCCGCCTGCCGAGTATGGTCGTCCGGCGTGTTGCCGATGCCGCCGCAACTGAAGACGATGTCGCCGCCGGCCAGGGTGCGGCGCAGGGTGTCCGTCAGCCGCGCCCGGTCGTCGCCGGCGTAGAGCGCCCAGGCCAGGGTGAGGCCGCGCGCGGCGAGGATGTCGACGATGCGCGCGAAATGCTTGTCCTGGCGGCGACCGAGGATGATCTCGTCGCCGATGATGATGGCGCCGATGCCCTTGCCTTGGCTTGTCACAGTTCGATACCCCCGTTCTGGCGCTGGCGGCGCAGTGCCGCCAGGCCGAGATGGACGAAAACCAGCGCCGTGAAGGCCGGCACCAGCAGGTTGACCAGCGGCAGGTGCGCCGCCGCCGCGGTGGCAAGCCCGGCCGCGTAGAAGCTGCGGCGGTTCTCGCGCGCCAGGCGGCGCATCTCGGTCGCCGTCGCATGCTCGGCCAGCGCATCGAAGCGGAAGGTGCGCTGGTTGAGCCAGGCGCCCCAAAACAGCGGCAGCACCAGCAGCATGCCGGGGATCAGCAGCAGCGGCAGCAGGATCAGGCTGCCGAGGACGAAGATGGCGCCGGCGGTCAGGGTATTGGCCAGGCTGCCCCAGAACACGTTCTCGCCGTGGCGGCCGAGTTCGGGATAGTCGCGCGCGGCGACCAGGCCGATCAGGCGCGGCAGGGCGAAGATTGCCACCAGCATGGTCGCCGTGATGTAGATCAGGGCGGCCAGCGCGGCCAGCATGAGGAAGCCGGCGGCCCAGCGCGCGAACCATTCCCAGCCGGTCCACGGCAGTTGCGGCAGGATGCGTGCCATCAGCATCTGGCCCTCGGACCAGAAGGTATAGCCCGCCGTCAGCCACAGCGCGAGCGAGGCCAGTGGCGGCCACAGTGCGTGCCACAGGATCTCGCCGCGACCGAGGTCGCGCAGCGAACGGGTAAAGGCAGCCAGCAGTTCCGTCATGGTGTGTCCTTGTCGCGTCGAATCAACGTCGTTCGCGACTATCCCACATCTTCTGCAGTCGCTTGACGGAGACCGGTGACGAGGTCTTGAGTTCCTGCGCGAACAGCGCGACGCGCAGCTCTTCGAGCAGCCAGCGGAACTCGTCGAGGAAGCCATCCTGCTGCTGGCCGGATTTCTGCATGGCGTTGCGCTCGCGTTCCCAGGGTTTGCCCAAGCCCTGCCAGTCGGCCATCAGGCGCGCGTCGCGTGCCGGGTCGCTGCGTGCCTTGTCCAGGCGCAGGGCGATGGCCTTGAGGTAGCGAGGATAGTGTTGCAGGCGCTCGAAAGGCGTGGCCAGGATGAATTTCTTCGGCATCAGCTCGGCAAGCTGCGCGGCGATGTCGGCAGCGGCCTGCGGAAAGGCCTTCTGCATGGACGCGAGCTTTTTCGTCAGCGCCGCGTACTCGGTGAGCACGGCCGCGACCAGGCGCAGGATCTCTTGCGCCACCAGCAGGATGCGCCCGCGCGCCGCTTCGCGCCGTGTGGCGAACGCCGACTCTTCGGCGGGCAGCGGGTCCATCAGGCAGGTGCGCTCCAGCGTGACCGCGACCAGTTGCTCGCGCAGATCCTTCTCGGTGCCCGCATTTGGCCCCATCGCCATGAACTGCAGCGCGAGCTCGCGCAGGCCCGGCAGCTTTTCGACGGCCTTGACCTGCGCCGCCAGCTGCAGCGCGAACAGGCGCGCAAGGCCCTTGCGGTGTTCGACGTGGGCCTTTTCCTCGGTGTCGAAGGCGGTGAGGCGCACGCTTTCGCCGAGGTCCACCAGCGCGGGAAAACCGACCGTAGTGCCAGCGCCGACTTTCAGTTCCATCAGTTCGGGCAAGGGGCCGAAGGTCCAGGCGGTGTATCCCGGCGCATCGCTGGCGGCGGCCTCGTGGCTGATCTCAGCGTCGGCGTAGGCCTGCTCGACGCGCCCGCGATACTCGGCGCGCAGTTCGCCGAGGTTGCGCGATATCGCCAGCGTGCCGCCGTGCTCGTCGACCAGGCGGAAATTCATGAACAGGTGCGGCCGCAGTTCGCCCGTGCGGAAGGCGTCGAGCGGCAGCTTCATGGCCAGGTGTTCCTCGGCGGCACGGGTCAGCGCACGCACCAGCGGCTCGTCGAGGTCATGTTCGGCATCGCAGAAGTTCGTCGCGAACTCGTCCAGCGGCTGCAAGCGGTGGCGATACTTCTGCTGCACCGTCCTCAGCAGGGCCACCACCTTTTCCTTGAGCAGGCCCGGCACCAGCCACTCGCAACGGTTGGCCGGCAACTGGTTGAGCGCCGCCAACGGCAGGGTCAGCGTCACGCCGTCATCGGCCGCGCCGGGGTCGTGGTGGTAGGCGAGCTTGTAGCCGCGGCCGCGATGGATGAGCTCGGGCGGGAAGGCATCGGTGGTGATGCCGGCTGCCTCGTGGCGCATCAGCTGCTCTTTTTCAAGGCAGAGCAGTTTGGGATCGGCGGCTTCGGCCTCGCGCCGCCAGTGATCGAAGGCGGCCAGGGTGATGATGCCCGGCGGAAGCTTGGCGTCGTAGAACGCGTAAATCAATTCGTCATCGACCAGCACGTCGGGGCGGCGCGACTTGTGCTCCAGTGTTTCGATCTCCTTCTTCAACTTCGCGTTGTGCTGGAAAAAGCGCCACTTGCGCGCCCAGTCCTCCCCGACCTGGCCTTCGACCAGGGCCTCGCGGATCAGGATCTCGCGCGCCAGCTTCGGATCGCTCGGGCCGTAATGCACGCGCCGCTTGGCATGCAGCATCAGGCCGTGCAGCGTGACGCGCTCCCAGGCCACAACCTGGCCCGGCCCCTTCTCCCAGTGCGGCTCGTAGACATGCTTGCGGATCAGGTGGGCGCCGACCTGTTCCAGCCATTCCGGCTCTATCTTCGCGATGCAGCGCGCGAACAGGCGCGAAGTCTCGACCAGTTCTGCGGCGACGATCCAGCGTCCGGCCTTCTTCAACAGCGACGATCCGGGATGGATGAAGAAGCGGATGCCGCGCGCACCGAGGTAGTTCTTGTCCTCTTCGCTGATCAAGCCGATGTGGCCGAGCAGGCCGGTGAGCAGCGCCTTGTGGATCGCCTCGTAGGCGGCATCGCCCCCGCCGCCGGGCCGCCCCAAGGCGGGGGCAGCGTTCAAACCCGGAGCGAAGCGAACCCCGGTCACCCCCTCCCTGGGGGAAGGGGCAGGGGGGTAGGCGCTTGTAATTTTCCAGCCGTGCTCGTGGCACAGCGTCATCAACTGGCCATGCACGTCGCGCCACTCGCGCAGCCGCAGCCAGGAAATGAAATTGTGTCGGCACCACTGGCGCTGCTTGTTGCTGGTCTCGTGCTTCCAGACCTCGTCCGCCGCGGCCCACAGCTTCAGGTAGGAAAGGAACTCGGACTTCTCGTCCTTCCATTTGGCATGGGCCTGGTCGGCCGAGCCGGCGGCCTCGGCGGGCCTGTCGCGCGGGTCCTGGGTGCCCAGCGCCGAGGCGATGATCAGCACCTCGCGCAGGCAGCCGTGTTCGCGCGCGGCGAGGATCATCCTGCCTATCTTGGGATCGAGGGGAAGCTTGGCCAACTCGTGCCCGACCGGCGTCAGCTCCTTGCTGGCCTCGTCCAGCGCGCCGAGTTCTGCCAACAGGTTATAGCCGTCCGCGATCATGCGCGGCGCCGGCGCTTCGAGGAAGGGGAAGTCTTCGACATCGCCCAGGTGCAGCGACTTCATGCGCAGGATCACGCCGGCCAGGCTGGAGCGCAGGATTTCCGGCTCGGTGTAGGGCGGACGTTTGTTGTAGTCCTCTTCGTCGTAGAGCTTGAAGCAGATGCCGGCCGAGACGCGGCCGCAACGCCCGGCGCGCTGGCTGGCCGCGGCGCGCGAGATCGGCTCGACCTGCAACTGCTCGACCTTGTTGCGATGCGAATAGCGCTTGACCCGCGCCAGGCCCGAATCGATCACGTAGCGGATGCCGGGCACCGTCAGCGAGGTCTCGGCGACGTTGGTCGCCAGCACCACGCGCCGACCCTGGTGCGCGGCGAACACGCGGCCCTGCTCCACCGCCGTCTGGCGCGCGAACAGTGGCAGCACTTCAAGGCCCGGTGGGTGGTGTTTGCGCAGCGCCTCGGCCGCCTCGCGGATCTCGCGCTCGCCGGGCAGGAACGCCAGCACGTCGCCCGGTCCCTCGCGGTGGGCCTCGTCGACGGCATCGACGATGGCATCATTGAGGTCGCCCTCCTTGTTGTCCTGCCACGGGCGGAAACGCGTCTCGATCGGAAACAGGCGCCCCGACACCTCGATCACCGGGGCCGGCCTGCCGCCGATGCTGAAGTGCCTGCTGAAGCGCTCCGCATCCAGCGTCGCCGAGGTCACGATGACCTTCATGTCGCTTCGCCGCGGCAGCAGTTGCTTGAGGTAGCCGAGCAGGAAATCGATGTTGAGGCTGCGCTCGTGCGCCTCGTCGATCAGGATCGTGTCGTACTGGCGCAGTAACGGATCGGTCTGCGTCTCGGCGAGCAGGATGCCGTCGGTCATCAGCTTGATGTAGGAGCCAGGCGTCACCTTGTCGGTGAAGCGGATCTTGAAGCCGACGTGGCGGCCCAGTTCAGACTTGAGTTCCTGCGCAATCCGCGTCGCCGTGGCGCGCGCGGCGATGCGCCGCGGCTGGGTGTGGCCGATCATGCCGTTTAGGCCGCGGCCGATCTCGAGGCATATCTTCGGCAGCTGCGTGGTCTTGCCCGAACCGGTCTCACCGCATATGACCACCACCTGGTGCCGGAGTATCGTCTCTCCGATCTCCGCGCGCAGCACATTGACCGGCAGCGCCTCGTCATAGGTCAGCGCCGGCCGCGCCGCCCGCCGCGCCTCGGGATCGAATTTCACTGGCCGGCCGCCGTACTGCCAGCGCCGACTCTTGGAACTGGATTCATCGGGCCGTTCCAATGCAATTGACAGGGGCGACGGCAGCACGAGACATTCTGGCGGCGGGACTCTCCAGCACAATCCGCGTCTTTGCGAACCAGGGAAGTGCGAGCAATCCATACGGATGTCCGCATCGATGTCCTCCGCTGTAGAGCGGTACCCGCATGCCGGGCGCCGCAGGCAAGCAGTCGGTCACGATGACGGCTCGCAAGGTCGCGCAAGCCGCCTGACCTTGCGTTGGAAGTGCAAGCTGCCCGACTCGCACCAAAGTAGATAGTCGCGCAACTCGATTCGTGGGCGTCGATCGTTTCCGGCCGTTCGCAATTGACGAACGAATTCCGCCAGCCGTGGCTCGTCGGGCGCTTGAACTAGCTGCCACCCAAGAAGAGCCCTCAAGAGGTTGCGTGCCCGGGCGTCCTGCAGTTCCCGAAACAGGTATAGCGGTAGCGGAAATTGCGGAGACCGTTCGCCAAGGTCGATCAAGGCAAGCTGACCTAGCAAGCACTCCGCTTCGCCGAAGCGACGTGCCGCCGACGCAAGCCGGTGACTGACCTGCGGAAATCGGTCGGCAATGACGGGCAGTACGCGAGTCCGCAGGAAGTTTCGCGTATGGCGTGGGTCGGCGTTGCTTTCGTCCTCTATCCAGGACAGGCATCTGGTCCGCGCATACTCCTGCAAATCACTGCGCGCCAAGGCGAGCAGAGGCCGCAACAGGCGTCCGTTCGCTGCGGGCATCGCTGCGGCGCCACGCACT
Organism: Sulfuritalea sp.; assembly: GCF_017302275.1. GTDB lineage: Bacteria > Pseudomonadota > Gammaproteobacteria > Burkholderiales > Rhodocyclaceae > Sulfuritalea. The sequence goes on from NZ_JAFLDR010000013.1 coordinate 110,202, forward strand.
CCCGTTCCTCGAAAGAGGTTGTGCAAAAGCGTTTCGGCTTGATCGTCTGCATGGTGTGCAAGCAGGATCCAATCGGCCGGATGGTCCGCCAACGCAGCGTGACGCAAGCGGCGGGCTGCAGCTTCCAGGCCCTCTTCTTTGTGGTTTGCGATGTTCACCCGAACCACATCGAGCGGGACGCCGAGAGCCGCGCAAAACCGAACGCAGGATTCGGCCCAGGCATCCGCCTGGCCGCTCAAACCATGATGGACATGACGAGCCGCGATCCGGTAGCTGCCACCCCTGGCGAGGTGGTGCAACGCGTGCAGCAAAACCGTGGAATCGAGGCCACCGGAATAACCGACAAGAAGAACCGAGCCGGCCTGGGTCACCTGTCCGGAAAGGGCGGACGCGACAGCCCGAAGCACGGGCTCAGTGAATCGATTGTTCCTTGAAGCGACCATAACTCATCAGCCGCTCGAAGCGGCGCTCGATGAGCTCGCTGGATGACAAGCAGGAAAGCTGCTTGAGTGCTTCCTGCAAGGATTTTTTGACGTTCTGCGCCATGAGGCGATAGTCGCGATGGGCGCCCCCGACCGGCTCATTGATGATGCGGTCAACCAGTCCGAGGGATTTCAGTCGTGGGGCGGTGATTCCCATTGTCTCGGCCGCGTCGCCGGCCCGTTCAGCACTTTTCCAGAGGATGGACGCACATCCCTCCGGAGAGATCACGGAATAGGTCGAGTACTGCAGCATTGCAACAACGTCCGCGACCGCGATCGCCAACGCACCGCCCGACCCCCCCTCGCCGATCACGGTAGCGATCACCGGGACCTTGATTTCGGTCATGACGGCAAGATTGCGTCCGATGGCCTCGGATTGACCGCGCTCCTCCGCGTCGATTCCAGGGTAGGCGCCGGGCGTGTCGACGAAGGTAAAAATCGGCAGTCCGAACTTCTCTGCCAAACGCATCAGTCGCAGAGCCTTTCGGTAACCTTCCGGGCGCGGCATGCCGAAGTTGCGGTGGATCTTCTCTTTGGTGTCACGACCCTTCTGATGACCTATCACCATGCACGACTGCCCGTTGAACCGCGCCAGGCCACCAACTATCGCATGGTCGTCGGCATAGCTCCGATCACCGTGCAACTCCTGAAAATCCGTAAACACCAGCTCCAGATAGTCCAGCGTGTAGGGACGTTGCGGATGGCGCGCGACCATCGCGCATTGCCAGGGCGTGAGTTTCGCGTAGATGTCTTTCGTCAGGCTTTGGCTTTTCGCGTCAAGTCGAGATATCTCCTCCGAGATATCGACGGCAGAATCGTCCTGAACAAACCGCAACTGCTCGATCTTCGCTTCTAGTTCAGCGATGGGTTGTTCGAATTCGAGAAAACTGGTTTTCATTTGGCGATTTTACCAGTGCTGAGTGTTATGAAATCCACGGAAAATCATCAGAGCCAAGGTTCCCGACACGGCGGCGCCAATACAAACAAAAACCCCCGACCCGACAATTCGGGAGGGGGGTTTTGAGGGGGAGTCTGGCGTTGACCTACTTTCGCACACGGTGAAGTGCACTATCATCGGCGCGGTCTCGTTTCACGGTCCTGTTCGGGATGGGAAGGGGTGGTACCAAGACGCTATGGACACCAGACTGAAAGGGGGTGCTCCGGGATGGCGCGGTGAGGCGTTGGGCCGGAGCACATGATTCGAAAGAAGTAAGGGGATTGGGTGGTGATTGTGCTGTCTTTGGTTGTTTCGCTACACAGGAACTGAAGTTCACTGTTATAGGGTCAAGCCGCACGGGCAATTAGTATCGGTTAGCTTAACGCATTGCTGCGCTTCCACACCCGACCTATCAACGTCCTGGTCTTGGACGACCCTTCAGGGGGGTTGAACCCCCGGGATATCTCATCTTGAGGCGAGTTTCACGCTTAGATGCTTTCAGCGTTTATCTCTTCCGGATTTAGCTACCCGGCGATGCCACTGGCGTGACAACCGGTACACCAGAGATCCGTCCACTCCGGTCCTCTCGTACTAGGAGCAGGTCCCCTCAAATATCCAGCGCCCACGGCAGATAGGGACCAAACTGTCTCACGACGTTTTAAACCCAGCTCACGTACCACTTTAAATGGCGAACAGCCATACCCTTGGGACCGGCTACAGCCCCAGGATGTGATGAGCCGA
>NZ_JAFLDR010000014.1 GCF_017302275.1 Sulfuritalea sp.
CGGGGAGTTTGAAAGCCACGAAGGCGTGGATGGAATCCAGATGCCGGTCGACGAGCTGATCGAAAGCCTCGGCGTTCCCGGCCTGCGCCGCGGCAACCAGGCAGTCGTCGGTGCCCGATGGAGGATTTGGTTCCGAGGGGTGCATATCCGTCGTGCAACTGCGGTATAGGGCCAGCCGGTCGAAACCTTACAAGTATTTCGACCTTGGGGACCCTGGCTCCCAACCGACCACCGGGCTTGGACCTCCGTCCCCGCCGCGAGAGGTTCGGTCCTCCCAAGACGGTTTGCCTACGCCGGCGCGCCTCCTACCGGACGAGTCTGGCGCGATAGAACCGGTGGGGGCCGGAGGCCGGTTGGTCCCAGGTGAACGGAGGCGTGTTGGTGCTCACCGGGTGCCAACCGGCCAGGTCGGGGGAGGATTCCAGGATGACGGGGCACTCCGGGGTGCCCTCCACGGCGACCTCGAGGTGATTGGGGGTCGGACGTCGGGCGCGAACCCGGGGTGGGTTCCCCTGGGGCAGGAGGAAATGGTCGTCCACGAAGGCCCCGATGGCGCGTCCCAGGCTCAAACCGTCGAGGTCGCCCGAAAGGAAATGAATGCCGCCGTAGATGCGACTCATGCCGATCTCGTCGGCCGCTCCGGCGAAGCTCGAATAGGCGCGGACCACGCCGGGCACGGAGTCCGAGATCACGGTGAACTCCGCGTGGTCGGTTCCCAGGAATCGGGCGAGCACGACGGCGGCGGCGGCGCTGAAGGCGCTATGACCCGAGACGTATTCGGGAAAGGCAGGAGTCGTGAGGAGGGGCGTCCAATTCGGATCCGCGGTTGTGGCGGGGTTTCCGTCGAGCTCGGCCTGGGGGATGGCGGTCACCGGGCGCCAGAAATTGAAGGCATACTTGGCATCCCAGGTGGCGATGGCGGCGTCGGCGAGGGCGAGGTTCAGGAGTGCGAACAGGCGCGCTTTTTGGGGCAGCGACAGGCCTTGGCGGGTGGCGACCTGGCGGGCGATCTGGTTCCAGTGGCCCGGGGGCGTGACGGTGTAGGTGAAGTCGGCCCAGAAGTTGGCGACGAGGGTCTGCTCGGGTGTGCGGATCGGGCTGTCGACGGCGCCCAGAGCTCTGACTTGGTCGAGTTCGGTCGCGTACCGAGCACTGTCGAGGGGAGGTGGACCCGGGGGCCGAAACTGCGATCCGCTGGAAAGAGCAAGGGGCCGGACGAAACCCCAGTGGGGCAGGTCGGGAGGGCGGAAGTAGGGGGGCGTGCGGCGCCAGGCTCCGGGTTCCGCGCTGGGGATATAGGGTATCGTCGTGCTGCTGCCATCGTTCGCCCGAAGGCCGAGGATGGGGGTGGCCGTCGATCGCCCGAGTTCCACGCCGCGGCTGCGTTCGAGGCTCTCGGGGATCCCGGCGAGGGACGCGGCGAGCGTGGCGTCGAATCCCCGCAAATCCGCCATGTCCACGGCGATGAAGCGGTTGGCCGAGTTCAAGGCCGCCGTTCGGCGCGCTAAGCAGTACATCGTCGATGGCGACATCATGCAGGTGGTGCTTTCGCAGCGCATGAAGAAGCTCTTTGCCGCCAGCCCGATGGCGCTTTACCGCGCGCTGCGCACGCTGAACCCCTCGCCCTACATGTTCTATTTCAACTTCCAGGATTTCCACGTGGTCGGCGCCTCGCCGGAAATCCTGGTGCGCCTCGAAGATGCCGGCGAGGAAAAGACCGTCACCGTGCGCCCGATCGCCGGCACGCGCAAGCGCGGCGCGACGCCGGCAGAAGACGAGGCGCTCGCCGCCGACCTGCTGGCCGACCCCAAGGAGCGCGCGGAACACCTGATGCTGCTCGACCTCGGCCGCAACGACGCCGGGCGCGTGGCCAAGACCGGCACGGTGCGCGTCACCGACCAATTCACCATCGAGCGCTATTCGCACGTGATGCACATCGTCTCCAGCGTCGAAGCCACGCTGAAGGACGACGAAGGCGCCACCAGCGTGCTCAAGGCCACCTTTCCCGCCGGCACCGTGTCCGGCGCGCCCAAGGTCAGGGCCATGGAAATCATCGACGAACTGGAACCTTCCAAGCGCGGCATCTACGCCGGCGCGGCGGGTTATCTGGGCTTCAACGGCGACATGGACCTGTGCATCGCGATCCGCACCGCCGTCGTCAAGGACGGCCACATCTTCGTCCAGGCCGGCGCCGGCATCGTCGCCGACTCCGACCCCGACAGCGAATGGCAGGAAACGCTGAACAAGGCCCGCGCCCAGTTGCGCGCCGCCGAGATGGCCGAGTCCGGCCTCGATACGCGTTTTGAGTGAGGAGAACAACATGCTTCTCATGATCGACAACTACGACAGCTTCACCTACAACCTGGTGCAGTATTTCGGCGAGCTCGGCGAGGACGTCAAGGTCTTTCGCAATGACGCCATCACGCTCAAGGAGATTGCCGCCATGCAGCCGGCGCGCATCGTGATCTCGCCCGGTCCCTGCTCGCCGGCCGAGGCCGGCATCTCGGTGGCGACGATCCGCGAATTCGCCGGCAAGGTCCCGCTGCTCGGCGTCTGCCTCGGCCACCAGAGCATGGGCGCGGCCTTCGGCGGCGACATCGTCCATGCCAAACAACTGATGCACGGCAAGACTTCGCCCGTGCACCACGAGGGCAAGGGCGTCTTCGCCGGCCTGCCCAATCCGCTGACCGTGGTGCGCTACCACTCGCTGGCGATCCGCCGCGAGACGCTGCCCGACTGCCTCGAAATCACCGCCTGGACCGATGACGGCGAAATCATGGGCGTGCGCCACCGGGAATTCGCGCTGGAAGGCGTGCAGTTCCATCCCGAATCGATCGCCACCGAGAGCGGTCATGAACTCCTGAAAAACTTCTTGAAGGGAAACCGGACATGATTACGCCGCAGGAAGCGCTACAACGCACCATCGAACATCGCGAAATCTTCCACGACGAGATGCTGCACCTGATGCGGCAGATCATGCAGGGCGAGATCTCGCCGCTGATGGTCGCGGCGATACTCACCGGCCTGCGCGTGAAGAAGGAAACCATCGGCGAAATTTCCGCCGCGGCGATGGTGATGCGCGAGCTGTCAACCAAGGTCGACACGCCGCACAACCCCCATTTCGTGGACATCGTCGGCACCGGCGGCGACGGCGCGCATACCTTCAACATCTCCACGGCCTCGATGTTCGTCGCCGCGGCGGCCGGCGCCACGGTGGCCAAGCACGGCAACCGCAGCGTGTCGTCGAAGTCCGGCGCTGCCGATGTGCTGGAAGCGCTGGGCGCCAACATCATGCTCACGCCGGCTCAGGTCGGCGAATGCATCGAGGCCATCGGCTGCGGCTTCATGTTCGCGCCCAACCACCACCCGGCGATGAAAAACGTCGCCCCGGTGCGGCGCGAGATGGGCGTGCGCACCATCTTCAACATCCTCGGCCCGCTGACCAACCCGGCCGGCGCGCCGAACACGCTGATGGGCGTGTTCCACCCCGACCTCGTCGGCATCCAGGTGCGCGTCATGCAGCAGCTCGGCGCCGACCACGTCATGGTGGTCTGGGGCAAGGACGGCATGGACGAGATCTCGCTGGGCGCCGCCACCCTGGTCGGCGAATTGAAGGACGGCAAGATCACCGAGTACGAAATCCATCCCGAGGACTACGGTCTGGCCATGGTTTCCAACCGCGGCCTGCGCGTCGCCGATGCGGCGGAATCGAAAGCCATGATGTTCGAGGCGCTGGAAAACAAGCCGGGCACGCCGCGCGAGATCGTCACCCTCAATGCCGGCGCCGCGCTGTACACGGCCAACCTCGCCGACTCGGTAGGCGACGGCATCGCCAGGGCCCGCGAGGCCATCGCCAGCGGCGCGGCGCGCAAGAAGCTCGACGAATTCGTCGCCTTCACCAAGAAGTTCGGCTGATGGCGGCGGACATCCTCGAAAAAATCCTTGCCGTCAAACGCGAGGAAGTCGCGGCGGGCAAGGCGATCAAGTCGCTCGCGGCAATCCGGGCCGAGGCCGAGGCGCAGGCTCCGACGCGTGGCTTTGAAGATGCTATACGCACAAGAGTCGGCGCTGGTGACACGGCGAAATGCGCGGCGGTCATCGCCGAGATCAAGAAGGCCAGCCCCTCCAAGGGCGTGATTCGGGCGGATTTCCGCCCGGCGGAGATCGCCGCCGACTACGAGAGCCACGGCGCGGCCTGCCTGTCGGTGTTGACCGACCAGGCCTTCTTCCAGGGCTCGGCCGACTACCTGCGCGCGGCGCGCGCAGCCTGCGCGCTGCCGGCGCTGCGCAAGGATTTCCTGGTCGATCCCTGGCAGGTGTATGAAGCCCGCGCCATGGGCGCCGACGCCATCCTGCTGATCGTCGATGCGCTCTCGCTGGCACAGATGCAGGAGATGGAAGCCATCGCCTTTGCGCTGGGCATGTCGGTGCTGGTGGAATGCCACGACGCCGCCGAACTGGATATCGCACTGCAGCTCAAGACGCCGCTGGTGGGCATCAACAACCGCAACCTGCGGACCTTCGAGGTCGATCTGAATACGACGCTGTCGCAGTTGGGCCGCATCCCGGCAGACCGCATCGTGGTCACCGAGTCGGGCATCCTCGCCCCGGCTGACGTCGCACTGATGACTTCGCGCGGCGTGCATGCCTTCCTCGTCGGCGAAGCCTTCATGCGCGCGCCCTCGCCGGGCGCAGAACTGGCGCGGCTGCTCGCCTGACGTCTGCTCCGAAAAGTCGGCGCTGGTGACACGGCGAACCACACTCAGCCGTGGATAGTCAGCGAGGTCCGGCCGAGTTCAACGAAATCGTCAGTGCGGAAAGCCTCGACGATAGTCATCAGGTTTCCGCGAAGCAGACCTTCCAGTTCGACGTTTCCGATGTTGCCGGTCGCCACAAGCAAAAGCTGCTTCGGGCGACCGGATATGAGATGGGATTGAACGAAATCGTCATCCTTGGTGACGACCACCCTGCCCTGATTCGCAGCCAGATCAAGTATCTCTGTGTCTGGCGTACGGTTACCCAGCGGGAGATCCAGCGTGTGCAAGGCATCGTGACCGGCGTCGCGCAACAAGCCGCAGAGTCGGCGCGGCAGTTGCGCGTCGACCAGGAATTTCATGCCGCGATGCGATCAATGCGTTTCACGTGTGCCAGCCGCGCCGCGTAGGACAAGGCGGCAAGGATATCTTCGCGTTCAAGATCCTCGTAGTCAGCGAGGATCTGATCGATGGTCATGCCTGCTGCAAGCAACTCCAGAACGTTTTCAACCGGATAGCGCAGGCCGCGAATGCACGGCTTGCCGTGGCAAATGGCTGGGTCGATGGTGATGCGTTCGCTGGTGCTCATCTTTTGCCTCCAGGATGCGAGGCTAAAGTATATATGCGAACCCGCATGAATCGCCGCGCCAAAGAGTCGGCGCCGGCAGCACGGTGATTCCCGGTTCAGGCGCAGCTGTTGCCGGTGGACTCCTTGACGCCCAGCTTCTTCAGGATCGAATCCAGCGGGCAGAATTTGGTGAAGCCGCTCTGGAACAGGTTGGCGCCGACGAAGGCGGTGAACCACAGCCAGGACAGCTTGCTCATGTCCGCCTGCCCCATGACATGGGCGAGGACCAGCGAGGTCATGATGAAGAATCCGGCGATGATGCGAACGAATTGATTGACGGTCATGTGAAGCTCCTTTATTGAGGTTTGAGGATGCGGCTTTGCATCACCGCGTAATACAGAACCGGTATCACCACCAGCGTCAGCAGGGTGGAAACGAGGATGCCGAAGATCAGCGACAGCGCGAGGCCAGAGAAGATCGGGTCATCGACGATGAACAGCGCACCGAGCATGGCAGCGAGGCCCGTGAGCACGATGGGCTTGGCACGTACCGCGGCGGCCTGGATCACGGCCTCGGCAAAGTCCATGCCGCCAGCGACCTGCTCGTTGATGAAGTCCACCAGCAGGATGGAATTGCGCACGATGATGCCGGCCAGCGCGATCATGCCGATCATCGACGTGGCCGTGTATTGCGCGCCGAACAGGGCGTGGCCGGGCATCACGCCGATGATGGTGAGCGGGATCGGCGCCATGATGATCAGCGGCACGAGGTAGCTCTTGAACTGCGCCACCACCAGCAGGTAGATCAGGATCAGGCCGACGGCATAGGCCGCACCCATGTCGCGGAAGGTTTCGTAGGTCACCTGCCATTCGCCGTCCCACTTGATCGAGTACTGCGCGTAGGGGTCTCGCGGCTGCTTGAAGAAATACTCGCCCAGCGTGCCGCCCTGCGGCAGCGAAATACCGGCCAGCTTGTTGCGGATGTCGAACATGCCATACAAAGGACTGTCGAGCTTGCCACCCATGTCGCCGGTGACGAAGACCACCGGCAGCAGGTCCTTGTGGTAGATCACCTTCTCGCGCAGCAGGCGCTTGATTTCGACCACTTCCGACACCGGCACCAGCTGGCCTTCCCGGCTGCGCAGCTTGAGCTTGAGCAACTGGTCGATGTTGTTCTGGCGTTCGGCCGGCAGCACGATGCGCACCGGGATTTCGTACTTGGCGTCGCCGTCGTGCACCGGCGTCACGTCCTCGCCGGAGAGACCCATGCGCACCACCTCGACCACGTCCTTCTGCGCCACGCCGAGCAGCGCCGCCTTGGCCTGATTCACGCGCAGCACCAGCTTTTCCGCGTCCTCGTCCACCGTGTCGTCGACGCCGATGATGTCGGTGGTGCCTTCGAAGGCCTCGCGCACTTGCTTCGCCACCGCGATCTGGCCCGGGTAATCGGGACCATAAACCTCCGCGACGATGGGCGACATCACCGGCGGGCCGGGCGGCACTTCGACGATCTTGGCATTGCCGCCATGCTTCCTGGCCACGGCGACCACGCGCTCGCGCACCGAGACGGCAATCTCGTGGCTCTGCCGGTCGCGATGCTTCTTGTCCACCAGGTTCACCTGGATATCGCCCATTTCCGGCGCGCTGCGCAGGTAGTACTGGCGCACCAGGCCATTGAAGTTGATCGGCGCGGCCGCGCCGGCGTAGGCCTGGTAGTCGGCGACTTCGGGCACCTGGGCGATCTCGGCGGAGATTTCGCGCAGTACCTTGGCGGTTTCTTCGAGCGGCGTGCCGACCGGCATGTCGAGCACGATCTGGAATTCGCTCTTGTTGTCGAAGGGCAGCATCTTCAGTACCACCAGCTTGAAGAAGCCGAGACTGACCGAAGCCAGGATGGCCACCAGCACGCCTATCCACAGCTTGCGCCGCGCCGCGCGGCCGGTGCGCGGATCGAGCAATGGCGACATGATGCGGCGGAACAGGCGGTCGAGCTTTTCTGTCGTGACATCGCCGCCATGACCGCCGTGGCCCTGCGCCGCCGGCTTCATCAGCTTCAGCGCCAGCCAGGGCGTGATGACAAAGGCGATGGCCAGCGAGATGAACATGCCCATCGAGGCGTTGATCGGGATCGGGCTCATGTAGGGCCCCATCAGGCCGCTGACGAAGGCCATCGGTAGCAGCGCCGCGATCACGGTAAAGGTGGCCAGTATCGTCGGGCCGCCGACTTCATCCACGGCGGGCGGAATGATTTCCCACAGCGGCTTCTCAGGATGCAGCAGCGTCCAGCGATGGATGTTCTCCACCACCACGATCGCGTCGTCGACCAGGATGCCGATGGAGAAGATCAGCGCGAACAGCGACACGCGGTTGAGCGTGAAGCCCCAGGCCCAGGAGGCGAAAAGCGTCGCTGCCAGCGTCAGGGTCACCGCCGCACCGACGATCACCGCTTCGCGCCGGCCCAGGGCAAACAGCACCAGCAGCACGACGAAGATCGTGGCAAAGACCAGCTTGCCGATCAGCTTCTGCGCCTTGTCGGTGGCGGTGGCGCCGTAGTTGCGCGTCACCGAGAACTCGACGCCGTCGGGGATCACCGTGCCGCGCAGGGCTTCGGCGCGCGCGATCACCGATTCGGCGACATCGGCGGCATTGACGCCCGGCTTCTTCGACACCGAGAGCGTCACCGCCGGCGATTCACCCTGTTTCGTGCCGTGCCAGACATAGCGCGAGGGCTGGTCGGGACCGTCGATCACCTGCGCGACGTCGGCCAGGTACACCGGCTTGCGTTCATGGACACCGACCACCAGGCGCTTCACGTCGGCGGCGGATTCGATGTAGGTGCCGGTCTGCACCAGGAGTTCCTTGTTGCCGGCGACCAGAGCGCCGGCCGGCTGCGAGGCGTTCGACACCTGCAGGGCGGCCTTGAGGTCCTGCGCCGTGATGCCGTGCGCGTTCATGCGGTCGGCGTCCATGACGACGCGGATCACGTGGCCGGGGCCGCCGATGGTGGCGACGTCGCGCGTGCCGGGAATGCGCTTGAGGTCGATCTCGGCGGCGCGCGCCACCTGCTGCATTTCGAAGGCCGACTTCATGGGATCGGCGCTGTGGAAGGTCAGGGTGACGATGGGCACGTCGTCGATGCCCTTGGGCTTGACGATCGGGTCGAGCACGCCGAGGTTGGGCGAGAGCCAGTCCTTGTGCGAATTGATGGTGTCGTAGAGCCGCACCAGGGCCTGGATCGGATCCTCGCCGACTTCATACTGCACGGTGATTACCGCCATGCCGGGGCGCGACACCGAATACACGTGCTCGATGCCGGCGATGCGTGACAACACCTGCTCTGCCGGCCGCGCCACCAGCGCCTCGACATCGCGCGCCGCGGCACCCGGGAAGGGCACGAAAACGTTGGCCATGGTGACGTTGATCTGCGGCTCTTCCTCGCGCGGCGTGATCAGCGTCGCGCCTATGCCCAGCAGCAGCGCGATCAGCGCGATCAGCGGCGTCAGGGAGTTCCTGAGGAAATACCCGGCGATGCGGCCAGAGATACCCAAACCCGTGCCCATGGGCGGCCCCCGCTCAGCGGGCAGCGGCGGGCGCCGCCTTGGCTTCGATACCGGCCTTGACCGGCGACAAGCTGACGCGTTCGCCGGAATTGAGGCCGGCCAACACCTCCAGTTCGCCGCCGGTCACGGCTTCGCCCAGGCGCACCTGGCGCAGTTTGGCCGCGCCCTTGTCGTCGATCACATAGACGGCGGTGACTTCGCCGCGGCGCAGCACGGCGGCCGGCGGCACGGTCAGCTTCTGCGCCTGGCCGACGGTGAAGTGCGCCCGGGCATAGGCGCCGGGCACCACGCCCTCGACGTTGTCCGCCAGGTAAAGGCGTGCGGTTGCCGTGTGGCTGCGCGGGTCGACGGTGGGCAGGATTTCGACGCGCAGCACGTCGATCCAGCGGCCGCTCTCGGGCAGTTCGATGCGCGCCCTTGCCGACTTCCTGAGTTCGGCCAGCTTGTATTGCGGCAGGCTGGCGATCACGCGCAGCCCCTTGGGGTCATAAATCGTGATCAGCGGCTTGCCCGGCGTCGCCAGCTCACCGGCTTCGGTGTGGCGCTGGGCGACGATGCCGGCGATGGGCGCAGTGACCGTGCCGTGGGACAGCCCGGCACCCGAACTCGACGCGGCACCCTCGGCCGCCTTGTGCGCCGCCGCCGCCTGGTCCAATGCGGCCTGGCTGACGAATTTTTGCGCGTGCAGGTTTCTGGTCCGCTCATACGCGGCGCGGGCCTGGGCCAGCGTCGCCTTTGCCGCGGCGTCCGAGCCGGCAGCCTCGCGCGCATCGATGCGCATCAGGAGTTCGCCCTGCTTGACGCGCTGGCCGGCATCGGCGCGCACTTCCAGCACGCGGCCCGCCACCTGCGCGGCCACCGTGGCCTGGCGCACGGCCTCGACCGTGGCTTCGACGGGAAAGGCAAGATCGACCTCGCGCGCCTGCACCACGACGCTCGCCGGCGCACCGGCCTGATTTGGCTCGGCAGCATAAGAAAAACTCGCCGGCAATGCGCCGGCGAGAAAGGCAAGGGCGGAGAGGAGGAGAGTGCCCTTGCGGGGAAGGCGGATGGCTTCGTTCATGAATATCAGTATATGCTTATATATGAGAATTTCAAGTTTAATTTCGGTTACGCTGCCTCTTTCAAGAGCCGGCAACCCGGCGCCAATTCCACAATCCGATTATTGCCAATTGACCGGAGTCAACGACTCACCCGTCTGCGACACGGCATCTTGCGCCCTCGGAAATAATCGTGTTTCGTTTAAATATCAACCATATATAGGGGAGATGATGAATAGCAAGCTTATACCGTTTCGTCGCGCAGGCTTTGCCTTGGCCTTGGCCTTGCCGCTGAGCCTGGGCATTGCCGTGGCACAGGATCGTGCCAAGCCGGGCGTGACCGCGACCGAAATGCAGTACCAGGCGGGCGATTCGCCCCTGGGCAAGGTCGAGATGCACCAGAACGTCAATCCCAAGGCGCCGCCGATGACCAAGGCCGAGTTCGACCAGGCCAAGGAAATCTACTTCCAGCGCTGTGCCGGCTGCCATGGCGTATTGCGCAAGGGCGCCACCGGCAAGCCGCTGACCACGGACAAGACCTTGGAATCGGGCACCGAATACCTGAAGGTCTTCATCAAGTACGGCTCCCCCGCCGGTATGCCGAACTGGGGCACCTCGGGTGAACTGACCGACGCCCAGGTCGACCTGATGGCGCGCTACGTCCAGCAGGAACCGCCGACGCCGCCGGAATGGGGCATGAAGGAAATGATGGCCTCGCTCAAGGTCACCGTGCCGCCCAGCCAGCGCCCAACCAAGAAGATGAACAAGCTCGACCTCGACAACCTGTTCTCGGTCACGCTGCGCGACGCGGGCGAGATCGCGCTGATCGACGGCGCCACCAAGAAGATCGTCAAGATCCTCAAGACCGGCTACGCGGTGCATATCTCGCGCATGTCGAAATCCGGCCGCTACCTTTACGTGATCGGCCGCGATGCCCGCATCAACCTGATCGACCTGTGGATGGCGGAGCCGACCAACGTCGCCGAAATCAAGGTCGGCCTCGAAGCGCGCTCGGTGGAGACCTCCAAGTACAAGGGTTACGAGGACAAGTATGCGATCGCCGGCACCTACTGGCCACCGCAGTTCGTGATCATGGAAGGCGACACGCTGAAGCCGCTGAAGATCGAGTCGACCCGCGGCATGACGGTGGATACGCAGGAATACCATCCGGAACCGCGCGTGGCCGCCATCGTCGGCTCGCACTACAACCCGGAGTTCATCGTCAATGCCAAGGAGACCGGCAAGATCCTGGTGGTCAATTACAAGGACTTGAACAACCTCAAGATCACCTCCATCAACGCGGCGCGCTTCCTGCATGACGGCGGCTTCGATTCCACCGGACGCTACTTCATGGTCGCCGCCAACGCCTCGAACAAGATCGGCGTGGTCGACACCAAGGAAGACAAGCTGGCGGCCCTGATCGATGTCGGCAAGATCCCGCACCCCGGTCGCGGCGCCAACTTCGTGCATCCGAAGTTCGGTCCGGTCTGGGCCACCAGCCACCTCGGCGACGAGACGGTGAGCCTGATCGGCACCGATCCGAAGAAGCACAAGGACAACGCCTGGAAGGTGGTGCAGACGATCAAGGCCCAGGGCGGCGGCTCGCTGTTCATCAAGACCCACCCGAAGTCGAAGAACCTCTGGGTCGACACGCCGCTGAACCCCGAAGCCGCCGTCAGCCAGTCGATCGCGGTGTTCGACATCAACAACCTGGAAAAGGGTTTCGAGGCCCTGCCGATCGGCGACTGGGCCGGCATCAAGGACGACGGCGCCAGGCGCATCGTCCAGCCGGAGTACAACAAGGCCGGCGACGAAGTGTGGTTCTCGGTGTGGAGCGCCAAGGACAAGACCTCGGCCCTGGTGGTGGTCGATGACAAGACGCGCAAGCTCAAGGCGGTGATCAAGGATCCGAAATTGATTACCCCCACCGGCAAGTTCAACGTGCACAATACGCAACACGACGTATATTGATGGTTTAGAGTGCCGGCGGTACCGATACCCCATGGCGGGATATCGGTGCCGTCGCGCCGGATCATCACAAGGAACATGAAAGACGACCTTTCATCGCAGATCTCGCGCAATTTCAGGAAGACGCTCGGCGAGCTGTCGCTTTTCGCCGACATCGCACCAAAGTCCCTGAATGAGCTTGCGCAAGGAACCTGCAACGTCATCTACCAGAAAGGCCAGGCGATTTTTCGTGCCGGCGATTCCGTCAGCCAGCTTTACGTCCTGGTTTCAGGGCAGGTGAAGCTGTCCCTGTCCTGTCGGCGCGGCAATGAACGCGTACTGGAACTGGCAGGGCCCGGGCATGCCTTCGGCCAGGCCGAACTCTTCGTGCCCGGCCCCTACCTGATCTCCGCGTTTGCCGTGAAGGCCTCGCATGTGCTGGCCGTCCGCCGTGACACGCTGTTTCGCGTCATGGCCGACGAGCCCGGCATCGCGCGGCGCGTGATTGAGGGGCTGGCTCGTCGCCAGCTCGAAACCGAGGCCGACCTCATCGCACAAAACTCCTGGTCGCCGGGACAGCGCCTGCTGGGCTATCTGCTCGAACTGGCCGGGCCGCAACGGAATGGAGCGGGTGAAACCACGGTAACCCTGGAAAGCAGCAAGAAAGTACTGGCCTCCCGCTTCGACATGCAACCCGAGACCTTGTCTCGCAATCTGCGCGACCTCAGCGAAGCCGGCCTTATCGTCGTCAATAGGAACCGGGTGGTGCTGCGCAATGCCGAAATTGAACGTCACCTGCTGACAAATCCGGATCCGCGCCTGATCGACTTCGGGGGCGCTCACCGTATTTGCGCTGCACCGGAAGATGCGGACGGGACCGGGGGGCACGGGCACAAAGGAGAGTCTCGGTCGGAGTGCAGCTGGATCAACGGAGCGGGCCGCCAGAGAGCACTATCCCAGCGCATGGCAAAGTCATGGCTGATGCTGGAACAGGGGCTGCTGGCCCGCCCGTCAAGGTTGATCCTGAGGCAGTCGATAGGGCATTTCGACAGTCGCCTGAAAGAACTCAAGGTACAAACTTCCGGCACGGAAAACCAGGTCGCATGGGCCGAGCTTTCAGGTTTGTGGCCGCGCTACCGGGAATTGCTCGAAGTTCCCCCCAATCCCGCGGACGCACAAGAGCTTTTTGCCATCAACGAGGACGTCCTGGAAGCGGCCGACCAACTGGCGCGCGGCTTCGCCAAAGCAGTAGGCACGCGAAAGGCGCAACTGGTGAATCTGGCCGGCCGTGCCCGGATGCTTTCCCAGCGTGCCGCGAAACATTTCATGTTCCGCCAGATGGGAATCCATGTGACTGACTGCCGTTCGCGGCTCGAGGATGCCAATGCCGAATTTGCCGCGACACTGACCGAGCTCAGGGCATCAGCCCTCAACGACCCCGGCTTCGCCGCCCGGCTGGAATCGATCTTCAATCTATGGAAGCTGTTCCGCTCGGCAATGGACATGCACGATCCGGGGGATTTCCCGCAGGTGGCGCGCAAGGTCTTCCGCATCAGCGAAGACCTGCTGAACCGCACCGATGCCATGGTCGAACTCTGCGTCGGACTTCCCGACGATAAGGACTACAAGCCGGTGCCGGAAGCTCTTCCGGCGTAGGCAATCAGGGGCGTCTCAGTCCGCCGGCTTCGCGCCCATGGCGTACTCCGCCATCGCCGCCAGCACCGAATCCGCTTCACCTACCGGTGCCACCAGTTCGATGAGCAAGCCTTCATGGCGGTCCATGGCATCCGCCGCGAGGCGCGGCAGGTCTTTCTTCACGTGGCTGCCGGCGGCCATGAAGATCGGCACCACCGTTATGGACGTTGCGCCCTGGTCGACCAGGCAGGCCACCCCCTCGTCGAAGGTCGGTCGCATCAGTTCGAGGAAGCCCGGTTCGACCAGGGCCCCGGGGGCGCGCGCCTTGATGGCATCACGGATGCGATGGAAGGGTTGCGCCCATTCCGGATTGCGCGCGCCGTGGCCGTAGAGCAGGATCCCTTTCATTTCTTGACCTCGTTCCAGATGTTGCGGCAGCCGGTTTCGCGCACGAACAGCACCGCGATCCAGCCGGCGACGGCGGAGACCGTCATCAACAACAGGCCATTGTGCCAGTCCGCTGCCGAATAGATGCGTACGCCGACCTCGACGCGGCCGTTCCATGTGCGTTCCATGAGCCAGCCGACCGCAGGCTGCAGGATAGCCGGGCCGAAGAACACGCCGACGTTCACCACGCTGGTAGCCATGCCCGAGAGCAAGGGTGGATTGACTTCCTTGGCTGCCGCCCAGGACAGAGTCAGTCCGGCCGTCGTCAGCCCCATCACCGTGCACAGCGAATAGGTCATCCAACCACCTTGCATTGCACCGGACAGCCACAGGCCCCAACCCAATGCGTGGACGCCGGACACCGCCAGCATCACCGGCTTGCGGCGTCCGATGCGGTCCGAGACATTGCCCCAGAGCATCGAGCCGATGGCAAAGCCGATGAAGTAAATGCTCACATGATTCGACGCTTCGGCACGGCTCATGCCATGGATCTGGGTCAGGTAAGGCACGGCCCATAGCCCGGCAAAAGCGAAAAATGCGCCGGCCAGCCCGGTGTTGGCGAAGAAGCCGGGCCAGGTGGCCCGATTTCTCATCACCGTCAGCAGGCCCGTAAGCCAGGCGGTACGATCGACCTTGGCAGCCGGCGTGTCGAGCACCCAGGTACGGGCCGCGAAGGCCATCAGCACGGAGAGTATCCCGACCACGACGAACACCGGGCGCCAACCCGCCGCCTGCGTGGCCCAGGCCAGCGGCGCACCGGCCAGTATTGAACCGAGGTTGCCGATCAGCATGCACAGTCCGGTGATCGAGGCAAAGCGCCGCTCCTCGAACCCGAGCGCGATGAGCTTGAGCATGGCGATAAAGGTCACCGACACGCCCAAACCCACCAGGGTACGCCCGGCGAAGGCCAGTTCGAAGCTCGGCGCCAGCCCGAACAGAACCGCGCCTCCACCGGCCACCAAGCCACCCCACCAGAGAATCCGGCGTGGTCCCAGCGTATCCGCCAGCACCCCGGTGGGAATCTGCATCAGCGTGTAGACGTAGAAGTAGGTCGCTGTCAGGGTACCGAGTTGGGCGCCGCCGATGGCAAAGGTGGATTGCAGGTCGCCCGAGATCGCCGCCGGCGCGACGCGGTGGAAGAAGGACAACAAATAGGCCGCGACAGCCACGCCGAGGCCGAGCAGAACGCCCGGGCGAGTGGCCGTCATTTCCAGACGTCGGTATTGACGAGGTTGGGCGGACGCTGGCCCGAGAGTGCGGCGATCAGGTTGTTGGCCGCGGTCATTGCCATGGCCATGCGCGTCGGGCGCGAGCTCGACCCGATGTGCGGCGTCAGCGTCACATTGTCGAGTTCGAGGAAGCCCGGATTGAGCTTCGGCTCGCCCTCGAACACGTCGAGCGCGGCGCCGGACAGTCGGCGCTGGCGCAACGCCGAAATCAGCGCCACATCATCGACGATGCCGCCGCGGGCGACGTTGATCAGGTGTGCGGTCGACTTCATCAGCGCCAGTTCGGCGGCGCCGATGATGTGGTGGCTTTCCGCCGAATATGGCAGCAGCAGAACCAGGAAATCAGCTTCGCGCAGCAGCGCCTCCTTGGCGACCCAGGTGGCGCGGCAGGCGGCTTCCTTGTCCTCCGGCAGCCGGCTGCGATTATGGTAGATCACCTTCATGTCGAAGCCCAACGCGCGCCGCGCCAAGGCCTGGCCAATGCGGCCCATGCCGAGGATGCCCAGCGTGGCGTGATGCACGTCGCTGCCGAGCCAGTCCAGCATGCGAAAGCCCTGCCAGTGGCCGGCGCGCAGCCAGTGCTCCGAGGTCTGGATATGGCGCGCGGTGGCCATCAGCAGGGCCCAGGCGAGATCCGCCGTGGTGTCGTCGAGAACGCCCGGGGTATTGGTGGCGACGATGCCGGCACGGGTGCAGGCGGCGAGGTCGATGTTGTTGTAGCCGACGGCGAAGTTGCACACCGCCTTGAGCTGCGGCGCGGCGGCAATCACCTCGGCGTTCACCGGGTCGCTCACCGCCGTCATCGCGCCGGCCTTGTCCGCCAGGCGCTGCTTCAGCCCCTCGACGCCGAGGACGACATCGGCCTGGTTGTCGTCCACCTCGAAATGCCGCCGCAGGTGCTCGAGCACCTCGGGGAAAACTTCACGGGCAACAAGGATCTTGGGTTTCATGTTTTGGCCACCACGGATGCGCCTTGCGCCGCGACGATACCATCCTCGGACGACCTGACCCCTGAAACGCCGATAGCGCCAACGTAGACGCCATCGCGGATCAGGGGCAGGCCACCCTCGAGGCAGATCACGTCGGGCATGGTCATCATAACCGGGCGCCCCTGCAGAACCATGTCCTCGAAGGCCCTGGTCGGACGCTTGAACATGATGGCGGTTCGGGCTTTCTGTTCGGCTACGCGCACGGAGCCTTTCTGCGTGCCGTCCATGCGCTGCAGGGAAATCAGGTGGCCGCCGTCATCGACCACGGCGATCACCACGTTCCAGTTGTTTTCGGTCGCCGTGCGGCGTGCCGCCTCGGTGATGCGAAGCGCGTCATCAAGGGTCAGCATGTCAGGACCGCCTTGGTGACTTCGTGGTTCGCCATCATCTCCAGCGCACGCACCATCGCCGAATGGTCCCAGGTGGCACCGCCGTGGGCGATGCAGGAATTGAAAAGCTCCTGCGCCGTGGCGGTGTTGGGCAGCGAAACGCCGAGCGCGCGCGCACCGGAGAGCGCCAGATTGAGGTCCTTCTGGTGCAGCTCGATGCGAAAGCCCGGGTTGAAGCTGCGCTTGACCATGCGCTCGCCATGCACCTCGAGGATGCGCGAGTTGGCGAAGCCGCCCATCAGCGCCTGGCGCACCCTGGCTGGATCGGCGCCGGCCTTGGAGGCGAACAGCAGCGCCTCGCCGACCGCCTCGATGGTCAGCGCGACGATGATCTGGTTGGCGACCTTGCAGGTTTGCCCGTCGCCGTTGCCTCCGACCAGGGTGATGTTCTTGCCCATCAGCTCGAACAGCGGCTTGGCGCGGCTGAATGCCGCCTCGGTTCCGCCGCACATGATGGTCAGCGCCGCATTCCGGGCGCCGACTTCGCCACCGGAAACCGGCGCGTCGATGTAATCGCACTTCTGCTCGTTGATCCGCGCGGCGAACTTCTTCGTTTCCAGCGGCGCGATCGAACTCATGTCGACCACGACCTTGCCCGGCGCGAGGCCTTCGGCCACGCCGTCCTTGCCGAAAAGCACCTTCTCGACGTCCGGCGTGTCCGGCACCATCATGAAGATGATGTCGGCGCTCTTCGCCACTTCGGCGGGGGAAGCACAACTCTTGCCGCCGGCGTCGAGCAGTTCCTGGGCCACGCCCGAGCGGCTGAAGAGATAGGCACTGTGGCCGCCGGCGATCAGGTGGCCGGCCATGGGCTTGCCCATGATGCCGAGGCCGATGAATCCGATGTTCACATCATGTCTCCGTCAGGATTTCAGGTAGGGAGCGGCCCAGCCCAGGCTCGCTTCGGTGGTGGTCGCCGGCTTGTATTCGCAGCCGATCCAGCCCGGGTAGCCGATCTTGTCGAGGAAGGCGAAGAGGAAGCCGTAATTGATCTCGCCCGTGCCCGGCTCGTTGCGGCCCGGGTTGTCGGCAAGCTGCAGGTGGGCGATCCTGCCGAGGTTCTTCTCGATGGTCTTCGCCAGTTCGCCCTCCATGCGCTGCATGTGGTAGATGTCATACTGGATGAAGAGATTGTCCGAGCCACCTTCCTTTTCCACGTCGGCGATGATGTCGAGCGCCCGCCGGGTGCGGTTGAGGAAGAAGCCGGGGATGTCGCAGGTGTTGATCGGCTCGATCAGCAGGCGGATGCCGGCGGCCTCGAGTTTCGGCGCCGCGAATCCGAGGTTGTCGACCAGGGTGCGGCGCGCGTCGGCATCGGCGACGCCGGCGGGCTGGATGCCGGCGAGGCAGTTCACCTGCTTCACGCCCAGTGCCGTTGCATAGGCGATGGCTTGGTCGACGCCGGCGCGGAACTCATCGACGCGGTCGGGATGGCAGCCGATGCCGCGCTCGCCGGCCGCCCAGTTACCGGCGGGCAGGTTGTGCAGCACCAGTTGCAGGCCGTGCTGCTTGAGCAGACCCTGCAGCTGGGCAGCCGGATAGTCGTAGGGGAACAGGAACTCGACGGCCTTGAAGCCGGCTTGCGCCGCCTTTTCGAAGCGCCCGAGGAAGGGCGTTTCGTTGAACAGCATGGTCAGGTTGGCAGCGAATCTGGGCATTAGGGCATTCTCCGGTTTGTTCAGGTCACGCTGCCGCGGGCGGCATCCCCCGCACGGCAGGGATTTCGAGGCCGGTGGCAATCGCCGCCACCACCCATCTCCCGGTCAGGAACCCGGAGGGACTTCGCGCTCTAAAAGGATCTTCGGCTACATCCCGCCGCTCAATTTCCGTAAAGCACTTTCGGCAGCCACATGCCGATTTCAGGAAAGATGTAAAGCATTGCCAGGGCGACGACCTGGATCCCCATGAAGGGCATCATGCCGGCGAAGATCTGGTTCAGCGTCACATGCGGCGGCGAAACTCCCTTGAGGTAAAACGCCGCCATCGCCACCGGCGGCGAGAGGAAGGCGGTCTGCAGGTTAAGCGCCACCAGCAGGCCGAAGAACAGCGGATCGACCCCGAAGTGCGGCAACAGTGGAATGAAGATCGGCATGAAGATGACAATGATCTCGGTCCATTCCAGCGGCCAGCCGAGGATGAAGATGATGAACTGGCTGAGCAGCATGAATTGCAGCGGCGTCATGTTGAGCGAGAGCACCCATTGCTCGACCAGATTCTGCCCGCCCAGCAGCGCGAAGGCCGCCGAAAAGATTGATGAGCCGACGAACAGCCAGCAGACCATGGCCGAGGTTTTCGCGGTGAGGAATACCGACTCCTTGACCACCCCGAAGTTGAGCTGCTTGTAGGCCGCAGCGAGGATGAAGCCGCCGGCCGAGCCCAGCGCCGCAGCCTCGGTCGGCGTGGCGAAACCGAAGACGATGCTGCCCAGTACGGCGAGAATCATCAGCGCCAGCGGGAAGAAGGAACCCAGCAGCATCTTGAACACTTCAAGGCGGACGAAGGTGAACACGGCATAGAAGGCCACCGCCGTAACCAGGCTGACGCCCGCCATGATCCAGTACCAGGTCGGCACCGGCAGGCGCTCGGTAGCTTCGGCTTCCGGCACCGGTGCGGCGGCAATCGCCGGCGCAGGCGCCGTGCCGACCTTTGCGGCCGGCGGCTGCTTGACACCCTCTGCCGGCGGCTCCTTGAGTCCCTCTGCCGGAGGTTCCTTGAGTCCTTCGGCAGGCGGTTCCTTGAGTCCTTCGGCCGGAGGCTCCTTGAGCCCTTCCTCGTCTTCCTCCCTGGGTTCCTCCAGACCGCCGGCGTCGCCCCCGGCTGCCTCCTCGGCAATCACGCCTCCGCCCATTTGCGTCAGGCCCTCGGCTTCGGCCTTTGGCGCCGGTTTGGTCGCCAGGTGCCAGGTGAAGCCGAGAAACAGGACCAGCGTAAACGCCGGCAGCAGCGCGATGAAGCCCTGCCTGGCAATCGTGCCACTGCTGATGCCCAGGTTGCGCGAGCCCTTCAGCGCGCCGATCAGTCCCGGCAGCACCCGGTGGCTGATGGCTTCGCGAATCTTTTCATTGTCCGGCGGCAGGTCGATATGGCGCTCTTCCATCGGCAGCGGCGGCGCCAGGTGTGGATTCAGCTTGGCGACGATGATCACGTACATAATGTAGAGGCTGGCGAGCATGATGCCGGGGAAGAAGGCGCCGGCATACAACTGCACCACGGAAACGCCGGCCGTGGCGCCATAGACGATCAGGAGCACCGAGGGCGGGATCAGGATGCCCAGGCAGCCGCCGGCGGTTATCACTCCGGCCGACAGGCGGACGTCATAACCCGACTTGAGCATGGCCGGTAGCGCCAGCAGGCCCATCAGCGTCACCACCGCGCCGACGATGCCGGTGGCAGTGGCGAAGATGGCGCAGGTGACCAGGGTCGCCACCGCCAGCGCGCCGGGCACCCGCGCCAGCGAGAGCTCCAGCGCGCGGAACAGCTTGGCGATCAGGTTGGCACGCTCGACCAGGTAACCCATGAAGACGAACAGCGGGATCGAGATCAGCACGTCGTTGGACATCACCGAATATGCCCGCTGCACCATCAGGTCCAGCGTCTGGCGCTGGGCGAGATCCGGGTTGCCGCTGCGGTAGGCGAGCCAGGCGAAAAATACGCCCATGCCCATCAGGGTGAAGGCGGTCGGGAAGCCGAGCATGATGGCGACTACCACAAGGGACAGCATCAGCAGGCCGATGTGGCCGTTCTGCATGTTGCTCCAGGGCATGAATATCACCGTGACGGTCAGGATCACCGCCATCAGCGAGAAGCCGAACCAGAGTTCCTTCCTGATCGTCACTTGGTCGCTCCCGCGTGCGCCTGATGCTCCTGTTCCTGGGCGACCACGAATTTGTCGAGGGCGGCAATGTCTTCGTCCTTCACGTGCACCATTTCCTTGAGTTTCTCGACATCGACTTCCTCGACATCATGTTCGCGCGACGGCCATTCGCCCAGCCGGATGCAGAGGATGCAACGGATGATCTCGACCGCGCCCTGCAGCAGCAGGAAGGCGCCGGCCAGGGGCAGGACGGTCTTGAACGGATAGACCGGCGGGCCATTGGCCGTGACGTTCGAATGTTCGTTGATGGCCCAGGAGTCAGCAGCGAAGTTGTAGCCGGCCCACGCCAGCGCAAAAACCCCGGGGATGAAAAACAGGAAATACAGCGTCAGGTCGATGCTGGCCTGGGCCCGCGGTGAAAAGAATCCGTAAAGTACGTCGCCGCGCACGTGGCCGTTCTTGGACAGGGTGTACGCGCCAGCCATCATGAACAGGCTGCCGTACATCATGCTCATGACATCAAATGCCCAGGGGTGGGGATTGTCGAAGGCATAGCGCGAAACCACCTCCCAGGTGATCATGAAGGTGAGCGAGACGATCAGCCATGAGAAGGCATGGCCGACGAAGGTGCTGATCCGGTCGATGGTCAGCAGCAGTTTCTGCATTTGCATGGCGCGTCCCGCGGAAAAGAATCAACCACCCGGAACCTACCCGGGTGGTTGATCGTTGCTCAAGAAGCGAAGCCCCTCAACCCTTCTTGGGAGCCGCCTTGGCCGGTGCGCCCTGCTTGGCGCCGAAGAAGTGGCTGACTGCCATGCGCCGGCTGACATAGACGTCCTGGTCCCACTTCACCGCGCGCTCGGCGAATGCGCGCTGCGAGGCGGCGATTTCCTTGAACAGCGGGTTCTCGGCCGACTTTTTCTCCATGATCTCGGACCACAGCGTGAGCTGCTTTTGCAGCACCGCATCCGGGGTCTTGTAGAACTTGACCTTGTCCTTGGTCTGCAGCTCGATGTAGTCCTTCGAGTAGCGGTCGATGGCCTTCCACGACATGTCGGCCGATGCGGCCTCGACGGCGCCGGCAATGATCGCCCGCATCTTCGCCGGCAGGGCATCGTACTTCGGCTTGTTGAACATGATCTCGAAGGTCTCTGCGCTCTGATGGTAGCTCTGCAGCATGCAGATCTTCGAAACGTCGGGGAAACCCAGCAGGCGGTCGGAAGTAGCGTTGTTGAACTCGGCCGCATCGAGCAGGCCGCGATCCATGGCCGGCACGATTTCGCCGCCGGGCAGCGCATTCACCGCCGCGCCCATGGCCGTGAACAAGTCGATGGCCAGGCCATTGGTGCGGAACTTGAGGCCCTTGAAATCCTCCGGCTTGGTGACCGGCTTCTTGAACCAGCCCAGCGGCTGCGTCGCCATCGGGCCGTAGAGAAAGGACTGCACCGTGGTGATGCCGATCGAGGCATACAGCTTGGCCAGCAGTTCGGCGCCGCCACCGTACTTGTGCCACGACAGCAGCATGTTGGCGTCCATGCCGAAGGCCGGGCCGGAATTCCAAAGCGCCAGTGCATTCTGCTTGCCGTAGTGGTAGCCCAGCACACCGTGGCCGCCGTCGAGCGTGCCCTTCGACACGGCTTCCAGCAGGCCGAAGGCGGGCACCACCGAACCGGCAGGCAGCACTTCGATCTTGAGGTCGCCACCGGTCATGTCGTTGACCTTCTTGGCGAAGTCCAGCGCGTATTCGTGGAAGATGTCCTTGGCCGGCCAAGTACTCTGCCAGCGCATGTTGATCGGGCCGGCCTGCGCCTTGGCGATCATCGGGAACCCCGCGGCGGCGGCACCGACGCTGCCGGTGACGGCGGCGGCGAGGAACTTGCGGCGGGACGGTTTCTGTTCGGGCTGCTTGGTGTCGGACATTGTCTCCTCCTGAGAGATCATTTGGTTTGGCGATCGCGTGCGGCCGTACCGTCACGACTCGCGGTCTTGGATCTGACTACTTGTTACTGACACTGACCGAACCACTTTACCAGAAAGAGAATTTGTCTGACAATAGGACAACCCGCAATAAAACTTCCCATGCCAGCACGCCGCCCCCACGCTACCGCGATCGCCGCGGAACCCGCCGCCGAACTGAGTCGTATCGCGCGGCCCTTGCGCCTGTCCGAGGAAGTGTCCGGCGAATTGAAGCGGCGCATTTCCCGCGGCGAGATCAAGCCCGGTGATCGGCTGCCCACCGAAAAAGCCTTGGGCGAAGCGTTCGGCGTCAGTCGTGCCGTGGTGCGCGAAGCCATCGCGCGGCTCAAGGCGGATGGCCTGATCGAAACCCGGCAGGGGTCCGGAGCCTTTGCCGTCGC
Source organism: Sulfuritalea sp. (assembly GCF_017302275.1). GTDB lineage: Bacteria > Pseudomonadota > Gammaproteobacteria > Burkholderiales > Rhodocyclaceae > Sulfuritalea. The sequence continues at coordinate 22,729 of NZ_JAFLDR010000014.1, forward strand.
AGCGCCCAAGGCGATCAACTTGCGTTTCTGGAAGGGTGCCGGCCCCGGCCTCGTCGAACTGCGCGATATTTTCGAACTGCGCGCGGTGGTCGAGGGCGCCGTCGCCGAACTCGCCGCCCAGCGTCGTGACGAAAATGACCTGCGCGCCATGAGGGAACACCTGGAGGCCATGGACGAGGCACTGGAGAGCGGAGTCGACGGCACCGTGGCGGACGACAGTTTCCACATCGCCCTGGCGCACGCCACGCACAACGCTTACATCGGCCGCCTGGTCGAATTCCTCGGCCAGCACTTTTCCGATTCGCGCAAGCTGGCATGGCTCGACAACAATCTCCAGTTCCGGCTGCCGCAGGCATCGCAACGCGAACACCGCGCCCTGCTCGATGCAATCGCACGGGGCGATGCGGCCGCAGCCCGCCGCCGCGCGCTTGAGCACCTGCGCGGCGCCGCCGGGCGCCTGGGCATTCCACTGGCGCTCGACCTCGACGGTAATGGGCTTGCCACCCGAGTCCCGCGCAAGCGTTAAACTGCGCCGCCCGAAACTCTCCGCGCCGCCATGCTCGACATCTCCACCGCCGCCTTCTGGATCGCCGTTGCCCAGATCATCCTGATCGACATCCTGCTCGGCGGCGACAATGCCGTGGTCATTGCCCTGGCCTGTCGCAAGCTGCCCGACGAACAACGCAACAAGGGCATCTTCTGGGGCGTGGTCGGCGCCATCGGCCTGCGCATCGTGCTGATCTTCTTCGCCCTGCAACTGCTGGCGATTCCCTGGCTCAAGATCGTCGGTGCGCTGCTGCTGTTCTGGATCGGCGTCAAGCTGCTGCTGCCCGAGGACGATGCCCACGGCGATGTCGCGGCCTCGACCTCGCTGGCCGGCGCGATCAAGACCATCATCGTCGCCGACGCCGTGATGAGCCTGGACAACGTCATCGCCGTGGCCGGCGCCGCCAACGGCAGCATGCTGCTGGTGGTGTTCGGCATCCTGGTCTCGATCCCCATCGTGGTCTGGGGCAGCCAGTTGGTGCTCAAGCTGATGGACCGCTATCCGATCGTGATCACCGCCGGCGGCGCCCTGCTCGGCTGGATCGGCGGCGGCATGATCGTCACCGACCCGGCCCTTCCCCCCGACCTGCTGGCCGGCATCGCCTACGCCAAGACCCTGGCCGCCGTGCTCGGCGCCTTCCTGGTCGTGGCCATCGGCAAATGGCTCGCCGCGCGCGCGACGCCGCCGGCCGCCATTGAACTCACGGATTCATCGAAAGGCTGAACATGACGCAAAAATGGCTGCTGCCGATTGACGGCTCGGACCCTTCGCTCAACGCCGTGCGCTGGGTCACCGGCAATGCAAAATCCCTGCGCGAAGCTCCCGAAGTCCACCTGATCAATGTCCAGGCCGTGCTGCCCAACGACATCGGCCGCTTCATCAATAGCGATACGATCAGGGAATTCCATCTTGAGAACGGCATGACCGCGCTTGCCACCGCGCGCGATGAACTCGCCGCCGCCGGGCTCGCCCCGACCCTGCACGTGCTGATCGGCGACCCGGCCAGCGCCATCGCCGATTTCGCCGCCAGCCACGGCTGCCACCAGATCGTGATCGGCACCCGCGGCCACAGCGGCCTCACCGGCACCTTGCTGGGTTCGGTGGCGATGAAGCTGGTGCATCACGCCAAAGTCCCGGTGCTGCTGGTGCGCTGAATCGCCGTAGCGAACTCTGTCTGCCGGGGAATCCGCTTCGCGGGCCGGCAAGCGCCGACTCTCCAATTAATTTTTTGCCGCCGCAGGCAGCCTGACTTCGTCACCCCCTTTTCTTGGAAAGGGGGCCGGGGGGATAGTCCATCAAAAGGGCTTCCCATCAATCGCAAAGCGATTGGTGGGAAGTCCGCCGATAAGCCGGGTTCTGTCGTGGGCAACCATTCCTCTGGGACCGCCGTTACCGACGGCCTCTAGCAGCCTACCCGGGAGCGACGCGGGCCGCGCCTATGCTCCCCTATTTGGCCTTGCTCCGGATGGGGTTTGCCGTGCCGTCCGTGTTACCACGTCCGCGGTGAGCTCTTACCTCGGCACGGCTTGCGCCGCACCGACACGGCTGACGCCGTGCCACCATTTCACCCTTACCTGATCCCGCCCCTCCCCATTCAAGGGAGACTTTGCCGCCTTGCGGCGGCGAAGTCAGGTCGAGCCATCGGCGGTATCTTTCTGTTGCACTTTCCGTCGCCTTCGTCGTCCGACTTGCGTCTTCCGACTTATAGCGCCCGGCCGTTAGCCGGCATCCTGCCCTGTGGAGCCCGGACTTTCCTCCAACCACTTTCGTGATCAGCGGTTGCCTGGCGAACTTCCCGCGCGCATTCTACGCGGCGGGCGGAACTGCCGCTCGTCGTCGTAGTAGGCGGCGTCCTCGTTTTCCGTCGTGGCGCCGGGAATGCCGAGCAGCGGCAGCGGCTGCCAGTCGCGCGGCGCGAAGCGGGCCGTCTCGAAAGCCGCCGCCAGTCGGGCATCGAGTTGGTCCAGCGAATGGGCCGGCGGCAACTCCAGCCATGCCGCATCGACCTCGATGAACAGCGCCTTGCCGCAGAGGCCGACGAAGGGCGCGCCCAGTGCATCGTGGCTGGCGTGGCCGAAGACGATGAAGCGCGTGCTGCACAGCAGTTCGGCACGACGCTCGACGAAAACTTCGCGCCAGCGGTGGGCGCACAGGCCCTGCCACAGGTCGGGTGCCGTGCCGGCGACGATTACGCCGCATTCGTCGAACTGCGTCAGGGCGTCGCGCAGGGCACCCCGCGCCGCATCGCCCGCCGCACCGGCCGCCAGGAGCGCTTCGCAATGCCGTCGATTCATCATCGCCTTGCTGAGCGGGAAGGCCAGCCAGATCAGGGCGTTGAACAGGTCGTGGCGGTTGTCGGCACGCGTGGCGACTTCACCGCTGCGCCAGGCGCGCTCTTCATAGCCTTCCCCATCGTCGCGCGGCGGAATGAAGCGCAGCGGCGCGCCATTTCCGGTGCGTATGCCGCGCGCGGCGGCGGCGTGATTCAGCGCCGCGAGATCGGGAATGCCGTCCTTCAGCCAGGGTGCGAGGAAGGCCGACAGTCGATGCAAGGCTCGGGAGTCGGCGCTCACGCCACGGCGATCAAACCAGCCGCCAGGCGATGCTCTCCCCCGCGCGCAGCGGCACCAGCCGGTCGCCGGGCAGGTAGTCGAGGCTGGCCGGCACCGCCTGCGCCTCGCGCTTCAGCGTGATGGTGCCGGCATTGCGCGGCAGGCCGTAGAAATCCGCCCCGTGGAAGCTGGCGAAGGCTTCGAGTTTATCCAGCGCGTTCTCGGCGTCGAAGACCTCGGCATAGAGTTCGATGCCGGCGTTGGCCGTGTAGCAGCCGGCGCAGCCGCAGGCCGCCTCCTTGGTGCTTTGCGCGTGGGGCGCCGAATCGGTGCCGAGGAAGAACTTCGGACTGCCCGAGATCGCCGCCGCCACCAGCGCCCGCCGATGGGTCTCGCGCTTCAGCACCGGCAGGCAGTAGTGGTGCGGGCGGATGCCGCCGGCGAAGATCGCGTTGCGGTTGAGCAGCAGGTGATGCGCGGTCAGCGTGCCGGCAACATTGGCGCCACCGGCATTGACGAAGGCTATGCCGGTGCTGGTGGTGATGTGCTCGAGCACCAGCTTCAGGCCGGGGAAGTCGCGCAGCAGCGGCACCAGCACGCGGTCGATGAACACCGCCTCGCGGTCGAAGACATCGACCGCCGGATCGGTGACTTCGCCATGCACCAGCAGCGGCAGGCCGAGCGTTTCCATGCGCGCCAGCGTCGCCGCGCACTTCTTCAAATCGGTGACGCCGGCATCGGAATTGGTGGTGGCGCCGGCGGGATACAACTTCACCGCGTGCACGAAACCGCTGGCCCGCGCGGCGTCGATTTCGCTGGGCGCCATGTTGTCGGTGAGATAAAGCGTCATCAGCGGTGAGAAATCCATGCCGGCGGGCAGCGCAGCAAGAATCCGTTCGCGATAGGCGGCGGCCAGCCCCACGGTGGTGACGGGCGGCTTCAGGTTGGGCATGACGATGGCACGGGCGAAGCGCCGCGCCGTGTCGGGCAGGACGGCGGCCATGGCGGCGCCGTCGCGCAGGTGCAGGTGCCAGTCGTCGGGCCGGGTGAGGGTAATCGAGTTCATGGGCGGATTATACGAGGCGCCCCGCTTTGCCCTTCAGCCGCCCTTCATTTGCCTTTGAGTTCCAGCGCCCTGGCATACAGTGCGTTCTTCGGCTGTCCGGTGATCTCGGCGGCGAGTTTCGCCGCCTGCTTCACCGGCAGTTCGGCCAGCAGCGCCGCCAGCACGCGCTCGGACTCGGCATCCATCCCCTCGCGCGGCGGCGGTGCCGAGACCAGCAGCACGAATTCGCCGCGCTCGTGGTTGGCGTCGGCCGCCAGCCACGCCGGAGCCTCGGCCAGCGGCATGGACGCGACCTGCTCGAAGAGCTTGGTCAGCTCGCGGGCGAAGACGATGTGGCGCGCGCCGTCGAGCAGTTCGACCAGGTCGGCGACGGTTTCGCGCACGCGGTGCGGCGCTTCGTAGAACACCAGCGTGGCCGCCACCGTCGCCAGGTCCGCAATCGCCGTCCTGCGGGCGCCGACTTTTGCCGGCAGGAAGCCGACGAAGAGGAAGCGCGGATCGCTGAGGCCCGCCGCCGAAAGCGCCGCGATCGCGGCATTCGGGCCGGGGATGGGGATCACCTTGAAACCGGCGGCGCGCACCGCCGCCACCGCGCGCGCGCCGGGATCGGAAACGCCCGGCGTGCCGGCATCGCTGATCAAGGCAATGCTTTTTCCGGCAGCCAGCTGGGAAATCAGCTTCGCCGCGGCCTCGTTCTCGTTGTGCTGGTGCAGCGCCAGGGTCTGCGCCTTGATGCCATGGTGGTCGAGCAACTGGCGCGCGTGGCGCGTGTCCTCGCAGGCCACCAGATCGACGCCGCGCAGGGTTTCCAGGGCGCGCAGCGTGATGTCGCCGAGGTTTCCGATCGGTGTGCCGACGACATACAATGCGCTTTCCATGTCCGACATTCTTGCACAGTCCCGCGGCGCCGCCGGCGAGCAGCTCGCCGCCGATTACCTGCAGCGTCAGGGCTTGCAGTTGATCGAGCGCAACTTCCGCGTGCGCGGCGGCGAGATCGACCTGATCTGCCGCGACGGCGTCAGCACGGTCTTCGTCGAGGTGCGCCGGCGCAGCCGTTCGGATTTTGGTGGCGCCGCGGCCAGCATCACCGGCGCCAAGCAGGCGCGCCTGATCCTCGCCGCACGGCACTGGCTGCAGCGCCACGGCGAGCGCCCCTGCCGCTTCGATTGCGTGCTGATCGAGGGCGCGGAAGGGGCCGAAAGAATCGAATGGCTGCGCGATGCGTTCCCGGCTGACTGAGGCGCTGCTGCTGGCCGGCGCGCTGTTGCTCGGCGCCGCCCAGGCCGGCGAAGTCCGCATCCTGGTGCAAAGCTCGCCGCTGGCGGGCTTCAAATACCATGCCGGCGAGTCACTGTGGCACGAAATGCGCGAAGGCGACCGCCTGAGCCTGGTGCGCGAGACCGACAACGAGCACGACACCAAGGCCATCCGCGTCGAATGGCGCGGACAGAAACTGGGCTACCTGCCGCGCGCCGAGAACCGGGCCGTGGCGGCGGCGATGGATAATGGTGACAAAGTTGACGCCCGGATCGCGAAATTGCGCCAGCACAAGAACCCTTGGCAGAGAATGCTGATCGAAGTATTTGTCGTGCTCTAGGCCGCTTATTCGCCGCTCCCCGGCTGGTCCGCAGGGCTATCCTCTTTTCCGCAATCCTTTTCTGGACGATTCATGACTCTCGCCTCACGTATCCAGCAACAATTCACCGACAGCGCCCAGGCCAAACAGCAGGCGCTGGCCGCCATGGCCGGCCCGATCGAGGCCGCCGTGCGCGCCATGGTCGCCAGCCTCAAGGCCGGCGGCAAGGTCATGGCCTGCGGCAATGGCGGTTCCGCGGCCGACTCGCAGCACTTCGCCGCCGAACTGCTCAACCGTTTCGAAAAAGAGCGTCCGCCGCTGGCCGCTATCGCCTTGACCACCGACACCTCGACGCTCACCTCGATCGCCAACGACTATCGCTACGAGGATGTCTTCTCCAAGCAGATCCTGGCCTTCGGCAAGCCCGGCGACGTGCTGCTGGCGATTTCCACCTCGGGCAATTCGCCCAACGTGATCGAGGCAATCCGCACCGCGCATGCCAAGGGTATCTGCGTGGTCGCCCTCACCGGCAAGCAGGGCGGCAAGATCGCGGCCCTGCTGTCACCCGACGACATCCACCTCTGCGTGCCGGCCGATCGCACCGCGCGCATCCAGGAAGTCCATCTGCTCACCATCCACTGCCTGTGCGACGGCATCGACGCCTTGATACTGGGAGAAACTCAATGAAGATCCATACCGACATCGGCACCCGCCTGCGCAACGCCGCCCTGCTCGCCCTTTGCCTGCCCGCGCTCGCCGGATGTTTCGGCGCCGCCGCGGTCGGGGTCGGCACCGGCGCGCTGCTGATCACCGACCGCCGCAACTCGGAAACCTACGTTACCGACCAGGGCCTGGAACTGCGCGCCGGCACCCGCATCAGCGAAAGGCACGGCGACAAGGTGCACGTCAATGTCACAAGCTACAACCGCATGCTGCTGCTCACCGGCGAGGCGCCCAACGCACAGGTCAAGGCCGACATCGAAAAGCTCGCCGCCGGCGTGCCCAACGTCAGGGCGATCACCAACGAACTCGCCATCGCCGGCCCGTCAAGCTTCGGTGCCCGTAGCAACGACACCTACATCACCTCCAAGGTAAAGGCACGCTTCGTCGATGCCGGCAAGTTCTCGCCCAACCACGTCAAGGTGGTGACCGAGGGCAGCGTCGTCTTCCTGCTCGGCCTCGTCACCCAGGTCGAAGCCAACGATGCGGTGGAAATCGCCCGCACCACGGGCGGCGTGCAAAAAGTAGTGCGAGTGTTCGAGACCATCAGCCCGGAACAGGCCAAGGCGCTGGATAACAAGCCCGAGCCGCGCGACGCCAGGGCGGAACCGAAGAAGTAACGTGAAACACCTTTGCCCGGAGCCACCTGTGACTTACGCGCGAAGCGCGCCGATTGGTAACCCCCCGCGAGGGGGGAAGGGGGGCGGGCCTTCAATTCACCTTTCGCGTGTTTCATCATCAGCGGGTGGCTCTTGCTGCCATGAGCGTTAGGGACGCGACGGTGAACTACCCGGCGCCGGCCTTCGAAGCCAAAGTCGTCGCGCCCGCCGACCTGGCGCAAAGCATTGCGGAACTGCCGCGGCCGCTGGTGTTCACCAACGGCTGCTTCGACATCCTGCATCGCGGGCATGTGACCTACCTGGCGCAGGCGCGCAGCCTCGGCGCCTCGCTGATCGTGGCCGCCAACTCCGACGATTCCGTCAGGCGCCTGGGCAAGGGCGACGACCGCCCGGTCAATCCGCTGGCCGATCGTATGGCCCTGCTGGCTTCGCTCGAAGCCGTGTCGCTGGTCACCTGGTTCGACGAGGACACCCCACTCCAGCGCATCCTCGATTGCCGGCCGGACGTGCTGGTCAAGGGCGGCGACTGGCCGGTGGAAAGGATCGTCGGCTACCGCGAGGTCATCGCCTGGGGCGGCAGCGTGCATTCCATCCCCTTCATCCACGAGCGCTCGACCACGGCGCTGATGGACAAGATCCGCCGCCTCTAGGGCCGGTTCGAAAGTCGGCGCCCAACAGGGACCTCCTTCGGTCGCGGGCGCTACGGGGATCTGGGGATCTACCCCGGTGTCCGCCGCAGGATCATGTCGCGCACCAGGTCGATGTGCCCGCGCAGGGTGTAGAGCATGTCGGAAAAGGTCAGAGGGGTGCGGATGTGGCTGGCATCGACCTCGATGCGGTCGAGCTTTTCCAGCCATTCGGCGCGGCTGTGTGCGGCCGGGTTCTCGTTGATCTCGTTTTCGAGGAACTTGAGCTCGCCATAGCGCCGGTAGATGCGTGAACGCACGCGCCAGCCGTAGATCTGCGGCGCGAACTTGAACAGCGGGATCAGCACCGCCAGCAGCGGCACGATCATCACCACCATGCGGTCGACCAGCGTCGCCGCCCAGAACGGCAGGTAGCGCTGCAGGAAAGGCTTGCCCGACTTGTAATAGCGCGCGGCCTCTTTCGACAAGGGAAACGGACTATGTCCGGCGCGCGGAAACTCGCCGGGAACCTGGAACACCCCATGCTCGCCGTGCACCTCGCTGGCCGCCTGCATCAGCAGGTCGATCAGTGCCGGATGCGTGTCCTCGCGCAACAGCACGGTCGCCATCGGCGACACCAGTTGCATGTCCCGCGGCGGGATGTCCTGCACCAGGTCGATCGCCCCGCGCGGCAGCACCAGCCGGGACAGGTGGGGAAAGCGCCGCGCATAGGCCTCGGCATGGGTGAAGTTCATCAGGCGCACGCCGGGCGTGTAGAGCAAGGTCCAGATCAGCGCGGACTGCGTCGGCCCAACGACGAACACCGCGTCGATTTCGCTCTCTCGCAGGCTGTCCACCACACCCAGTCCGCCGGCCTCGACCAGCTTCGAGTTGCGGGTGTCGATGCCGTTCGCCGCCAGCAATTCCAGGGCCAGTTGTTGGGTGCCGCTGCCCGCCCCCCCCACTGCGATGCGTTTGCCCTTGAGGTCGAGCAACTTGTCGCCACCGCGCAAGGCCGCCTCACGATAGAAGACCCACAGCGGCTCATGGTAGAAGTCGCCCAATGAAACCAGTTCCTCGTCCTCCCCCGGACGCGCCGTGCCACCCTGGACGAAGGCGGCATCGACTTCGAAATCCGGGTCGCGCAGGCGTTGCAGGTTCTCGGTCGAACCAGCGGAAGGCAGGACCACCAGTTCGATGCCGTAGCGCGCCAGGACGTCCTTGTAGCGTGCCGCAAAGCGCTGGTAGGCGCCGGCCTCGCCACCGGTGCTGATGATCAGGCGGTCGGGCGGCGCCGGCTTGATGAATTGCGCCGCCAGCCAGAACGCCGCCGCGGCGAGCAGCAGGGACGGCAGCGCGATGAAGATGATGTCGCGCCAGGAAACCAGCTTGAGCTTTTCAGGCATGCGATGCGGGAGACCGGGAGCGGAGTGCGGGCCGTCGGATCAGCCGTGGCACGGCGCCCGGCGACGCCGAGCCCACGCCGACCCGCCTGACGCCGATCAGAACGGAATGTCGTCCTCGAAATCGTTGAAGTTGCCGCCTGCCGGCTGCGGCGCGGCCGCCGGACGACTGCCGCCAGCCGCTCCGCCGCCGCTCTCGCGCGGCGGAGCGTCGCTCATGCCTTCGCGCGAACCGAGCATTTTCATTTCATTGGCGACGATTTCGGTAGTGTAGCGCTCCTGGCCTTCCTTGTCGGTCCATTTGCGGGTGCGCAGGGCGCCCTCGACGTACACCTGCCGCCCCTTCTTCAGGTATTGCCCGGCGATCTCGGCCAGCTTGCCGAAGAACACCACGCGATGCCATTCGGTGGCCTCCTTCTTCTCGCCGGTGGCCTTGTCCTTCCAGGTGTCCGTGGTGGCGATGGTGACGTTGGTGATCGAATCGCCGTTGGGCGTGTAGCGCACTTCCGGATCGCGGCCCAGGTTGCCGACGATGATGACCTTGTTGACGGATGCCATGCGAACTCCTCCTCAGGATTTTGGTTCAAGTATGCCATGCGGCGCCGGCGCTGTCGCCGCCTGCCTGCGCAGCGGAACCCCCGGCATGGTGACCGCCGCGACCAGCCACAGCGCCGCCATGGCGGTGCCGCAAAGGAACACCGCGCCCGCCTCGTAGTGCTTCACCAGCCAGCCGCCCAGTGCGCCGCCAAGGAACAGGCCGAAGGCCTGCGTCGTGTTGTAGACGCCGAGCGCCGCACCCTTGGCGTTCGGATGCGCGATGCGCGAGATCAGCGAGGGCAGCATGGCTTCGAGGATGTTGAAGGCGACGAAGAAGCTCAGCAGGCCGCCGACCACCACCGTGTAACTCGTGCTGCCGCGCCACAGCACCAGCAGGGTAAAAAACAACAGGACGATCGCGGCAACGAAAACCGGCTTCACCTGGTTGCACTTCTCGGCCAGGATGATCGCCGGCACCATCAGCACGAAGGACGCCAGCACCGCGGGCAGATACACCTTCCAGTGCGATGCCAGCGGCAGGTCGCCATAGCGCACCAGCAGGCCGGGAACCACGACGAACATCGCCATCTGCACCATGTGCAGCGTGAAGATGCCGAAATTCAGCCGCAGCAGGCGGGTGTCCAGCAGCACGTCGCGAAACGGCGGGCGCGGCCCTTCCGGCGGCGGCGGCGCCGGCGGCACGACATGGGTCACCAGGCCGATCGCCGCGAGGGCGAGGATTGCCGTCATCCAGAACAGGCCATCCATGCCGATCGCCGCATACAGCGCCGGCGCGGCCACCAGCGAGAAAGCGAAGACGAGGCCGATCGAGGAGCCGATCATGGCCATGACCTTGGTCCGGTGCTGTTCGCGCGTGAGGTCGGCCGCCAGCGCGGTGACCGCCGCCGAGATCGCCCCGGCGCCCTGCAGCACGCGGCCGACGATGGTCCACCAGATGTCGGTCGACAGCGCCGCCACCGCGGAACCGAAGGCGAACAGCAGCAGGCCGACGACGATCACCTTTTTGCGGCCGAAGGCATCCGAGGCCATGCCGAAGGGGATCTGGAACATGGCCTGGGTCAGGCCGTAGGCACCCAGAGCAATGCCGACCAGGGTCAGGTCGTTGCCGCCCGGGATGGCCTCGGCATGGATCGCGAACACCGGCAGGATCAGGAACAGGCCGAGCATGCGCAGCGCAAATATCGCGGCAAGCGCGCCGCCCGCGCGCTTTTCATCGCGGCTCATGGCGTCTGGGGTGGGGGAAAGCATGGGGCTTGGTCGGTAGTGCGAGGTTTCTGAATCCGGTGGAGGCGTTCGGTTCCGGCGGCGAGCGGACGAAGGCGGCGGGAAGCCGTGCATTAGATCACGAATGGACGGGTGCCGCCATGCATGGGCCGGCCCGGTTCTGGCGAACGGGCCCTGCCCGCGATCCGCATCCCGTGCCGCCAGCACCGACTTTTGGCGATCAATCCGCCACCAGCGAGAGGAATTCCTCGAACTTGCCGCTGGCGGCAGGCAGCAGGCGGTCGCGGTAGTCGAAACGCAGCGCGAAGGGATGGCCCAGCGCTCGCTGCACGACGGGGATAAACGCTGCTTCCTCGGCGGCGCTCAGGGGGCGTTCGACCACCAAGCGCAGCTCCAGCGCATCGACCGCGGTCTGCACCATCTGGTACTGGCGGATCGGGGCGATGGCGCCGTACTCGGCAAAGCCGACCAGCGGCCAGATCACGCGGATCATCGGCAGCGAACTGTCGCAGGCCGGCAAGCCCATATCCGCCGGCCAAGGCATCGACGCCCTGGTCTCCATCGCCATCGACATCACGCGTTCCCTGATTTTCGGCAAGCTCGACCTGCTCGACATGTCCGGAGTAGTGCTGGGTAGCATGATCGGGCTGGCCTCCCTGCCCGGTTCCTGGGTCGCCTCGCTGCTGGTGAAGCGCATGGGGCACAAGACGCACATCGCGGTGATCGAGGCCCTGATCGCGCTCGGCGGCGCGAGCATCCTCTACCACGGCGTTCACGCGCTCTGAAAGTCACGTCTCCGGCAAAGCCGGAGACGGTACCCCCTGCGCAAGACTCAGGCGAGAGAGCGAATTTATACCGAGCGAACAGCAGCTTCGCTCTGCCGGGCGCAGCGGCGTATATTTACCGGTTCCCCAACCCGAACATGCACCATGGAATACATCAAGATTCGCGGCGCGCGAACGCATAACCTCAAGAACATCAACCTCGACCTGCCGCGCAACCGACTGACGGTAATCACCGGTCTGTCCGGCTCCGGCAAGTCTTCGCTGGCCTTCGACACGCTCTATGCCGAGGGCCAGCGCCGCTATGTCGAATCGCTCTCGGCCTACGCCCGGCAGTTCCTGCAGTTGATGGAAAAGCCCGACGTGGACCTGATCGAAGGCCTCAGTCCAGCGATTTCGATCGAGCAGAAGGCCACCAGCCACAACCCGCGCTCCACCGTCGGCACCGTCACGGAGATCCACGACTACCTGCGCCTGCTCTATGCGCGGGCCGGCACGCCGCACTGCCCCGACCACGACCTGCCGCTGGAGGCCAACAGCGTCTCGCAGATGGTCGATCACGTGCTGGCCCTGCCCGAGGACACGAAACTCATGATCCTCGCCCCGGTGGTGGCCGACCGCAAGGGCGAACAGCTCGACCTGTTCGCCGAATTGCGCGCACAAGGCTTCGTGCGCCTGCGGGTCGACGGCGCGGTGCATGACATCGACAGCCTGCCCAAGCTGGCGAAGACGCACAAGCACACCATCGACATCGTGGTCGACCGCCTCAAGGTCCGGTCGGACGTGCGCCAGCGCCTCGCGGAGAGTTTCGAAACCGCGTTGATGCATGCCGAAGGCCGCGCGCTCGCCGTGGAAATGGATACTGGCAAGGAGTACCTGTTCTCGTCGAAGTTCGCCTGCCCGGTCTGCAACTACGCGCTGCAGGAACTCGAACCGCGCCTGTTCTCCTTCAACAACCCGATGGGCGCCTGCCAGAAGTGCGACGGCCTCGGCCAGATCCAGTTTTTCGATCCGGCGCGGGTGGTCGCCTATCCGCACCTGAGCCTCGCCGCCGGCGCCATCAAGGGCTGGGACCGGCGCAACCAGTTCTATTTCCAGATGCTGGAATCGCTCGCCGCGCATTTTCACATCGACACCAACATCCCTTTTGAAAAGCTGCCGGCGGCGAACGCCAACATCGTGCTCTACGGCTCGGGCAAGGAGCAGATCAAGTTCAGGTACCTGAACGAGAAGGGCACGCGTTTCGACCGCACGCACAGCTTCGAAGGCATCATCCCCAACCTCGAACGCCGCTACCGCGAGACCGACTCGATGGCGGTGCGCGAGGAACTCTCGAAGTACCTCAACAACAAGCCCTGCCCCGAATGCGGCGGCATGCGCCTGCGGCGCGAGGCGCGCCATGTCTTCGTCGGCGGCAAGAATATCTCCGACCTGAGCCGCCTGTCGCTGATCAGCTGCCGCGACTTCTTCAACCTGCTGCAACTCACCGGGCAGAAGGCGCAGGTCGGCGAAAAGATCCTCAAGGAAATCACCGCGCGCCTGTCCTTCCTGATCAACGTCGGCCTCGATTACCTGTCGCTCGACCGCTCCGCGGAAACACTCTCCGGCGGCGAGGCGCAGCGCATCCGGCTGGCCTCGCAGATCGGCTCGGGGTTGACGGGCGTGATGTACGTATTGGACGAGCCGTCGATCGGCCTGCACCAGCGCGACAACTCGCGCCTGCTGGAAACCCTGACGCGCCTGCGCGACCTGGGCAACACCGTGATCGTGGTCGAGCACGACCTGGAAGCCATCGAATCGGCGGATTATGTCGTCGACATGGGGCCGGGGGCCGGCGAGCACGGCGGCCGCGTGGTGGCGGAAGGCACGCCGGCGCAGGTCGCGGCCAGCAGCGCATCGATGACCGGCGCCTTCCTCGCCGGCCGGCGCGAGATCGCGATACCGGCCAAACGCACGCCGCCCAACAAGCTGCGCGAGTTGCAGATACGCAATGCCAGCGGCAACAACCTGAAGCAGGTCGACCTGCAGATCCCGGTCGGCCTGCTGACCTGCATCACGGGCGTTTCCGGATCGGGGAAAAGCACGCTGATCAACGACACGCTGTATGCCGCCGCCGCGCGCCACCTCTATGGCTCGGCGGTCGAGCCGGCGCCGCACCGCGAGATCGAAGGCCTGGAGTTCTTCGACAAGGTGATCAATGTCGACCAGTCGCCGATCGGGCGCACGCCGCGCTCCAACCCGGCGACATACACGGGCCTGCTGACACCCATCAGAGAGCTGTTTGCCGGCGTGCCGCAATCGCGCGAGCGCGGCTACAGCCCGGGGCGCTTTTCCTTCAACGTCAAGGGCGGGCGCTGCGAAGCCTGCCAGGGCGATGGCATGATCAAGGTCGAGATGCACTTCCTCCCGGACATCTTCGTCCCCTGCGACGTCTGCCACGGCAAGCGCTACAACCGCGAAACGCTGGAAGTCCGCTACAAGGGCAAGACCATCCACGAAGTGCTGCAGATGACGGTCGAGCAGGCGCGCGAATTCTTCGACGCCGTGCCGGTCGTGGCGCGCAAGCTGCAGACCTTGGTCGATGTCGGGCTTTCCTACATCCAGCTCGGGCAATCGGCCACCACGTTGTCGGGTGGCGAGGCACAGCGCGTCAAACTGGCATTGGAACTGTCAAAGCGCGACACCGGGCGCACCCTCTACATCCTCGACGAACCGACGACCGGCCTGCATTTTCAGGACATCGAGATGCTGCTTTCGGTACTGCACCGCCTGCGCGATCATGGCAATACCGTGGTGGTGATCGAGCACAACCTCGACGTGATCAAGACCGCGGACTGGATCGTCGACCTCGGCCCCGAGGGTGGCGACGGCGGCGGCCGCATCATCGCCAGCGGCACGCCGGAAGACGTGGCGAAGGTCAAGGGCAGCTACACCGGACGCTACCTCACGCGCTTCCTCGCCGCGCGCGCGGCGCTTGCAGCCAAGCCGAAGGCCGCCAGTCGCGCCAGGAAGGCCAAGCCATGAGCGGCTTCGAGAACTTCTCGCGCGAGGCGCAGCAGATCGAACACGAAATCGAGACCAAGGGCGTGATCCTCGGCATCGACTGGAATGATGCCGTACGGGTACGCGAACTTGCGCGCCAGGCCTTTGATTGCAGGATCGGTGCGGTCGACTGCGAACCGGACGATCCGACCGATCGCGCCCGCCTCGAACTGTTCGGCCTCGCCCAACTCATGCTGACGGTGATGAAGGAAAGCGCCGACAACGGCATCCATACCCACGGCGGCGCGGCTTGGAAGGCGCTGGCCCAGGCACTCTGGGCGGAGCACGACCTGCGCCAGGGCAATCCCTGAGTCGCGTCAGGCGCTGATCAGCTTGAGGTCAAACGCGCGCTCGATGAACCATACCAGCGCGATCACCAGCGTCAGCACCGACCCGCCGAGGTAGATGCCGCGCCGGTAGAAAGGCGTCTGGCGCAGGAACCAGGCGGAGGGCAGGAACACCGCGACGATCGCCAGCTGGCCGATTTCCACGCCGACGTTGAAGCCTAGCAGCGACAGCACCAGCGTCTCCTGCGGCAAGCCCAGTTCGGCCAGCACGCTGGCGAAACCGAAGCCGTGGATCAGGCCGAAGCCGAAGGCGACCATCCAGCGCCGATGCTCGACCAGCGGCTTGAGATTGTTGGCGGCGGCCAGTACCACTGAGGCGGCGATGGCCGATTCGACTAGCCGCGAAGGAAGTTCGATCAGGCCGAGCGCGGCCAGCGAAAGCGTGATCGAATGCGCCAGCGTGAAGGCGGTCACCACCCACAGTACCTCGACCAGCGACTCACGGAAGCGACCGACGCCGCGCCAGCGCCCGGCCTCGTGCACCAATACGGCCGGCAGCAGCAGCGAAAGCAGGAACAGGATGTGGTCGAAGCCGATCCAGATATGCCAGATGCCCTCGACCAGGTACTGCCCGAACTGGGCCAGGCGTGAGATTTCGGCCGCGGCGAACTGCTGCTGCGCGCGTTGCGGCGCCAACACCGCCGTCTGGGAGGTGCCGTCCAGCCCCAGCCGCAACAGCCCGCGATGCAGTGCATCGAGATCGAACAGCAGGCGATAGTCGATCTGCAGGTCGCCGCCGCCAGCCGGGCAGGTGCCGGAAAGGCTCAGCACCGCGTAGGCGCCGTCGGTGTGCTCATCGACCAGATGGTCGGCGACCTCCAGTCTGCATTCACCGCCACGCTGCAGCGCGAGGCGGGCCAGCGCCCAGGCCGCGATGTCGGCATGGCGCGCTCGCAGTTCGCCCCAGGTGATCTCGCCATTGCCGTCGGCATCCAGCCCGAGCGCGAAATCGATGTCGCGCAACGCGATGTCCCACTGCCCCGACACCTCCCTGCCCTTGAAGTCGAGCATCAGGTAGCTGTCGCTGGCCTTGTGCGCCAGGACTGGAGCCGAGAACAGCAGGAACAGGGCCAGCAGCCACCAGCGCCGCATCATCGCCGTGTCACCAGCGCCGACTCTTGCGCAAGGCGTCGCAATCGCGCGTCCTCGAAGCCGCTGCTGGCCAGCCAGTCGCGCACGGCCTGCGCGGCTGCGCCGTCTCCGGCCGCAATCGCGGCTTCGAGCAGGATGCGGGCGTCGCGCGGTTCGCGTTGTACGCGGTAATTTTCGGCGGCAAGACGCAAGGCTTCTTTCGCGTTGCCGCGCAGGCGCAACTGGTAGCGGGCCTCCTCGGCCTGGTGTGTCGTATCGCCGCGCAGCCTGGCGGCGGCGAAGCGATCGTCCAGCATCTGCGCCAGGCGTGCCGCGTTGGGGCCCTTCACCGCCGCTTCGGCCTCCGCCAGCCGCAACAGCAGGTTGTCGGACGGCTCCCAGCCTGCCAGTTGCTTGAGCACGTCTTGTGGCCGGCCAGCATCGAGCAGGAAATCGCCCCAGGCGGCGAGCAGATAGACGTCTTCGCGACCCAGGGCGAGGGCGTCGCGATAATGCTTTTCGGCCAATTCCGGTTTGCCGCGCCAGTCGGCGACTTCGCCCAGATGGGTCAGCAACCAGAGCCGATTGCCAGGATCGCCCGCTTTCGCCAGCGCCGCCTGCAGGGTCTGATACGCGGATTCGAGCTTGCCGCCGTAGGCTTGCACCAAACCAGTGCAAGCGCCAAACAAGACGGCACGATCCAGGCGTTGCAGTGCCTCGCATTCCCGTTGCGCCGCAACATAATCGGCCTGAACCAGGAAGATCGCCCCACGCCAGGCGTGGGCCGTGGCGAGATCCGGATCCTGCGCCAGGGCAGCGGCAAAATCGTCGAGCGCACCGACGAAATCATGCCGATACTGGCGCGCGAGGCCCCGGATTACCCTCAGCGAGGGCGGTAGCGGTTCGCCAAAGCGAGCGACTACTGCCTCGACATAGCCCACGTAGCGCGGGTCGCCGCGCGCCATGGCGAGGTCGAAGTAGCGCTCGGCCAGCTGCGCCGCGAGCTGCGGATTGTGTCCCGCCGCAGCTTGCGCACGGCGCAATCCGGCCAATTCCCGGGTCGTGCCGTCATTGGCGCGGACCGGCAATCGTTCGATCACCTCGGCATCGGTCGTCGGTTTACGCGGTGCAGCATCGACGGCCGGAGCAAGCAACGACACTGCCGCAATCAAAACAAGCGCGCAAATGTCGATAACACGGGTCAACTTGGCGAAAGGCATAGGCGTTAAATGTCCGTGCTCGCCAAACGGGCGTCACGCTTTCCAATAATCCTTAGGAGTTTACACATGAGCAAGCTACTTTCGATCCTGATCGCTGCCGCCTTTGCCGCCGTTTCCGCTGGTTCGTTCGCTGCCTCGCACGCCGCCGCCGCCAAGGACGACAAGAAGATGGAGAAGAAGGAAGAGAAGAAGGACATGAAGGGCATGTCCGGCATGTCCGGCATGGAAGGCAAGAAGGACCAGAAGGGCATGTCCGGCATGAGCGGCATGTCCGGCATGGAAGGCAAGAAGGACATGAAGGGCATGTCCGGCATGTCCGGCATGGAAGGCAAGAAGGCTGAAAAGAAGTAATTCCAGCGTTCTGAATGAAAAAAGCGGGCTCCGGCCCGCTTTTTTCATTCCATTTCATCCGGATCGCGCGCTCGGCAACGACTAACCCCGGGGAAACCCGGCAAGCCAGGAGTTTCACCCCCCATCTGCGTGCAGCGCCTCGGATTCGACCACCCGAGACGCCGGCGCCGCGCACAGCACACCATCGAGCAAGGCGCGCGCAATCGCTGCCGGCGTCACGGCCCGCCAGCGGCGCGGAATCAGTGGCGCCAAGGCGCGCGCGAAAGTCAGGGCCAGGCGCTCGCCGGAACGGCCTTCCGCCCGATCCGCATCGATAAGCGACGGACGCAGGATGACGTAGCCGGGATAGCCAAGCTGGCGGATCGCCTCCTCGGCTTCACCCTTGGTGCGCAGGTAGAAGTTGCCTGACCGGGCGTCGGCGCCAAGCGACGAGTTGAATCCGAAACGCGTCGCGCCCGCCGCCCGCGCCAGGCGTGCGATGCGCAACGGCAAGTCACGGTCAACCGCGGCGAAGGCCGCCCGCGACCCGGCCGCGCGCAGGGTGGTGCCCAGCGTGCACACCACCGCATCAACCGCCCACCATTTGGCGTCCTCGGGCAAGCGGTCGAAATCGACCACGATATTTTTCAGCTTCTTCGCAGCTGGCAGCGGACGCCGCGTAAGGGCCACGACTTCGGCCACACGCCGGTCCGCCAGCGCCTGCGCCAGCACCTCCCGTCCCACTTCGCCGCTGGCGCCGACCAGCATCAGCCGCAGAGCCCGGGTCATGCCGGCTCCGCGCGGCGCCAGACGCTCGCAAGCCAGGGTTGCTGCTCGCACGGCAGGCCGGCGGGCCGGTAGTAATGTTCCAGTTCGGCGAAGCCGGCATCTACCAGATAGCCGCGCCAGGTCGAAAGGTCATAGTAGGCGCCGTAGCGGTCGCCGTTGATGCTCTCCTGATTTTCGCCACGCGGATTGGAACTGAACAGCACGCCGCCCGGTTTCAGCGTCGAGCGCAAGGCGCGCAGCACGCGCGGCAACTCCTGGCGCGGCACATGGAACAGCGAGGCGTTGGCAAAGATGCCGTCGAAGTGGGCCACCGGCAGCAGCAGGTGCAGGAAATCCTGCTGCCAGACCTCGCATCCACTGTGGCTACGGGCCATCTCCGCCAGCGCCTGCGCCCCTTCCAGGCCGATAGCCCGGTGCCCAAGCTCCACGAATGCGCGCAGGTCGCGTCCCGGGCCGCAGCCGAAATCGAGCAGCGTGAACGGCGGCGCGCCGCGAATGTGGCGCAGCAGGGCGTCGATATTCTGCGCCACGTCGTGGTTGCGCGTGCCCTCCCAGAATGCCTCGGCGCGGCTCTGGTAATGCCCAAGCGTGCGCTCGACAATCTGCTGAACGGCTTCCGGATCGAGTGTCATCGTCTGGCTCTCCGCTGGAATGGGCGAAGCTTACCCGCTCGCCGTGCCGGCAGCGCCGACTTTTTGAAGGCAGACCGATAACGGCCGCCATCGTGGCGTTACCTGGCCATACCTCCGGATCACTCGTGCCACCCAACGCGACGATCCGTGGAGCCGCGATCATGGTCATCGCCATGTCGCGAGCGGCTTTCGTAGTCGTGGTGCCGGTACGCACGCACGACCCGGCGCGGCGGCTCCAGGTACCAGCGATCGCCGCGCTGCTCCCAGTGCCCGGCACGGCGACCGGAACGTACCCGACTCCTGGCGCCGGCGGCGGACCGATGCCGACGCCGATCGAGACATCGCCGATCCGGAAGCGAACGCGACCGCTGTCGGCGAAGAATGACGTCGAAAACAGCACAACCAGCACGACGGCAACGGACGAAACATGTTAGGCAGTTTTCATGTGCTTCCCCTTGTCAATCGCGCGCCCTGAATGAGCGACATGCTGATGAGCAAGTTAACGCAGCGCCGTGCCTGGAGCCGCCCACGAAACTGCAAGGCGGGGAGGCAGTTTGTAAGTGAATGTGGGGGGCGCAACAAAGTCAGCACGGTTCCGGTCAGTATGACTTTCGCGTTCCCTGAACGCGGCCGGGATGGCGGCTTGGGATCGTGTTTCTGCTACGACCGCATAAGCGCCCATGGGCGACGCACGCGTTGCCTGAAAGCTGCCTTTGAATTGGGACTTGAAATTGTTAAACGAAGGGGTTGCTGGTTATCGTACCGGTTCCGTGGAAATCATCGACATTTCGGGTTACGACCGTCAGATCATGTATCAACGCTATGGCTGCGATCTGCTTGTCTATTGGATGTTCATGACGGGGCGACATCAGGCGGCCCCATACCTGAGCGCATTCGTCATCGAAACTCAATATCCGATCAGCGTAGCTCGTGACAACCAGGTCGAGCCAAGTTTCTAGCTTTCTGGCTTGCGGAAGATCGCCACGATGCCGGATATTCTCCAGGCCTCGTCGAAGCTCACCGATGGTTTGCACGGACAAATAGAGGTCTTCAGCTTCGATTGCCTGGAAGAACCGTTGAACACCCGGGTTTGCCTTTTTCCCCTTCCGGGCCTCGCTTATGACATTGGTGTCGACCAGGTACATGTGGGTACCTACCCATTGCGGCAATCAAAATCTGAGTCTTCGCCAACATTTGGCATATTCGAGAGAATCTCGGCAACAGACCGTCGCTTCGGGCGCTGCAAAACTGATCTCAGTATTTCGCGATGCTCGGCTTCCGCGCTTCGACCATGAGCTGCTGCCAGTTGTTTCAGTGCCAAGGCAACATCCTCGTCAACGTTCCGAACCACTAGATTGGTAGCCATAGCATCATCTCCCTAACTGCAATCAATGCTAGCACTTTAGCGCAGGAGCGATTGCACCGCAATCATATCGTGGCCGCAAGCGCGGCCGGCCGGACATGCCCGAGTCAAGGCAGCGCAGGTAACAAGTTGCTCGCCGAAAACCGGACGTTCAGGCGGGCCGGAGCACGCATCGACTATTCAACATCGAGTGGCCAGATTTGGCCGGTACCCGACTTGACCAATCCACCACCATATTCCGTATGCCAAATTAAAACGCCACGGCATGCCGTGGCGTTTTCTTGAACGCAAGCTCCGTCAATCAGCTCTTCAGCGCCACCAGCACTTCATCCAGCATCTTCTTCGCATCGCCGAACAGCATCCGGTTGTTCTCCTTGTAGAAGAGCGGATTATCCACGCCGGCATAGCCCGAGGCCATCGAACGCTTCATCACGATCGAGGTCTTGGCCTTCCAGACTTCGAGCACCGGCATGCCGGCGATCGGGCTGGTGGGATCGTCCTGCGCCGCCGGGTTCACGATGTCGTTGGCGCCGATCACCATGGCGACATCGGTGGTCGGGAAGTCGTCGTTGAGCTCGTCCATTTCCATCACGATGTCGTAAGGCACCTTGGCTTCGGCCAGCAGCACGTTCATGTGGCCAGGCATGCGCCCCGCCACCGGGTGGATGCCGAAGCGGATGTTGACGCCCTTCTCGCGCAGGT
This sequence comes from Sulfuritalea sp., assembly GCF_017302275.1. Lineage (GTDB taxonomy): Bacteria > Pseudomonadota > Gammaproteobacteria > Burkholderiales > Rhodocyclaceae > Sulfuritalea. The sequence continues at coordinate 43,899 of NZ_JAFLDR010000014.1, forward strand.
GCCTGGTGATTTCATACACGGTGTGCTGCGCCTGCGCCACCGCCATGCCGTAGCCGGGAACGATGATCACGCTCTTGGCATCCTTCAGCAGTTCGGCCGTCTCGGTGGCGCTGACCGGCACCACTTCGCCGGCCGGTTGCGCCGCGTCGCCCTTGGGCGCCGGCGTGCCGCCGCCGGTGCCGAAGCCGCCGGCGATGACGCTGATGAAGTTGCGGTTCATCGCCCGGCACATGATGTAGGACAGGATCGCGCCGGAGGAACCCACCAGCGCGCCGACCACGATCAGCAGGTCGTTCGACAACATGAAGCCCGTCGCCGCCGCCGCCCAGCCGGAATAGCTGTTGAGCATCGAAACCACCACCGGCATGTCGGCGCCGCCGATCGCCATCACCATGTGGATGCCGAACAGCAGCGCGATCACGGTCATTATGATCAGCGGCGTCATCCCTGCTTCGATGCTGGGCGCCTTGATGAACTCGCCGCCGAACCAGATCACCACCAGCAGTCCGATCAGGTTGAGCCAGTGGCGTGCCGGTAGCAGCAGCGGCGAGCCGCCGATCTTGCCGTTGAGCTTGCCGAAGGCGATCAGCGAGCCGGAGAAGGTCACCGCGCCGATCAGGATGCCGACGTAGATTTCCAGCTCGTGGATGGTCTTCTCGGCGCCAGTGAGCGGATGCGAAGTGTCGATGTAGCTGGCGAAGCCGACCAGGCAGGCAGCCAAGCCGACCAGGCTGTGCATCAGCGCGACCAGTTCGGGCATCTGCGTCATCTTGACGACTTTCGCCGCATACAGGCCGACGGCGCCGCCGACCACCATGGCACCGATGATCCAGGGGTAGCCTGCCGCTGTGACGCGCGGACCGAACACCGTGGCCAGCACGGCGATGGTCATGCCGATCATGCCGTAGAGGTTGCCGCGCCGCGAGGTCTCCGGGTTGGACAGCCCGCCGAGGCTGAGGATAAAAAGAATGGTTGCTCCGATGTAGGAGACGGTTGCCAGATTTCCAGACATTTCTATGTGTCTCCTATTTGCGGAACATGTCCAGCATGCGCTGGGTCACCGCGAAGCCGCCGAACATGTTGACCGCGGTCAGCGCAATGCCGCCCACGGCCAGCCACCGTATCCACGGCTCCGGCGGTACGCCGCCGGCCAGAGGCGGAGCAATCTGTACCAGGGCGCCGATGCAGATGATGCTGGAGATCGCGTTGGTCACGCTCATCAGCGGCGTGTGCAGGGCCGGCGTCACGTTCCACACCACCATGTAGCCGACGAAGCAGGCCAGCACGAAGACCGTGAAATGTGCAAGGAAAGCCTGGGGGGCGTTGGCGCCGACGAACCAGAACAGAACGGCGGCAATGGCGAACATGATCGCCAGCTTGCCGGCCGCCATGGGTTCGCTGGCGGCGCCGTGGCCGTGGCCGCCTTTCTTCGCGGCGGGCGTGGCCGCTGCCGCCACAGGCTTGGCGGGCGGCGCAGCGGAAGGCTTGGGCGGCGGGGGCGGCCAGGTAATGTTGCCTTCCTTGACTACCGTCAGGCCGCGGATGGCTTCGTCATCCATGTTGACGTCGATGTTGCCGTCCTTGGTTTTGCACAGCTCCTCGGTGAGGCGGAACAGGTTGGTGGCGTACAAGGTCGAGGACTGCTTGGCCAGGCGCGAGGCCAGGTCGGTGTAGCCGACGATGGTGACGCCATGCTTGACCACGGACTTGCCGGGCTCGGTCAGCTCGCAGTTGCCGCCGCGCTCGGCCGCCATGTCGACGATCACGCTGCCCGGGCGCATCGACTGCACCATCTCGGCAGTGATCAGCCGCGGCGCCGGCTTGCCGGGGATCAACGCGGTGGTGATGATGATGTCCACCTCCCGCGCCTGCTTGGCGTACATCTCGCGCTGGGCCTGCTGGAAGCCCTCGCTCATGACCTTGGCGTAACCGCCGCCGCCGGAGCCCTCCTCCTCGTAATCGACCTTGACGAATTCGCCGCCGAGCGACACGACCTGATCGGCCACTTCGGCGCGGGTGTCGTTGGCGCGCACGATGGCGCCCAGGCTGGCGGCCGTGCCGATCGCCGCGAGACCGGCGACGCCGGCGCCGGCGATGAAGACCTTGGCCGGCGGCACCTTGCCGGCGGCGGTGATCTGGCCGTTGAAGAAGCGGCCGAAGGCGTTGGCGGCCTCGATCACGGCGCGGTAGCCGGCGACACCGGCCTGGGAGGTCAGCGCGTCCATCTTCTGGGCGCGGGAAAGCGTGCGCGGCAGCGAGTCGATGGCCAGCACGGTCGCCTTTTTCGCGGCCAGCTGCTGCATCAGTTCGGGATTCTGCGCCGGCCAGATGAAGCCGATCAGGGTGCCGCCTTCGCGCAGCAGGCCGACCTCCCCCGTCGTCGGCACGCCCATCTTGAACACGATGTCGGAGGCCGCCCATAGCGCCGGCGCACCGACGATCACTTCGGCGCCGACGGCGCGATAGCTGTCGTCATTGCAATTCGCCGCGTCCCCGGCGCCGGATTCAACGGCGACCTTGAAACCCAGCTTGATGAGTTTTTCAACGACTTCCGGTACGGTGGCGACGCGTTTCTCGCCGGCCAGGGTTTCCCGGGGAACTCCAATTGTCAGCGCCATGATTCTCCCATTCTGTTTTTCGTCGATGCTCGCCTAATTCGAACGCGCACTCTTGTCGTTGATTCCGGTCGCCGCATTCCATGTCAATGCAAGCGGGATAGGCCCGCACCGAAACTTCGCCGTGTCACTCGCAACCGACGCACGCCCTGTCCACGCAGATGTTGCGCCGCCGTATGATACGCCTTTCGTCCCCGTATGAGCCGCCCGCCATGACGAGTTCAAAGCCGAATCGAAGCCGCAATCGCGCCGCGAAACGCCTCTCGCTGGCTGCAAAGGTCGGCCTCGCGCCCGGCGCGCTGATCCACCTCGGCGAGCGCAAAACAGAGCAGGCGGCGATCTCGCTGATCGAGTACGGCGAGGCGCAACTGGTCGAACACCAGTTCACCTCGCTGGAAGCGTCGAAAACCTACCAGCCGAGCCTGCCGGTGCTGTGGCTCAATGTGCACGGACTGCACGAACCCGACGTCATGGCCGAGATCGGCCGCCGTTTCAACCTGCATCCGCTGGTGCTGGAAGATATCCTCAATACCAACCAGCGACCCAAGATCGACGACTATGGCGACTACCTGTTCATCGTCGCGCGCTTCTTCGAGATCAATGGCGAAGACCGGCAGATCGGCTCGGACCAGGTCAGCCTGATCCTCGGCCCGAACTTCGTCCTGAGCTTCCAGGAACGGCCCAGCGGCCGCTTCGATCCATTGCGCGAACGCTTGCGCCAGAATCGCGGCCAGATCCGCAGGCTCGGCGCCGACTACCTCGCCTATTCGCTGCTCGACGCCATCGTCGACCGATACTTCACGATCCTCGAGGACATCGGCGAGCGCACCGAGGAACTCGAAGACATCATGCTGGAACGGCCAAAACCCGGCTCGCTGCAGACCCTGCATCAACTCAAGCGCGAGACGCTCAACCTGCGCCGCTCGATCTGGCCGCTGCGCGAAGTGATCAACAGCCTGACCCGTGCCGACGACCGCTTTTTCCACCCCGACACCCGACCCTACCTGCGCGACATCTACGACCACACGGTGCATGCCATCGAATCGCTGGAGGCCAATCGCGACGTGATCGCCGGCATGCTCGATATCTACCTGTCCGCCGTCAGCAACCGGGTCAACCAGGAGGTACGGGCACTGACCGTGGTCGCCATCATCTTCATGCCGGCGACACTGATCTCGGGAATCTTCGGCATGAATTTCAGGGTCATGCCGCTGCTCGACCTGCCCACCGGCTTCTTCATCGCCCTGGGCATGATGGCCACGCTGGCAACCACGCTGTCGGTCATCTTCTGGCGCAGGCGCTGGCTGGAATGATCCGCTCGCCATCTTGCCGATTCGGTTTCGACCCGATCAACACCGAGGAGTCATGCGCGCGTTCGCCATACTCCCGACCACGGCCCTGGCATCGGCAATGCCGGCGCGAAGACCTTCGTGGCGCGCCAGGACGAACCGGGCACCAAGGGCGACATCGCCAGGAATATGAAGGAAAAATCCGCGGCCAAGTTCGACACGGCGGATACGAATAAGGATGCCCGGCTGAGCAAGGAATAGGTGGCGAAGGTCTCCGGCTTCTACGCCAACAACTTCGGGAAGCACGACAAGGGCAAGAACCGCTTCCCCAGCTGGGGGAAATTCGTCGGCCACCATCGCCGGCCGATGCAGCCGTCCTGGGCGGCGCCGGCTGCGGCGACCCTAGCCGCCCCGCCCGCGCAACAGCCGGCGTTGCACCTTGCCGGTGGTGGTCATCGGCAGGGCGTCGATGAATTCGATGATCTTGGGATATTCGTAGGGCGCCAGATACTGCCGTACATGCTGCTGCAAGGAGGCTTCCAGTTCGGCCGAGGGCTTTTCGCCGGCGGTAAGCACGATGAAGGCCTTGACCACGGTGCCGCGCGTTTCGTCCGGCGCGCCGATCACCGCGGCGTTTGCCACCGCCGCATGCTTGACCAGGCAGTTTTCGATCTCTCCCGGCCCGATACGGTAGCCGGCGCTCTTGAACATGTCGTCGCTTCGCCCCTGGTACCAGAGCACGCCGTCCTCGTCGAGCTTCGCCAGGTCGCCGGTGCGGCCCCAGGCATGGGGGTCGTCGATTCCGCCGCCAAAGAATTTCTCGGCCGTGGCGCCTGGATTCTTCCAGTAGCCGAGCATGAACACCGGATCCATTTCGCCGTTGCAGCTGCGTTGCACGCAGACTTCGCCCATTTCGCCGGGCGCCACCGGGTTGCCTTCATCGTCGAGCACGCCGAGCTGGTGGCCCGGATAGCCGCGGCCCATCGCGCCTGCCTTGGGTGGCGTCACCGCTGCGCAGTTGCCGACGATGTAGTTGATCTCGGTCTGGCCGTACATCTCGTTCACGGTCACACCCATGGCTTCCTGCGCCCAGTGGCAGACGGTCTCGCCGACGGTCTCGCCGGCGCTCATGATGCTGCGCAGGACCAGGTCGTACTTCTCCCGTGGCCGCGGCACGGCCTTCATCATCATCTTCAACGCCGTGGGAAAGAGGAAGCTGTTCCTGACGCCGTACTTTTCCATCAGCCAGAAGGCCTTGTCCGGATCGAAGCGGCCGCGATAGCCGAGTATCGGTTGGCCGAAATTCCAGCTCGGCAGCAGGGCATCGAACAGGCCACCGGTCCACGCCCAGTCGGCCGGCGACCAGAACATGTCGCCGCGCCGGGGATAGAAGTCGTGTGAGCAGACGAATCCCGAGAGGTTGCCGATCAGGCTGCGCTGCGCGATCAGCGCCCCCTTCGGGTTGCCGGTGGTGCCGCTGGTGTAGATGATCATGGCCGGATCGTCGGCGCCCGTGTCGCGCGGCGCATAGCGCGGCGAGGCCAGCGGCAGCAGCGTCGCCCATTCGCGCACCCAGGATTCGCGCGCGCCGCCGACGCCGATCACGTGCTTGAGGTCGGGAAGCTTGTCGCGCACCGCGCCGAGCTTCTCCAATCCGCCCTCGTCGATGATCGCGACGCGCACCTCGGCGTGCGACAGGCGGAATTCCAGCGCATCGGCGCCGAACAGGTGGGAGACAGGAACCGCGATGGCGCCCATCTGGTAGCAGGCCATGTGCGCGATGCCGGTTTCCGGGCGCTGCGGCAGGATGATGGCGACGCGGTCGCCGGCCATGACGCCCATGGCGCCCAGCACGTTCGACAGGCGGTTGGCCGCCTGCTGGATGTCCCAGAAACTCCAGGCTTCCGCTTGACCGGCCTCGTCCTCGTAATACAGGGCAAATCGGGAGCGATCTTCCGCCCAGCGTCCGCAGCAGGCCTGGGCGATGTTGAAGCGCGGCGGAACGTTCCAGCGGAAGCTCGAATGCAGGGTCGCCCAGTCGCGCGCCGTCGCGTCGAGAAACATGCCGCTCATGCCGAAAATCGCGCGTCGAGCAGTTCTATCCAGTGCCGCACCGGCAACTCGGTGCCGCTGCCGAGGTGAGCGATGCAGCCGACGTTGGCGCTGGCGATCGCCGCCGGCCGTCCGGCGCTAAGGGCATGCAGCTTGTTGGCCTGCAGCCGTTGCGAGATTTCCGGCTGCAGCACCGAGTAGGTGCCGGCCGAGCCGCAGCAGAGGTGCGAATCGGCCACTGGTGTCAGCGTGTAGCCGGCCGCGACCAGCAGGGCCTCGATGGTGCCGCGGATCTTGAGGCCGTGCTGCAGGCTGCAGGGGCTGTGGAATGCCAGCGGGCGTTGGGCTTCCGCCAGCGGCGGACAGGCCGCCAGCAGGGCTTTCAAGGCATCGGCCTCGGCGAGGATGACTTCGCTGACGTCTCTTGTCGCCAGCACCACGCGCGCCGACTTCGTCGCGTAGTCCGGGTCTTCCTGCAGCAGGTGGGCATACTCGACCACTTGGGTACCGCAGCCCGAGGCCGTGGTCACCACGTGCTCGGCACCGGCTTCGAGCAGGGGCCACCAGGCATCGATGTTGCGCCGCGCGTCGTCGCGGGCGCCTTCGGCTTCGTTGAGGTGCAGGCGCACCGCCCCGCAGCAGCCGGCGCCGCGTGCCTCGATCATCTCGATGCCCAGCCTGTCGAGCACGCGCCGCGTCGCGCCATTGATGTTGGGGTACATGGAAGGCTGCACGCAGCCGGCGAGCGCGATCATTTTCCGCGCGTGCGCGCGGTGCGGCGCCGGTCCGGCCGAAGACAGCGGCGGCACCTTGGCGCGCAACGCGCCGGGCAGCATCAGGCGCACCGATTGGCCCAGCTTCATCGCTGCGCCGAACAGGGTCGGGCGCGGCAGCAGGGTCTTCAACGCCCCCCGCATCATGGCGTCGCCGCCACTGCGCGGCACCTTGCGCTCGACCACTTCACGGCCGATGTCGAGCAGGCGCGAGTAATGCACGCCCGAGGGGCAGGTGCTCTCGCAGGAACGGCAGGTCAGGCAGCGGTCGAGGTGCAGCCGGGTCTTTTCCGTCGGCGCGGTGCCTTCCAGCACCTGCTTGATCAGGTAGATGCGGCCACGCGGTCCGTCGAGTTCGTCGCCGAGCAGTTGGTAGGTCGGGCATGTCGCGGTGCAGAAGCCGCAATGCACGCAGCGGCGCAGGATTTCCTCGGCTTCGCGGCCGGCCGTGGTATGTCGGATGAAATCGGCGAGGTGGGTTTCCATCAGCCATGTCCTCGCCGGGCCGCCCCAAGAGGGCATGAGCCCCCCCTGGGGGGGCAGCGAACGAATGTGAGCGTGGGGGGCATCATAGTTCCGGGTACATGCGGCCGGGATTGAACACCCGGTAAGGGTCGAAGCTCTGCTTGAGGCGGCGGTGCACTTCCATCAGCGCGGGCTGGAGCGGCGCGAATACGCCAGCCGCCTTGTCACCGCCGCGAAACAGCGTGGCATGCCCGCCCACGCGTGTTGCAAGCTCGCGAATGCGCAACGGATCGACATCGCCGCGCAGCCAGCGTTGCGCCCCGCCCCATTCGATCAGCGTAGTGCCGGGCAGGTCGAGCGGAGGCGCCACCGACGGCACCGAGAGCCGCCACAGCGGGACATCGCCGGCGAAATACTCCGCGTCCTGCTCGCGCAGCCCCTGCCAGAAGGCAACCGCTTCAACGCCATCAATCGCCTCGCCGCCGAGCCTGGCGCAAGCCGCCGACACCGCCGCCTGCGCCCCGCTGAGCCGCAGCGTCAGCACGCCATCCTGCCAGCAGTTCGCCACCAGCGGCAGAGGCTGTCCGGCCCAGCGGTTGAGCGCCTCCAGTGCCTTGTCCTGCGGCATCTCGAAACGCAGGCTGGCGTCACCCGGCGGCACCGGCAGCACCTTGAGTGAAACCTCCAGGACCAGGCCGAGCGTACCCAGGCTGCCCGCGATCAGGCGCGAGACATCGAAACCGGCGACATTCTTCATCACCTCGCCGCCAAAGCGGTGCACCCGCCCTTCGCCATCCATCAGCTTGACGCCGAGGACGAAGTCACGCATGCCGCCGACCGCTGCCCGGCGCGGCCCGGCCAGTCCGGCGGCCACCGCGCCGCCGACAGTCGCGGCACCGAAGTGTGGCGGCTCGCAGGCAAGGCATTGTTGCCGTGTCGCCAGCGCCGACTCCAGTTCCGCCAGCGGCGTACCGCAACGCGCGGTGATCACCAGCTCGGTCGGCTCGTAGCTGACGATGCCGGCATGGCCCGCGGTATCGAGCAAGTCGCCGCTGACCAGGCCACCGTAGAAATCCTTGCTGCCGCCACCGCGCAGGCGCAATGGTTTGCGCTCCAGGATGCGGGCGCGAAAGGCCTCGAGCATGACTTCACCCATCACAGGCGCTCCAGTTCCGGAAACTTCAGGTTGCCCCCATGCACGTGCATGCGGCCAAACTCGGCGCAACGGTGCAGCGTGGGAATGCCCTTCTCCGGGTTCAACAGCCCATCCGGATCGAAGGCGCGCTTGATCGCGTGGAACATGCGCAATTCGTCGGAACCGAACTGGTCGCACATCGAGTTGATCTTTTCGTAGCCGACGCCGTGCTCGCCGGTGATGGTGCCGCCGAGGTCGACCGAAAGCTTGAGGATTTCGGCGCCGAAGGCTTCGGTGCGTTCCAGTTCGCCGGGCACGTTGGCGTCGTAGAGGATCAACGGATGCAGGTTGCCGTCGCCGGCATGGAAGACGTTGATGCAGCGCAGGCGATACTTCTTTTCCATGGCATGGATCGCGGTCAGCATTTCGCCCAGACGCTTGCGCGGGATGGTGCCATCCATGCAGTAGTAATCCGGCGAAATACGCCCGGCGGCGGGAAACGCCGCCTTGCGCCCGGCCCAGAAGCGCAGGCGTTCGGCTTCCGACTGGGATACGCGAAGCTCTGTCGCGCCGCTGGTTTCCAGCACGGCTTTCATGCGGCCGATTTCCTCCGCCACCTCCTCCGCCGTGCCATCGGACTCGCAGAGCAGGATAGCCTCGGCGTTGAGGTCGTAACCGGCCTTGACATAGGGTTCGACGGCGGCGGTCGCCGGCTTGTCCATCATTTCCAGGCCGGCCGGGATGATGCCGGCGGCGATCACGGCGGCCACTGCGTCGCCGGCCTTCATGATGTCGTCGAAACTGGCCATGATGACCTGCGCGAGTTCCGGTTTGGGCACCAGCTTGACGGTGACTTCGGTCACCACGGCGAGCATGCCTTCGGAACCGATGGCCAGCGCCAGCAGGTCATAGCCGGGAGCATCCAGCGCATGGTTGCCGAACTCGACGATGTCGCCGACGACCGTCACCGCGCGCACCCGCAGCACGTTGTGCACCGTCAGGCCGTACTTGAGGCAATGCACGCCGCCGGAATTTTCGGCCACGTTGCCGCCAATGGAACAGGCGATCTGCGAGCTCGGATCGGGCGCGTAGTAGAGGCCGAGCGGCGCGGCGGCTTCGGAGATGGCCAGGTTGCGCACGCCGGGCTGCACCACGGCGACGCGGGCGACCGGGTCCACGTGGAGGATCTTCCGCATCTTGGCCAGCGACAGCACGACGCCCTGCGGATGCGGCAAGGCGCCCGCCGAAAGACCGGTCCCGGCGCCGCGCGCGACGATGGGGGCGCCGGCGGCGCGGCAGGCCTTGATCGCCGCAACCACCTGGTCCTCGGTTTCGGGCAGGGCGACGGCGATCGGCACCTGTCGATAGGCCGAGAGGCCATCGCATTCATAGGGCTTCAGGTCTTCCTCGGCGGACAGCAGTCCGCTGGCCGGCAGGCAGCGCGCGAGTTCCGCGAGCAGTGAGGCGCGATCGATTCCGGAAAAATCCTGGGCGACATCGGCAGAGTGTTCTCGCTGGGTCATGGCTGGCCTTGTTCAGGTTGGATCAGGATCGCCCTGAAGTCATTCACGTTGGTGCGCGTCGGTCCGGTGACGACCAGGTCGCCAAGCGCGGCGAATGCACCGAACGCGTCATTGTCGACCAGGCGCGCCCGCAAATCAATTCCCGCCGCGGCGGCGCGCGCCGGCGTGTCGGGCAACAGCAGGGCACCGGCATTTTCCTCGGAGCCGTCGATGCCGTCGGTGTCGGCGGCGATGGCGTGGATGCCGGCATGGCCGTCGAGTGCCAGCGCCAGCCCAAGCAGGAATTCCGCATTGCGCCCGCCACGCCCCGTGCCGCGCATGGTGACGGTGGTCTCGCCGCCGGAGAGCAGCACACAGGGGCCTCGCAGCGGCTGGCCGTGTTCCGCGCAGGAGCGCGCGATGCCACCCAGAACGCGCGCAACTTCGCGCGCTTCACCCTCGATGGCGTCGCCCAGCACCAGCGGCGTGATGCCCTGGCGTCGCGCCAGCTCGGCCGCCGCGGCGAGCGAACCCTGCGCCGTGGCGACGATGTGGGCGTCACAACGCGTGAAGCCGGGATCGCCCGGCTTGGGTGTCTCGGCACGTCCGGCGGCGAGCGCCGCGCGCGCCACGGCGGGCAGTTCGATGCGGTAGCGATCGACGATTTCCAGTGCATCGGCGCAGCTGGTCGGGTCGGGCACCGTCGGCCCGGATGCGATGGTGGACATGTCGTCGCCGGGCACGTCCGAGATCGCCAGGGTCAAGACGCGCGCCGGCGCAGCGGCGAGCGCCAGGCGGCCGCCCTTGATTGCCGAGAGGTGCTTGCGCACGCAGTTGATTTCGGCGATGTTGGCGCCGCAGGCGAGCAAGGCTCTGGTCACCGCACGTTTGTCGTCGAGCATGATGCCGTCCATCGGCGCCGCCAGCAGGGCCGAACCGCCGCCGGACAGCAGCACCAGCACCAGGTCATTGGCGCCGAGGCCCTGCACGGCGCGCAGCAGGCGCTGCGCCGCCTGTTGCCCCGCCGCGTCGGGCGTGGGATGCGCGGCCTCGACCACCTCGACGCGCTGCGTCGGCAAGCCGTGTCCGTAGCGCGTGACGACGATGCCGGAGAGCTGTTCGACATCGCCGCGCCAATGGGTTTCGACAGCGCGCGCCATGGCCGCCGCCGCCTTGCCGGCGCCGACCACCACGGTGCGCCCGCGCGGCGGCTCCGGCAGCCACGCCGGCAGGCAATGTGCAGGATCGGCCGCGGCGACGGCCGCATCGAACAGGTCGCGCAGCAGGGCGCGCTGGTGCAGGTAGCTCATCGGAAGTCCCTGCGGACGGCGCTCATCGCCGCGCCTCCATCCAGCCAAAGCTGCCTTCGGTCGCGGCGCTGGGCCTGTATTCGCAGCCGACCCATCCGGCATAGCCGATGCGATCGAGATGGTCGAGCAGGAAGGGAAAATTGATCTCGCCGGTACCCGGTTCGTGGCGCCCGGGATTGTCGGCCAGTTGCACGTGCCCGATGCGCGGCAGATTTTCCTGCAGCCGCCGTGCCAAATCGCCCTCCATGACCTGGGCATGGTAGATGTCGAACTGGAGGCGCAGGTTTTCGTGGCCGACGTCGGCGATTACGGCGAGGCCGGCGTCCGTGGTGTTGACCAGGAAACCCGGCGTGTCGCGCGTGTTGAGCGGCTCCAGCAGCAGTTCGATGCCGGCGCGGCGGGTCACCGCGGCGGCGAAGCGCAGGTTTTCCACCAGGGTTTCGCGCGTCTTCGCCGACCCCGCCTCCAGCGGAGGGATTCCGGCCAGGCAGTTGAGGCGCGAGCAACCCAGCAGGCGCGCATAGTCAATGGCCATGCCGACGCCGTCCTGGAACTCGGCAATGCGTCGCGGATGGCAGGCGATGCCGCGCTCGCCGGCGGCCCAGTCGCCGGCCGGCAGATTGAACAGAACCACCTCGACGCCCGAGGTCAGCACCACCTCGGCCAGCGCGGCGCGGTCGAACTCGTAGGGGAAATGAAACTCGACCGCGCCGAAGCCCGCCGCCCGCGCCGCCGCAAAACGCTCGAAAAACGGGCGTTCCGTGAACAGGAATGACAGGTTCGCGGCAAAACGGGGCATGCGCCGATTATATGTCCCCGATGCCCGCCATCGGGGACGGTATCCCCTTGTGGGACATGTCCCCGATACTCACCATCAGGTACGGTATCCGCGCAAGTCCGCACCGGATCGAAGTGTCCCTGATTACCCCATGGGCACCAAGGTTCCTGTCGAAACATGGCATATTGTTGCCGATCCGGCAGCAGTCTATTGAAGGCTTGCCTATTTGCCGCCCATTCCCGGCCGGGTAAAGTGCAGACCCTGACTTGCCATTGTCCTTGACGCCACCCATGAATTCGGCAATCCCGCATTCGCAAACCGGCTATACCCACACCGCCATCGGCCTGCACTGGCTGATCGGCATCGCGATCGTCGGCACCTTCGCGCTCGGCCTCTACATGCACGAACTGCCGCTGTCGCCGCAGAAGCTCAAGCTCTATTCCTGGCACAAGTGGGCCGGCGTGACTATCTTCCTGTTCGCCCTGCTGCGCCTGACATGGCGTGTTTCACACCGGCCCCCCGCGTTGCCCGCCGGGATGCCCGGCTGGCAACGCAGCGCCGCCGAAGCGACCCACGTGCTGCTCTACCTGCTGATGTTCGCCGTGCCGCTGTCGGGCTGGCTGATGAGTTCGGCCAAGGGTTTCCCGACCGTCTGGTTCGGCGTTCTGCCGCTGCCCGACCTGTTGCAGAAGGACACCGACCTCGGCGACCTGCTGCAACAGATGCACAAGTTGCTCAACTTCACCCTGGCGGGACTGGTCGCGACGCATGCCGGTGCCGCGCTCAAGCACCATTTCCTCGACCGCGACGAGATCCTCGCGCGCATGCTGCCTTTCCTCGGCAGATCCAAGAACGGAGAACGCAAATGAAGTTCCGCCTGCCCGGCCTTGCCCTCGCCGCGATCCTGATCACCGCCCCGGCGGCCCAGGCCGTGGAGTTCACCCAGTACCAGCACGGCAAGAGCTCGCTCGCCTTCGTGTACAAGCAGATGAACGTGCCGGTCGACGGCCAGTTCAAGAGCTTCCGCGCCAGGCTTGCCTTCGATCCGTCCAAGCCGACCGCCGCCAGGGCGGAATTCGAGATCGACCTGGCCAGCGTCGATGCCGGCTCGAAGGATGCCAACGACGAGGTGGCCGGCAAGGCCTGGTTCGACACCAAGGCGTTTCCGGTCGCCCGTTTTGTCGCGACCTCGGTCAAGCCGCTGGGCAACAACCGCTACGAGGTCGCCGGCAAGATGAGCATCAAGGGCAAGACCCAGGACCTCAGCACGCCGGTCACCGTCACCCAGCAGGGCAGCAACGCGACCTTCGACGGCAGTCTGGTGCTCAAGCGCGCCGACTACGGAATCGGCGACGGTATCTGGGCCGACTTCGGCACCGTCGCCAACGAAATTCAGATCAAGTTCCGACTGGTGGCCAGCGCAGCGGCCGCCAAATAAACCAACCCACCCTCAGGAGCAGACCCATGAACAAACTTGCCATCGTCGCCGCCGCAGCCCTACTCAGCGCCTTCTCGGCATCGGCCTTCGCCGCACCCGAGACCTTCAACGTCGAACCGACCCATACTTATCCGCGCTTCGAATACAACCACTTCGGCTACTCGAACCAGCAGCAGCGTTTTGACAGGACCAGCGGCAAGATCGTGCTCGACCGCGGCGCCCACACCGGCTCGGTGGATGTGACGATCGACGCCACGTCGGTCAATACCGGCTATGCGCTATTCAACCAGCACATCCAGGCCGAGGACTATTTCGACACCGCCAGGTTTCCGACCATCACCTTCAAATCCACCAAGGTCAAGTTCGAAGGCGGCAAGCCGGTCGCGGTCGATGGCAACCTGACCATCAAGGGTGTCACCAGGCCGGTGACGCTGACCGTGACGTCCTTCCATTCCATGCCGCACCCGATGCTGAAGAAGGATGCCATCGGCGCCAACGCGACCACCAGGGTCAAGCGCTCGGACTTCAACATGGGCAAGAACGTGCCTTACGTCAGCGACGAAGTCAGCCTGACGATCGCGGTCGAAGCCATCAAGGAATAAGCGCCGAACGGCACGCGGCACCTACAGCGCGAACGTGCCCGTTTGGTGGGAGAGCGCCTCGATGGCGCTTTCGTCCATGGTCAGCAGGCGCCGGCCAAGCGCTGCGAAATGGGCCTGTCCCGCGTCGGCCGCCGCCGCAAGGATCGCCGTGTCGCCGGCGCCGACTCTTGAGCTGTAGGCCGCATGGAGCCGCGGAAACATATCGCGCCGCAATCCATCGAAGGTCGAAAACCAGAAGTGCAGCGAATCGACCGAGCCGCGCCGCAGCAGCGCCGGCAGCGTGACGAGGCAATCGGCCAGGTTGTCCTTCACGCCACGCGCGAAGATCTCGGCGCGCTTGCCGCGCAGCCGCGCCAGCATTTCCGGCCACGATTCGCCCAGCATGCGGCCGGCCGCGAGTTCGCCCTCCTCGTGCAGCACCAGGGTCTCGATTTCACCCTCGGTCATGCGCTCGATCGCTGCCAGCGGATCGACATCAAAACCATACGCCAGCAACGCCGACTTCAGGGCACCGTCCTGCTGCTTGACGTTCCAGCCCTCGGCCTTTTCCCACAGCCACTGGCGCAGCGCCTCGCGCCTGACGATCAGCATTTCGCCCTGCGAGGCGGCCGGTATCGCCGCCACGTCGCGCGCATATTCGCAACCGCAGACCAGGAGGCGCGCCGCTCCGCGCTGCTCGTCGCGATCGAGCCGGCCGAGGAAGAAGTGCGGCTTGTGGAAGCGGCCGATGCCGGCGCCATAGACCAGCCCGCTGCCCGCCAAGGCCGCATTGACCCGCGGCGCATCGAAGGGATCGTAGTCGCTGCCGCCCAGCGGCAAGCGGACGAAATCGTCGTCGGCCAGGCTTTCCCAGCGCGCCTCGCGTTCGGCGATCCAGCGTCCCACCTCGTCACGCGCCGGCGCGACGCCATGGGGCAGGTCATGCTCCCAGCGATAGAACTCGCGCATGCCGAGCAGGTAGGTGCACAGGCTGACATCGCGCGCATGGCGGGCGTCGGCGATGTCGCAATTGGTCTGCACCGCGCTGACGAGTTCGGCCATTCCGGTGATCATTCCGTACCCCCCGGGCGGCGCCGGCGCGGCTTCCAGGCCGCGATACCCTTGACGACTTCCGAGAACGGCAATTCGTCCAGGTCGGCATACTGTTCGCGCGCCAGGCGCACCAGGCGCCGCACGTTGGGCGCGATCGCATCCGCGTCGAGCAGGGCCTTGAGGCCATCGAGCCCGCCGCACTGGATCTTCATCACCATCGCGTGCGGCAGGATGCGCTGGGTGGCCGTGAGGCCAAGCGCAAAAGTCGATTTCTGGCGCAGCAGCTCGGACATCCGACCGCAGGCCAGGTGCGCCGCAGGCTGGGTACAGGCCACGCTCTCGCGCTCGGCGATCTGCAGGCTGATCGCCAGTTCGCACACCGCGTGGCGTGCCAGCAAGACGCGCTCGAACACGCAGGGCAGGCGATTGACATCGCCCTTCAGGTTGCGAAACGCGATCTCATCCACGATGCAGGGTGGGTCATCGAGACCTTGGGCGTTTTCATGAAACGCACCACCAGGCGCGCATGGCGATCACCGAGCGAAGCGAGTTAGCCAGTAGCCCCGCCTTGGGGCTGGGATGGCCGTGGGGGCCTTCAATTCGCCTTTTGCATGTTTCATCATCGGCGGTTGTCTCGCACTGCAACAAGCGCTAGTACTCCTCTCCGGTCATCGGGTCCTCGCCGCGCGGTTCGTTGAGGAGTTCTTCCGCGCGCAGTTCGTTCTCGGCGAAGATGGTCTTGACCAGTTCGCCGGGAGCGAGGTCGGTCTCGCGGCGCAAGCGCTTGGCCTCGTTCGATGCGTCCTTGAAGGCATCGAACTGGCTGATCTTCGCCAATTGGCGCACGGGTCCCAGCGGTGTGACTCGATAGATGAAATAGGGCATGGAAGGATACTTTCACTCAACGTAGCGTTTGCTGGCCCGGCGACGGCCGGGTTTCGATTTCTGGATGATCACCCCTTTGACCGCGCCGAGGTCGGGAATATCCGCCACCGGGTAGGCGGGGTTCAGGGCCTGCAGGCGCCAGCCGCTTGCCTGCCGTACCAATTGGCGGAAGATCCATTCACCGTTCAATTGCGCCAGCACGAAGGAGCCGTCGGTAGCCAGCCCTTCCGGTTCGATCAGGATCACTTCGCCCTCGAGGAACTCGGGCGCCATGCTGTCTCCCAGCACCATCAGCGCAAAGGGCTCTGCGGACGAGCAGGCGTCGAGTTCGGCATCGACGGCCTGGACCTTTATCGGGATGCTGCGGCGCACCTGGGTCATGTCGGATCGCTCATGGCATCAAAGCGGCTCGACGTGCAATTGCGCTGGCGGCACGCCGGCGGCCAGCAGCGCATCGGCAATCGGCCCGGCGCTTTGCGCGGCGCCGGCCAGATAGACGTCGCTGCCGGCCAACGCGGTATTGGCGCCCAGGACAGCCGGCAATTCATCGGCAACCAGCGCCCGGTAGCTGAATGCGTCCAATGCTTCGGCCCAGGCGCGGCACAGGTTGGGCAGGTACTGGCCGCCGGCCTGCGCGCTCGCCCAGTAGAGAGCGATCGACTCGGCGGCATCCACCGCGATGGCATGCTCGATCAGGCTGTTGATCGGCGCGAAGCCGTCGTCGAGGGCGATGAACACCAGCGGCCGCGGCGAACTGTTCTCCAGGACGAAAGTGCCCCACGGTCCCCACACCGAAACGTCGTCGGCGAGGCGGATGCGGCCGTCGAACAGGCAGGCCGAAAAGTCGGCGCTGGCGGCACGGCGGTCATTGCGGGAAACATGGAAAATCAGGTTGCGGTCGTCGCAGGGGCAACTCGCGACGGAGAATTCGCCATGCACATCGCTGCCGTCGCGGATGCCGGCGCGAATGCCCAGGGTCACCCGCTGCCCGGCGAGGAAGCGCAGGCGGTTGCTGCGCGGCGTCTGCAGGTGCAGCCGCATCACGTCGGCGGTCAGCGCATCGATGCGGCGCACCTTGGCGACCACGCGCTGCTCGGGGATGTCTTCCGGCGCACCGGCTTCCAGAACTTCCAGCGTCAGGTCGGAGCTCAGTGCCGTGCAGCTGCACATCAGGACATGGTTCTGCGCCTTTTCGGCTTCGGAAAAGCGGTAGTCGAAAGACGCCACGTCGCGCGTCTCGCCGGCCACCACGCGCGCCTTGCACAGTCCGCAATTGCCGTTGCCGCAGCCGTAGTTGGGCGCGAGGCCCGCGCGCAGCGCCGCCTTCAGGAGCGTCTCCGATCCCTCGACGAAAAACTCGCGACCCGATGGCTTGACCGTGACGTGCGCCGACATGACGCGCAGCATAGCATCGAGCGCACCGACGTCCTGCGCCGGCGGCGGTACCGACAGGGCCTGTGCCAGGCCGTCGTCGAGCAATGACGCGAGTTCCGCGGGGCTCGGCGCTTGCGGCTGTTCGAGGCGCGCTCGCAGCGCCGCGAACAGCGCGTGGTAGCGCGTCAGGGTGCGTTGCAACTCCGCAAGTTCCTGCCCCTGCACGAAGATGCGTTGCGCCAGTGTTTCCTGGGTCGGCAGCACGCGCTCGCGCAAGCGGCGGGCAAAGGCATCCTCGCGGATGGCGCGGGTCTTTTCGAAACTGCCCGAGTCGTCGAGGTCGAACTGCGGCCAGGCGCGCTGCAGGTCCTCGGCATCGACCATGCCGTCGAAGGACGCCAGTTCGCCGTCGCGGATGCGCTTTTGCAGCGCAATGCGTGAAATGCCAAGCAGATGCGCGGCGCGCGACAGGGTAAGCCATTGGGACATGGTCTCAAGCATAGCCAAGGCGGCGACCGGCGCGATTTGAATATTTTTATGTCCGCACCAATGGGGCGGACGGTATCCCCTTGTGGGGTATGTCCGCACCAATGGGGCCGACGGTATCCCCTCGCGGGGCATGCTCACGCTTCGGCGATTCCGGCTACTGCTGCGGTGCGTCCAGCAGCAACCCGGTACGCGGCGCCTTGCCCGGTTCGAACACGACCTCGACCAGCAACTGGCTCTTGACGGGGAAGCCGGAAATCAGGCCCGGCGCGTAGCGCTCGTTGGCGAAGGACTTCAGCACCTCCTCGTCGAAGGTGCCGCGCGGCGTCGATTCGAGAATCCGGTGCGAATCGACGCCGCCTTGCTGGTTGATGAACATCAGGAGCAGCACGCGCCCCGACAGGGTGTTGGTAAGGGGCGGAAAGTCGGGCCGGATCGGCTTCAACGGCGTTGGCCGGCGATGCAGGTAACGCGCCGCGTAGTACCAGGAACCGGTGACGATGCCGGCCCTGCCCGGCCGCAGTCGTTCGGTCGCCGGCGCGCCCGGCAGCTTGACGCCGGTCGCGGCGGGATCCGCCTCCGCCTCGAGCGTTGCCCCCTTCTTCTGCACCGCCGCCTCCTGCGTGGCTGGCGCGGGCGCGGGCGTCGGTTTGGCGATCGGACTCGGCACCACCAGCGGCAGCGGTTCCGGTTGCGGCAGCGCGGTAAGCACCGCCGCCACGCTTGGGCTGGATTCGACGGCTGGTTCCGGCGCCTGCGGTGGCAGTTGGCGGATGCTGGCCGCGAGCGCCGCCGGCCGCTTTCCGCCACCTCCGCCGCGGGCACCGATCCCGGTCCCGCCGAAGGACGTCAGCAGCAGCGCGTGGATCGCCATTGAGAAACCCAGGCACACCGCAAAGCGGCGCTCGGCGCCCCTGGGCAATCGGCGCGCGAGTGCCTCCCGCCAATTACCCGGCACCAAAACTCACTGCACTCACTGCACTATTTCGCGCCAGCTGACCCGTTTGCCGGTGGGCGGAGCCACATCGAAAGGCGCCTCGACGGTCAATTGCTGGGCCGCCGATGTCGTCGCGATGACCACCGTCTTGCCGCTCGGCAGGCGCACGATGTTGAGACCCACCGCCAGCGATTCCGAGCCTCCGGCACCGACCAGGCGACGTCCGACTGCCAGGTCCGCGCTGTTCTTGATGGCCTCGCCAGTGCCGTTGTTGAAGTAGTTCAGCCAGGCGTAGCCGCCGATATTGCAGGCGTTGGTTTCCGGCACGTTGGAAGCGACGACCAGGGTGCCCAGTTGCAGCTTCATGTCGATGCTGATGCGCTCGCCCGAATCGGGCAGATCGACAAACCAGCCGTCGGCCGAACTGCAGTTGGCCGTGCAGCCATTGGTACGGAATGCGGCGGTGCCGGAGCCGTGGGTCGTGATCACCATCTTGCGTAGGTTGGTGCGCAGGTCGGTCAGCGCCGTGGCGCCCAGCGTGTCGCGCAGGGCCCAGACCGAATTGGTCTGGGTGGTGGCCAGGTCGGTCGGGCCAAGATAGCGTCCGGTACCGACGTAGACATAGGCCTCGCCGCCGACTTCGGCCAGTTCGGGCCGGGTCGAGATCGGTTGCCCGACGCCGCTCGGATCCACTACCTGCGCGACAAGCGTCGCCTCGCGCCCGGCGGCATTCAGTGCATCGTTGATATCGAAGCGCCAGACGTTGCCGTGCAGGTCGCCGCCGTATATCCGCTCCGCGGTGTTGTCGCGCAACGGGTTTACGGACCACGCACTGATGTGGTTGAGGCCGCTGGGGTCGGCTGCCGATCCTTCGCCGGTGCTGATCTTGAAGAGGATCTTGCCGGTCATCGCCTCGAGCACGTAGAGATAGCCGATGCCATCGCCGGGAGCCGCGGGCGAATTGACGTTGTTGTAGCCCGAGGTGACGATCACCACCCAGCGGCCGTCAGGCGCACGCAGCTTGGTGATGATGGGGTTGTTGAACGTATATCCGATGTGGCAATCCGAGAATTGGTCGGTGGCCGGCGCCTTGGTAGTCGCATCCACCGTGACGCAGTTGCCGGCGTCGTGTTTGAACTCCCAGAGCGCGACCGGCGCCGCAGGATTGGTCACGTCGAGCGCGAAATAACCCTTGCCGCCCTTGTTCATGCCGCTGACGAGCACGGTCCGCCAGCTCGACGTATCCGGGTTGTACACATCCCCGACCACCGGCGTTCCATCCACCGAATACACGTGTTGGGAGGCATAGGCCTCGCTCGCGAGTTTGTAGAGATTTGGCAGCACCATGCTAGGCATGAAAGCCCAGGCTTCCTTGCCGCCATCCGGATCGATGATCGTGTCGCCGGCCTTGATGGCGTGCAGCATGCCGTCATTGGCCGAGGCATAGACGATGGGCGAACGCGTCAGGTTGACGCTCTTGAACAGCGCGTAGCCTGGATCGTCGTACTCCGCAAACGGCCCCTTGACGAACACCGGCTGGGCATTGACGATGTCGCCCAGGACATTCTCCCGCGTCCGGTAAAGTTTGTTGAGGTCGGTATTCGTCACCGGTGGGCCGGAGCTGAATCCCTCCTTGCCTCGCTGGCCGCGCAGGTAATTGACCAGGTTGGCACCGGCCGCCGGAGTGCGCTGATCGACGGTGACGCCGACGCCCGTGCCGTAATTGGGGTACTGGCTGAGCAAGGCGACGTTGGCCGCGCCGAAATGCGCCTGCTCGGCCAGATCCAGGGTCGTCACCGCGACGCCCGTAGGTGCCCCTCCCGCATCGCAACCGTAGCTGTCCCATTTGAAATCCACCATGTTGTCGGTGGCGCCGGCGCGGAACAGCTTGATCGTGCGGTTATCGCAGGCGGTCCTGGTCATGTCGTCCAGCTTGGCTTGCGCCGACCAGATGACGGTGCCGCTCACCGCCCCGGTGTTGAGGTTGATCTCGCGCGCTTCGAGGTCGCCGGTCCAGGCCTGGGTCTTGTATTTCGCGGTGTAGGCGAAGTTGTCGCCGGCCACCGGTTCCAGGTTGGACGTCGCCGCCGCCGCCGCCGCCGCGACGCGGGCATTGATCCCGGCCAGGGCTTCGGCAAGGCTGGTGACCACCGAATCCGGATTGCTGGCGCTGAAGTACTGGCCGCGACCATTGACGGCGGCATGCCACAGGTCGTCGAGGGCCGTTGCGCTGTCGGCCACGGGCACCGGCCAGTTGATGGTACCGTCCCGCAGGCGGACGAAGTCGGGACAGAGCGTCGCCGTCCCGGCGCCGAACACCCCGACTCCCGGGTTGGTCGTCAGCGCAAACCTGAAGGTGGTGGTGGAAGGCACGGTAGTGATGCGGAACTGGCCGCGGTAGGCCGCGACGCTGCCGCCCGATAACGTGACGGTCTGATTAGCCTGGAATCCATGCGCGGCAGAGGTGGTGACGGTCACCACGTTGGCGGCCCAGGTTGCGCCCGTGACTGCCTTGGCCATACACTGGTCGGTGCGATAGGTCGGCGAGGAAATCAAGGAACCGTCCAGTCCGAGACCCATGGTGAAGGTGGTCATGTGCTGCCAGTTGGCGCGGTCGTCTTCGTTGCCCGATCCGGTGGATGGCACGTTGTCGTCGCAGACACTGGTCCCCAGCACCCCGGTGCAGTTCGACAGCGACGCGTTGCGCAGATCGGTCTTGTAGAAATACTGGGCGACGTCCGCCAGCGAGTTGCTGCTGCCGGAGAACAGCGCCGCGGTGCCGCCAGTGTGGGCGGTGGCGCCGGGGTTGTCGGCCATCAGGACCTTGAAGTGGGTGGCATCCGGGACCTCGACAACCTGAAAATTGCCGCGGAAGAAGGAATTGGTGCCGCCCGCGACGGTAACCGAGTGCCCGGCCAGGAAGGGATGGTCGGCGGTCGTGGTAAAGGTTGCGAAGGACGGATCCGCAACCGGGTCATCGCCCGGCGGGGTCCAGGTCGCCGACGCGACGTTGGCGCTGAGGCCACCGAGGCCGGAACTGTAGGTTTCGCAAGGCCAGACCTGGGAGCCGCTGAGGCAGCCCTCGGGCGGCGTCGGCGGGCCTTCGCCGGTCACCGAAGCCGTCGCCGGAACCGCCGGGGCTGCCGCAAAGCAGGTGCCGGGAACTGCGTCGGACCAGCTCGCCTCCAGATTGACCGTGGCGCCGCCCAGGGCGGTACCGCCCTGGTTCGGGCCGGAGTATGCCTGCGAAGTGATCTCGCCCTTGCGTTCCAGCTTGAAGCCGGTGGCGCCGGTGGCCCGGCAGTCCGTCGTCTGCCCCGTGTCATCCGGTACCGCGACGACCACGCAGTTGTCGGCGGCGACCCAGCCGGTGGAGTCGACCCGCCGGCAATCGGTCGTGGCATTCATCACGCAACTCGCCGTATTGGTCCAGGCCGTCGGATCACGGAGCTGGCACTCCGTGGTGAAGCCGTTGACGTCATGGATCGGATCGGGCGAACAGGCATAGGCGACGTCGACATACGGCGCGGTGGCAACCGTTTCGCAGTAGTTGGCGGCGGCGTTGCCGGTATAGACATACGACCCTGGGCTGCCGCTGCGCGTCTGGGCGTTGCAGGGTGCCGAAGTCAGGTCCAGGGGCACCGTCGGTTGCACCCCGACGGTGGGCCCGTTGACGCGACACTGGAAGTTGGTGCTTTCGGTGCAGGTCGACGCATTGACCCAGGCGCTGAAGCCGCCCGCCGTGCTGCAATCGGTGGCAATACCGCCGCTGCTGGTCCAGGTCGGCCCCGATATCGTGCTGGTACAGGTGGGCGAGCCCTGGGTCACGTCGGCAAACGTTCCGTTCACGCGACAGAACACGTCAGAACTCGGCGTGCAAGACGCGATCGGATCCCATGTGCCGTCGAGCACGCTGGTATTGTTGCATTCGACCGCGTTGTTGTCCCCGGTCCAATTGGTGCCGCTCAGCGTGGTCGTGCAGGAGTGCGCCTTGGTGAATGCAGCATTGACGCGGCACTGGACATTGGGCGTGGCCGTGTCGCAGGTCGCCCGGTTGGTCCAGCCGACCGGGTTGAAGGCGATGGCCCGACATTCGGTGGCGTTGCCGCCGCTGCTGGTCCAGGTTGGGCCCGTTACCGTGCTGGTGCAGGTCGGCGCGTAGGCCGTGACATAGGCCCAGGCCGGCGTCGGGTTGATGCGGCAAAATACGTCGGAACTCGGCGTGCATGACGCGATCGGATCCCATGTGCCGTCGAGCACGCCGGTGTTGTTGCATTCGACAGCGTTGTTGTTCCCGGTCCAATTGGTGCCGCTCAGCGTGGTCGTGCAGGAGTGCGCCTTGGTGAATGCGGCATTGACGCGGCACTGTACATTGGGTGTGGCGGTATCGCAGGTTGCCCGCGCAGTCCAGCCGGCCGGATTGAAGGCCGCCGTCTGGCATTCCGTCGCGTTGCCGCCACTGCTGGTCCAGGTCGGACCCGATACCGTGCTGGTACAGGTCGGCGCATAGGCGGTGACATAGGCCCAGGCCGGAGTCGGATCGACTCGGCACGACACGTTTCCACTCGGCGTGCATGACGCGATCGGATCCCATGTGCCGTCGAGCACGCCGGTATTGTTGCATTCGACGGCCGCCGCATCCCCCGTCCAGTTGGTGCCGCTCAGAGTCGTGCCACAGGAATGCGCCTTGACGAAGCTGCCGTTGACGCGGCACTGGGCGTTGGGTGTCGTCGTATCGCAAGTCGAACGATTTGTCCAGGTGGGATTGAACCCAACGATCTGGCAGTCAGTTGCCAAGGAGTCGCCAGTCCAGGTTGCTCCGGACACGGTGCTGGTGCAGGTGCCTCCATAGGAACGATAGGCCCAGGCCGCATTGATTTGGCAGGAGACGTCCGAACTGGGCGTGCAGGTGCTGATATTGGTCCAGGCACCATCGAGTACCCCCGTATTGTTGCATTCGACCGCAGCCGCATTGCCGCCCCACGTGATTCCATTGAAGGTACTCGTACAGGAGTGCGCCTTGACGAAACTGGCATTGACCCGGCAGGTCACGTCCGCGCCGGGCGTACAGGACGCGATCGAATCCCAGTTGCCGTCGAAAGCGGCATTGGTGGCGCATTCGACCGCCGCGGCGTCACCGGACCATGTCGTTCCGTCGAAGGTGGAGGTGCACGAGTGAGCCTTGATAAAGCTTGCACCGGGGTCAATGCGGCACTCCGTCGCCAAGATCGCAGGGGTGCAAGTTGCCGCGGGACTCCAGGCCGACCAAACAATAGCGGGGAAAAAACTGATGAGAGTCCGTCGTTGCAGTTGCCCGGTCCTGCTCTCGATCTTGCTCTGGTACTGCAACTGGCCGGTCTTGCTCTGGATCTTGCTCTGGTATTGCAACTGGCCGCGCTTGCGTTGGAGGTTCGTGGTGTATTGCAGCTGCCCGGTCTTGCTCTGGATCATGCTCTGGTACTGCAAAGCACCGACCCTGCTCTGGAGGTTCGTGGTGTATTCCAGTTGCCCCGTCTTGCTCTGGATCATGCTTTGGTATTCCAGCGCCCCGGTCCGGCTTTCCAGGTCGGTGCTGTACTGCAACTGCCCGGTCTTGCTCTGGATCATGCTCTGGTACTCGAGCGGACCGGTCTTGATCTGCAGGTCGGTGCGGTATTGGACCTGGCCCGTGGTTTTCTGCAACTGGCTGGTCTGCTGCTGCCACTGCCCGAGCCGCCCCTGTTCCTGGGCCAGCTTTTTCTCCTGCATCGGGCAGGAATTGTTGAGCTGGTAAAAGAGCCGGGCCGTGTTCCACATGAAGGTGGTGCTGGCGCCGTCGTAGATGGGGCGTGGCGACATCTGGTACTTCGATCCGGCAGAACGATAGGCGTCGAGTTCCTCCAGTAATCCGTCCTGGTTGTCCATCGCCGTGGTGCCGTCGAGCTTGACGCCGCCGTTGCCGTTCCAGTATCCGTCCGTGGTCAGGATGTTGAAGTTCTGCTGGCAGGAATACTGCATCGGGTCGCCGCCCATGCCCGAGTTGATGCCGTCCGTCTTGGCCGCGAAATAGCGTCCACCGCGCGCCAGGGCCTCGCGCAGGGGCGTGCCGCCGTTGGTCGTCTGCGAGTAGAGCATGTTGAACCAGGTGGCTTTGTGCGTCGTGTCGTAATCCTGGATGGCCTGGAATTTCGTGTTGCTGACCGGATTGTTCGGATTGATGGTGAGGAAACCGATACGCTTGGAATCCGTCATGCCGACGAAGGCACGGCCGGCGGCGGACTTCATCATGTTCATCCGGTTCTTGTAGTAGCTGTACCAGTTGGCGAAGTTCTGGCGTTCGTCGGCATCGGAAGCATCAACAACGCTGTCGCCGTTGAGGTCGGCAGTAGCCAGCCCGGAGGTCGAGGTGACCGGTACCTTGCGCCACAGGGCCGTCTTGCCCAGCCCGGCGCAGGTCGCGGTGGTGGTCGTTCCGTCGGTGCAGTACTCGGCAATGGTGCGGTAATGGGTGGCGTTCCATGCCATCAGCGCCCCGCTCAGGCGGCAATCCACCGCGTTATTGTTGCCGGTCCAGGCGTGCGCACCCTGGGGCCCGGTGTAGCTGGGTGTGCAGGATGTCACGTAATTGGTGCTGGTACCCTCGACCTGGCACTCGGTGCGATTCGCGCCGGTCGAAACCTCGGTACAGGTCGATACGTTGCCCCATGCGCTCCACGACGCCCCCGAGTCCGTCGAAGTTCTGCCCTGCAACTGGGCGATGCGCCGGTAGTTTCCCGGGTTGGTGGCCAGGGCGACGGTGAAGGATCGAGCCGTGGGTACGGTCGCCACCGTGAATTGGCCACTATAGCCTGATGGAGTGGTAAAGACACCGACCTCCTGCCCCACCGACAGGTTGTGATCGGCAGTGGTTTCGTAGGTGGCGACGCCGCCGGCGTAGGTGGCACGCTTCAGGGTGAAGGTCGGCGTCAGCAACACGTTGCAATCCCCGGTGTTGGGCTTCAGCGTGGTCGCGCCCAGGTATCGCCAGTAATAGGCGGGTTGCGCGGCGTCGAAGCGACTTGTGCCGGCATTGGACTCGATGTTGGAATTGACGAAGGCGCGAAAGGACGTGCTGAGGTCGAGCGTCGCGCCGGCACTGGCGACCGTTGCGACACGACACTGCCGCCGACTGGAGCCGGTGGTGTCTTCCGTGCAACTCGCCGCCGCAGCCCAGGCGGTCCAGGTCACCCCGGAATCCGACGAAGTGCGGGTTTCCCGACCCTTGTAGGCGCCGAAGCCATCCTCGTACGCGGCCGTAAAGGCTGTCGGCGCCGCCGCATTGACGTCGAGACCGGTGCTGGTCGTCGGCACCACGTAGCGGGTATTCGGGTTGTAGTACATGGTGTTGCACGAACTGTGGCGGAAGCCGATACGGTCTTCGCGATTCGACATCGCATCCGGCATGAAACGCCAGTTCATCGAGCCCGAATCGTCGAGCGTGAACAGGATGTTGGGCTTGACTTCTGCGGTGGACAGGCTGGAAAGCGGACTGTTGCTGATGTCGGTCTCGGCGGCTTGCAGCGGGATGCCCCCAGCCAGGGAGAGGGCGAACAGCAGCGTCAATGACCGCAATGGGTGTGTCTTCGACTGGAACATGGCGATTCTCCTGGTCAGTACAGGACTACCTGGGTGTACACCACCGTATTGGTGGGCCCCAGGACGCGCGAGGTCACGCGGAAATAAGGTTGCGAGGTATTCGACAGCGGTTGGGTGCCGTAACTCACGGCACTCTTGGAACCGCCGGAACTGGCGGAACCGATCGTCACGCATTGCTGGTTGGCGGCATTGATCCCGCCCGGTGTTTCGCACAGGCGATGGATCACGTAGCGGATTTCGTTGCCACCGCCGTCATTGGCACTTGCCACCACGGAGTTGGCCCAGTTGTAGGTGAGCGGGTCGAACTCGGACGGCGCCGGCGTGCTGCCACAGTCGTCGGGCGTGCCGTCGTTGTTGGCGTCGGGCACACCCAGCGGATTGAGGGTGGTATTGCACCAGCCCGGAAAGTACCAGTTGGCCGTGCTGCCCTGCTCCAGGCCGCCCGCCGTCTGTGCCACCAGCCAGCTTCGCGCGGTTTCGATGCCGCGGTCGGCCGCCACCGTGGCGGTACGCTTGAAGCTCAGGTTGCGGGCGACGATCAGGCCACTGCCGATCTGGCGATAGAGCGCGATGCCGGCCAGGGTCATGGCGATCAGCATGATCAGGGCCAGCAGCAGCACCACGCCGCGCTGGCCGCGGGATATTCCCTGCGGATGGTCGTTATGGGTTTTCAATCCGAGATCCCCCACACCACGTTGCGCAGCGGAATCACCGTTTCATAAACGCGATAACGATAGCGCCGCCAGTCGTTCGCGTTGCCGGGGGTGCTGTCCGCCGTTCCATCGATATTGGTCATGCCGAACGCGCCGCCGGCCCAGGTAGGAGCCGCCGCCGTCACATTGACTTGCTCGAACTGCTGGCTGCGCGCCAGCAGGCCGATGCGGATCGCGCGCAACTGGACCCAGGCCGCCGTCGTCGCCGGCGTGGTCGAGGTCCACTCGCCGGCGGCGAGGGTGCCGTCGTTGTTGGCGTCGATGCCGTATTCCGCCTGCAGGTCGATTACACCCTCGGCAACCTCGGTCGCGGTGACCTGATTGGCAAGCGTGTTGGTAAAGGTCAGAAAGCGGCGGTTGGTGATCCGGTAAACATTGAGTTGGGGCGAGGTGCCCATGTTGAAAACCGCGCCCGTCAGGCCAACGCCCTGGATCGTGCCGTTGTTGAAACGCGCCGTGCCCGTGTTGTTGTGGAACTTCCCCTGCAGCGCGGCGAGTTGCGCCGGCGTCAGTGCGGCGGCGGCGACCGAAGCCGCGACGTTGGCATTGTTGGTGTAGTTGGTGTAGGCCGTCCCATTGGCGAAATCGATGCTCAGGCCGTCGGCATTGGCGTTGCCGGTGGCCTCGAACAGGCCGCACACGGCATTGCCGGCATCCGCCGCGATCAGCATATCGCCGCTGCGCACGCCGGTGCGGGTATTCATCCGGATCGCCGCGCCGGTGATGCTGTTGTAGGTCTGGCTGGACGACATGGTGGGTGCGCTGCCGTAGAGCACGGCGATCGTGTCCGGCAGGGTGCTGCCCACGGTGCCGTCGCCGTCGGTGATCAGCACCGGCGCCAGCGGAAAGGTAAACAGTCCGGGCGCGGTCCGCGTGCTGTCATACGCATTGACCGTGCAGCCCATGGCCGCCGCATTGCCGAAGCCGTAGCCGGCAAGTTTGAGGTCGCGCTCCAGCGTGAACATGCCGATGCTGCCCGTCACTTGCGCATCGCTGCCCGACGCGGTGGTGCGCTTGCGCGCTTCCCACACGCTCATGGCCTGGAACATCATCACCATGCCGATCATGGCGATCGCCATGCCGACAAGGATTTCGACCAGGGTGAAGCCGGCGCCGCGGGATGGGAGGGTCTGGTTTGCCATGGTCAATTCACGTGGCCGATGACGCGGTGGAAACGCGGGCGGGCATCCTTCGGCCCCTGCCAGCAGACGGTGACGATAACCTGGTTGGAGACCCCCGCATTGACCACGATCTGCTGTCGCGTGGCATCGGATGCGGGGAGCCGCGTCGCCGGATTGGTGGACACCGCGGCGACCCAGTTCGTGACCAGGGGATTGAGGGATACGACACCGCCACCGAAGTTGCAGCAATCGGTATTGGCACTGGCATCCGTGGCCAACAAGCGGCAGGTCGTGGTACCGCCCGTCGGATTATGGGCGAAGCCCGCCAGGGTACCGGCAACCACCGCGCCGTTCGGGTCGCGCGCGCCGAGGTTGATCTGGCCCAGGATCTGGTCCACCAGATTGCTGGCTTCGTTGCGGTACTGGGCATCCGTCTGAATCGCGATCGAACTGGCCTGCAGCGCGATCATGGCAAGAACGCCCATGAGAAAAATCACGATTCCGATCAGGGCTTCGATCATGAAGGAACCCTGTTGGCGGCGTCTGGTCATCAACATCCCCTCGAATCACCGGCCGCAACGGCCGCTGCGCTCACCGCCGGATCGCACAGCCGTGCGATGCCGCCGACCGAGACGACGACACGCAGGCAGCGCACGGTGCCGGCGGGAGGCCCCGGATCGGTGACGCAGCGCGCACCGCCGTCCGGATCGTTGAACTTGAAAATGGCCGGCGCGGCGAGGGTGGTCCTGCCCAGGCCGTTGAAGACGATGTTCGCCACCGGCGCCAGGGGCGGCGGGTCGGGGTCGGTGTCGGCCGGCGGCGCGGTATCGTTGATGCGCACCGTAATGTCGGCGGTGGTGGCACGGCCCGAACCTTCGAGCCCGAACCTGCCGTCGATGAAGGTGGTGAGGTCCGCGGTTCGCACCATCCAGTTCCTGCCGGCGGTGGAGGCAACGGCGGTGCCGACGTTGGCCGTGAGCGGATCGGCCGTGGTCATCAGGAACTCGACGGCGGTGTTCATGCGCAGGGCCTCGGAGCGGGCCAGATGGATGCCGGTGAGGAAGTTTTCGGCGGCGGAGCGAAGTTTCACGTTGCGCAGGTAGCCCGAAAAGCTGGGCAGCGCCAGGGCCAGCAGAACCCCGATGATCCCGACGGCGATCACCAGCTCGACCAGCGAGAAGCCGTGATGCTTCGCTCTCATGGGATCAGCAACCTCCACCCTTGGTGGTGATCCAGCAGTTCGCCGTCGCCGCCGGCCAGGTGGATGGCGCCGCGATGGTGCTGGTTCGCGCATTGGTCTGGTTGATGGTATAGGTGAAGCCGCTCATGGAGCCGGTACCGGTGGCGGTCCAGATGTAGGTCTGGCCGTTATTGGCGGCAGCGCAAGCAAAGGTGAAGTTGGCGGTGTTCGCCACCGTGACAGTGGCAGCGCATGCCGTTGCCGCCGTGCCGTCCGTGTTGTAGAAGCGGTTGTCCTGGAAAAACTGTTCCATGCGCACCCGCGCGTCGGACAGGCTGGCCACCGCCTCGGTGATCTTGCTACGCGTGATGTAGTCGTTGTAATTGGGCATGGCGACCGCCGCCAGGATGCCGATGATGGCCAGTACGATCATCAGTTCGATCAGGGAAAAGCCACTGTTGTCGCGTGTTTGCATGGGGCACCGCCTATGGGCTGTTGAGTGACGAGTTCGATCGCAACGGGTCATGGCGGATGCGTCGGGATCCAGACCCTCAATTTAATTCTAGGCAAGCCGTTAACCCCTGACCATAGGGGTAGCCTGATTTTTTGAGCGGTTATCCCGATCATGGCCCGGCCTGGTCGACGCACCGGCGGGCCGTTGTATCATCGCGCAGGCTGCGTTACCGGACACACGGGGTTTGGTTTCGATCTGGCGCGATTTTGTCTATGAACAGCAGGAGGTAAGCAGCGATGTTGGGTTTTTTCAAATCGGCGTTTCGCAAGGGCAAGGAAAAAAGTCGCGACGACATGTCCGTGGACGAACTGGAACAGCAGATCGCGGCCTACGCGCCGCGCCAGAAGGAACTGCGCGACCTGCTGACGCGCGCGGGCGCGGACGAGGCGGCGCGCAACAAGTCCGTGCTCTGGCACCAGCAGATGGCCAAGCGGGTCGAAGAGGCGAATGCCAAGAGTGATTACCCGCTCGCCAACAAACTGGAAGCGGAAATCGCCGAAGCCCGCAAGCGCGCGAAGAAGATCCAGGATGGCGCGCAGGTCATGATCGACGAACTCAATTCGATCGAGGACGACATCGAACTGATGACGCGCGCGATCGACAACAAGAAGCGCTGAAATCCGGCAAGTCGGCCGCCGCCGGCACGGGACTACGCCTGTCGTGCCGTGCCGCCGGCGCCGACTTTCATGGCCGGCGGGACGGCCCCCTGCCTATAATCGCCGCTGGTTCCGCTGACGGAGGTTCCCTGAGTGTCGATCGCCCATGCCGCCGAGGATATCGCCGTCGCGTCCACGCGACAGCTGACCTTGTCGGCCATGGTCCTGATCGCCATCACGCTGGCGGCGACCATGGCCTTCGCGCTCTGGTCCTGGCGGCGGCGCCAGGGCCTGGCGGCACGGCGGCGCCGGGCCGAGCTTGCCCTGCGCGCCTCGGAAGGCCGCCTGCGGCAGATATCCAGCCAGTTGCCGGTCGCATTGTTCGAGTATGTCGCGACGCCCGTGCCCGCTTTCCGCTCCATGAGCGACGGCGTGGCGCGCCTGCTGCCGGGCACGGCGGCGGCGATGCTGGCCGATCCGGAGGTGTTTTTTGCCGGCATCCACCCTGATGACCGCGCCGGACTGGTCTGGCGCGACGCCGCGACGGCGACCACGGGCGAATTTGAATGGGTGGGTCGCAGCCTGCCGGTTGTCGACGCCCCGCGCTGGCTGCAGATCCGCGCCACCACGGAAATCACGCCCGAAGGCGAGCGCGCGGTGCATGGCGTGATTCTCGACGTGACCGCGCTGAAGCAGGCGCAGCAGGATCTGGAGCGCTCGCGCGCGGAACTGCGCCGGCTGGCCAGCCATCGCGAGGCTCGCGTGGAGCAGGAACGCGCGCGCCTGGCGCGTGAGTTCCACGACGAACTGGGGCAGGTGCTGACTTCCGCCCGCATGCAACTGCAACTTCTCGAACGCGCCCTGCCGGCCGAAGCGTCGACCGCACGCGAGGCCGCGCACGACATCGGCACCATGATCGGGGAGGCCCACCTGAGCGTCAAGACGATCGCCTCCGACCTGCGTCCGGCGGCGCTCAACCTGGGCCTTACCGCCGCCGTCGAATGGGTCGCGGCCCGGGTGCTGGGTCCGGCCGGAATCCGCTACCACATGGCCTTCACCCAGGCCGCAGACAGGCTCGACGGCGACTACCCCATCGCGCTGTTCCGCATCGTCCAGGAATCGCTGTCCAACATCGTGCGCCACGCCGCGGCCCATGACGTGCATATCACCTTGAGCCAGGACGGGGACGGCATCTGCCTGCTGGTCGAGGATGACGGCCGCGGCTTCGACGCCGCGGCGGTGGACCACGCAACGCACTTCGGCCTGCTCGGCGTTTCGGAGCGCGTCACCGCGCTCGGCGGCACGCTGGAGATCGACAGCCGGCCCGGCCACGGCACGCGCCTCGCCGTCGCGCTGCCGCAGGTTACTCTCGATCCCCCCTCGGTCGGCGACGTGCCGGCAGCGCCATGATCCGGATCATCATCGCCGACGACCACACGCTGTTCCGCGTCGGACTGCGGCAGATGCTGCATTCCTTCGCCGGCATGGAGGTGATCAGGGAAGTCACCAACGCCGCCGAGGCGCTGGCGGCCGCCAAAGCCGGCGGCGCCGAACTGATCATCCTCGACCTGTCCATGCCCGGCGCCACCGGCACCAGCCTGATCGAGCAGACCCGCAAGGCCCGGCCCGACCTGCCGATCCTTGTGCTTAGCATGCACGACGAACCCGGTACCGTGCGGCGCGCGCTGCAGGCCGGGGCGTCCGGCTACATCACCAAGGGATCGAGCCCGGACACGCTGTTCACTGCGGTCAGCCGCGTCGGCGCCGGCGAGCGCTACATTGATCCCGCCATCGCCGAATCGCTGGCCTTCGATGCCGCCGGCAACGGCAACGCCGACCCCCACCGCGGCCTCAGCCCGCGCGAGTGGGAAGTCCTGCAACTGATCGCCCGGGGCGTGATGCTGAACCAGATCGCCGACCAGTTGCACCTGAGCCCGAAAACGGTCACGACACACAAGGCGCACCTGATGGAAAAGCTCGGCATCGCCAACAATGCGGACCTGATCCGCTATTCGATAGAGAACAAGCTGTTCGATTGAGTGACCGTGGAAAGGACTCCATGACCGCCGATACCCGAGGCCTCGGCCTCGCCCCGGCCAGCGCCGGCGACTACCGCGAACTGGCGCGACGCAGGCTGCCGCGCCCGCTGTTCGACTACCTCGACGGCGCGGCCTATGACGAAGTGACCGCCGGGCGGAACCGCCAGGCCCTGCTGCGCCTGCAACTGCGCCAGCGCGTGATGCGCGACGTCTCGCAACTGAAGTTTTCCACCCGCGTGCTGGGCCAGGAAATGGCGCTGCCGCTGGTGCTGGCGCCGCTCGGTCTGGCCGGCGTCATGGCGCGCCGCGCCGAGGTGCAGGCGGCACGCGCGGCGGAAGCGGCGGGCATTCCCTTCTGCGAATCAACGGTGTCGATATGTTCGATCGAAGAAGTGCGCGCGGCGACCGCCGCGCCCTTCTGGTTCCAGCTGTACGTCATGCGCGACCGCGGCTACGCGCAAGACCTGATGGCGCGGGCGCGCGCCGCCGGCTGCCCGGTGCTGGTGCTGACCGTCGACCTGCCGGTGATGGGCGCGCGCTACCGCGACGTGCGCAACGGCATGGCCGGCGCCGCCACCTTGGGCGGAAAGCTGACCAAGGCCCGCGACCTGCTGACCCACGCCGGCTGGGTGATCGATGTCGCGATACAGGGCAAGCCGCTGACGTTCGGCAACCTGACCATGGCGGTGCCCGACGCGCACAGTCTGCCCGCCTTCAAGGCCTGGGTCGACAGCCAGTTCGACCCGGGCGTGACCTGGGCCGACCTCGCCTGGGTGCGCCAACACTGGCCGGGCAAGATCCTGGTCAAGGGCATCCTCGACGTCGAGGACGCGCGGCTGGCCGCCGCGGCCGGCGCCGACGGCATCGTCGTCTCCAACCACGGCGGGCGTCAGCTCGACGGCGTCGCCGCGTGCGCCGATGCGCTGCCGCGCATCGTCGATGCGGTCGGCGACCGGCTTGACGTGCTGATGGACGGCGGCGTCAGGAGCGGACTCGACGTGGTGAAGGCGCTCGCACTCGGCGCCAGGGCCTGCCTGCTCGGCCGCGCCTGGGGCTACGCCGTCGCCGCGCGCGGCGAGGCCGGCGTGGCGCACATGCTGGCGGTGATGAAAAGCGAAATGGCCGTGGCGCTGGCGCTGACCGGCGTCACCGATGTCGCGGCGCTGGATCGCGCGGCGCTGCTCGACGCATCGCCGTAGCACCGGCGCCGACTTTTCACACCGGGCCGGCAGCGGCCGGAAAGGCCTACTTCGCCGTGCGCACCGCCGCCAGGATGCCCTGCATCAGGGCCAGCGGCGTCGGTGGACAACCGGGGATGCGCACATCGACGCCGACCACGTTGCCGATCGCGCCGCAACTGGCGTAGCTCTCGCCGAAGACGCCGCCGTTGCAGCCGCAGTCGCCCACCGCCACCACCAGCTTGGGGTCGGGCGTGCAGTCGTAGGCGATGCGCAGCGCGTTCTCCATGTTCTTCGTCACCGGGCCGGTGACCAGCAGCATGTCGGCATGGCGCGGGCTGGCGACGAACTTGATGCCGCGCCCTTCGAGGTTGTAGTAGGGATTGTTCAGCGCATGGACCTCCAGCTCGCAGCCGTTGCACGAACCGGCATCGACCTCGCGGATGGTCAGCGCGCGGCCAAGGACGTGCAGGATCTCGTCGTGCAGCCGGTCGATTTCGCGCCGCGGGTCGGCGGCGCCGGCCGGCTGCGGCGGCTCGGTGAGGATGCCGGTGCGGAAAATGTGGCGCAGCAGGGGAATCACAGGTCCACCCCGGAATACGAAAGGTTGAAGGACTTGTTGATCAGCGGAAAATCGGGAACGATGTCGTTCATCACCGCGTGCTCCAGCGCCGGCCACGCCTGCCATGACGGATCATGGGGATGGACGCGTGCCAGCCGGCCATCGGCGTCGAACTGCACGCCGACCAGCACCTCGCCGCGCCAGCCTTCGATCACGCCGAGGCCGCTGCCGCCGGCCGCCGGCGCAAATTCGACCCGGGTGTCGCCGGCAACCATGCCGACCGCCAGCAGCCGCAGCAGGCGCAAGGATTCCGCGATCTCGTCGAAGCGCACCGCGACGCGGGCAGCGACGTCGCCTCGCTCGTCGGTGACGGGCCGCACACCGAGCGCCGCGTAAGGCGGCGGCGGCGTGTAGCCCTGGCGGTGCGCCCGGCCGTCGAGCAGGATCCCCGTGGCACGCGCCGCCATGCCTGTCAGCGAGAGTTCCCGCGCCAGGTTGCTGTCGATGGTGCCGGTCGTGGCGAAGCGGTCCTGCAGGCCCGGGTGCCCGTCGTAGAGTTCGCGCAATTGCTTCACCGCGCCCTCGATGGCGCCGCACTGCTCGACGATCGCGGCGAGCGAGGCGGCGTTCGGATCGACGGCCACGCCGCCGGGCACGATGCAGTCCATCATGAAACGGTGACCAAAAAGTTTCGCGTTGAGTCGCAGCCAGTCTTCCTTGAGCCGCAGGAACTGGGTCAGGCCGAAGGCGAAGGCGGCGTCGTTGCCCAGCGCACCGAGGTCGCCGAGGTGGTTGGGGACGCGCTCGCGCTCCAGCAGCAACGCGCGCAGGCCCAAAGCCCGCGGCGGTGGCTCGACGCCGCAGGCGGCCTCGGCCGCGGCGGCAAAGGCCCAGGCATAGGCGCAGGTGGAATCGCCCGAAACGCGGCCGACCAGTTGCGCTCCACGCGCGATGTCGGCGCCGACGAAAAGCTTCTCGACGCCCTTGTGCTGGTAGCCCAGCCGCTGCTCCAGCCGCAGCACTCGCTCGCCGACCACGGAAAAGCGGAAATGCCCCGGCTCGATGATCCCGGCATGGATGGGGCCCACCGGAATCTCGTGCGCACCCTCGCCGCCGACCTTGACGAAATCGTAGTCCGTGGGTTCGTTGGCCCATTCCGGTGCGGCACCGGCGTCGTGCCGCAACGGATACCAGTCCGCCGGCCAGCCGCCGTGGCGCAGCCAGGGCCGCCGGTCGGTGCCGTCGCTGGCGATGCCGACCAGGTCGCGGGTGGCACGCTGCATGCGGTTGGCGGCCGGAAAGATGCCGGACAGGTCCGGATACATCGGGCATTCGTCGCCGCCATCCGCCAGGTCGAGGCTGAGCCAAAGCCAGCCTTCGTCGAGGGCGAATACGCAATGCAGGCGATAAAAGCCGTCGCGCAGGCGATCGTCGCAGCCCCACAAGGCCGCTAGCCGCCCCTGGCGGCGATGGACGGAAATGGCGAAACGCAGCAGATCCTCGCCGTCGGCGGCGCGGCCGCGCCATACCGGCGCGCCCAGCCCCGGCTGGCGCGTGAATTCGATGGGTTCGGCGTGGAAGATCATGTTTACCCGCAGTCTCTAGCCGAGCATCCGCGCGGCTTCCTGGAACCAGCGCGCCAGGTAGGGTGGAATGTAGAGCCCCAGCATCAGCACCAGCCCCAGGTGCAGGAACACCGGCGTGATGGCGGGTGCATGCGGCAGGCGCCTCGCCTCGGTCTCGCCGAACACCATGGGCTGCACCTTGCCGAAGATGGCGGCGAAGGCCACGCCGAGGCCCAGCAGCAGTACCGGCGTCGCCCACGGGTAGTGCTTCATGGCGTGGGTGAGGATCATGAACTCGCTGGCGAAGACGCCGAAGGGCGGCATGCCGAGGATGGCCAGCGTGCCGAGCATCAGGCCCCAGCCGATCAGCGGATTGATCCGGATCAGGCCGCGGATGTTTTCCATAAGTTGCGTGCCGGTCTTCTGCGTGGCATGGCCGACGGCGAAAAAGATCGCCGACTTGGTCAGCGAGTGCATGGTCATGTGCAGCAGGCCGGCGAAGTTGGCCACCGGCCCGCCCATTCCGAACGCAAACGTGATCAGCCCCATGTGCTCGATCGACGAGTAGGCGAACATGCGCTTGACATCCTTCTGCCGCGACAGGAAGAAGGCCGCGACCAGCAGGGTGAACAGGCCGAAGCCGATCATCAGCCTGCCGGCAAAGTCGCCGGCGATGGCGCCGTCGGCCAGCACCTTGCAGCGCAGGATGGCGTACAGCGCGACGTTCAGCAGCAGGCCGGAGAGCACCGCCGACACCGGCGTCGGGCCTTCGGCATGGGCATCGGGCAGCCAGTTGTGCAGCGGCGCCAGGCCGACCTTGGTGCCGTAGCCGACCAGCAGGAAGATGAAGGACAGCGCCATGATGGTCGGCTCCAGCTGGCCCTTGACGTCGATCAGGTGGGTCCACAGCAGGGCGTTGCCGGATTCCCCGAGCACGCGCTCGGCGGCGAAGTAGAGCAGGATGGTGCCGAACAGCGCCTGGGCGATGCCGACGCCGCAGAGGATGAAGTATTTCCACGCCGCTTCGAGGCTGGCCGGCGTGCGGTAGAGCGATACCAGCAGCACGGTGGTCAGCGTCGCCGCTTCCATCGCCACCCAGAGGATGCCGAGGTTGTTGGTGGTCAGCGCCGCCAGCATGGTGAACATGAAGATCTGGTACATGCTCTTGTAGAGGCGCAGGCGCGGCTTGCTGAGGCGGCCATGCTCGGCTTCGTTCCTCATGTAAGGGCCGGAAAAAATGCTGGTGGTCAGTCCGACGAAAGCCGTCAGGGCGACGAAGAAGACATTCAGCGAGTCGATGAAGAACTGCTCGCCGAACGCGAAGCGCGGGCCACTGGCGACAATCTCCATCGTCAGGCCGGCGGCGGCGAGGAAAGTGCCGAGACTGGCGACGATGTTGAGGTTCGGCGCCCAGTCGCGCTCGCCCACCACCGTCAGCAGCGCGCCGCTGGCGAGCGGGATGGCGAGCATGAGGACGAAGAAATCCATGGAATTAACGTGAAGCACCGATTGCGGAGTCGTCGGCGACTTTCGAGCGCAGCGAGCCGATCAGTAGCCCCCCGAGAGGGGGCGAGGCGGGAATTCGCGACGCATTCGTCGCGCCGCCGCAGCTGGCTGGCTGTGCAAAGCCAGCCGTGGGCCGCGCAGCGGTGGGGGGGCGGGCCTTCAATTCGCCTTTCGCGTGTTTCATCTTCATGGGGGCAGTCGATACGGCATGAGCATCAGTTGTCCTTCAGCTTTTCCATGTGCCGGATGTCCAGGCTGTCGAACTGGTCGCGGATCTGGAAGAAGAACACGCCGAGGATGATGACGCCGACCAGCACGTCGAGTGCGATGCCGAGTTCCACCACCATCGGCATGCCGTAGGTGGCGCTGGTGGCGGCGAGGAACAGGCCGTTTTCCATCGAGAGGAAGCCGACCACCTGGGTGATGGCCTTCTGCCGCGTGATCATCATCAGGAAGGCCAGCATCACCACGGCCAGCGCGATACCCAGCGTGCCGCGCGTGATGGTGTGGGACAACTCGGAAATCGGCAACGCGACATTGAACGCGACCATGACCAGCACGATGCCGACCAGCATCGTGGTCGGGATGTTGATCAGGGCCTCGACCTCGCCCTTGACCTTGAGCTGGCGCACCAGGCGGTGCAGGATCCACGGCAGCAGCAGCACCTTGAGCGCCAGCGTCAGTCCGGCCGAGTAATACAGGTGCACCTGGCCGGTGGTCACCGCCGCCACCAGCGTTGCCAGGCACAGCGCCCCGCCCTGCAGGGCGAACAGGTTGATCAGCTGCGGCAGGCGGCGCTGCGCCAGCATGGCGAAGGCCAGCAGCAGGATTACCGCCGCGAACAGGTTGATGAGCTGGGCCGAGAAAGGAATCGATGCGCTCATACCCTGCTCTCCAGCAACAGCCTTACCAGCAGGCCGAGCACCGCCAGCATGAAGGCGGTGCCGAGGAATTCCGGCGCGCGGAAGATGCGCATCTTGGCGTTGACGGTCTCGATGCCGGCGAGGAAGGCGCCGCCGATGGCGAGCTTGAGCAGCAGCAGCGGTATCGCCGCCACCAGTGCCAGGAAGTTGTCGCCCGGCGCGATGCCCCAGGGGAAGAACAGCGCCAGGCCGAGGCAGGAGTATGCGTACAGCTTGAGGCTCGCCGCCCACTCGATCAGCGCGAGGTGGCGGCCCGAATATTCGAGGATCATCGCCTCGTGGATCATCGTCAACTCGAGATGGGTCGCCGGATTGTCGACCGGCACGCGGGCGTTCTCGGCCAGCGAAACGAAGGTGAAAGCGATGCCGGCGAAGGCGAGGCTGGGGTAGATCACCAGGTCGCGGTGCGCGAGGGTTTCGACGATGGTCGCAAGCGAAGTGGACTGGGCGATCATCGCAAGCGTAAAGAACACCATCAGCAGCGCCGGTTCGGCGAGGAAACCGACCAGCATCTCGCGCCGCCCGCCCAGCGTGCCGAAGGAGGTGCCGACATCCATTCCCGCCAGCGATATGAAGATGCGTGCCAGGCCGAAGACACCGACCAGCGCCAGGGCATCGGCCGCCGGCGCGAAAGGCAGGTCGGTGGACAGGGTCGGCACGATGGCGCAGGCCAGCACCATGCAGCCGAAGATGAGGAAGGGCGCGGCGCGGAACAGCGAGGACGCGTTATGGGCCAGCACCACGTCCTTGTTGAACAGCTTTTGCAGCATAAAGTAGGGCAGCAGCAAGGGCGGCGCGCTGCGGCTCTGGAACCAGGCCCGGCACTGCCCGACCCAGCCCGAGAGCAAGGGTGCCAGCACCAGCGCCAGCGCAATGGCGAACAACTGGCCAAGGAATCCGGACACACTGATCACGGCCTTGCCACCAACAAGAGCAGGAGCAGGGTAATGAAGCTGTACATCAGGTACACCGCGATACGGCCGCCCTGCAGGGTGACGATCAGTGTCGAGACCCAACCTGCCGCCCGCGCCACCGGCAGGTAGCACCAATGCCAGAAGTGATCTTCTACCTTGACGCTGTAGTATGGCTTCACGTCGCGCGCCGTCGGGAAATGCCGCTCCATGCGGAACATCGGCTCGAAGATGCGCCGGATCGGCTGGCTGAAGCCTTCGGCGGTGTCCTGGGCGCGCGGCCCCTCGAAGTGGTAGCCGCAATCCCAGGCCGTGGTGCGGCGCACGCGACCGTGATAAAGATGGCGCACCAGCCAGCGCACCAGCAACAGCATGGCGGCAATGGTGACGAGGACGATGAGCGGCTCGTAGCTGGCGCGCTCGGCGGAAATCGGTGCCAGCATCCACCAGCCGTTTTCATTCAGTTTGTCTGCAAGCCCGGTGCCCAGCAACTGGCGCGTGGCGGCGTCGATGCGCAGGATCACGGTCGACGGCAGCACACCTAGCAGCAGCGTGATCAGCGCCAGCCAGGCAAGGCCGGCCTTTTCCCAGGGGCCGGCATCGTGGGCATCCTTCAACGCCGGCTCGCGCATCTGGCCGAGGAAGATAATGCCGTAGAACTTGACCATGGCGAAGCCGGCCAGCGCGGCGACGAGAACCACCAGCGCCGCCGCCACCGGCACCACCATGTTGAGCCAGGGGTGCGGCAGGCCCGGCGAGAACAGGAAGCTTTGCAGCAGCAGCCACTCCGAGACGAAACCGGAAAGCGGCGGCAAACCCGCGCTGGCGATCACCCCGGCCAGCGCCAGCCAGGCCACCCAGGGCATGCGATGGATCAGGCCGCCGAGCTTGCCCAAGCTGCGCTCCCTGGTCGCATGCAGCACCGAGCCGGTGCACAGGAAGAGCAGGCTCTTGAATCCGGCGTGCGCCAGGCCGTGATAGAGGACCGCGGTCATCGCCAGCGCCGCCAGGCCTTCCATGCGGTAGGCGTGGAAAACCAGCGTCAGGCCGATGCCGACGGTGATCAGCCCGATGTTCTCGATCGAGGAATAGGCCAGCAGCCGTTTCATGTCGTTTTGCACCGTGCTGTAGAGCACGCCGAACAGCGCCGTGGCGAGGCCGATCACCAGCGCCACGACGCCCCACCACCACAGCGTCGAGTGCAACAGGTCGAAGCTGACGCGCAGCAGGCCGTAGATCGCCGTCTTCAGCATCACGCCGGACATCATCGCCGATACCGGCGAAGGCGCGGCCGGATGGGCCTCCGGCAGCCAGACGTGGAGCGGCACCAGGCCGGCCTTGGCGCCGAAACCGGCCAGCGCCAGCAGGAAGGCGGCCGAGGCCCAGAACGGCGACAGATCCTGCGCGCGCATGCCGGCAAAGCTGTAGTCGCCGCCTCCACCACCCATTCCGCCGGTCATGACGCCGAAGCAAAGCAGGATGCCGATGGCGCCGATATGGGCGATCAGCAGATACAGATATCCGGCGCGGCGGATCTCCTCATGCTTGTGGTCGGTGGTGACAAGGAAGAAGGAGGACAGGGCCATGCTTTCCCAGGCCACCATGAAGGCATAGGCATCGTCCGCCAGCAGCACCATGAGCATGCTGGCGAGAAAGAAATGGTATTGCAGGCACATCAGGCCGGGGGCCGTGCCCTCGCCCTTCCTGAAATAGCCAGCGGCATAGATAGAGATTCCCGCCGCGACGAAGCCCAGCAAGAGGGCGAATACGGCGGACAAGTTGTCCAGCCGCAGGTGGAAGGGCAGGTCGGGCAGGCCGATCGCCAGCACGGCGGTTTGCGCCGGGCCACCGAGCGCATCCAGCGCCACCAGGCCGACGCCGACGCCGACGAGGGCTCCGAGCGGGAACAGCATCTTGCTGATGAGTTGCGTGTTGCGCGGTGCCACCAGCCCGAGGAGGCCGATGACCAGCCAGGCGCAGCCGGCTGTCAGGAGGAAATCGATGGGAAGGAAGTTGGTCATGACGAAAGCGGGTGTGGCCGATTCTAGCAGCCGCCTCCGACGCTACATCGCCGTGGCGCAGGCGCCGACATTTCCGGGCGGCGCCGATTGCGCCGGTATGCCGAAACGATATCCATGTCAGCCGAAGCGCTTTACCGGCAGCGGCCGCAAGGGATTGGCGGCCGCGTCCTGGCCACGCTCGGCGGCCCAGGCCTGGATTGCCTCGAGCGCCATGTCGGCGGTGGCGAAGATATGCTGCTGCGAAATGAGGTCGAACAGACCGGTGGCGCGCATGACGTCGATCACCTGCTTCTTCAGGCCGGAAAAGACCACGGTCACGCCGTTGCCGCGCAGTCGTTCGACCAGGTGATGCATGACTTCCTCGCCCGAGGCGTCAAGCTCGTTGATGCCGTTGGCGACCACCAGCAGATAGGGCGCTTTCGGATTCGCCGCCACGGCATCGAGGATCGCGTCCTCGAAGAAGGACACATTGGCGAAATACAGGCGTCCGTCGAAGCGCACCGCCGTCACCAGATCCGAGGCCGGCAGGTTATTGACGGCGGCATCGCGCAGGCTGCCATCGGCATGACGGCCAAGGATGGCGACGCGAGGCGTCATGGTGCGGTAGAGGTAGAGCACGATGGCCAGCCCGGCGCCGATCATGATGCCCTTGTCGAGATGGGGCGCGAACAGCAGCGTTGCGATGAAGGTGGCCACGGCGGCGATGCCGTCGTGGCGGCTGGCCTGCCAGGCATGCCTGATCGCGCCGAAGTTGATCAGGCCGATCACAGCCATGATGATCACGGCGGCCAACACCGCCTGCGGCAGGTGGTAGAGCAGCGGCGTCAGGAACAGCAGGGTCAGCAGCACGAAGGCGGCGGTGATCACCGAGGACATGCCGGTCTTCGCCCCGGCATTGATATTTACCGCCGAGCGCGAGAAGGAACCCGATACCGGAAAGGCCTGCGTCATGGCCCCGACGAGATTCGCCAGCCCCTGCCCGATCAGTTCCTGGTTGGGATCGATCTTGTCCTTGGTCTTGGCGGCGATGGCCTTGGCGATCGAGATCGCCTCCATGAAGCCGACCATCGAGATCACGATGGCGGCCGCCAGCAGGCTGCCGATCATGTCCCAGGAAAACTTCGGCAGGCCGAATGAGGGCAGGCCCTCCGGCACCTTGCCGACCACCTCGCCACCGCCCGTGAGCTTGAGGCTGCCTCCGGCGACACGGGCGATGCGCCAGTGGCGGCCGTCGGACTGCGCGCCGGCCGGCAGGCGACCCGAGGCGTAGTACTTCGGCGCTTCGCCCCCGGAAGCCGTTACCTGCTCGAAGATGATTCCGCGCACGGCGCGGTTGCGCTTGCGGTTTTCCTCTTCGCGGTCCTTGAGCTGGAGCCGCAGCAGCTCGATCTCATAGTTGCGCGTGGCGATTGCATGGGCCGCCTCGCCGCCGGCCTTTTGCAGCTTCTTCAGTTCGCCGCTTTGGGTGACGATCTGCCCGTTGATCTCTCCGATCCGGGCTTCGGTACGGACGAACTCGGCGAGCAGGTCCTGAGCCTCGGCATCGGCAATCTGCTCCAACGTCGCGCTCGCGTTGCGCTCGAAACCGATCTGCCACGAAACAACCGTAGTCAGCGCCACAGCGATCAGCACAGCCGGCAGTTTTGGTGACTTCTTGCGGATGACCCACATGATGGCGATGGCCGCCGCGCCCATCATCAGCGTCGGCAGATGGGTGTCGCCGACCAGCCCGACCACGCCCCAGATATCGCTCAAGAAGAACTCGGAACGCCCAATCGGCACGCCCAGCAGCTTGTTGGCTTGCGACAGGGCGATGATGATCGCGGCTGCGTTGGTGAAACCGACGATGACCGGATGCGAGAGGAAGTTCACAATCACGCCGAGCTTTAGCACCCCGAGTGTCAGCTGGACGATGCCGACCAGCAGCGCCAGCATGATTGCCAGGGCAACGAAATGCCCGGAGCCGGGTGCCGCCAACGGCGTCAGCGCCGACGCCGTAAGCAGCGAGACCACCGCCACCGGCCCGGTGCCGAGCTGGTTCGAGGAACCCCACAGCGCGGCCACCATTACCGGCAGGAAAGCGGCGTACAAGCCGAAATAAGGCGGCATGCCGGCCAGCTGGGCATAGGCCATCGACTGCGGCACCAGCACCAGCGCCACGGTGAGGCCGGCGATGAAGTCGGCGCGCAACGTGGTCCCCGAATAGGGGAACCAGCGCAGGAAAGGAAACAGCCTCTGCAACGGGATCTTCATGGGCACCAAAGCCTGGCAGGCATCTTCTGCGGCGCGGCAGTGACTGCGGAGTAGCGCAGCCGAGCATCGTAGTCGATGACGTGCCTTAGGTGGCTCACTAATCTGCCTGACTGAAAGCGCAAGACTGTCAATAGACGATGTTCAGCATCACCATCAGGACGGTGATGAACAACACGGTCATGATCCCTCCGGCGCGCATGAAGTCCGCAACCCG
This sequence comes from Sulfuritalea sp., assembly GCF_017302275.1. Taxonomy (GTDB): domain Bacteria; phylum Pseudomonadota; class Gammaproteobacteria; order Burkholderiales; family Rhodocyclaceae; genus Sulfuritalea. The sequence goes on from NZ_JAFLDR010000014.1 coordinate 87,482, forward strand.
GTAGCCGGCCGGCCCCATGATGAGCGCATTGACCTGGTGCGTCGGCAGGAAGAAGGAGTTCGAAGTCGCAAGGGCCACGGTAAGGGCAAACACGGCAGGGTTGGCGCCCGCGCCGATGGCGATATTCACGGCCAGCGGCACCAGCAGCACGGTGGCGCCGACGTTGGACATGACGAGCGTGAAGCAGGTCGCCAGAATCACGATGGCAAGCTGCACCACCCAGATGGGCGTGCCGCCGAGCAAGGCCAGCGTCTGCTGCGCAATCCAGGCCGCCGTGCCGCTGGTCTCCACCGCAAGACCGAGCGGAATCAGGCTGGCCAGCAGGAACACCGACTTCCAGCTCACCGCTTGGTAGGCCTCCTCGATCCTCAGCACGCCGGCGAGGATCATCCCGATGGCGCCGGTCATCAGGGCCAGCGACAGGCGGGTGTCGGTCAGCAGGATCAGGCCAAGGGTCAGGGCGAAAAATCCCAGCGCCGCGCGCACCTTGTGCGGGCGCAGCTCCTCGTGCGGGTACTCGGTGGTGACGACGACGAAGTTGCGGTTCTTTTCCAGGCGCGCCAGCGCGTCCCAGGAGGTATGCACCACCAGAGCGTCGCCCGCCTGCAGGGGCATGTCGCGGATGCCCTCGCCAAGGCCCAGGGTCTTGCCGCCGCGGTGCAGGGCAGACATCGAGATGCCGTACACCTTGCGCATCCAGACGTCGCGCGCGCTCTTGCCGATCAAGTCCGACCCCGGCGGAATCACCACTTCTGCGATGCCTGCCTTGGTTGGCGCCAGTTGCTCGGCGAAGGTCTCCAGTTCCGGACGCAGCGCAAGCCCGTTGGCGGCGACGAAAGCCCGCACCTGTTCCTGCGCGCCGAGGATGCCGAGCACGCTGCCGGGCTTGATCTCGATGTCGCGTGCCGGCCCCATGCGCAGGTCGTCGCTGCCGCGCATGATGGCGATGCAGCGCAGGCGGTTGGGGCCCTCGATGTCATTGATGAACTTGCCGGCCACCGGGCTTTCCGCCGGCACGAACATCTCGTATACGGCGTAGTTGAGGCCGTAGAGCTGCTGGTAGTAGTCCATCGCATCGGTCGCGCTGGACATTTCCGACGCCGCCTTGCCGGGCAGGACGAAGCGCCCGGCGACGACGAAGTAGATGATTCCGGTGGACAGCAGCGCCAGACCGATCGGCGTCACGGCGAACAATGACCAGGTCTGCATCTGGTGCTCCACCGGGATTGCCTTGTTGGACGCCAGGATCAGGTCATTGAGCAGGATCAGCGGGCTGGAGCCAACCATGGTGATGGTGCCGCCGAGGATCGCGCAGAAGCCCATCGGCATCAGCAGGCGCGACATCGCCAGACCGGTGCGCGCCGCGATGCGGCTGACCACGGGGAGGAACAGGGCCGCCGCGCCGACGTTCTGCATGAAGCTGGAAATGAAGCCGACCGTGCCCGAGATTGCCGGGATGATGCGGGCTTCGGTACGCCCGGCGTACTTGAGGATGGTGCCCGCCACCTTGCCCATCAGGCCCGTCTTGTCGAGGCCGGCGCCGATGATCATGACGGCGATGATGGAAATCACGGCATTGCTCGAGAAGCCGCTGAACAGTTCGCTCATCGGCACCAGCGGCTTGGCCAAGCCGAATTTGACACCGAAATGGCTGATCAGGCCGAGCAGCACCAGCACGCTGACGGCAGCGACATCGACGCCGACGACCTCGAACGCGAAAAGGAATACCGTCAGCATCAGAATGCCCAGCACCACGGCAACGCTGGTGGTGGGCGCAGCGCCGGCGACGGCCAGCCAGATCAGGATGAACAACGCGGCGGCGATCAGGGTCCGCATGGGGGGGCGCTTCATTGTCGTTGTCTCCTCGCTCCGGCGGCGCATGAGCACTCGGCTACCAACATCACCGCCGCCACGCACCCTGATTTTTGGAAGGCGAGATGGTATCAGCGATAAACCCCGCTAAAAAACAAGGTACTTATTAATAGATCAAGCGATCCAATCCGACCGGTCTCGAGTCCAGGCTAGAGATGATTCAACCATATAATATTATTATCGGCTAATATATCGACCTGTACCCCTCCCCGACCGAACTTGACTCGGCTCGGCTTGGCACCAAGACTCCCCCAGTGAAGCTGCCCTCCGGCCTCGTTGCCAAACTTTTCCCGTTCCTGCTCTGGTGGCCCCAGGTCACCCGCCAGAGCTTGCGTGAGGATCTGCTGGCTGGGCTGACCGGCGCCCTGATCGTGCTGCCGCAAGGCGTGGCCTTCGCCACGATTGCCGGCCTGCCGCCGGAATACGGCCTCTACGCGGCCATGATGCCGGCCATCGTCGCCGCGCTGTTCGGCTCCTCGTGGCACCTGGTGTCCGGGCCGACCACGGCGATTTCGATCGCCATCTACGGCGCCATCCACCACCTGGCCGAGCCGGGCACCCCACAATATGTCGGGCTGATCCTGACCCTGACGCTGCAAGTCGGCATTTTTCAGCTGGCGCTGGGCATGGCACGCATGGGCGCGCTGGTGAATTTCATTTCGCATACCGTGGTGATCGGTTTCACCACCGGCGCCGCGGTGCTGATCGCGGCGAGCCAGATCCGCGCCTTCTTCGGCGTCGAGATCGCGCGCGGCCTGCCCTTTTACGAAATCCTGCACCAGTTCGCGCTCCAGTTCGACCGCATCAATCCGTGGGTCACGGCCGTTGGCCTGGTAACGCTGGCGGCCGGCATGACCACGCGCCGCTGGTGGAAAAAGTTTCCCTACATGATCGCCGCGATGCTGGTTGGCAGTCTGGTCGCCTTCGCCATCAATGAGCTGATGGGCCAAAGCGCCACCGGCATCAAAACGGTCGGCGCGCTGCCGGCAGGACTGCCGCCGCTGTCTCTGCCGGACTTCTCGCTCGCCGCACTGAAAATGACTTTCGGCCCGGCGCTGGTGATCACCATGCTGGCGCTGACCGAAGCCGTGTCGATCGCCCGCGCGATCGCCGTGCGCTCCGAGCAGCGCATCGACGGCAACCAGGAATTCATCGGCCAGGGGCTGTCCAACATCGCCGGCGCCTTCTTTTCCGGCTACGCCTCGTCGGGCTCCTTCAACCGCTCCGGGGTGAATTACGAAGCCGGCGCGCGCACGCCGCTGGCCACGGTCTTCGCCTCTGTCTTCCTGGTCCTGATCCTGCTCGCGGTCGCGCCGCTGGCGGCCTATTTGCCGAATGCGGCAATGGCCGGCATCCTCTTCCTCGTCGCCTGGGGCCTGATCGATTTCCACCACATCGGGTTGATCTGGAAGACCAGCCGGCAGGAATCGGCCATCCTCTGGATCACCATCCTCGGCACCCTGCTCGACCTAGAAGCCGGCATCATCGCCGGTGTGCTGGTCTCGCTGCTGCTCTATCTGAATCGCACCTCGCGGCCCGGCATCGAGCCGCTGGTGCCGGTGGATGATGCCGGCGGCTACCATTTCATCGAGGCGCGCGGCAAGGCGGAATGCCCGCAGCTGCGCATCGTGCGCATCAACGGTTCGGCCTATTTCGGCGCGGTCAACCACATCCAGAGTGCGCTGCAGCAGATCGACGTCGACAACCCGCGCCAGAAATCGGTGCTGGTGGTCTCGCTGGGCATGAACTTCGTCGACATCGCCGGCGCCGAGATGTTTGCCCAGGAGGCAAGGCGGCGCAAACGGCTCGGCGGCGGCCTCTATTTCTACCGCCTGAAGGACGAACCCTATCGCCTGCTGCGCGATGGCAATTACGTGCACGAGATCGGCGAAGGCGCCTTCTTCCCGGTGAAGTCGAAACCCACCGAGGCGCTTTACTGGACGCTCGACCCCGAGGTCTGCCGCCACTGCAAGGCGCGCATCTTTGCCGCCTGCCACAGTGGCCAACTGCCGGACGGCGACCGCCGCCTGCGATTGCTGCTGGTTGCCGGCGACGAGGACACGGCGCGCCATCCGGGCGCAACGGCGATAGCCCTCGCGCGCAGCCTCGGAGTGACGCTCGACATAGTCGCCGTGCGTCGGCCCGGTGAGGACGAGGACCATTACGACGAGCGCCTGTCTGCCATCCAGCGCGAGGCCATCATCGCCGACGTGCCGACGGAGTTCCACCGCCGCCAGGGCAGAGAACTCACCGCGAGCATCCACGGCGTCGCGCTCGAAACCGATGCGAAACTGCTGGTGGTCGGACGCTGCAAGATGCCCGGAAGCTCGCGCGCTGTCGCCCCTGAGGCGCGGCGCATCGTCGCCGAAGCGCCGTGCAACGTGCTGGTGGTCCCGGCTGACGGCAGACTCTGGTCGCGCCGCATCCTGGTCGCCTTCGACGGCAGCCGGCCGGCGCGGGCCGCCTTCGAGTTCGCGCTGCAGATCGCCAAGCCGATGCGCCTGCCCGTCACCCTGTTCTCCGCCGTCGCCCCGGGGGGCGATCTGCCGCAGCCGATTGCCGAAGAAGTCGAACTGGCGCTCGCCGCCGCAAAGCTCGAGGGTGTGAGCGCCGAACACGTGACACGCAGCGGACGCATCGCCGATTCCATCCTCGCCGCCGCCGCCGATACCGGCGCCGACCTGATCGTGCTCTACCGCCACACCCGCAGCAGCCTTGGTCGCACGCTGACGGGCAGCGTCAGCAACGAGGTGCTGGAGCGCGCCGAGGTCCCCGTGCTGCTCTGCGGCGGCGAGCAACGGGTCGGCAGCGACACCGGCTAGACAGGCAGCCTCAAGACCGGCGCCATGGCGGCCAGGGCCGCGGCGAGCTCCGCGTTGCCCAGCGCTCTTGGCAGCGCCGCCGCGTCGAGAATCTCAACCTGATCCCGGCTGATCCTGAGGTAGGCGGTTCCGCTGGCCGGGTCGACCAGTTCGATGGTCGCAATGCGCCGCACACAGTCCCGGAGGAAACCGCAGTTCGCCGCCACCGCCAGTTCCCCCACCGGCGGATAGACCTCCTCCGGAGTCTTGGCGTGGATGTTGACCTTCTGGTAGCGCTCGATGTCCACCAGGGCGAGCGGATCGTATATGACCATGCCGTCGCGGTCGCCGCGGGCGATGGTCTTCGGAAACGTTCCCTTGGGCACCCGGTTGTCGAGGAAGACATAGCGGTAGTCGGGGCGCGGGCTCGCCAGCCACTTGAAGAGGATTTTCGGCATGCCGCGACAGGCTTCGACACCGTGGCCCAGGAAATCCTCCACGGCCTTGTAGCGGCCGCGTTCCAGCGCCCGCCGCCAGCCGCGCTCGACGGTCTCTTCGGGCGGCGTGACGATGAAATACATGACCATCGTATCGACGTAGCGGGCATAGGTGTCGTGCAGCACGCGGCCTACCTTCTCGGCGGTGAAGCTGTCGAAGCGGAAGCGGTCGACCAGCAGATGCGGGATGGCGCCCGTGCGCCCGGCCTGGTCGCGGATGTGGCGGTCGAGCTTGCCGTCGATCACCATCAGCTCGCGGCTGGTCAGGTGGCCGGCGTATTTGCGCGCCGGCCCCAGCGACTCGTAATCGAGCAGCAGGCGGCGCCAGACATCCGGGCTGATCGTGGCATAGCCGTCGGGTTCGATGCCGTGCTCGCGCATCAGCTTTTTCAGCATCGGCCGCAGCGAACTCTTGCCCGCCGCCGAGGCGCCCTTGAGGCTGATCAGCACCGGCTTCTCGCGCCGGGCGACGCGCGTGTAACCCTCGCGCTCGATCGCGGCGTCGACCAGGGGCGCGATGATCTCGCCGATCAACTGGCTGCCATGGCTGTTGCCGACATGGCGGGCGACCAGCCGGACGAACAAATCGCGCTCGGCGCCGAGGCGGCCGCGTTTGCCCGCAGTCGCGCCGAGCACGCGATAGAGGCTCTTGTACACCGCCCGCCGCAGCGGATCGGCACAGGCCGGACCGGCGGCCTTGTAGCCGGCGACGATGCGGTACTCGCGTTCCGCGGTCGATTCGACGGTGGCCGGCGTAGCGGCGCGGCGGAGACCGAACCAGCCACGCCGCACGGCGGCCGGCGCCGGCGCGAACAGGGTCTCGGCCAGGATTTCCTGCGCGACGGTGGCAGCATGCGCACAGAGTTCGGCGTGGGCCTGTTCGATCCTGTCGAGTTGCGGCGCGACATAGCCGTCATGGATACGGGTCGTGATGCGGCGGAAGTTGCGCCCGAAATCCTCCTCTTCCTCGCCTTCGGCGACGCCGATGCTGGCGGTGACGCGGATGATGATTTCATGCAGGGCCAGCCGCCGCGGGCGGAACACCGCCAGTTCCTCGGCAGGCAGGCCGGTCAGTGCGGCCAGTTCGCCGACCTCGTCGGCGGCGACAAGCGCGCATTCCGGGCGGACGATGGTTTCCAGCGCACGGAACTCGCGCGGGATCCCCGGACTTACGCCGGGATTCCAGGCCGATTCCGCTTGCCGTTCGTCCGCCACGCTATCCATCAGCGAGATCCCGTGTTGCATTCATAGACATAGACTACCGCAGCCGCGCTCTGCGTCATAATCCGGGCACAGTCACGCAAAGGAAACCCGCCATGGGACACCGCCTCTCGAAAATCTACACCCGCACCGGCGATGCCGGCACCACCGGCCTCGGCGACGGTTCGCGCACCGCCAAGAATTCCGCGCGCGTCGCCGCCATGGGCGATGTCGATGAACTCAATTCGCTGCTGGGCGTGGTCCTCTGCGAGCCATTGCCCGATGACGTCCGCGAATTGCTCACCGGCATCCAGCACGACCTGTTCGACTTCGGCGGTGAAATGTCTATTCCCGGTGCCACGCTGCTCAAGCCCACCCAGCCGGCACGGCTGGAAGCCGCCATCGACAAGTACAACGCCGAGCTCGGACCGCTCAAGGAATTCATCCTGCCCGGCGGAACACGATCCGCCGCCCTGACCCACCTTGCGCGCACGGTCTGCCGCCGCGCCGAACGCATGACCGTAGCGCTGGCCGCCGAAGAGGCGGTGTCCGACGCCGGACGCCAGTACCTGAACCGCCTATCCGACCTGCTGTTCGTCCTCGGTCGCTGGCTGAACAAGTCCGCCGGCGGTGGCGACGTGCTGTGGCAGAAGGGCAAGAACGCCTGAAAGTCGGCGCTGGCGACACGGCGATTCGAGGCTCGCTCAAGCCCAAAAACCAACTTTTTCAGTATGGTTTTAAGTTTATGATTTACAAATGATTTACATCAATTTTCGGATGGCCTGGATGATGCATAGTACGTTCATTCCAACCCAAAGGGTAAATTGCCATGCACGTTCATCTTTCCCCCGATTCGATCTATCCCTTCGATGCCCGCGGCATTGCCAAGCGTTTCCGCCATGCCGCGATCTTCGGCGCACTCGATGCCCTGCGTCCCGGCGAAACCATGCGCTTCGTCAATGACCACGACCCACTGCCGCTGCTCGACCAGCTCGCGCAACGCTATGGCGCCGCCGTCGAAATCGGCTACAAGCAGCGCGAGCCGGGCAATATCGTGATCGACTTCGTCAAGAAACAGTAAGGGCGTGGCATACCCGGCCTTCTTCGACGAAGTGCGCAGCATCGTCGTTCATGACCCGCTGGCGGAATTTCTCGGCGCCGCAGCCGACGGCTGCATTGAGTACCGCTATGTCGACGCCGTCAAGCTGGCCGGCCATTCCTGTCCCACCGTTGCCGCCGCCTACTGGATGACGTTGAAGGCGCTGCAGCACCTCTACCCGGATACGCTGCCGCAGCGCGGTGGCATCCGCGTCGAATTCCGCGAGGACCGCCTCTCCGGAGTCACCGGCGTCATCGCCAATGTGGTCGCGCTGCTCACCGGCGCTACCCATGACACGGGCTTCAAGGGCATAGCCGGGCGCTTCGACCGGCGCAACCTCCTGTACTTTTCCGCGGACGTCGCCGAAGAGATCCGCTACACGCGGGTCGATAACGGACGGGCGGTGGATGCCGCGGCACGGCTGCAGTCCGTCCCCTTCGCGGCGCAAACGCCCGAACTGATGCGCAAATGCCTCGACGGCAGCGCGACGACCGACGAGACGGCGGAGTTCCGCGCCCGCTGGCAGGCGCGCGTGCGCGCGCTGCTGCTCGAGCATGGTGACGACCCGGAAGTATTCGTGCTGCGCCCGGTGGCGCGGGTACCCGCTTAACGAATGCGCGAACGTCGCGCTTCCATGCAGGACATCAGTTGTGCGCTGACGTTGCGCAGGCGCTGGTTGAGCAGCATCAGCAGTTCCATCATCAGCTTGACGCCGATGCGCGGTTCCTCTGTCAATATCCGCGACAGGCTCTCGCGATCGAGCACGGCGACTTCCACCGTTTCCAGCGCGACGCAACTGGCGAAACGCGGCTCGCCATCGATCAGGGACATTTCGCCCAAGGTCTTGCCTGGGCCCGCAGTGCCCATGATCTGCGGCAGGCCGCGCATGTCCTTCTTGACGATCTCGACGCTGCCTTGCAGCAACAGCAGCATGAAATCGCCATTATCGCCTTCGCGGATGATCTCGGCGCCGAGCGGCGCGCGGTAACAGCGCATATAGCGCGCCAAGCCTTCCAGTTCCGCCGGATCGAAATCCTCGAACAGCTGGATCGCCTCGATGATCTCGCGGATGCGACCGACGAAGGGCACCGCGTCGCCGAGAAATTCGATGTTGGGAATCCGGTCGATCAGGGTCATGGTCAGCGGATTGTAACTCCGCCCAGCAGGAACAGCACGAGCAGCAACCAGCCGGCGGAAGCCGCCAGCAGGTGCGGGTCGGTCAACAGCTCCTGCGCCGGATCGCCACCGCCGCCATGCCGGTGCAGCCGCCACAGGTAGCGCAGCATGCCGTAGAGCACGAAGGGCACGGTCGCGATCAGGCCGCGCGTTCCGTGCAGGGCCACGGTTTCCGCGCTGACGGTATAGAGGGCATAGGAAATCACCGTGCCGGCCGCGACGATGGAGATGAACTGGTCGAGCATCGGCGCCGTGTAGTGCTCCAGCACGCGGCGATGCCCGGCGCTGTCTTCGGGCAGGGCCAGCAATTCCGCGCTGCGCTTGGCAAAACCGAGAAACAGGGTGAGCATCAGGCCGCACAGCAGCAGCCATTGCGAGGGGGCGATGTCCAGGCCCAGCGTGCCGGCCAGGATGCGCAGCATGAAACCCGCGGCGATGATGAACACGTCGAGGATCACCACATGCTTGAGGCCAAAACTGTAGCCGACGTTGAGCGCGACATAGGCGACGAAGATCCACGGCGCGGAACCCGCCCACAACCTGGCGATGATGCCGCCGGCGACGAGGCAGGCCGCCCCCAGCGCACAGGCGCCGCCGACGCTCACCGCGCCGGTGACCAGCGGCCGCAGCTTCTTCTTCGGATGCAGCCGGTCCTGCTCGCGATCGATCAGGTCGTTCATGACATACACCGCCGAGGCGAGCAGGCAGAAGGCGGCAAAGGCCGCCAGTGCCTGGCCGAGCTTCACCGGGTCCGACCAGGCATGACCGAACAGCAGGCCGAGGAAAACGAAGCCGTTCTTTACCCACTGGTGCGGGCGCAGAAGCCGGAGGTACGCGCGCCACCCCCAGGCCCGCGGCCCGGCGGGGGTGACGGCGGTTCGTCCGCTGGCGCGGACTCCGTGTTCGTGGCTTGCCCCGCCTTGGGGCGGCCCGTCGTCGGGGCTCATCGCCGGCACGCCTCACCGGAAAAATATCGATCGCACATATAGCAGGCAGTTTGCGGCAACCAGGCCGGAATCGCATAGTACTTCTGCCGCACGCCGGCCAGCACGCCGTCACGATAGGCGGCGTAGTCGAAACCCTCACCCTTGACCCGCCAGAAGCGCGCGCCGCGGACCTCGAAGCTGTCGACGCCGACAGAGCGGAAGTATCGGCGATAGTCATCCGGGCCAGGTTCGGACTTCCTCAGGATGAGGAAATTGTGGCCGTCCAGGGTGCGGAAGTCGGTGAGCAGATCGTCATGGCGCGCATGGCTCGACGCCTCGCCGAACACCGCGACATACTGCCGCAGGTTGTAGCCCAGCGTCACGGCGTTGGAATAGCCGTCCATCGCCAGCACCCGATCCTTTCTGTCGGTTTCGAGTTCGCGCCCGATCGCCCGGTGCTCGAAGCTCAACACGATGCCGTCGTAGAGCCGGGTCTTCTGCCAGGCCTCCAGCGGAACGCGCGAGGCGACCAGGATGGCGGCGATGTGCAAGGTGGCGAAACCGGCGAAGAACAGGCCGAGCTTCTGCAACGTGGAAGGCTGCAGGCGCAGGGTTAGCCAGATCAGGGTGAAGGGTACGAAAGACAGCAGCCAGTGCAGGCCGATCTGCTTCACCGCCGCGAGGACGGCGAACAGCAGGAAGGGTAGCCAGGCCAGCGTGCCGAGTCCGGGCGGCGGGAGGGTCGTTGCGGAAAAGTCGGCGCTGGCGCTACGGCGATTCTTCCACGCCAGCCACAGCACAGGCGGCCCCATCACGTAGACCAGCGTCACGGCATATAGCACCGGCGTCTTCAGCGACCAGCCGGCATCGCCATGGCGATTGACAAAATTGAACATGAAGTTCGGCCAGCAGTTGGCGCTGTTCCACCAGGCCATCAGCACCAGCGCCGGCAAGGTGCAGCCATAGGCGATGGCAACGCCGGCCAGCGCGCCGCGCTTGCGCCGGCGCAGCGCGTCCACCAGGTAGGCGAAACCGAGGATTGCGGCAAAATACTTGGAGAGCACCGCGCCTGCCAGCAGCAATCCGGCGGCGAGGTACCAGCGCCGGCTGTCGTCACGCGCGGCGCGTATCCAGGCCAGCCCCGAAAAAACGCTGAAATAGACCAGCGGCGTGTCGGTGGTGATGAAGACGTTCCAGACATTGACCGGCGCCAGCAATACCAGGGTCGCGGCCCACAGCCGGCGCTGTTCGCCGACGCCGGAAAGCAGATTCGGCAGCGCCCAGTACACGGCCAGCGCCAACAGGGCGGGTTGGAGGATCACCGGCAGTCGCAGCCACCATTCCGCCTCGCTCACCGTAGAGAGGGCCGCCAGCCACCAGCCGATCATCGGCGGATGGTCGTAGAAACCCCAGTCGGGCCGCCAGCCCCACCAGATGAAATAGGCCTCGTCGCCGGTGATCGGAAAGGCCGCCGCCAGCCAGGAGCGGAAGGCCAGGGTGAGGACCAGCAGCGCGGCGAACAGGCGGCCGGTCATGTGCGACCTTACTTGTCCGCGAGTGCGACGCGGCGCGCCTTTACCGCTTCGGCAAGGATATCCAGCGTTGTCAACGTGTCCTCCCAGCCGATGCAGGCATCGGTGACGGATACGCCATAGTCGAGCGGCTTGCCCGGCTTGAGGTCCTGGCGGCCTTCCTTGAGATGGGATTCGACCATGACGCCAAAAATGCGGTCCTCGCCCGCCGCCAGTTGCGCGCCGACATCGCGCGCCACGTCGATCTGGCGTTTGAATTGCTTGCTGCTGTTGGCGTGGGAGAAATCGATCATGACGCGCGCCGCCAGCCCGGACTTGCCCAGTTCGGTGCAGGCCGCATCGACCGCCGCCGCCTCGTAGTTGGGGCCCTTGCCGCCACGCAGGATGACGTGGCAGTCCTCGTTGCCGTTGGTCGAAACGATGGCCGAATGGCCGGCCTTGGTTACCGACAGAAAATGGTGCGGGCTGGCGGCAGCCTTGATCGCATCGACGGCGATGCGGATGTTGCCGTCGGTGCCGTTCTTGAAACCGACCGGGCAGGATAGGCCCGAGGCCAGCTCGCGATGCACCTGCGACTCGGTGGTGCGGGCGCCGATCGCGCCCCAACTGATCAGGTCGGCGGTGTATTGCGGCGTGATGGTGTCAAGGAACTCGGTGCCGCAGGGCAGGCCCAACTCGTTGATCTCCCACAGGAGCTTGCGCGCCAGGCGCAGTCCTTCGTTGATGCGGAAGCTGCCGTCCATGCGCGGATCGTTGATAAGTCCCTTCCAGCCCACGGTGGTGCGCGGCTTCTCGAAATACACCCGCATGACGATCAGCAGATCCTCGGCGCGGCGGTCCTGTTCCTGCTTGAGCCGCCGCGCATACTCCATTGCCGCCTCGTAATCGTGGATCGAGCAGGGCCCGACCACGACCACCAGCCGCGCATCGGCGCCGTGCAGCACGCGGTGCATCGCCTGGCGCGCCTCCCAGGTGGTCTCCGCCGCGGCATCCGTGGCGGGAAACTCTCGCAGGATGTGGCCGGGGGGCGAGAGTTCCTTGATTTCGCGGATGCGGACATCGTCGGTAATGTGTTTCATGCTTCGATCCAGTAGCGTCCAAAGGTGTAATTCTACCGGGGCGGCGGCGGCGGCAGGCCGGGCGAATCCGCGCGTTGCGATTTTCCGCAGTTCCCAAGCCGCCCGGCAACGGGTAAAGTCACCGTGCAAGCAAAACCAAGGAGGAGTCATGTTCCAGGTTCGAATTCACGGCCGGGGCGGTCAGGGTGTCGTCACAGCGGCCGAGATGCTGTCCATTGCGGCCTTCGATGAAGGACGCCACGCCCAGGCCTTCCCCAGTTTCGGTTCCGAGCGCACCGGCGCGCCGGTGGTGGCCTTCTGCCGCATCGCCGACAAGGAGATCCGCCTGCGCGAGCCGATCATGGCGCCCGATGCCATCATCATCCAGGACCCGACCCTGCTGCACCAGGTCGACGTCTTCGCCGGCCTCAAGAAGGACGGCTACATCCTGATCAACACCACCAAGACTTTCGAACAACTCGGCCTCGGCGACTTCGTCCGCGACTGGCACCCGGAGCGCCTGTGCACCGTGTCGGCCACCGAACTCAGCCTCAAGCACGTCGGCCGCCCGGTGCCCAACGTGCCGCTGCTCGGCGGCTTCGCCGCGGTATCCGGGATCATCAAGCTCGAATCGGTGGTGATGGCAATCCGCGACAAGTTCTCCGGCAAGGTCGCCGACGGCAACATCGCCGCCGCCACCGAGGCCTACGACATCGTGGTTGCGGAAATGAGGGAGGCGCTGACCCACCATGCTTAAGCAATGCGAAGGTTCCCATGCGGTGGCCGAGGCCGTCGCCCTGTGCCGGCCGGAAGTCATCTGCGCCTACCCGATCTCGCCGCAGACCCACATCGTCGAGGGCATCGGCGAGATGGTGAAATCCGGCGAGCTCAAGGACTGCGAGTTCATCAACGTCGAATCCGAATTCGCCGCCATGTCGGTGGCCATCGGCTCCTCGGCCGCTGGCGCCCGCACCTACACGGCGACCGCCTCGCAAGGCCTGCTCTACATGGTTGAGGCGGTCTATAACGCCTCGGGCCTGGGCCTGCCGATCGTCATGACCGTGGCCAATCGCGCCATCGGCGCGCCGATCAACATCTGGAACGACCATTCCGACTCGCTCTCGCAGCGCGACTGCGGCTGGGTCCAGCTCTTTGCCGAGACCAACCAGGAGGCGCTCGACCTGCACATCCAGGCCTTCAAGCTGGCCGAGGAAATCTCGCTGCCGGTGATGGTCTGCATGGACGGCTTCATCCTCACCCATGCCTACGAGCGGGTCGACATGCCGACCCAGGAACAGGTCGATGCCTTCCTGCCGCCCTACGAGCCTCGACAGGTTCTCGACGTGAACGAACCGGTGTCGATCGGCGCCATGGTCGGCCCGGAAGCCTTCATGGAAGTGCGTTACCTCGCCCACGCCAAGCAGATGCAGGCGCTGGAACGGATCCCGCAGCTCGCCGCCGAATTCAAGTCGGTGTTCGGCCGTGAGAGCGGCGGCCTGATCCGCAGCTACCGCACCGAGGACGCCGAAACCATCGTCATCGCCATGGGCTCGGTGCTGGGCACCATCAAGGACACGGTGGACGAAATGCGCGAGGCCGGGCACAAGATCGGTGTACTCGGCATCACCAGCTTCCGCCCCTTCCCGCTGGTCGAGGTCGCCGCCGCGCTGAAGCACTGCAAGCGCTTCGTGGTGCTGGAAAAGAGCCTCGCCGTCGGCATCGGCGGCATCGTCGCCACCAACGTGCGCATGGCCGTCACCGGCATGGGCCTCAAGGGCTACACCGTGGTCGCCGGCCTCGGCGGCCGCGCCATCACCATGAAGTCGCTGACCGGACTGTTCGAGAAGGCCGGGCGCGACGAGCTCGACCCGGTCAACTTCCTCGACCTCGACTGGAAGGTGGTGAACAAGCAGCTCGAACGCGAACGCGAAAAGCGGCGCACGGGCCCGGCGGCGGAAGCCATGCTGCGCGATGTCGGCGCCGTTGCCGCGCGCAACTACTAGAAAAGGGAACCTGACCATGTCCGCTTTACAAACCGTCAAGTTCTACCAGACCGGCACCTTCACCGTCGGCAACCGCCTGCTCGCTCCCGAAGAGCGCAGCGTGCAGGCCAACATGCAGCGCACCAACTCGCTGAACTCCGGCCACCGCGCCTGCCAGGGCTGCGGCGAGGCGCTGGGCGCACGCTACGCCATAGACGCGGCGATGAACGCCACCAACCGCCAACTGATCGCGGCCAATGCCACCGGCTGCCTCGAAGTCTTTTCCACGCCCTACCCCGAGACCTCCTGGCAGATCCCGTGGATCCATTCCCTGTTCGGCAACACCGCGGCGGTCGCCACCGGCATCGCCGCCGCGATCAAGGTCAAGAAGCAGAAGGGCCAGGGCCAGGACGTCTGCGTCGTCGCCCAGGGCGGCGACGGCGGCACCACCGACATCGGTTTCGGCTGCCTCTCCGGCATGTTCGAGCGCAATGACGACGTGCTCTACATCTGCTACGACAACGGCGGCTACATGAACACGGGCGTGCAGCGCAGTTCCGCCACGCCGTCCGCCGCGCGCACGGCGACCACCATGCCGCTCGGGCCCGAGCCGGGCAACCCCTTCGGCCAGGGCAAGTTCGTTCCGGCCATCGCCATGGCGCACGAGATTCCCTACGTCGCCACCGCCACCGTGGCCGACCTGCGCGACCTGGAAAACAAGGTCACCAAGGCCATGAGCCTGCGCGGCGCGCGCTACATCCACATCCTGGTGCCCTGCCCGCTGGGCTGGGGCACGGCTTCGCACGACACCATCCGCATGGCACGCCTGGCCAAGGAGACCGGCATCTTCCCGGTGTTCGAGGCGGAACACGGCGAACTAAAGTCGGCGCTGGCGATACGGCGACCGCTGCCGGTGGAAGAATACCTGCGGCCGCAGAAGCGCTTTGCCCACTTGTTCGGCAAGAATCCGGCCGTCGAAACCATCGCCCGTATCCAGGCGCAGGCGGACAAGAACATCCGCCGCTACGGCCTGCTGTCGAAGGAGGCTGCGTGATGCAAAAACCTTTCGCCATTACCCTCAACCCGGGCTCCTCGCTGGCCAACCACACCGGCTCCTGGCGCACCGCGCGCCCGGTGTATCTCGACCGCCTGCCGCCCTGCAACAACCAGTGCCCCGCCGGCGAAGACATCCAGGGCTGGCTGTTCCACGCCGAATCCGGCAACTACGAAGCCGCCTGGCGGCACCTGACCCGCGACAACCCCTTCGCCGCGATCATGGGCCGCGTCTGTTACCACACCTGCGAATCGGCCTGCAATCGCGGCAAGATCGACGAGGCCGTCGGCATCAATTCGGTGGAGCGCTTCCTCGGCGACGAGGCGATCAAGCGCGGCTGGAAGTTTGCTGCACCCGAAAAGGAATCCGGCAAAAAGGTGCTGATCGTCGGCGCCGGCCCCTCGGGCATGTCCGCCGCCTACCACCTGCGCAAGCTGGGCCACACCGTCACCGTGATGGACGCCGGCCCCTACATGGGCGGCATGATGCGCTTTGGCATCCCCAAGTACCGCCTGCCGCGCGAAGTGCTCGATGCCGAAATGCAGCGCATCGCCGACATGGGCGTGACGGTCAGGCTCAACAGCAAGGTCGACAACATCCTCGAACAGATGAAGTCGGGATCCTTCGATGCCGCCTTCCTCGCCGTCGGCGCCCACATCGGCAAGCGCGCCATGATCCCGTCCGGCGACGCCGCCAAGATCGTCGACGCGATCTCCGTGCTGCGCAGTATGGAGGGCGAAGACAAGCCCATGCTCGGCCGCCGCGTGGTGGTCTATGGCGGCGGCAACACGGCGATCGACGTCGCGCGTTCGGTCAAGCGCATGGGCGCCGAACCGATCATCGTCTACCGCCGCACCCGCGACAAGGCGCCGGCCCATGACTTCGAGATCGAGGAAGCGCTGCAGGAAGGCGTCATGGTCAAGTGGCTGTCGACCATCAAGCAGGCCGGCGACCATCAGATCACCATCGAGAAGATGGCGCTCGACGACAAGGGATTCCCGCAGCCCACCGGTGAATTCGAGACGCTCGAAGCCGACTCGGTAGTGCTGGCGCTGGGCCAGGACGTCGACCTCGGCCTGCTCAACGGCGTGCCTGGCCTCGAAGTGACCAAGGACGGTGTGGTCAAGGTCGGCACCGACCTGATGACCGGACATGCAGGCATCTTCGCCGGCGGCGACATGGTGCCCGCCGAGCGCAACGTCACGGTCGCCGTCGGCCACGGCAAGAAGGCGGCAAGGAACATCGACGCCTGGCTGCGCGGCGAAACCTATGCCCCGCCGCCCAAGCATGAAGTCGCGCAGTTCGAGAAGCTCAATCCCTGGTACTACGCCGACGCGCCGAAGACCGTGCGCCCCATGCTCGACATCATCCGCCGCCAATCCACCTTCGAAGAAGTGCAGGGCGGGCTGGACGAAAGCAACGCGCTATTCGAGGCGCGCCGTTGCCTTTCTTGCGGCAACTGCTTCGAATGCGACAACTGCTACGGCGTCTGCCCCGACAACGCCGTGATCAAGCTCGGCCCCGGCAAGCGCTTCCAGTTCAACTACGACTACTGCAAGGGCTGCGGCATGTGCGTCGCCGAGTGTCCCTGCGGCGCGATCAAGATGGAGGCGGAGGAGATCTAGGAAAAGCCGGCGCCCCACGGGGGCTTCCTTCGGTCTCTGGCGGAACGGCGGCGGATCGGTGCGCCGGGGCCGTCATTCCCGCGAACGCGGGAGTCCAGCTGCGTTTGAACACGGACACTCGCTTCCGGGTTCCGCTTCGCGGCCCCGGAATGACGGATTGCGGCTGACGGCGCGACGGCGGGCGGAGGCTCCCGGAGCCCCACGGCTGCGCAGTGCAGATCCTTGCGTTATGCTTCGACGATTGAAGGTCTCGAGGTCGGGGGAAGCGGCATGCCAAAGCTGGTTGATTGCACGAGTGGTCGAGCACGGGGGGAATTCCCGGTGAACAAGGAGAGGATGGTCATTGGCAGCAAGTCCGCCAATGAGGTCCCGCTCGCCAATCTCAATGCCGACAACGAGCATGCGGTCATCATCCGTTGCGGCGAGCTCTACGTTATCGAGGACCTCGGCAGCGCCACCGGCACCTTCGTGAACGAAAGGCAGATCGCCAAGCTGCTGCTGAGCGACGGGGACGTGATTTCCATAGGCCACTGCCAGCTGCGCTTCGTCGAGGAAGACGCCAAGGCTGCGGCGGCCCCGACGGGCAAGGAACGGGCGCCGGCTCCGGAGGCCGGCAAGCCCGCACAGC
>NZ_JAFLDR010000015.1 GCF_017302275.1 Sulfuritalea sp.
TTGACAAAATCGGTCTTGCTCCACTTTTCAAGCACTTCATCTTTGCTTTTGACCACGCCGTTTTGGACAAAGAATATCTTTCCCAATTCAGGGATATTGCTTACATCAATATTGCAACCAACCCAACCCGCCCGTCTCGCGGTGGGACTCAGCGCTTTTCTCTTTTCAATAATCGCAGGGACAAAAAAGTACTTCGGGATGGTCAGGAAATTTCTAATCTCAAAAGTGGACTTGTCGTAAGTCAAAAAGAAAAAATTAGGATTGTTGTCAGACTTCAAGCGTTCAATCATCGTGGAATATGCGCCATCCACAATCTTCTTTCCCATTTCCCCATTCTTCGACTTCAATTCATATTCTTCCGAACAATGAGCGCAATAAAAATCAGCGACGGGCGCATTATTCTCAAAATGACTTAACCCACTCCCGCAATTCGGGCAAAACGCAGATTTGCCAACCCACCCCTCCGTCATCACACGAATTTTTTGGGTTGGACTGGAATAATCTGCGCCACCATAAACGCCCATAAACAATATCATTTTAATATAATAAACATTTACTTAATGCTCAAATAAACTCTTAGTATCTTGAAAAAGATTCACTCAACCACCAAGAGATGTTTAGATAATAGATTATTCAATTTTTGAATTGATTTTTTACTGCTTAAGCCCCTGTAAGCAGCAAGAGTCAAAGCGTTTCTTTTGAAATAATTCGAGAAATCCAATTGAGCATCTTTACGTTGGGCTTTCTTTTGAAGAACAACAAAATCCTTAACGGCGGAGCGATACCAACTCTTCAGAGAAGAATGAGTTGAACCACCTCCAAACATATGCCGATTAAGCAATCTCAATACATTTTCTTGAGTTTCTCGATTTGCCTTAATAGCATCATAAGTAGCGCGAATAAGAACCAATTGCGACATCTGACCAAAAGCCCTGAGTGATTTTGGCAAACTTTTAATCATATTTTTTGTAAAAATGCCTGCCCAAACTATTAAGGCAAGATCCTTATAAGCACTAGAAGAAAAATGGGTGTCAAAAGATGAAAAAATTCGATTGTAGTAAATAGGCTGAAACAGGTCAGAGACTTTGGTTCTTGCTAAGCCAAATCCGATATCGGAATAATAAAGCAATGAAAGCCATTGCGTTACGTCTTTGACGCCAATCGAGATATAGTCTGAAAGCAGTGATTTTTTTTCATTCGCCCATTCTTTTTCACGGCGTTCATAAAATATATGAAATCTATCTAGATAACGCGCAATGTTGAGTTGAAACGGGTCTTGCGAAGAAAGATTAATCAATTTCATCGGATTCTGAGTATTAGTGCGTCGAATAACTGCGCTAAGTAACTCAGGGTTAGTTGCCGTATCCATCACAAGAAGCCTCACAAGAATCTTGCAAGGCTGATGTTTTGACGCATGCTTAATAGAGTGCAAAGTTTGCGAGCCATTTATGATTGATGGATATTTTAGTTTTCGCTTGCGACCTTCCAAATAATCGATTTGCGAACAGATAATGTAAAGACCGTTGTTGTATAACCAAAATCTATCAGGGTCAGTTTCATAAGTCTTCTTAATACCTTTATTTATCTGAGACCCCAAGTCTGTTCTCACGTTTTGTGCGAATAACCGCTCGTTTTTATCATCTTCCATTAATTTGATAAATTCTGAAGCGTCAGCAAGTCCGACATGAGTTTTGAATCCGTCTCCAATAGGTATTTCCCATTCATGTTCAAAGGTTAAAATCATATTCTCAACAGGGGGAGTAAATCCCCGACTGTGCAAATCCCATAGTGCTGTTATATGCTGAATATCATCAACCTCAACAGTGTCACCTAGTTCGAGAGTCAACCTCTTTGTAGTGATAAATATAAATCTAACAGATGATGGATCTCTCATTGCTTTTTGCCGTACAGAAGAATATACAGGGCGAAGTTCAGGTCTTACAGTTTTAATCCAAGTATTAAAATCGTCGCTTGACGACCTATCAAGGATCTTATTTGCAACTTCTTCAAATGCGCCTAATTCATCACGGAGTATTGGTGCAAGTCGCGGCTTTATTTCATATTTTGACTGAATCACAAATCGAGTATTATCCACATCGAATACAGCATCTATCCCACCATCTTTTTTACCATCAGTAATAGCAGCGCCGTCATTAACACCATACTTAGCCAATATATACCATTTTATGAATGCTCGCTCCGCAGGCATTGAACGATACTCTGCTCCAGATAAATACCTTTTTAACTCGTTAGCAAAATCAATATATTTCGTTTTTTTATTCATGAAAACCTCTTTACCGTTGATTGCTATTCAAGATTGCGAATCGATATATTAAGAAAATTATAGTTACCCAAGTGCTCATGGATTTTTTTATCGTCGTACTTGTAGTACTCAGCGAGTCGCGACATGAAATTGAAAACCATAGTGCAGTACACCTCGTACCGTAATGCCCTTTCATCGTTTCGGTCGTAAGTACTCTTCCATGCATCGGTGAAGTCTTTACTTTCCAGATAGGGATACTGAACGGCAATCTTTAGGATGCCGTCCAATTGATCGTCAAGACCCTTTTTGGCGTTCGTACGCGCTAAGAGCAGAGTAACGCCCACTGAGGTGATAGCAGAAATGATTGTTGCAATAGCCGCAGAGGTTATGTCCATATCGTTAGTCCAATGGATTGATGGAAGATAGTGATGCCCAACGTTAAGTAGGCCTCACGCAGAACTTGCTACATCTGACTATTTGTTGCCAGATATGGACTGCGCGGTCGATTGGTGGATAGGTTGAACTTGCCATGGCTAGGTATTCTCCGGAACGACGCGTCCTGCCGGCTTGAGCTTCCTGACGGCGGCGCGCGGCAGGCGCCACAGCTTGCGCCGGGTATCCCACTGGCCCCCGGCATCCTTCACGCGGGCGCGCAGTTCCGCTTCCGCGTAGCCGATCCGCACCCATTGATCGCCACCGGGTAGCGGACGCTCATCGACGATGAGTTCCACGGTGGTCAGGCGGCGGCCGTTGGCGGCATCTTCCCGGTAGCGGACGCAGACCAGCGCGCCGCCGAAGCGCTCGGCATGGCGGCGCGCGCCGGGCGCGGACGGTGCCAGCTTCTTCAGGACGACGCTGCCGCCGGTATCCGGCCGGGGTATGCCCGCATCCGCGGCGGGTGCTGCCGGCCCACCCGGAAAGAGCGTCGAAAGTGCGCCCCGGCCGGGGATGAATGGTCGCGAACGATTCACGGTTTGCCTCATCGCTGCATCATACCTCGGCAGCATAGCCGTCTTTGCGCGCGGCAACAACCCGGCTGCGGCAGACCTGCGGCCGTCCAGCCAGTGGGCGATGGGTGTGGGGTGGGGCGGTGTCGCGACGGATCGCGAAGGGGCGCCGTCCGGCTGGCGCCGACTGTTCCCCTGCGGGCCGCAGGCTGGCGGCTACTGCGCCACGCAATCCACGTAATAGCGCACGCCGCCTTCGCCGCCGTTCTTGACCAGGCCGTGGATGTCGGTCTCGAAACCGGGGAACCTCTCGTTGAAGTCGCGCGCGAACTTCAGGTAGCGGACGATGGTGGCGTTGAAGCATTCGCCCGGAATCAGCAGCGGTATGCCGGGCGGGTAGGGCGTCAGCAGCACCGCCGTGACGCGGCCTTCGAGCTCGTCGAGCGGCACGCGGTCGATCTCGCGGTGGGCCATCCTGGCGAAGGCGTCGGCCGGGCGCATCGCCGGCACCATGTCGGAGAGGTACATTTCGGTGGTCAGGCGCGCCACGTCGTTCGCCTTGTAGACCTCGTGGATCTGGGTGCACAAGTCCTTGAGGCCGACCCGCTCGTAGCGCGGATGCTTGGCGACGAACTCGGGCAGCACCTTCCACAGCGGATGGTTGCGGTCGTAGTCGTCCTTGAATTGCTGCAGCGCGGTGACCAGCGTGTTCCAGCGGCCCTTGGTGATGCCGATGGTGAACATGATGAAGAAGGAATAGAGGCCGCACTTCTCGACGATCACGCCGTGCTCGGCGAGGTACTTGGTGACGATGGCCGCCGGTATGCCGTTGTCGTCCGAGAAATCGCCATCGACGTCAAGGCCCGGGGTGATGATGGTGGCCTTGATCGGGTCGAGCAGGTTGAAGCCCTTGGCCAGCTTGCCGAAGCCGTGCCACTTCTCCCCGGGCTTGAGCATCCAGGCTTCGCGCTCCTCGATGCCTTCCTCGGAGAGGTCCTTCGGGCCCCAAACCTGGAACCACCAGTCGGCGCCCCATTCCTTGTCCACCTTGCGCATGGCGCGGCGGAAATCCAGCGCCTCGGCGATCGACTCCTCGACCAGCGCGGTGCCACCGGGTTCCTCCATCATCGCCGCGGCGACGTCGCAGGAGGCGATGATCGAGTACTGCGGCGAGGTCGAGGTGTGCATCAGGTAGGCCTCGTTGAACACGTCGCGGTCGAGCTTGTTGTTCTCGGCGTCCTGCACCAGGATTTGGGAAGCCTGGGAGAGGCCGGCCAGCAGCTTGTGCGTCGATTGCGTCGAGAACACCATCGACTCCTTGCAACGCGGGCGGTCGGCGCCGATGGCATGGTAGTCGCCGTAGAAATCGTGGAAGGCGGCGTGCGGCAGCCAGGCCTCGTCGAAATGCAGGGTGTCGATCTTGCCGTCGAGTTCCTCCTTGATGTCCTCGACGTTGTAGAGGATGCCGTCATAGGTGCTCTGGGTGATGGTCAGCACCCGCGGCTTGCCCTTGACCTGGCTGGCGAAGGGGTGGGCGGCGATCTTCTTCTGGATGTTCTTCCAGCGGAACTCTTCCTTCGGGATCGGGCCGATGATGCCGTAGTTGTTGCGCGTCGGCATCAGGAACACCGGGATCGCGCCGGTCATCATGATGGCGTGGAGGATGGACTTGTGGCAGTTGCGGTCAACGATGACGATGTCGCCGGGCGCCACGGTGGAATGCCAGACGATCTTGTTCGAGGTCGAGGTGCCGTTGGTGACGAAGAACAAATGGTCTGCATTGAAGATGCGCGCAGCGTTGCGTTCGGAAGCCGCCACCGGGCCGGTATGGTCGAGCAACTGGCCGAGTTCCTCGACGGCGTTGCAGACGTCGGCGCGCAGCATGTTCTCGCCGAAGAACTGGTGGAACATCTGGCCCACCGGGCTCTTGAGGAAGGCGACGCCGCCCGAATGGCCGGGGCAATGCCACGAATAGGAACCGTCCGCCGCGTAGTGTGTCAGGGCGCGGAAGAAGGGCGGCGGCAGCGAGTCGAGGTAGGCCCGCGCCTCGCGCACGACGTGGCGGGCAATGAACTCCGGCGTGTCCTCGTACATGTGGATGAAGCCGTGCAGCTCGCGCAGGATGTCGTTGGGGATGTGGCGGCTGGTGCGCGTCTCGCCGTGCAGGAAGATCGGGATGTCCGGATTCTTGTGGCGGATTTCCTCGACGAAGGCGCGCAGGTTGAGCACGGCGGGGTCGAGTTCGGGGCCGGGGGTGAATTCCTCGTCGTCGATGGAGAGGATGAAGGCCGAGGCGCGGCTTTGCTGCTGGGCAAACGAGGTCAGGTCACCGTAGCTGGTGACGCCGAGCACGTCGAGGCCTTCCTTCTCGATCGCGTCGGCCAGGGCGCGGATGCCGAGGCCCGAGGCGTTCTCGGAACGGAAGTCCTCGTCGATGATGATGATGGGAAAGTGGAAGCGCATCTTTTACCTACCCCCTGGCCCCCTTCCCGAGGAAGGGTGTAACGGTTATTCGCCCGCAAAGGCGCGGACTCCATGTATTGGCTGGCCCCGCCTTGGGGCGGCCCGGCGGCGGGGCCTCGCTCCGATTGCCGCCTGTGCTCAATCAAATCTTGGGTAGTGTCACGCCGACCTGCCCCTGGTACTTGCCGCCCCTGTCCTTGTAGGAGGTCTCGCAGACCTCGTCGGATTCGAAGAACAGCACCTGGGCGCAGCCCTCGCCGGCGTAGATCTTGGCCGGCAGCGGCGTGGTGTTGGAAAATTCAAGTGTCACGTAGCCTTCCCATTCCGGCTCGAAGGGCGTCACGTTGACGATGATGCCGCAACGGGCGTAGGTACTCTTGCCGAGGCAGATGGTCAGCACGTTGCGCGGGATGCGGAAGTACTCGACGGTGCGCGCCAGGGCGAAGGAATTCGGCGGAATGATGCAGAAGTCGGCATTCACCTCGACGAAGGAGTTCGGGTCGAAGTTCTTCGGGTCGACGATGGTGCTGTTGATGTTGGTGAACAGCTTGAATTCGCGTGAGCAGCGGATGTCGTAGCCGTAGCTGGAGGTGCCGTAGGAGACGATCTTGTGGCCGTTGGCTTCGCGCACCTGGCCGGCCTCGAAGGGCTCGATCATCTTGTGCTGCTCCGCCATGCGGCGGATCCACTTGTCGGACTTGATGCTCATGGTTCATCCCGGGAAAGGACTCAAGGGGCCGCAGTATACGGCTTTAGCTCAACGGCCGGGCCCGGCCATTGAGCTAAAGCCGTACCCTCTTTTCTGCCCCCCCACCCCCGTTCCACGGCTGGCTTTGCACAGCCAGCCGGCTGCGGCGGCGCAAAGCAGTACTTTGCGAATTCCCGCCTTCGCCCCCCGCCCCGGGGCGGGGGCCAGAATCGGCTCGCTGCGCTCGATATAAGCTTCTGGTATGCCAAACCTACATTCCGCCAAGCAACTTGCCCAGGTGGGCAATACCGGCCAGCGAACTGCCGCGCGCAATCGTCACCAACGGAATGCCGGCTACATGGCGCGCCAGGCTTTCCACGGTGGCGGCTAGCGCAACGGGTGAATCCGGGGTTTCATTGACCGCAATCGCCGTGACGCCAGCGCCGACTTTTGCAAGGGCTTCCAGCGCTGTCAGGGTGTGGCTCAGGCTGCCCAGGTAGGAGCCGGTCACCAGCACGCAGGGCAGGCCGCTGGCGACGATCCAGTCGCGTACCGTGTGGCGCTCGCCCAGGGGAACCATGACGCCGCCCACGCCTTCGATCAGGACCGGATCGGAGCCGGGGCCGGGGCCGGTGCTGCGCCGGGTGAAGGCGACCAGTTCGTCGAAGTCGATGCGCCTGCCTTCCAGTGCCGCCGCCATGTCCGGCGACAGCGGCGCGGCGAAGCGCCAGGGCGCGATCGCATCGAGTTCGGTAGCGCTCACTTCGCGGCCCAGCGCCGCCAGCAAAGCGCCGGCATCGCCGGCCTGGGGGCAGGCCGGATCGAAGCCGGAGAGCACCGGCTTGAAGGCCGCAGGCGACAAACCCTGCGCCCGCCAGTGGCGCAGCAGGGCACTGGCCAGCCAGGTCTTGCCGATGTCGGTGCCGGTGCCGGTGATAAAATTCGCGCCCATCGTTCCTCCGCCGGCGCATTCTAGCCGGCGCCGCCACCGCGCTCGACATGTCCGACTGGCTGACTCCGGGGCTGGCCCATTTGTGGCTGCCCTACACGCAGATGAAGACCGCGCCGGCGCCGCTGCCGGTGGTCGCCAGCGATGGCGTGCGGCTGCGACTGGCCGACGGCCGTGAACTGGTCGATGGCATTTCATCGTGGTGGACCGCCTGCCACGGCTACGGCCACCCGCATATCCGCGCGGCCGTCGCAGGCCAGCTTGCCACGCTGCCGCACGTGATGTTCGCCGGACTGGCGCATGAGCCCGCGGCGCGGTTGGCGACACGGCTGGCGGCCCTGCTGCCGGGAGACCTGGAGCGCGTCTTTTTCACCGAGTCCGGCTCGGTGGCGGTCGAGGTTGCGCTCAAGATGGCGCTCCAGTACTGGCGCAACAAGGGCCGCGCGGACAGGCAGCGCATCGTGTATTTCCGCCACGGCTACCACGGCGACACCTTCGCCACCATGGCGCTGTGCGATCCCGAGGAGGGCATGCACACGCTGTTCGCCGGCAGCATGCCGGACCAGCTCATGGCCGAGTTGCCGACCGACGACACGATGCGCCGCGCCCTCGACCTGCTGCTCGATACCCATGCCGAACGCATTGCCGCCGTGGTCGTCGAGCCGCTGGTGCAGGGCGCCGGCGGCATGCGGATGCACGATGCGGCGACCCTGGCCTTCATCGCCGAGGCCTGCCGCGGCCACGGGGTGCTGCTGATCGCCGACGAGATCATGACCGGTTTCGGCCGCACGGGACGCATGTTCGCCTGCGAAGAGGCCGGGGTCGTGCCCGACATCGTCTGCCTGTCGAAGGCGCTGACCGGCGGCACGCTGCCGCTGGCGGCGACCGTGGCGCGCGGGCACGTGTTCGACGCCTTTCTGTCCGACGATCCCGGTGCCGCGCTGATGCACGGCCCGACCTACATGGCCAATGCGCTCGCCTGCGCCGCCGCGAATGCCTCGCTCGACCTCTTCGCCAGCGAGCCACGCCTGGCGCAGGTGGTCGCGATCGAGGCGCAACTGGCGACCGAGCTTTCGCCCTGCCGCGAAATCGACGGCGTCGCCGACGTTCGCATCAAGGGCGCGATCGGCGCCGTGGAGCTTCGTGGAGGGATCGACCTCGACGGCATGCGCCGGCGCTTCGCCGAACTCGGCGTCTGGGTGCGGCCTTTCGGCAAGGTGGTGTACCTGATGCCGCCCTTCGTCATCGCAGCCGACGACCTGTCCGTGCTGACCAGCGCGCTGCGCCAGGTGCTGGCGGAACGCGCCACGACGCTGAAGTGAAAGGCTCGCTCGACGCCTTGCTGCAGCAGGAGCTGGCCGCGCTCGACGCCGGTGCGCGGCGGCGCCGCCTGCGCGCCCTCGTCTGCGACGAGGGACGCCTGCGCGATGCGCAGGGCCGGGCGCTGATCGACGTCTCGTCCAACGACTACCTGGACCTCTCGCAGCATCCCCTGATCAAGCAGCGCGCCGCCGAGTGGGCGCTGCGCCACGGTGCCGGCGCGCCGGCCTCGCGCCTGGTGGCCGGCACGCGCGACATCACGCTGGCGGTGGAACAAAAGCTCGCGGCCTTCAAGGGCCGCGAGGCGGCGCTGCTGTTTTCCAGCGGCTTCCAGGCCAATGCCACGGTGATTCCGGCGTTGGCGCGGCTTGGCACAAGAGTTCCCAGAGGGACGCAGAGCGCTGGCGCCGGTGATACGGCAAATGCGACAACGATTTTCAGCGACGAACTCAACCACGCCAGCATCATCCACGGCGCACGTGCCGCGCGCTGTCCCGTCAAGGTCTTCCGCCACAACGACATCGGCCACCTCGACGCCCTTCTGGGCCGGCATGACGGGCGCAAATTGATCGTCACGGAATCGGTGTTCAGCATGGACGGCGACCGCGCCGACCTGCCCGCGCTGGCCGCCCTGGCCGAACGCCAAGGGGCGCTGCTCCATGTCGACGAGGCGCACGCCACGGGCATCCTCGGCCCGCAGGGGCGAGGGCTGGCTGCCGGGGTCGCCGGCGTCGATGTCGTGATGGGCACGCTGGGCAAGGCCTTCGGCGCCTTCGGTGCCTATGTCGCCGGATCGCGCGCGCTGATCGACTGGCTGGTCAATTGCTGCAGCGGCTTCATCTTCACCACGGCGCTGCCGCCGCCCGTGCTCGGCGCGGTCGATGCCGCGCTGGACCTGGTACCGGGGATGGATGCGGAACGCGCGCGCGTGGCCGCCCATGCGCAGCGCCTGCGCGAGGGGCTCGCCGCGCTCGGTATCTCGACGCTGGAGTCGACCACGCAGATAGTGCCGGCGGTGATCGGCGCCGAGGCCGACACCCTGGCCGCCGCCGCACGCCTCGATGCCGCAGGCTTCCTCGCCGTCGCGATCCGCCCGCCGACCGTTGCCCCCGGCAGCAGCCGCTTGCGGCTGGCGATCAACAGCACGCTCACCACCCCGGATATCGACCGCCTGCTGGCTGCTTTGTCAGACCTTTGACGCGGAATACTCGGCACGAAACCCCGTCATAGACGCGCGCAGCGCGCCGATTGGTAACCCCCCGCGAGGGGCGAGGCGGGAATTCGCGACGCATGCGTCGCGCCGCCGCAGCCGGCTGGCTGTGCAAAGCCAGCCGTGGGCCGCGCAGCGGAAGGGGGGCGGGCGACCAATTGGCCTTTCGCGTGTTTCAGGCTCGGCGGCTAGCGCTCGGAGCCATGAGCGTTAAGTATTCATCACCTTGATGCTGGGGAACTTGCTGCTGTGGTCCTTGGCCTTTTCGGCGATCTTCACCGCGATGCGGCGCGCGATGGTCTTGTAGATCGCGGTGGCCGGGCCGTCGGGATCGGCCTCGACGGTCGGCTTGCCGCCGTCCATCTGTTCGCGGATCGACATCGCCAGCGGCAGGGCGCCGAGCATTTCCACCTCGTAGTCCTTCGCCATGCGGTCGCCGCCGCCGGAACCGAAGATGTGTTCGGCATGGCCGCACTTGGAGCAGATGTGGATGCTCATGTTTTCGATGATGCCTAGGATGGGTATGCCGACCTTCTCGAACATCTTGAGGCCCTTGCGCGCGTCGAGCAGCGCGATGTCCTGCGGCGTGGTGACGATCACCGCGCCGGTCACCGGCACCTGCTGCGCCAGGGTGAGCTGGATGTCACCGGTGCCCGGCGGCATGTCGATCACCAGGTAATCGACATCGCGCCAGCGCGTCTCGGTCAGAAGCTGTGTCAGGGCCTGCGTCACCATCGGGCCGCGCCAGACCATGGGCTGCTCGGGATCGATGAGGAATCCGATCGACATCGCCTGGATGCCGTGCGCATCCATCGGCTCCAGGCTCTTGCCGTCGGCCGACTCGGGCCGGCCGGCGGGAATGCCGAGCATGGTCGGCAGCGAGGGTCCATAGATGTCGGCGTCGAGCAGGCCCACCGTGGCGCCTTCGGCGGCGAGGCCCAGCGCCAGGTTGACGGCGGTGGTGGACTTGCCGACGCCGCCCTTGCCGCTGGCCACGGCGATGATGTTCTTGACGCCGGGAATCAGCTTGACGCCCTTCTGCACGGCGTGGGTCACCACCTTCGAGAATACGTTGGCGCTGATGTTGCCGATGCCGGGCAGCGGCTTCAGCGCGGCGATCACCGCGCTGCGGATGCCCTCGATCTGGCTCTTCGCCGGGTAGCCGAGTTCGATGTCGAGCGAGACGTCGCTGCCGGTGACCTTGATGTTCTTGACGCTGCGGCTGGCGACCAGGTCCTTGCCGGTATTGGGATCGACGACTACCTTGAGTGCGTCCTGGATGCTTTGTTCGTTGATGGACATGAAAGGCCTTTGCGGGTGACGAATTGAGGGAAGGAAATCGGAGTTTCAGAGAAGGCTAACGTCGGCTTTATCGACGTTATGCCGGAACTAAAATCTTCGGTCGCGGATTATGTCCCGTAACCTGATTACCATACTTGAGCGAATTAGTCGGGATTTTATATCAGGTTTGGCTGATGTGCCAAATCGGGACTTGGCGGTCGCGCCGAAACTTGCGCCTTGTCGCTTGATTGGGTAAACGGCAAATCAGTTCCAGTCCGACCCAAATGCTTGCCGTATTGCTGCTTTTCTGCAAAACTGCGAAGCATGAAAACCACACTTACCATTACCGAGCGTGGCGTGATCACGCTCCCGGCCAAACTGCGCCAGGCCATGGGCCTCGCCGCCAATGACCAACTGATTGCGGAGACCACGCCCGATGGCCTCTTGTTGAAGCCCGCCGTTACGCTGCCCATCGAGATGTACAGCGACGAGCGCCTGCGCGAATTCGACGCGGCCGAGGCCGAATTGGCCGCCGTGCTGAAAAAGAAATCGCGCTGACGCAGTGCGGATTTTCCTCGACGCCAACATCCTGTTCTCCGCGGCTCGCGCCGATGGCGGGGTAAGGCAATTGCTGGCGCTCTGCGAAGGTGCCGGACACGAGTTGTGGGCCGACACCTACGTCTTCGAGGAGGCACGGCGCAATCTGGCCGCAATGACTCCCGCCGGCCTCCCGGTACTGAATGCGATGGCCGCCCGAATCTGCAGCGGCAACCTGGTCCCCGGCAACAGCCTGCTGCCTGACACCATGGTCCTGCCCGAAAAGGACAGACCGGTCCTTGCCGCCGCCATCCACCATCGCGGCGACATCCTGGTCACGGGCGACCGAACCCATTTCGGCCCGCTCTATGGCGCGACGATTCGAGGCGTGACGGTTCTGTCGCCGGCGATGCTGGCGGAATCGGTACCGGACTGATGCCTGGCGCCGTATCGCCAGCGACCAAAGGAAGTCCCTGTGGGGCACCGACTTTTCATGTTCCGTCCCCGGATCAAGTCCGGGGCTGGCTATTCCCGCGATCCGCTTCGTCATTGCCGCGAAGGCGGGAATCCAGGAAGTAATGTTGAGTCGCCGGGACTCGCCCCGGCGCGGGGCAACAAGCCTGGATTCCGGCTTTGCCACCCCGCGAAGCGGAATCCAAGGCATGCGGAGCCGCCGGAATAGCCAGCCCCGGACTTGATCCGGGGACGAAGCCCCGAAAGTCGGCGCTGGCAACACGGTGGCAATTGGGGGCTGGGCCTGGATTCCGGCGTTCGCCGGAATGACCTAGGTTTCGAGGATACGGCGGCGCATCCCGCCTGCCTTCCGGCCCAAGTACAATGCGCGTCTTCAGTTGTGGCGGGCCTCGTACCCGTCGCCGGCACCCGGAAAGACCGCCCCATGACCCGCAAGATTCTCGTTACCAGCGCCCTGCCCTATGCCAATGGCGCTATCCACCTCGGCCATCTGGTCGAGTACATCCAGACCGACATCTGGACCCGTTTCCAGAAGCTGCGCGGCCACGAGTGCTGGTACGTCTGCGCCGACGACACCCACGGCACGCCGATCATGCTGCGCGCCGAGAAGGAGGGCATCTCGCCCGAGGCGCTGATCGCCCGCGTCCATGCCGAGCACTCGCGCGATTTCGCCGGCTTCCACGTCGCCTTCGACAACTACCACACCACCCATTCCGACGAGACGCGCCACTATTCCGAAGACATCTACGGCAAGCTCAAGGCCGCCGGCCTGATCGAGGTGCGCGCTATCGAGCAGTTCTACGATCCGGTCAAGGCCATGTTCCTGCCCGACCGCTTCATCAAGGGCGAGTGCCCCAAGTGCGGGGCCAGGGACCAGTACGGCGACGCCTGCGAATCCTGCGGCGCGGCCTATGCGCCGACCGAGCTGAAGAATCCCTATTCGGCGGTGTCCGGCGCCAAGCCGGAACTGCGCTCCTCGGATCACTACTTCTTCAAGCTTTCCGATCCGCGCTGCCAGGAATTCCTGCGCCGCGCCACGCGCGCCGTTTGCGAGAACCAGCCCGAGGCGATCAACAAGCTGCAGGAATGGCTGGGCGAGCCGGGCGAGAACAGGCTGACCGACTGGGACATCTCGCGCGACGCGCCCTATTTCGGCTTCGAGATTCCCGATGCGCCGGGGAAGTTTTTCTATGTCTGGCTCGACGCGCCGATCGGCTACATGGGTTCGTTCAAGAACCTGTGCAAGAAAAAGGGCCTCGACTTCGACGCCTTCTGGGGCAAGGGCTCGACGGCCGAGCTCTACCACTTCATCGGCAAGGACATCCTCTACTTCCACGCCCTGTTCTGGCCGGCCGAACTGGAGCACGCCGGCTACCGGATACCGACCAGCGTCTTCGCCCATGGCTTCCTGACGGTCGATGGCGCCAAGATGTCGAAGTCGCGCGGCACCTTCATCACCGCCGAGAGCTACCTCACCCAGGGGCTGAATCCGGAATGGCTGCGCTACTACTTCGCCGCCAAGCTCAATGGCACGATGGAAGACATCGACCTCAACCTCGACGACTTCGTCAGCCGGGTGAATTCCGACCTCGTCGGCAAGTACATCAACATCGCCAGCCGCGCCGCCGGCTTCATCGCCAAGCGCTTTGCCGGCAAGCTCGACGCGCGCCACCTCAATGAGATTTTCCGCGCCGAGCTGCCCGGCCTGATCGAGGCCGGCGAGGAAATCGCCGCCCACTACGAGGCGCGCGACTATGCCCGGGCGCTGCGCCGCGTGATGGCGCTGGCCGACCAGATCAACCAGTACGTCGACCGCCACCAGCCCTGGCAACTGGCCAAGCAGGACGGGCAGGACGCGAAGCTGCACGAGGTCTGCTCGCTGCTGATCAATGCCTTCCGCATCCTGACCATCTACCTCAAGCCGGTGCTGCCCAAGCTCGCCCATCGCGCCGAGGAATTTCTCAATGTCGCGCCGCTGCATTGGGCCGACGCCGCCCACCTGCTGCCGCCGGCCCACTTGATCAATTCCTATGAGCACCTGATGCAGCGCATCGACCCGAAGCAGGTTGAGGCCCTCGTGGCGGCCAACCGCGAATCGCTGGCGCCCGCCGTGTCGTCAGCGCCGACTCCTGCGTCCGCCCAGCCGTCGCCGCAACGCAAGGCCCAGCACCAGCAGGCCACCGAGGACAAGACCCAGGGTCAGGTCGAGCCGAAACCACAGCACATCTCGATCGACGATTTCGCCAAGGTCGACTTGCGCGTGGCGCGCATCGCCGAGGCCCGGCACGTCGAGGGCGCCGACAAGCTGATCCAGCTCACGCTCGATCTCGGCACCGAGACGCGCAATGTCTTCGCCGGCATCAAGTCGGCCTACGATCCGGCGCAACTGGTGGGCCGTCTGACGGTAATGGTGGCCAACCTGGCGCCGCGCAAGATGAAGTTCGGCATGTCGGAAGGCATGGTGCTGGCCGCGTCGGATGCCGACGGCAAGTCGCCCGGCATCTACCTGCTGTCGCCCGACAGCGGCGCGCAACCCGGGATGCGGGTGAAGTGACTGAGGTACGTCGCCTCGTCATCCGCGGCGTGGTGCAGGGCGTCGGTTTCCGCTATGCGATGGCGGCGCAGGCGCGCCTGCTCGGTGTCACCGGCTGGGTGCGCAACCGGCGTGACGGCAGCGTCGAGGCGATGGTCGCCGGCGATGGGGCGCAGATCGGCGAAATGCTGGCCTGGAGCCGGATCGGTCCGGCCGGCGCAGCGGTCGATGAAGTCATGGTGGAAGGCGCCAGCGGCTGTTTTGCGGGTTTCGACTCGTTGCCGACCGCCTGATTCCGCGTCCCCGCCGGCGCCTGCCGTGTCGCCGGCAACCGCAGGAAGTCCCCGTGGGGCGCCGACTTTCCTCCATGCCATAATCAAAACATGTTCCGCGTCCCCCGCGATATCCTGATCGGCTTCCTGCTGGTATGCGCCGTCGGCTGGAGCCTGATGGAAACGCGCGCCCTGCGCTTCGCCGACCGCGCGCTCTACGACGCGCAGATCGGCTGGCTGCGCGCCCGCTCGCCGACGCCGCTGGCGCAGGATGTGGTCGTCATCGGCGTCGACGAGGCGGCCTACCTTGCCATTGCCGAACCCACGGCGCTCTGGCACACCCATCTGGGCATCCTGTTCGCCGGCCTCTCCGCCGCCGAACCGGCGGTGGTCGGCCTGGCGATCCCCCTGCCGGTGCGCTCCTACGATTTCCTGGTGAAGGACATCGATGCCATGCTGATCTCCGGCATCCACCGACTGAAGAGCACCGCGCCGCTCGTGGTCGGACAACCGCCCGGCATCGGCGGCCGCCTGCGGCCGATCTCTCCGGAACTGCTGGCGGCGATCGGCGAGAAGGACCTCGCCTCGCTGGCGATCTGCGAAGACATGGATGGCGTGGTCCGGCGCATCAACCAGCGCCGCTGCCAGTCGGCGGACCAGCGCGACCCGCTGGCGCTGGCGATGGCCAAGCGCCTGGGGCGCCAGGGCTCGCCCAGCGGCATGATCGACTACAGCGTAGGCGGCAGCATCGAGTACACGCCCTTGCTCACCGTGCTGGGCTGGATCCACCGCGGCGAAACCGAACCGCTGCGCGCGCTGGTCAAGGGCCGCGCCGTGGTGGTGGCCAGCCTGCTGCCGACCGAAACCCGCCATCGCCTGCCGGTCGCCCTTGCCGGCTGGGATCCGGGCAGCCGCACCGAACCGGGCGCGGTGGTGCATATCCAGGCCTTGCGCACGCTCCTGGCGCGCGGCCTGATCGAGCGCGCTCCCGAAAACCTGTCGCTGCTGCTGGCCGGCCTCGGTGCCCTGTTCTGGTTCGGTCGCGCCGGCTGGATCAAGG
This sequence comes from Sulfuritalea sp., assembly GCF_017302275.1. GTDB lineage: Bacteria > Pseudomonadota > Gammaproteobacteria > Burkholderiales > Rhodocyclaceae > Sulfuritalea. The sequence goes on from NZ_JAFLDR010000015.1 coordinate 15,998, forward strand.
GCCTGGCCCTGATCACGGCGCTGGCGGCGCTGCTCGTCCTGTCCACCCACGCCCTGTGGCAGGGCGACTACCTGCGCGTGGCGAACATCGTCATGGTCGCGTTGCTGGCCTACGGCGCGCGCCTGGCCTGGGACTTCATCCGCCGTTTCCGCGAACGGCAGTTGCTGCGCAGCATGTTCGCCGGGCACGTCAGTCCGCAGGTCATGCGCGCCCTGCTTGGCGGCGAACTCCAGGTCGAAGAGAATGGCCGGAGCCAGCAGGTCACGGTGCTTGCCGTCGGCATTCGCGGTTTCGCGGCACGTGCCTCGCGATCGACCCCGCAAGCAATGATCGCGCTGCTCAACCGCTTTCACGCGGCGGCCGGACTGGCCATCCAGACCAGCGGCGGCGCGGTGGACAAATACGTCGGCGATGGCCTGACGGCGACCTTCGGCCTGCCGCAGCCGCTGGACGCGCCGCAGCGCAACGCGCTGGAGGCGGCGCGCGACCTGTTGCTGCGCATCGAGCGCCTGAACAAGGAATTGGTCGAGGAAGGCATCGATCCACTGTACATCGGCATCGGCATCCACAGCGGCGAGGTTCTCGCCGGCTACGTCGGCTCGGCCCAGCGGCGCGAGTTCTCAGTGATCGGCGAATCGGTCGGCATAGCCGGCCGGCTGCAGGCGATGACCAAGGACCTCGGCCATCCGGTGCTATGCACGCAAGCAGTGGCGGCGGCCGTCGGCCATGGCGGCGGCCTGGTCGACCTGGGTGCGGTGGGTACCGACGGATTGGATGTCTGGGGCTGGACACCGCCGGTGCTGACACCCAGGGAGGGCGGGGCGTGAGCACGGCAGTCGAGCACGGACGTCTGGCGTCCTATCTCCAGCTGCTATGGTTCGCCGGCAGCCGCCACCGCGAACTGGGCCGGCCTCTGCTGCGCATCCAGTTGCAGCGCCAGATCCATGCCGCTGGAATTGCCGCGCTGCCGATCATCGTGATACTGGCGCTGATCACCGGCGCGGCGGTAAGCACCCAGCTGGCCACCCTGATCGGCGTGGACAACGACCTGACGCAGCGCCTGATCTTCCTCGGCCTGTTCTTCGAGCTGGCGCCGCTGCTTTCGGCCCTGGTCGTCGTCGCGCGCAGCAGCGCCAGCATTTCGTCCGAGCTGGCGGTGATGAACCTGCACGACGAGTTCACCGCGCTGCGCCGGCTGGGTGTGCCGCCGGCGGATTTCCTGTTGCTGCCGCGCATCTTCGGCCTGGCCATCGCACTGCCCGCGGTCACCGCATGCTTCCAGGCCTGCGCAGTCGCCAGCGGCTGGCTGGCATCGTCCCTGATCGACGGCCGGCCGCCGCTCGAAACGGCCGCCCATTTTCTCGACTTCGCCAGCCCCTGGCTGGTGCTGCTGAGCCTGGCCAAGGGCGCCCTGACCGGCGCCGTCATCGGCATCATCGCCTGCCACCAGGGCAGCAGCGGCGACGCCTCGGCGCAGGCGATCTCCGACGCCGCGATCAAGTCCGTCGGCGCTTGCCTGGTGGCTGTCTTCGTCATCGACGTGGCGACGGCGGCATTGGTATGGGCGCTGAATTGAACTCCACCCTGGTCGCCGCGATCGACGCCCGGCGCCTGGTGCTGAGCGCCGGCGATGCGTTCCGCCTGGAGCTGGCGCTGGACGAAGGCGGTCGCCATCGCCTCGTGGTCGAGGACATCGCCAGCGCGCGCCGCGCGGTGGCGAGCCTCGAATCCTGCCCCGGCGTTGGCGTGCTGACCGCCACGGGCAGCCTGCCCGGTGCCATGACGGTGGCCGAAAGCCTGGCCCTCGCGCTGCGCTACGGGCAGGAGGAGACCGAGCCCGGGGACGACGAGCATGAAATGGAAGCCGCCTTGCGGCTTTGCGGCCTGACGCCGCAGCGCATCGCGACGCTGGGGAGCGAACAACCGATGAAACTGGCGCGCGCCGAGCGCTGGACGATCGGCCTCGCCCGCTGGTTGCTGCGCCCCCCGGAACTGCTGGTCATCGACCGCCTGTTCGCGGGCCTGACGCGGCGCGAGGCGGAGGAGCTCACCGCCACCGAGGCCATCTACCATCGCCGACATCCATTTCGCACCGCACTCTTCGTCGACCTCGACAGCCACGAATTGCCCGAGCTGCCCGAGTGCCGCAGCGTGACCCATCTCGCGGAGGCCCCATGTCCCTGCTGACCCAACACGACGCCGACGCCCGCTCCGTGCGGCGCGCGACGCGGCGCTTCCTGCTGGTCGCCATCCTCGTTACGCTGGCGCTGATGGCGGCGATCTTCGTCCGCCAGGGACTGCTGCGGCAGACGGTCAGCTACAGCTTCGTCGCCGACACCGCGCAGGACATCGCCAAGGGCCAGGCGGTGCGCATCGCCGGCTTCCGTGTCGGCTCGGTCACCGATGTCGATCTGCGCGATGACGGATCGGTGGCGGTCAAGCTCGACGTCGACGCGGACCATGCGCGCTTCGTCACCCATGACGCACGCATCGAACTGCGCAAGGAAGGCCTGGTCGGCTCGCCGACGATGGAAATCGTGCCGGGAGCGGACAAGACCCGGCTCGCGGCGGCGCAGGCGAGGCTCGCCTTTTCGCGCGCCGACGGGCTCGGCGCGCTGGCCAACCAAGTGCGCGACGAGTTCATCCCCATCCTCAAGGACATCAAGGCCATCACCGGCGCCCTGGCCGATCCCGAGAAGGGACTGCCCGGCACCCTGGCTCGGATCCGCGCCAGTTCCGAAGCGCTCAACGTGCTGCTGGCCAACGGCAACCGCCAGGTCGAGGGCATCGGCGGCACCGCGATCCGGGTCCTGGGCAAGGCCGAGGAGGATCTGACCCACCTCGGGCAAACGCTGGAAGCCGCGAACAAGCGCCTGCCCGGAATGCTCGACCGCACCCGGCAGGTGCTGGACCATGTCGAGAAGATCAGCGCCGAAGCCGAAGCCAGCGTACCGCCCGCGCTGCGCGACGGCAGCGCGGTCGCCGCCGACGTGCGCGAGATCGTCGGCGGCGCCAAGCAGACCTGGCCGATCAGCAGCATGGTCGATGCGCCGGCACCGGCGCGGCTGAAGCCCGACAGCGACCCGCGCGGGGAGGCCGGCCGTGCGCGCTGAACTGGCCCTCATCCTGGCGCTGCTGCTCGGCGCCTGCGGCTCGACGCCGAAGCCGGTAGACCCGCCGCGCCTGCGCGCCGCGCTGGAAGCCGAAAGCGATGGCGCCAGACGCTACGAGCGCGGCGACTACGCGGTGGCGGCACGCCGCTTCGCCGAGGCAGCGAAACTCCATGCCGCCATCGACGATGCAACGGGCGTGGCACGCAACCGCCTGCACCTGGCCCGCAGCGAACTCGTCCTGGGCCGCGACGAAGCCGCGCTGCAGCTGCTGGACGCCACGGACTCGGGCGGCGATGCCGGTTTCGCTCTCGATGCCTGGATGCTCAAGGCGCAGGCGCAACTCGGCCTGGGCCGTGCGGATGACGCGCGGATAAGCCTCGACGAGGCAGTTGCGCTCTGCGCCGGCGCCTGCCCGCACGCAGCCGGCCTGCATCTGCTGCGGGCCCGCCATGCCCTCGCGGAAAAGCGCGCTGCCGACTCCCTGGCGCATGCCGGAGCCGCGCTGAAGCTGCTCCAAGGCAAGGACAACGCCGCCGAAACCGGCAATGCATGGCGTCTGATTGCCGCGGCGCGCCACGCCGGCGGCAACGCGACCGACGCCCTGGTCGCCGCGCGCGCCGCGCTTGACATCGACCGTCGCCTGGCGCTGCCGGAAAAAATCGCGCGCGACTGGCTGCTGATCGGCGACATCCTGCGCGCCAAGGCTCCGGCAGAGGCGGCGACAGCCTATCGCAAAGCCCTCGCCGTGGCGCAGGCCGCCGGCCTCGATGCAATCACCATGATCGCAGCACAGGCATCGCAGGATATCGGCATGCAGAAATAATTGGATCGACCTACCCCATTCGGCATAATTGCGGTATGCTTGAGACCTCATTCATCCACCCCGAGGAGTCCGTCATGGCCCGCAAGAAGAAACTCGACTTTTCCGACATCGCCACCGCCCGCAAGAAGCTCAACCTGAACCAGAAGGATTTCTGGACGCGCTACGGCGTGACCCAGTCGGGCGGTTCGCGCTACGAGTCCGGGCGCAACATCCCCAAGCCCCTCGCCATCCTGCTCTGGCTGCACCAGTCGGGCAAGGTCACCGACAAGGACCTGGCCGACGCCCAGAAGTAAGGCTCGACGCGATACGCCGGCCATCGGGCCCGCGTACGAGCATCGGACGGGACGACCATGATCGAGACGGCACGTGGCACGGTCCACGAGTGGCAGCGCGACCACATGGGCCACATCAACGTGCGCGCCTACATGGAATTCCTCGAGGAAGCCTGCTGGCAGTTCTATGCCATGCTCGGCATGACGCCGTCGTTGCTGCGCAGCGGCGCCCTGCACCTGGCGGCGGTGCAGCAGAACATCAGCTACCGCAAGGAGCTCTACCCCGGCGACACCGTGGCGGTGCGCACCGGGGTGCTGGAAATGCGCGACAAGGTGCTGCGCTTCCGCCACGAGCTTTACAACACCGAGACAGGTGACGTCTGTTCGGTCTGCGAATTCACCGTGGTCTGCCTCGATCCGGAAAGCCGCAAGTCGCAGCGCTTTCCGGATGCGGTCGCGGCAAGGGCGCGGGAGCTGATCCTGCCGTCCGCTCCGGGCTAGACTAATGATCAAGAAAACCACCGCGGCCGAACCCGCGAAGGAGTTCGAGCCGGAATTCGTCGCCGGGCTGAAGAAGATCTTCGAGGACATGATCGCCTTCAACCAGGTGCTCGGCCTCAAGATCACTTCGATCACGCCGGATCGCGTCTCCGGCGCCATCGCCATGCGCCCCGATCTGGTCGGCAGCCCCAACCGCCTCCATGGCGGCGTCATCAGTGCCAGCCTCGACGCAATGGGCGGCCTGGCGGTCATGGCGGCGATCGGCGCCCGGCACATGGACGAAGCTCCGGCGCAACGCCTGCACCGCTTCGGCAAGCTGGGCACGATCGACCTGCGCATCGACTACCTGCGCCCGGGCATCGGGGAGAACTTCGAACTGCATGCCGAGGTGCTGCGCCTGGGTTCGCGCGTCGCAACCACGCGCATGGAGTTTCGCGGCGGCGACGGCAAGCTGCTGTCGACCGGCGCGGGCGCCTACATCGTTTCCTGAAAACGCCCGCGCCGCGTCACCGACGCATGATTGAAAACAGACCCTAGCGCAGGCTGGACGAAACCAGTTCGAGGGTATCGTCATCTATGCGCGGGCGAAAGGAACTCCGCGACTTGTGCTCGATCTTGACCACTCTGCGGACTTCCGGCGCAAACCAGATCGTATGCCTGATCTCGTCGACCACCTGCTGCTGGTGCATCGTCATCGGCCTGATGCCTTCGCGCAAACCTACGATCTCTACGCGCAGCGCATCGAAGCGGCCGGCCGGAACCACCACCGAGTCCTGCCCGACGAGCGTCATCCGGATGCGGAAATCCTGCCCGCCCAAAGTCAGCTTCGGCGGCTCCCTTGCTACGCCGGGGGTAAGGCTATCCGCAGGAATGGCCTGCAGGTAGGGCAATAGCTCGATCACTCGCACGTCGCGGCCGAGCGCACGTTCGGCCGCATCCACCTTGCCCTCGTAGGTACGCTCGTCGGACCCGCGCCCTCCGCTCATCGACATCCGGTCAGTCACCCGTCCGCCGTCGGATTCCTCGACCCTGACGACGACGGTTTGCGGGCTGTCCTTCTTCCAGGCGTCGACGTAGCGATAGGTCCACGAGTCGCCGGCCTTCGGCAGCGCCGCGATACGTTCCAGCGAGGATTTCGCCGGGACCGTGCCGACCGCCTGAATCGGGGCCGGTGGTACCGTACCGGCGACGGCGTAGGCGACCAGCTCGATGAGATCTTCATCCACTCGCGTGCCCGAGAAATTCTTCGACCGATACTGCGCCTTCACGATCCGCTTCACCGCCGGGGCGAACCAGAGCATGTGGCTGATCGACGCCACCACCGTGGACCGCAGGCTCCATTGCACCTGGGTCCCGACGTTTTCCCCGGTCACTTCGATCCGCACGGCGTCGAAGGTTCCAGCCGGCACCGAGACCTTCTCCGACCCGACCAGCCTCGCCTTGACGCGGAAGCTGTGCGACCCGATGGTGGTATCGGGGAAGCTCTTGTCCTGCCCTGGTTTCAGCCCGTCCTTCAGCAGGCTCTGCGCATAGGGCAACAGCTCGACGATGCGCGCGCCGCTGGCGACCGGCCTTTCCGCCGCCTCCATCCGGCCCTCGAAGCTGCGCTCGTCGCCGCCGCGCCCGCCTCCGACGCTCATGCGATCGGTGACGCGTCCGTTGTCGGCTTCGGTAACCTTGACCACCACGGTCAGGGGATGATCCTTCTTCCAGGCATCGACATAGCGATACGTCCAGGTGTCGCCCGCTCGCGGGTAGGTGGAGGCGTTCGCGTCGGACGTCGCCGATTCCGGCCGTGATGGTGCCGCCAACGCCAGTTGTGGCGAAGTGGCCGGGGCGGTTGCGACCGGTGCGACAACAGGTGGGGCGGCGGCTGGAACAACCGGAACTACCGGCCGCGCCGGCGCGGCGGCGGGCTCAAGGCTGCGCACCCGATTGCGTGCCAGGCCGGCGAACCGTCCCTGCGGATAGCTGGCCAGGTACTCCTTCAGGTCATCGACATTGCTGCTGTTCTTGATGCTGTCCCAGAAAGCCAGTTCGACGGCCGTCTGGTCCGTGCCGCCGGCCGCCGGCCTGGCCGAACCGCGCGTGTCGTCGCCCTGCCGCTTTCCTTCGCGCTCCAGCATCGCGATGCGATTCTGCGCGAGTTCGACGAAGGAACCATTCGGAAAGCGCTTGACGTAGGCCTTGAAGTCATCGGTGCTGGTGCTAGTCTTGATGCTGTCCCAGTAGGACATCTCTACCGCCAGCGCCGCGGTCTCGGAGGTACGTTGCCCCGCGGCACGCTTCATGGCCTCCTGCACGCTGCGCTCGATGGCTTCCTGCTGCTGCGCAACGCTGTCGGCCCGCGGCGCGGCGGCCACGAAGTAGAACTCGCCGTCCAGCGAACCGTAGCGCCAGGGCTCTTGCTGGCCGTTGGTGGCCTGTTTCACCCCCTGCTGTACCTTGCGCAGGATCTGCTCGATCTCGACTCCCGCCGGCGCTTCGAGCGCCTCCAGCAGGGCCTTGGTATATGGGCTGTGCTTGCCGGCGCCGTCCGCGGCGGTGTTGCCGTGCTTGGTCGCAAAGGATATCAGTGTGCCCGTGGCCTCGACCGGCGCCGCCATGCCGCGCGAACTTCCGCGCGCGAAACTGCGCGCCAGCGGATTGTCGCGACAGGCATCGAAAAACACCAGCTTGACCTTGGCGTTCCCCATGTCGTCGATGATGTCGTCCATCCGGATCATTTCGCGCTTTAGGTCGCGCTCGTTCTGCGGCTTGGCATCGACGGGCACGATGTAATTGCCGCCGTTCACCTGGATCCCGTGCCCGGCGTAGAAAAGCGCGGCGACCGCAGCCCGTTCCGCCCTGGCACTGAAGCGCTTGAATATGCCGTCGAGATCGGCCTTCGTGGCATCGATCTTGAGCTCGACGTCGAAGCCGAGCATTTTCAGCGCGGCGGCCATCGCGGTCGCGTCGTTCTTCGGGTTGGCCAGCGCGCCCGAGGGATAGCTGCTGTTGCCGATGACAACGGCGACGCGGTCCGTCCGGGGATCGCCGACCAGGGTCGCCAGTGCCCTTGACGGCTCGGCGGCGCCAGCGCCAACGCAGAACAGTCCCTGGACCACAACCAGGATGATGCACCATAGGCGATACGGCCGGATCATGGCTTTCCTTCTGCCCGAGGATGGAGCGACACGAAAAGTATACCCATAATAGAAATGGGTGTTACGCGATTCAGGCGTCGAACAGCGCTTTCATTTCCACCAGGTAAGCCGCCGCGCCGGCCGAATTTTCCGCCGGCGCCCACGACGGCTTTTCCCCGGCGGCGGGCGGCAGGTAGGGACCGGCCTTGGCTTCGAGGAACACCGTGTCGTCCGCCAGCGCGACGGCCGTGTGCCAGGCACCATGGGGAATATCCACCCCGATCGCCGTTCCGCCAACGCCGACTTTTGCGGCCTGCAGCACCTTGCCGTCGTCATCGAAGGTGATAACGCCCAGCGAGCCGCGCAGCACGACGAAGGTCTCGTCCTTGTTCGGATCGAGGTGGCGGTGCGGCGGGATGTAGGAATCCTGCTGCATGGCGTTGAGCAGGCGGTGGCCGGGATGGACATCCGTCGGGTGGAAATTGCGGTTCTTGCGCCGGCGCGGGCTGGCCGCGGCTTCGGCGCAGAGCGCGTCGAGCATCGCGTCGTCGATCAGGGTGATCACTGGTAGATGACCTTTACATTCTCGGCCTTGAGCCAATCGGCAAGCCCCGCCAGCAGGGCGTCGTCGAGCCGGACGCGCCAGCCGTCGGGCAGCGGCAGCTCGGCCGTGGCGTCGCCGTTGCTGTAGGCAAGCCGCACCGGACAGGGCCCATTGCGGAAGGGCGCCAGCATGGCCTGCAGGCGCTTGGCGTCGGAACCGCCATTCATCGTCAGGCGCAGGCCACGCGCATAGCGGCCACGGGCCTCGGCCAGGGTATGCAGCTTGTCGGCGGTGATGCGCAGGCCGCCGCTGAAATCGTCCTTCTGTACCTTGCCCTCGACCAGCAGGAGTTCGTCGTCCCTGATCTTGGCCCGCTCGGCCTCCCACAGCTCGTTGAACACCGTGACTTCGAGCTGGGTGGTGCCGTCGTCGAGCTGGACCACGGCCATCTTGCCGCGGCGGGTCATCTGGGTGCGGGTGGACATCACCACGCCGGCCAGCAGCACCGGCTCGCGCTGCGGTTCGAGCTGTCCCAAGCGGCGCTTGACGAACGCGGAAAGCTCCTCGGCATAGGCGTGGTAAGGATGGCCGGAGAAAAAGAAACCTAGCGCCGGCTTTTCGTTCATCAACTGTTCGCGCTCACTCCAGCGCGGCACGTCAGCATAGTGCACGGTGTCTTCCTGCGCGCCGCCGCCGGTGTCGAACAGGCCGCCCTGCATGGCATTGCGCTCGGCCTGTTCGGCCGCTTCGAGGGCGACGCCGGCCGAGGCCAGCAGCTTGGCGCGATGGTCGTCGACCGCATCGAAGGCGCCGGCCCGGATCAGCGCCTCGATCACGCGGCGATTGGCCACGCGTTTGTCGATGCGGCGGCAGAAATCGAACAGGTCCTTGAACGGTCCCCCGCTTTCGCGCGCCCTGAGGATTACCGAGAGCGCCGCCTCGCCGGTGCCCTTGATCGCGCCGAGGCCGTAGCGGATGGTCTTGCCGTCGACGGGGCGGAAACGGATACCGCTCTCATTGACATCCGGCGGCAGGAACACCAGCCCGTTGTCGATGGCGTCCTGGTGGAAGAACTGCACCTTGTCGGTGTTGGCCATTTCCGAGGACAGCGTCGCCGCCGCGAAGGCCGCCGGATGGTGCCGCTTGAGCCAGCCGGTCTGGTAGGCGACGAGCGAATAGGCGGCGGCGTGCGATTTGTTGAAGCCGTAGCCGGCGAACTTCTCCATGGTGTCGAAGATTTCGTTGGCCGTTTCGGCGCCAATCGAGTTTTCCGCCGCACCCTTGACGAAGATCTCGCGCTGCTTGGCCATTTCCTCGGGCTTCTTCTTGCCCATGGCGCGCCGCAGCAGGTCGGCGCCGCCCAGCGAATAGCGGGCTGCCACCTGCGCCGTCTGCATCACCTGCTCCTGGTACACCATGATGCCGTAGGTATTGGCCAGCACCGGCTCCAGGCTGGGATGCGGGTAGACCACTCGCTCGCGACCGTGCTTGCGGGCGATGAAGGTCGGGATGAAGTCCATCGGTCCAGGGCGATACAAGGCGTTGAGCGCGATCAGGTCTTCCAGGCGGTCGGGGCGCGCCTGCACCAGGGTGTCCTTCATGCCGCCCGACTCGAACTGGAACACCGCCGTGGTATTGGCGCTCTTGAACACCGCGTCGTAGGTCTCGCGGTCGTCGAGCGGCAGCGTGGCGAGGTCGATGTCGACGCCCTCCACCTCCCTGGCCAGCTTCACCGCCTCGTCGAGGATGGTCAGGGTGCGCAGGCCGAGAAAGTCGAACTTGACAAGGCCCGCCTTCTCGACGTCGTCCTTGTCGAACTGCGACACCACGGACTCGGCACCAGCCGCCGCATACAACGGACAGAAGTCGGTCAGCTTGCCCGGCGCGATCAGCACGCCGCCGGCATGCATGCCGACGTTGCGCGTGAGGCCTTCGAGCTTCAGCGCCAGCGCCCAGAGTTCGGCGACCTCCTCCTCGTGGTCGATGCGTTGCCGGATCGCCGGCTCCTTCTCCAGCGCGTCCTTGAGCGTGATACCCAGTTCGTTGGGGATCAGCTTGGCGAACTGGTCGACGAAATTGAAGCCGAGGTCGAGCACGCGGCCAACGTCGCGGATTACCGCCTTGGCCGCCATGGTGCCGAAAGTGGCGATCTGCGACACGGCATGGGCGCCGTATTTCTTCTTGACGTAGTCGATGACGCGGTCGCGGCCTTCCTGGCAGAAGTCGATGTCGAAGTCGGGCATCGACACGCGCTCCGGGTTGAGGAAGCGCTCGAACAGCAGGTCGTAGCGCAGCGGATCGAGGTCGGTGATGCCCAGGCTGTAGGCCACCAGCGAACCGGCGCCTGAGCCGCGGCCGGGGCCGACCGGCACGCCATTGTGCTTGGCCCAGTTGATGAAGTCGGCGACGATCAGGAAGTAGCCGGGGAAGCCCATGCTGATGATGGTCGCGATCTCGAAGTCGAGCCGCTCGACGTAGGTCGGCCGCTGCCGTTCGCGTTCCCCGGCATCGGGGTAGAGCAGTTCCAGCCGGCGCGCCAGGCCGGCATGCGATTCGCTGCCGAGGTAAGCCTCCAGCGGTTCCCCGCCCGGCGTCGGGAAATCCGGCAGGCGGCTCTTGCCAAGTTCCACCGTGAGGCTGCAGCGCCGGGCGATTTCGACCGAGTTCTGCAGGGCCTCCGGCAGGTCGGCGAACAGTTCGGTCATTTCGGCCCGCGTCTTGAAATACTGCTCCGGGCTGAAGCGCTGCGGCCGCCGTTTGTCGCCCAGCACGTAACCCTCGGCGATGCACACGCGCGCCTCGTGTGCCTTGTGGTCGTCGCGCTGAAGGAACTGCACGGGATGCGTCGCCACCAGCGGCAGGCCGAGTCGCGCCGCCAGGTCGGCGCTCGCGGCGACCAGCACCTCGTCAGCCGCCGCGCCGTCGCGACCGGCCGGACGCTGCACTTCGACGTAATAGCTGCCGGGAAACAGTTGCGCCCAGGCCTGGGCGCGCACATCGGCCTGGTCGAGCTTGCCGGCCGCCAGCATCTGCCCGATATCGCCCAGCGGCCCGCCCGACAGCGCGATCAGGCCGCTGTTGTCGCCGGCGTTTGACACGTTTGCGAGCATGCCGCGGGTAATCCCGGCGCGACCATGGCGGCGCGGCGCGAGATAGGCGGCGGACAGCAGTTCGCAGAGGCGCAGGTAGCCGGCGCGATTCTTCGCCAGCAGCAGCAGGCGCGCCGGAACATCGTTGCGGTCGCCGCCGTCCTCTTCCCCGATCCAGACATCGCAACCGATGATGGGCTTGATGCCCTTGGCGCGCGCGGCCGTGTAGAACTTGACCATGCCGAACAGGTTGGCGAGGTCGGTGATCGCCAGCGCCGGCTGGCCGTCGGCCGCCGCCTGCGCGATCACGTCATCGATGCGCGTGACGCCGTCGGTGATCGAATATTCGCTGTGGAGCCGGAGGTGGACGAATCCGGGAGAATGCGGGGCGGACATGGCCGAACAATTTTACTCCCGCCACCTGTTCCCGGCTCCCTTGCCGAAGCACCGGGCGGCGGCGGATCACACCGGGCGCCGCACCCAGTCGAGCAGCGGTCGCCACTGCTCGACATCCTGTGCGGAGCGGCTGGGCGGCAGGTCAAAAATGCTCATGCCGTGGGCGGCGGCCTGCACATACACCTGCGTGTCGCGCAGGTGGGCCACCACCGGCAGGCCGGTGCCTTCCAGAAAGCGTTCGAGCTCGGCCGCGGCGCGGGTGCGCGCGTCGACCCGCATGGCGACTATGGCGATGTAGGCCTCGTGCCTGCGGATTTCCCTTTCCTCGAACAGGCGGTCGAGGAAGCTGCGCGTCGCCAGGATGTCGAAGATCGAGGGCTGCAGCGGCACGATCACGCGCCGCACCAGCTTCAGCACGCTGCCCAGCTTCTTGCCGTGCAGGCCGGCCGGGGTGTCGAGCACGACGTGGGTGGTTTCCTTCGGCGGCCGCGCCGGCTGGTCCGACTCGATCGCCCAGGTCGCGATGTGCGGCAGCGACGGCGCGCGCAGCCGGAGCCATTCGCGCGATGACTGCTGGCGATCGATGTCGCCCAGCATCACGCGCCTGCCCTCGCGAGCGAAATAGCCGGCGAGGTTGGTCGCCAGCGTGGATTTGCCGACCCCACCCTTGGGGTTGGCGATCAGGAAAGATTCCATGGTTCTAGGGAAGGAGTACGGTCGAACCCGTGGTCTTGCGCGCCACGAGGTCGATCTGCGCCTGGGCGGCGTCCTTCAGCGCGTAGGTCTGGTTGACTTCGATTTTCACCTTGCCGCTGGTGACGACGTCGAACAACTCGCCGGAAATCGCCAGCAGGTCGCTGCGCTGCGCGATGTAGGTGAACAGGGTCGGCCGGGTGATGAACAGAGAGCCCATCTTGGCCAGCAGGCCGAGGTCGAAGGGCGGCACCGGGCCGGAGGCGGCGCCGAACAGCGCCATCATGCCCATCGGCCGCAGGCATTCCAGTGAGCCCATGAAGGTGTCCTTGCCAATCGAGTCGTACACCACGCGCACGCCCTTGCCCCCGGTGATCTCCTTGACCCGCTCGGCGAAGTTCTCGCGCGTGTAGATGATGGTGTGGTCGCAACCGTGGGCCTTCGCCAGCGCGGCCTTCTCGTCGGAGCTGACGGTACCGATCACCGTGGCGCCGAGCGCGCGCGCCCATTGGCAGACGATGAGGCCGACGCCGCCGGCGGCGGCATGGATGAGTATGGTGTCGCCGGCTTCGACCTTGCAGGTGCGGCGCAGCAGGTATTGCGCGGTCATGCCTTGCAGCATCATCGCCGCGCCGGTCTTGAAGTCAATCACGTCGGGCAGTTTGACTAGGCGGTCGGCCGGAATGTTGCGCACTTCCGCATAGGCGCCGACCGGGCCGCCGGCATAGGCGACGCGGTCACCGACCCTGAGATCGCTCACGCCGCTGCCCACTGCCTCGACCACTCCGGCCGCTTCGAGGCCGATGCCGGACGGCATGGGTAGCGGGTAGGCGCCGGTGCGATGGTAGATGTCGATGTAGTTGAGGCCGACGGCGTGGTGGCGCACCCGCGCTTCGTTGGGCGCCGTGTCGCCAACGCCGACTTCTTCCCAGCGCAGGACTTCGGGACCGCCGGGGGCATGGAATCGGATGGCGTGGCTCATGGTGTCTCCTTCGATGGGTGGAACGTGAAGGGACGCAAGCTACCCTGAGCGGACGGAAAATTCAACTGCCGTGCGGCCCCGACGCCGCAATGCCATACCGCGTTGCGCCATTGCCGGTGGCGGGGCAGCAGATTGACCGCAGCGGTCAGGCTCGGGAATAATGGCACCGATATGCCTGCATGCGAGAGCGCGCCACGCTGCAACCCGCCGGCCGCCGCGGCAAGACCCCGGACCGATGCCAACCCATGATTCGCGATACCGCCACCGACGGCCCCGCCGGTTTTGAAATCGGACCGGATTTCGAGGGATTTGCGCAGCGCAACGACGTCTACCGTCGCTCCTTCTGGGATCGCTCGGTGCGCAACGAAAAGACCGAACGCTTTTACGCCACCTATCGCGAACCGCTCTCGCAATGGCGCAAGGCCGACGGATTCACCCAGCGCGACTACGCGCTGCGCAACGCCGCCTGGCATGTCAGCGACTTGTTCACCGAGGCGCGGCGCGACGACGACAGGCGCGAGGGCTTTTCGGATCCGTATACCCAGCAACTGCCACCCGCCTCGGCGCGTGTCGCCTTTGCCACGCCGCAGGCGGCAGCGAAGGAGGTAAAGCGGGTGGCGCGGGCGTTCGGCGCCGGCGACGTGGGAATCGCGGCGCGTGACGAGCGCTGGATGTATACGGCCAAGATGAGCGACATGAGCGGCATCGAGCGTCCGGTGGATATTCCGCCGCAGCTCGACAACGTGATCGTCATCGTCATGCCGATGGATCGCGAGCTGCTCTCGACGGTGCCCTCCGCGCTGTCGGGCGCGGCCACCGGCTGGGGCTATTCGCACGACACGATGACGCTGCTGGCGGTGACGCAGTACTTGCGCAATCTGGGCTACGAGGCGATTGCCAGCGCCAACGATTCGGCGCTGGCCGTGCCGCTGGCGATCAAGGCCGGGCTGGGCGAATACGGTCGGCTCGGCCTGCTGATCACGCCGGAATTCGGGCCGCGCGTGCGCCTGGGCAAGATCTTCACCGACCTGCCGCTGACACGCGATGCGCCGCGCGGCTTTGGCGTGCGCGAGTTCTGCGAAATCTGCCGGGCCTGTTCCGACGGCTGCCCGGTCAAGGCCGTGCCCAAGGGGCCGCCCGGCCCGCCACCCCCCGGGCCGTCCTACCTGCGCGGCGTGATCAAATGGACGGTCGATGCGGAGAAGTGTTTCGGCTACTGGGCGCAGCAGAATACCGACTGCGCCATCTGCATCCGCGTCTGCCCCTACAACCGCGATTTCACGCGCTGGCCGGCGCGCCTGTGGCGACGGCTGGCGGGCAGCCGCTGGCGGCGCCTGGCGCTATGGCTGGATGCGCGGCTCGGGCATGGCCGCCGCCTCTTGCCGTCGCGATGGTGGGCTGGCTGACCTGGACGCCAAGAGTTATGCCCCCGGCAGAGCCGGTGGCGGTATCCCCTGCGGACGGCGCTGACGGGACGGCGGGATTCAGCCGTTGCGGGCTTGCAGCAGGTGGTTGGCGTCGACTACCGCCAGCGCGGTGAGGTTCACCAGCCGGCGTACCGTGGCCGTGGCCGTCAGGATATGCACCGGCTTCGCCGCGCCGAGCAGCACCGGGCCCACCGTGATGCCGTCGCCCGAGGTGGCCTTGATCAGGTTGAAGGCGATGTTGGCGGCATCGACATTCGGCATGATCAGCAGGTTGGCCTCGCCCTTGAGGCGGCAGTCGGGGTAGAGTTTTTCGCGGATCTCCTGCGACAGCGCGGCATCGCCGTGCATTTCGCCGTCGACCTCCAGCCAGGGTGCGCGCTGCTCGATGATGGTGCGGGCCGCCGCCATCTTCATTGCCGAGTCGGAGCGCACGCTGCCGAAATTGGAGTGCGAAAGCAGGGCCACCTTGGGTTCGAGGCCGAAGCGCTTGACCTCCTTGGCCGCCAACAGCGCGATTTCCGCCACCTGCTCGGGCGTCGGGTTCTCGTTGATATAGGTGTCGCAGACGAACAGTGTGTGCTTGGGCAGCAGCAGCATGTTCATCGCCGCGTAGCAGTGCGCATCGGGCGCCAGGCCGATCACGTCGCTGACATGTTTCAGGTGCTGGGCATGGCGACCGACCACGCCGCAGAGCATGGCGTCCACATAGCCGCGCTTGAGCAGCATGGTGCCGATCAGCGTCGGGTCGGAACGCACCGCCTGCTTGGCCACGCCCGGCGTCACGCCCTGGCGGCCCATGATCTGGTGGTAGGAATGCCAGAGTTCCTTGTAGCGCGGATCGGAATTCGGATTCACCACCTCGAAGTCGCGCCCGGCCTCGATGCGCAGGCCGGCTTTCTCGATGCGCATGCCGATCACCTCGGGACGGCCGATCAGCACCGGCTGGGCGAGGCCCTCGTCGAGCACCGCCTGCACGGCGCGCAGCACGCGCTCGTCCTCGCCTTCGCAATACACGACGCGGCGCGGCGCGGCCTTGGCGGCGGCGAACACCGGCTTCATGACGAAGCCGGAGTGGTAAACGAAGCTGTTGAGCTTGTCGCGGTAGGCGTCGAAATCCTTGATCGGCCGGGTCGCGACGCCCGATTCCGCCGCGGCTTTCGCCACGGCCGGGGCGATCTTGACGATCAGGCGCGGATCGAAAGGACGCGGGATCAGGTAGTCGCGGCCGAAGGCCAGGCTTTCGCCGCCGTAGGCCAGTGCCACCACGTCGGAAGCCTCGGCCTGGGCCAGTTCGGCGATGGCGCGCACGGCGGCCAGCTTCATCTGCTCGGTGATGGTGGTGGCGCCGGCGTCCAGCGCGCCGCGGAAAATGAAGGGGAAGCAGAGCACGTTGTTGACCTGGTTCGGATAGTCCGAACGGCCGGTGGCGATGATCGCGTCATCGCGCACGGATTTGACTTCCTCGGGCGTGATCTCCGGCGTCGGGTTGGCCAGCGCCAGGATCAGCGGGTTCTTGGCCATCTTCGCCACCATCGCCGGCTTGACCACGCCGCCGGCGGAGAGGCCGAGGAAAACGTCGGCGTCCTCGATGATTTCGGACAGGGTCCGCGCGTCGGTCTTCTTCGCGTAGCGGTCCTTGATCGGGTCCATCAGCTTCTCGCGCCCGACATAGACCACGCCCTCGATGTCGGTGACCCAAATGTTCTCCACCCTGACGCCGAGGTTCACCAGCAGGTCGAGGCAGGCCAGCGCGGCCGCGCCGGCGCCGGAGGTGACCAGCTTGACCTCCTCGACCTTCTTGCCGACCAGCGTGAGGCCGTTGAGGATGGCCGCCCCGACCACGATGGCCGTGCCGTGCTGGTCGTCGTGGAAGACCGGAATCTTCATCCGCTCGCGCAGCTTGGCCTCGACGTAGAAGCATTCGGGCGCCTTGATGTCTTCGAGGTTGATGCCGCCGAAGGTGGGCTCCATGGCGGCGATCATGTCCACCAGCCTGTCCGGGTCGTTCTCGGCCAGCTCGATGTCGAAGACGTCGATGCCGGCGAACTTCTTGAACAGCACGCCCTTGCCTTCCATCACCGGCTTGCCGGCCAGCGGCCCGATGTTGCCGAGACCCAGCACCGCGGTGCCGTTGGTGACCACGCCGACCAGGTTGGCGCGCGAGGTCAGGCGGCTGGCCATCGCCGGGTCGGCGACGATGGCGTTGCAGGCCGCGGCGACGCCCGGCGAATAGGCCAGGGCCAGGTCACGCTGGTTGGTGAGGCCCTTGGTCGGCACCACCGCGATTTTTCCCGGCGTCGGCCACTCGTGGTATTCGAGGGCGGCGGCGGAGAGGTTTTCCTGTTCGGTAGACACGGTCATCCTCCTGAGTTTTTCTTGGTAAGCCGCGCATCATAGGCCGCGCAGGCTGACAGTACCATTACGGAAATCCACGACATGGTTGCCGCCGGTAGAATCCGCCGCATTCCACTGAAAGGGGCATCACTCGGCCCATCCCCCATCCCCTTCCCCTCGGGAAGGGGTGACTACGGTTCTGCCGCGAAAAGCGCGGCATCCGGTTTCTCAATTGCTGCCCCTTGGGGCGGCCCTACGGAGGCAGCATGAAGCGCGTTGTTTTCAATCAAAAAGGCGGTGTCGGCAAGAGCACCATCACCTGCAACCTGGCGGCCATCGCGGCCGCGCGCGGCGCCCGTACCCTGGTCATCGACCTCGACCCGCAGGCCAATTCCACCCAGTACCTGCTGGGCGACGCGGCGCAAAATCTCGAACTGACGGCCAATGAATTCTTCGAGCAGATGCTGAGCTTCAAGCTGCGCCCGTTGCCGACCGAGGACTTCATCGCCGCGACGCCCTTCGAGAACCTCTCCATCCTGCCCTCCGGCCCGGCGCTGGAAGAACTGCAGGCCAAGCTCGAATCGCGCTACAAGATCTACAAGCTGCGCGAGGCGCTCGACGCCCTCGAAGGCTATGACGAGATCTGGATCGACACGCCGCCGGCGCTGCACTTCTACACCCGCTCGGCGCTGATCGCCGCCGACGCCTGCCTGATCCCCTTCGACTGCGACGAGTTCGCCCGCCGCGCGCTCTA
Source organism: Sulfuritalea sp. (assembly GCF_017302275.1). Classification (GTDB taxonomy): domain Bacteria; phylum Pseudomonadota; class Gammaproteobacteria; order Burkholderiales; family Rhodocyclaceae; genus Sulfuritalea. The sequence continues at coordinate 34,051 of NZ_JAFLDR010000015.1, forward strand.
CACGCTGATGGACAACGTGGGCGAAATCCGCGCCGACCACAACGCCGGGCTGGAAGTCGAGGGCATCGTCATCAACCAGTTCCAGGCGCGGGCCAGCCTGCCGCAGCAGATCATCGCCGAACTGCGCGAGGAAGGCCTGCCGGTGCTGGGCTCCTTCCTCTCCTCGTCGGTGAAGATCAAGGAATCGCACCAGCAGGCCAGGCCGATGATCCACCTCGACCGCAGCCACAAGCTGGCGCTCGAATTCGGCGCGCTGTTCGACGAACTGGAAGCGGCGAGGAAGGCCCGCGCCAAGGCGGCGGCGAAGAAGCGGGCCTGATCTTCCGCGCAACGGCAGCGCGACGCTGCTTGCGCGCCGCCGATTTGGGCCTACAATGGATATACGTAATCGTATATCCATAGGGGCACCGCCATGAACCTCAATATCGCACGCTGGGGCAACAGCCTTGCCCTGAGAATTCCCGCCGACTATGCCCGGCGCGCCGGCCTCAAGGAAGGCGACAGCATGGAAGTGGGCCTTACCATCGACGGCGGCATCGCCATTCGCCCCGCGCGCTGGAACCGGAAGGCCTTTGCGCAGGAACTGGCGAGGATGCGCGATGCCACCCCGATGGGGACCCCGGTGATCGACGAATTGCGGCGTGGCGGGCGATACTGATGGTGTATGTCGACACCAGCGTGCTGGTCGCGTTGTACACGCACGAAGCGAAAACCTCCGATGTTTCGCGCTGGTACGCCGCCTGTGCCGATGAACTGGTTTCCGCCGCCTGGTGCGTATCGGAATTCGCCAGCGCGCTGGCCATCAAACAACGGACCGGCCAGATCGCCGAAGCCGATGCGCAAACAGCCTGGCGGCAGTTCGAACGAATGTGCGCCGGCGACCTGTACCTGCTGCCGGTCGAACCCGCCACCTTCCATCGCGCGGCGATCCTGTCGCTTGATGTTGCGTCGGGCCTGCGCGCCGGGGATGCGCTGCACCTTGCCGCCGCACTGGAAGCCAAGGCGAGGAGTGTAGCGACGCTCGACGAGGTCATGGCGAAGAACGCGAAGAGACTGCGCCTCAAGCTGCCCGCAATTTGACTGTGCATCCGTAGCCACCAACCCGGACAACGCCGTCGCGCCAGCGCCGACTTCTCAAGTTCCGTCATTCCCGCGAACGCGGGAAGCGTCGCGCGTGGGAGTGCGTGCCGAGATCAATTCAAGCTGACCCAAAATCGGTGATACGGCGCGCGAGTCAGGACAATTCGTCCCCGGCGTCACTTGGAACCGGCTTGCCCTGCCGGAGTATGACGTCCGAGCGGCTATACACCGCCGAGCCTTTTAGCTTTTTCGATGGATTCTTCACACCGAAAGTATGGGTGCGTCCTCCCTTGCCCTCACCGGCGCTGCTGCCCTCGTACTTCCAGTCATCCGCAACGAGGAACACTACATCGACCCGCCAGACGATCACCGGTTTGCCCGGTTCAAGCGACTCTGTCGAATCGACTAGGTAGCGCCAGACGATGTACCAACCTGGGTGGTTGTAGTGCGACTGAACGGCCCACGGACGCTTGCTTCCCTTGCTCTCCAGAGAAAGTTCGGGCGGCGGGTTCGGCCCGGAGTTGCGGCGCTTGAGGTCGGGAAATCGCTGTTGCGCGATGTCGATGTTGCGATGCTTCTCATAGCCGCTCAGTTGATCAAGCGCGCGGGTACCGAGAATTCCGACGATCGCGCTGAAGACGTTGGCCTGTTCGTGATAAATGTCTACGAACTCGGCCAGTTCCTTCTCCATGTAGTCGACGGCGCGATGGATCGAGGCAATATCGAGCCCTGACGGCAGTGGGACTCCCTTCGCGAAGTCACCCTTACGCGCCATCATCATCGGAGTCCCCTATCGAAATCTTGGCAAGGGCAGGAATTGCACCCGTCGCCATTGCGAAGTAGCTTGGATGCCTTTCGGTACCAACCGCGTGGTGGCCGACCGCGCTGGCCGCAGCAAGCGTGGAACCGCTACCGGAGAATGGATCGTAGATGATCCCGGTTCCGACCGGGAGGACCGCTCGAACCAGTTGGCGCATCAGCTTTTGCGGCTTGATGGAGGGATGCGGCGCTAGCGCGCGTTCACTCTTGGGGGCCGGCGCGCATTCGATCAGATCCCGAAAAGGTTCTTCGCCAGAAATCCGGCGAAATCCGCCCGCGCCCCAACGCCGCAAGTTCTCGGCAACGGTGACTTCGGCGATCGGCTTTCTGAACAAACCCCACGGTTCCCAGCACGATTTGGGCATTACCGTGACGTCTGGAAACTCCTTCTCCGCGTTCTTCGGCCGGTCACCACCACGCAAGGTCTTGACCACGCGAATGATCTCGCCGCGTTTTTCGAATCCGGCGGTTTCGATCGCATGAAATGTGGTCGTCGACACCAACGGGTTCGAGGCAATGACGATGTGGCCGCCAGGAACCAGGATGCGCAAAGCGTGGAACGCAAAAGCCTGAAAAAAAGTGGTCAGGTGCTCGCGGTCCTTTGCGGTCAGAACAGTAAACCTCGGGACCGGAATTCGGTTGGCGCCATCGAAAGAGGGTGGAATGCGCCAGACACCGCCGATACCGTCCCGTAGTTTGTCGTGATCCTTGTCTTCATATTCCAGTAGGCCGTAGGGAGGATCAGTGACGATGGCATGTATCGAGTTCTCGGGTGCCTCGGCCATCCAGCGCAATGCGTCCGCAAGGACCACCGCTGTTCGCGGCGATGGATGCGTAACCGGGTATTCGCCGACGGCGCAAACAGATTTCCAGCGAGCACCCTCGATACCCGGAACATCGAACAGGGCTCCTTGATGCTGCATTGCGTGGCGTCGGTTCATCTTGGTCTTCATCGCATTGACTCCGATCATTGTACTGGCGCCCGCGCTCAGGTGGCGTTTACGTCGCTGCCTTCAAGACGAAGGCGATTCGGCAGGGACTCCCACGTGCTCGGGGAATTCGGAAAAAAGTCGGCGCTGGCGCTACGGCGCCATGGTCGGCAATATCCAGCCGTCCTTGAGTTCGACGGAGCGCGAACGCAGCAATTCTCCGAGCAGCCATGAGGCGAAATCGTCGTCGGAGAAACCCAGCATGCGCTGGTTGACGTTGTGGAAGAAGGGCACGCTGGCGAGGTAGGCGGCGAGTTCGTCCTCGCGCAGGCGTTGCAGGTCGAGCAGGTTGAAGGTGAAACAGGCGCGCACGGCATTGCGGCCGACGCGGGTGGAGTCGGCCTCGAAGGATTCGAGCCGGCGCAAGGCGCGCGCCATGGCGCCGTCGAAGTCGTCGAAGGGCGCGCCGTGGCCGGGGATGACGATGTCCACATCCAGCCGGCCGATCATTTCCAGCGTGCTGCGCGTCGCCGGCAGGGCGTCCTTCCTGCCCATCACCTCGCCGAAGATGATGCCGAAGCCATCCTGCCAGAGGGCGTCGCCGGAAATCAGGAGGCGCTTTTCGGCACAGTAGTAGATCAGTGCCTCCATGTCGTGGCCGGGGGCCGCCAGTGCCTGCCAGGCGAGGCCGCCGATTTCGAATTCGCTGTCGGCCTCGATCACCGCGTCATGGGCGAAGCGGTCGCCGCGCTGGCGGGCGGCGTCGAGCATCAGCGCGTCGGTGTCCCATTCGGCGACCATGCGCTCGATGCCGGCGGGGATCGCGATCTTGCAGCCGAAGGCTGCCTGCAGCGAGGCGTTGCCGCCGATGTGGTCGGAGTGCGAGTGGGTATTCACCAGCAGGTCGAGCCGGGTCGCCGGGCGCCGTGCCGCCAGCGCCGACGTTACGAGTTCGACGGTCTGCGGCGCGTGACCGACATAGCCGGCATCGACCAGCGTGGCCGATTCACCGGCGTAGAGCAGGATGTTGTTCGACGACAGCCAGCCGCGCTCGATGACCTGGATCGAGTCAGGCAGCTTCATCGGTTGCGGTTCCGCCGGTGCTTCTTCTGCGCTGCGCCACGGCGGCCAGGATCAGGCGCTTGCCGTCGTCATCGACATTGGCCCAGCACGCGATTTCGTCGAGTGTGCGAAAGCAGCCGATGCACAGGCCGTCTTCCATCTTGCAAATGTTGATGCAGGGCGACTCGACCGCGGCCTTGGCCACGCTGCCGGCGACGCGCCGGCTCACTCGGCCGCGGCCACCGCCTGGGCGCGCCGGGCGAGGATGGCGCGCGCCACGCGGGAGGCTGTTTCGCGCTTCAACTGCTTGGATATCCAGGCGCCGGTGTCAACCAGTGCGTCGAGGTCGATGCCGGTGTCGATGCCCAGCCCCTGCAGCAGCCAGACCACGTCCTCGGTGGCGACGTTGCCCGAGGCGCCGGCGGCGTAGGGGCAGCCGCCGAGGCCGGCGATCGAGCTGTCGAAAATGCCGATGCCCATCTGCAGCGAGGCGTAGATGTTGGCCGTCGCCATGCCAAAGGTATCGTGAAAATGGCCGGCGATCTTCTTCAGCGGAATGCGCCGCGCCACGGCCTCGATCATGTCCTTGGTGCGCTCCGGCGTTCCGGCGCCGATGGTGTCGCCGAGGCTGACTTCATAGCAGCCCATCTCGATCAGCGCCTTGGCCACGTCGGCTACAGCGAGCGGCATGATCTCGCCCTCGTAGGGGCAGCCCAGCACGCAGGAGACGTAGCCGCGCACCTTGACCTCGGCGGCCTTGGCGGCCTCGACGATGGGGCGGAAGCGGTCGAGCGATTCGGCGATCGAGCAGTTGATGTTCTTCTGCGAGAAGGATTCGGAGGCGGCGCCGAATACCGCGACTTCCCTGGCGCCGGCCGCCAGCGCGGCTTCGAAGCCCTTCATGTTCGGCGTCAGCACCGGGTAGGCGACGTCCGGCAGCTTCTCGATCGTGGCGAACACCTCCGCGTTGTCAGCCATCTGCGGCACCCACTTGGGCGAGACGAAGGAAGTGGCCTCGATGCTGCGCAGGCCCGCGGCACCGAGGCGGCGGATCAGTTCGACCTTGATCGCGGTGGAGACGGGCTTCTTCTCGTTCTGCAGGCCATCACGCGGGCCGACTTCGACGATGCGTACTTTGCTGGGGAGGGTCATGTGTGCTTGAAGACTATTTTTTTTCGACCTCGAATTCTACTAGCTCGGCGCCGTCGCTGACCTGTTCGCCGACATTGAACAGGAAGGCCTTGACCGTGCCGGCGGCGGGCGCGGCAATGGTGTGCTCCATCTTCATGGCTTCGAGGATCAACAGCGGCGCGCCCTGCTCGACCTTGCTGCCGACGGGGGCAATCAGCGCGATGACCTTGCCCGGCATCGGCGCGGTCAGCCCGCCCTCGGCGCCGCCGCCGCTGCCGGCATGGAACAGCGGATCGATGGCGGCGAAGACGTGGCAGACGCCGTCGATGAAGACGTGGCGCTTTTCGTTGGCCGAGACCACGGTGACGTTGATGCGGCGCCCGCCGAGGTCGACGCGCAGTTCGCTGCCGGCGGCGAAGCGACCCGCGGCGGCAACCGTCCGGCCCTCGAATTCGAGGCGGATGCCGTCGCCAGCGTAGCCGGCGTGCACCACCTTCTCGATTTCACCGGCGCGCAGGCGTATCTCGCGCCGCGCACTACCATTCATGCGCCAGCCGTCGCGCGCGTGCCAGGGCGAATGCGGATCGCGGCTGGCGACGGCTTCCGCCGCCGCGTAAGCCTGGTCGTGGATCAGTTCGGCCAGTGCGGCGACCAGCCAGGCCTCGGCCGGCGGCTCGGCACCCTCGGGAAACAGGAAGGCGCGCTCGCGCTCGATCAGCCCGGTATCGAGGTCGGCCTGGGCGAAGGCCGGGCAGGCCACCAGCCGCGACAGGAAGCCGATGTTGTTGGAAACGCCGACCACGCGGTAGTCGGCCAATGCCTGCAGCATGCGCGAGAGCGCCCGCTCGCGCGTCTCGTCCCAGACGATCAGCTTGGCGATCATCGGGTCGTAGTGCGGCGAGATTTCGTCATCCTGTTCGACGCCGGTATCGACGCGCACGTTGAGGCCTTCGAGCGGCGGCGCGAGGTGGATCAGGCGGCCGATGGACGGCAGGAAGCCCTTGTCCGGGTCCTCGGCATAGATGCGCGCTTCCAGCGCATGGCCGCGGATCGCAAGTTGTTCCTGGCGCAGCGGCAGCGTCTCGGCGGCAGCCACTTTCAACTGCCATTCGACCAGGTCGAGCCCGGTGATCATTTCGGTCACCGGGTGCTCGACCTGCAGCCGCGTGTTCATCTCCATGAAGTAGAAAGTGCCGTCCTGGTTGACGATGAACTCGACGGTGCCGGCGCCGACATAGCCGACGGCCTTGGCCGCGTCGACCGCGGCCTTGCCCATCGCGGCGCGGCGCTCCGCGCTCATGCCGGGCGCCGGCGCTTCCTCGACCACCTTCTGGTGGCGGCGCTGCACCGAGCAGTCGCGTTCGAACAGGTAGACGCAGTTGCCGTGGCTGTCGCCGAAGACCTGGATCTCGATGTGGCGCGGGCGTTGCAGGTACTTTTCGATCAGCACGTGCTGGTCGCCGAAGGACGACTTCGCCTCGCGCTGGCAGGAGGCCAGGGCTTCGGCGAATTCCTCGCCCTTCCACACCGCGCGCATGCCCTTGCCGCCGCCGCCGGCCGAGGCCTTGATCAGCACCGGATAGCCGATCGCGTCGGCCTGCTGCCGCAGGAAACCCGCGTCCTGGCTGTCGCCGTGGTAGCCGGGCGTGAGCGGCACGCCGGCCCTCTCCATCAGCTTTTTGCTTTCCGACTTGAGGCCCATGGCGCGGATCGCCGATACCGGCGGGCCGACGAAGACGATCCCGTTCTTCGCGCAGGCCTCGGCGAATTCCTCGTTCTCGGAGAGGAAGCCGTAGCCCGGATGGATGGCCTGGGCGCCGGTGGCCAGCGCCGCGCCGATGATCTTGTCGATCACCAGGTAGGACTCGCGCGGCGGCGGCGCGCCGATGCAGACGGCTTCGTCGGCCAGGCGCACGTGCCGTGCGCCGGCATCCGCCTCGGAATACACGGCGACGGTGCGGATGCCCATGCGCCGCGCGGTCTTGATGACACGGCAGGCGATTTCTCCGCGGTTGGCGATCAATATTTTCGTGAACATGGTGTCAGCCCTGGGCGATCCAGTTGGGTTTGCGTTTCTCCAGAAACGCGCTCATGCCTTCACGGCCTTCCTCGCTGGCGCGCAGTCGCGTGATGCGCTGCGCGGTGTCCTCGACGACCTCGTCGGACAGCGGCTTCCAGGCCACGGCGGCAATCAGCTGCTTGCATTCGGCGATCGCGCGCGGCCCGTTCTTCAGCAGGGCGTCGATGATCTCGCCCAGCGCCTCGTCGAGCGATTCCTCGTCGGCGACCATCTCGTGCAGCAGGCCGATGCGATAGGCTTCGGCGGCGGAAAAGCGTTCCGCGGTGAGCATGTAGCGGCGCGCGTAACGCTCGCCGATGGCGGCGATAACGTGCGGACTGATCACGGCGGGGATGATGCCGAGCTTGACCTCGGTCAGCGAGAACTGCACGTCGAAGGTGGCGATGGCGATGTCGCAACAGGCCACCAGGCCGACGCCGCCGCCGTAGGCCGGGCCCTGGATGCGGGCGATGGTCGGCTTCGGGCATTGCGCCAGGCGCCGCAGCATGTCGGCCAGCGCGCGCGAATCGCGCAGGTTCTCCTCGCTCGAATAGCCGGCGGCGCGCCTCATCCAGTTGAGGTCGGCACCGGCGCAGAAGCTCTTGCCGGTGCTGGAGATCACCAGCACGCGCACCACCGGATCGGCCGCCATGCGGTCGATGGCGTCGGAAAGCTCCGCGATCAGGCTGTCATCGAAGGCGTTGTGCCGTTCGGGTCGATTGAGGGTGATGATGCCGACGCCGAGGTCGATTTCGGTAACGATATTGGTGTACATGGGAAACCCTTTCGGCACTGGCCTACATGCGGAAAACGCCGAACTTGGTCGGCAGGATCGGTGCATTGAGCGATGCGGAAATGCCGAGACCCAGCGTGCGCCGCGTCTGCGCCGGGTCGAGGATGCCGTCGTCCCAGATGCGCGCGGTGGCGTAGTAGGGATGGCCCTGGGTTTCGTACTGGGCGCGGATCGGCGCGCGGAAGCTTTCCTCATCCTCCTTGCTCCATTCCTTGCCTGTGGCTTCCATGCCGTCGCGCTTGATGGTGGACAGGACAGAAGCCGCCTGCTCGCCGCCCATCACGCTGATCCGAGCGTTGGGCCACATCCAGAGCATGCGCGGGCTGTAGGCGCGGCCGCACATGCCGTAGTTGCCGGCACCGAAGCTGCCGCCGATGATCATGGTGAATTTCGGCACCTGGGTGGTCGCCACGGCGGTCACCATCTTCGCGCCGTCCTTGGCGATGCCGCCGTTCTCGTACTTGCGGCCGACCATGAAGCCGGTGATGTTCTGCAGGAACAGCAGCGGGATGCCGCGCTGCGCGCACAGCTCGATGAAGTGCGCGCCCTTCTGCGCCGATTCGCCGAACAGGATGCCGTTGTTGGCGACGATGCCCAGCGGATAGCCGGAGAGGCGGGCGAAGCCGGTGACCAGCGTGGTGCCGTAGCGCGACTTGAACTCGTCGAAGCGTGAGCCATCGACGATGCGGGCGATGACCTCGCGCACGTCGTAGGGCTTCTTGGTATCGGAGGGGATCACGCCCCAGAGTTCGGACGGATCGTAGAGCGGCTCTTCCGGCGTACTGATGTCGAGCGACACGGGCTTCTGCCAGTTGAGGTTGCCGACGATGCGGCGCGCGATCGACAGCGCGTGGTGGTCGTTCTCCGCCAGGTGGTCGCAGACGCCGGAGATGCGGGTATGCACGTCGCCGCCGCCGAGGTCCTCGGCGCTGACCACTTCGCCGGTGGCCGCCTTGACCAGCGGCGGGCCGCCGAGAAAGATCGTGCCCTGGTTCTTGACGATGACCGATTCGTCCGACATGGCCGGCATGTAGGCGCCACCCGCCGTGCAGGAGCCCATGACGATGCCGATCTGCGGGATGCCCATGGCCGACATGTTGGCCTGGTTGTAGAAGATGCGGCCGAAGTGGTCGCGGTCGGGAAACACCTCGTCCTGCGTAGGCAGGTTGGCGCCGCCGGAGTCGACCAGGTAGATGCAGGGCAAGCGGTTCTGCTGGGCGATTTCCTGCGCGCGCAAATGCTTCTTCACCGTCAGCGGAAAATAGGATCCGCCCTTCACCGTCGCGTCGTTGGCGACGATCATGCACTCGACGCCCTGCACCCGGCCGATGCCGGTGACGACTCCGGCCGAGGCCACATCGCCGCTGTACATGCCGTACGCGGCCAGCGCGGAGAACTCAAGGAAGGGCGCGCCCGGATCGACCAGTGCATTGATCCGTTCCCTGGGCAGCAGCTTGCCGCGCGCCTTGTGCTTGGCCGCCGTTTCCGGCGAACCGCCGCCCGAAACGGCGACGGTCTTGTCGCGCAGGTCGTCGACCAGCGCGCTCATCGCCGCGGCGTTGGCCTTGTACTCCTCGCTGCGCGTATTGAGCTTCGATTTGATGACACTCACTCGGAATCCTCCGTCTTCAAGCACCGCGATGCGTTGTCGCACCGCCGTTGCGAGGGGCTTGCGGGCCCCTCCCTGTATTCGAAACTATCGTGCTTCCGGCGCAATCGCCCTGATCGACTCGGCGAAGCGCGCATGCGCCTGCGCATCCACCGGCCGGTGTTTGACCACCGTGCTCGCCGGGTCCTTGCCCAGGAAATTGTCGCTCTTCCAGTTGTTCGCCGGCCTCACCGGCCGTGGCACGAAGCCGCCACCGCAGTTGGGGCAGACATTGCCGAGGATCGTGTCCACGCATTCGGCGCAGAAGGTGCATTCGTAGGAGCAGATGCGCGCGTCCTGCGCTGCCGGCGGCAGCGGCTTGTTGCAGTGTTCGCAGTTCGGCCTGAGTTCGAGCATGACGATATCCTCCCGGCGCGGCGTCAGAAACCGCCGGTCTCCAGCCACTTGTCGATCTGCGGCAGGCGGTCGGCACCCCAGAAGGGCTCGCTGTCCACCATGAAATAGGGCGCACCGAACATGCCCTGGGCAATCGCGGCGTCGGTTTCCTGCTTGACGCGATCCTTGATCTCCGGCGTGGCGATCGCGGCGGCGAAGGCATCGCGGTCGATGCCGAGCTGGCCGGCGATGTCTAGCACCACCGGGGTTTCGCCGATGTCGCGGCTGTCGACCCAGTAGGCGCGGAACACCGCATGGGCGAATTCGCGCGCCTTGCCGCAGTCCTGACCGTGCAGCCAGTAGTAGCCGCGCGCCGCGGCCAGCGTGGCGATAGGGAACTTCGGCGGGAACTTGTAGGGAATGCCGAGAAAGCGCGCCGAGCGGTCGAAATCGCGCTTGCTGTAGTCGCCCTTGAGCGGAATCGTGACCAGCAGCGGCATGCCCGAGGCCTTGAAGGCCGCGCCCAGCATCATCGGCCGCCATTTCACTTTGCGTCCGTGCTTCGCGGCGAGGTCGTCGATGCGTTCGCTGGCGAGGTAAGAATAGGGCGAGGAAAAATCGAAGTAGAACGTAATCGGTTCGCTCATGACTGCTCCTTGCGCCCCCAGCCTTCCATCGGATGGCCGGGCATCAGTTGGTAGGGATGCCGCCAGCCCGGCAGCGCCGCGATGCGCGCCGCCCAGTCGCGCAGGTTCGGGTAGTCGTTCCAATCCACGCCGATTTCCTCGGGCCAGAACACATATCCGGCCAATGAAAAGTCGGCGATGGTGGTACGGCGGCCGACAACCCATTCGCGCCCGGCGAGGTGCGCGTCGAGTACTTTCCATGCAGTTTCGGCGCGGGCGCGGAACATGGCGATGATCCCGGGGTCGGTGGCCGGTCCGAAATTGCGCAGGTAGCGCAGCGTCGCCGCGTAGCTGGTGAACTTGTGGTTGTCGAACAGGGTCCAGCGCAGGATCTCGCGCCTTTCTTCGTTGTCCTGCGGGCCGAACCTGCCAAGTGTTTCGGCAAGGTAGTCGAGGATCACGCCCGACTGCGACAGGATGCGGCCGCGGTGTTCCAGCAGCGGCACTTCGCCCATCACGTTCAGCGCGCGGTACTCGGGCGTCTTGGTCGCGCCATGGAAGAAGTCCACGAAACGCGGCTCCCAGTCGGCGCTCGACACGGCCAGCATCAGCGCCGCCTTGTAGGCGTTGCCGGACTGGGCGAAGCAATGCAGGGTGTATTCGGCCATGGATTTTCCTTTGGTGTGCTCAGCGCAATCTCAGTGAACCGCCAGACCGCAGCCGAATTCATTTGCCACCTGTTGCAGGGCCTTGTCCAGCGTCCACAACTTCAGGCGATCGATCAGCGCTGCAGCGAGCAGATGGCTGTCGACGTAACCGAGGCCGCGGCCGGCCAGATGGCGCTCGGCGATCAGATGCATCACTTCGTCGTGGCTGGCGCAGCGGCAGCGACGCATCTGGCTGAACATCGCGAGTTTGACCTGGCTGAGGCCACCCAGTGCCATTTCCCCGATCACGTAGTCGTGCATCACGACGTCGCCCAGATTCAGGGGATCGAGGATGGGTGCATTCTTGTGGCGCAGATAGTCCACCCATACCGACGTATCGGCAAGGACTCTCACGGGTTCGCCTTCGAGCGCTTTTTGGCCCGATAGGGTGTCGCCTCCGGCTCCGATACGAAATGAGGCGGTCGGCGACGTGGCGATGCAACGACATCGGGCTCGGTACCGGCGAGCAACGCCAGCCGCTGGGAGGCGAGACGATGCCGCATTTCCAGCAAGGCTTCGCGCAGCAGCCGGGAGCGGTCGCGAATGCCGCTCAACTGTTCGACGTCAGCCAGCAGATCGTCATCCAAGGTGACTGTGGTTCTCATCGGATTCTCCAGGGCGTTACGGATGCATCAAATATAGCACCAAATGATGTCGATCATGATGCACCATCCAGCGACCTTCCGATCACCAGCCGCTGGATGTCCGACGCGCCTTCGTAGATCTGGCAGACGCGCACGTCACGGTAGATGCGCTCGACCGGAAAATCGCTGACGTAGCCGTAGCCGCCATGGATCTGGATCGCGTCCGAGCAGACCTTTTCGGCCATCTCGGAGGCGAACAGCTTGGCCATCGAGGCTTCCTTGAGGCAGGGCCGGCCAGCGTCGCGCAAGCTCGCGGCGTGGTGCACCATCTGCCGCGCGACTTCGATCTGCGTCGCCATGTCGGCCAGCCGGAAATTCACGGCCTGGTGCTCGAAGATCGGCTTACCGAAGCTCTCGCGTTCATGCGAATAGTGCAACGCGGCTTCGAAGGCGGCGCGCGCCATGCCCACGGCCTGCGCCGAGATGCCGATGCGGCCGCCCTCAAGATTCGACAGGGCGATTCGGTAGCCCTGCCCTTCCGCGCCGAGCAGGTTCGCGGCGGGAATGCGGCAGTCCTCGAACAGGATCTGTGCCGTGTCGGACGCGTGCTGGCCAAGCTTTTCCTCGACGCGGGCGACAACGTAGCCGGGCGTGTCGGCGGGCACGATGAAGGCCGAGATGCCCTTCTTGCCGGCGCCCGGATCGGTCACGGCGAAGACCACGGCGACCTGCGCGTTCTTGCCGGTGGTGATGAACTGCTTGACGCCGTTCAGCACCCAGTGGTCGCCGTCGCGTACTGCTTTGGTCCGGATCGCCGCGGCGTCGGAGCCGACGTGCGGCTCGGTCAGGCAGAAGCAGCCCAGCCATTCGCCGGTCGCCAGCTTCTTCAGGTATTGCTCTTTCTGCGCATCCGTGCCGAAGGCATTGATCGGGCCACAGACCACCGAGTTCTGCACGCTGATGATGGTCGATGTCGCGCCGTCGCCGGCGGCGATTTCCTCCAGCGCCAGCGCCAGCGAAACATAGTCGAGTCCCGCGCCGCCCCATTCTTCCGGAACCACCATGCCGCAGACGCCGAGATCGCCCAGCGCGCGCAGTTCCTCGCGCGGGAAGTGGGAAGACCTATCCCACTCGGCGGCCTTCGGCGCCAGTTGCTCGCGCGCGAAATCGCGCAGCATGTCGCGGATCTGTTCCTGTTCTTCCGTGAGAACCATTCAAAACCCCTTGTAGGTCTTCGAGCCGGGAATCGGCTCACCGGAATCGCGCAGGCGCACGGCTTCCTTGTAGCCCTTTTCTTCCGCGTAATGCTTGAACCACTGGCCTTCGGGCGAATGACGGGTGATGCCGTCGAACAGCGTGGCGATCATCTGGGTATTGGCGAGGCCCATGTTGTCGTAGGCCTGGTTGATCATCAGCTTCTGCATCATCAACTGGTTTTTCGGCACGCCCGCCATCCGATTGGCCAGCTTCATCACGGCGGCTTCGAGTTCCGCCTCGGGCACGGCGTCGATCACTAGGCCCCAGTCTTTCGCGGTCTTGCCGTCGATGGTGTCGCCGGTCAGCAGCATGCGCTTGGCCTTTTCGGCGCCGAGGCGATAGACCCACATCGCCGTGGTCGGGCAGCCCCAGACGCGCGCCGGCATGTAGCCGATCTGCGCATCCTCGGCCATCACCACGAGGTCGCAGCACAGCGCGATGTCGCTGCCACCGGCGACGGCGAAACCCTGCACCTTGCAGATGGTGGGCTTGTGACTGCGCCAGAGGCTGAAGAAATCGTCGGTGAACCCTTTCATGGCGCGGTAATCGACCATCGGGTCCCAGGGCATGGACTGGGTACAGGGCGTGTCGACATCGGCCTCGGCAAAATCCTTGAGGTCGTAGCCGGAACAAAAGGCGCGCCCGGCGCCCTGCAGGATGATGACGTGGATGTCGTCATCCGCATTCGCCCGCTCCACCGCCAGCCGGATCTCGCGCGGCATCGCCGGCACGATGGCATTGAGCCGCTCGGGGCGGTTCAGCGTGATGCGCGCGATGCGCCCCTCTGTCGTATAGGTGAGGGTCTGCAGGCTCATGCCGGACTCAGGCGAGTTCGATGCCTACTGCGGTCGCCTCGCCGCCGCCGATGCACAGGCTGGCGACGCCGCGCTTCTTGCCGCGCTTCCTCAGGGCGCCGATCAGCGTGACCATGACACGCGCGCCGGAGGCGCCGATCGGGTGGCCAAGGGCGCAGGCGCCGCCATGCACGTTGACCTTGTCATGCGGCAGCTTGAGGTCGTGCATCGCCGCCATGGTAACCACGGCGAAGGCCTCGTTGATTTCCCAGAGGTCAACGCTGCCAACGCTCCAGTTGTTCCTCGCCAGCAGCTTCTTCATGGCGCCGACCGGCGCGGTGGTGAACAGGCCCGGCTCTAGCGCGAAGGTGCTGTGGCCAATCATCGTCGCCACCGGCTTGAGGCCGAGCTTCGCGGCGGTCGAGGCACGCATCATGACCAGCGCCGCGGCGCCGTCGGAGATCGACGACGAGTTGGCGGCGGTGACCGTGCCGTCCTTGCGGAACGCCGGCTTCAGGCCGGGGATCTTGTCGAGCTGCGCCTTGAAGGGTTGCTCGTCCTTGTCGATGATCGTGTCGCCTTTCCTGCCGGGCACGGTGACCGACGCGATTTCCCAGGTGAAGCTGCCATCGGTGTTGGCCTGCTTGGCGCGCGTGGTGGAGGCGATGGCGTAGGCGTCCTGCGCCTCGCGGGTGAATTTGTAGGTGCCGGCGCAATCCTCGGCGAAGGTACCCATCAGGCGACCCTTGTCGTAGGCGTCTTCGAGCCCGTCGAGGAACATGTGGTCCTTGACCTCGCCGTGGCCGAGACGGAAGCCGCCGCGCGCCTTGGGCAACAGATAGGGCGCGTTGGTCATCGACTCCATGCCACCGGCAACCATCACGTCCACGCTGCCGGCCAGCAGCATGTCGTGCGCGTACATCGCCGCGCGCATGCCGGAACCGCACATCTTGTTCACCGTGGTGCAGCCGGCCGCCAGCGGCAGCCCGGCACCCAGACTGGCCTGGCGCGCCGGAGCCTGGCCCTGGCCGGCGGGCAACACGCAGCCCATGATGACCTCGTCGACCTGCTCGGGCTTGAGGCCGGCGCGCTCGACGGCGGCCTTGATGGCGACGCTGCCCAGCTGGGCGCAGGTCAGGGACGCGAAGTCGCCCTGAAAGCCGCCCATGGGAGTGCGGGTGGCGGAGACGATGACGATGGGGTCGGACATGGCGGTTCCTTCAATTCAAGGTTGAAAGCGCAACGGTATAGCGGCCGGGAAGCTGGTCGGCGGCGTTGACGGTGATGTCGAGATCGCGCATCAGGCCATCCTTGAGGCCGTAGATCCAGCCGTGGATGGTCAGGGGCTGGCCGCGCTGCCAGGCATCCTGTACGACATAGGTCTGGCAGACGTTGGCGACCTGTTCCAGCACATTGAGTTCGCACAGCCTGTCGTGCCTTGCCTCCGGCGGCAGCCTGTCGATTTCGGCCAGATGCTTGGCGCGCACGTCGCGCACGTGGCGCAGCCAGATGTCGACCAGGCCGACGCGCGCACCGTCGAGTGCAGCCTTGACGCCGCCGCAACCGTAGTGGCCGACCACCATGATGTGCTTGACCTTGAGCACGTCGACGGCGAACTGGATCACCGACAGGCAGTTGAGGTCGGTATGCACCACGACGTTGGCGACATTGCGATGGACGAAAACCTCGCCCGGCAGCAGGCCGACGATTTCGTTGGCCGGTACCCGCGAATCCGAGCAGCCGATCCACAGCAGTTCGGGCGTCTGCAGGTGGGAGAGCTTCTCGAAATAGCCCGGATCGACCTCGCGCATCTTGTTCGACCAGGCGCGATTGAAGTCGAACAGGTGGTGCAGGCTGCGATTATTGATCTCGTCCTCGGACCAGTTTTCGAGATCAAGGGCGAGGAACTGCGTACCCTCGACCGGCGTCTGGTAATAGGCCGGGGCCTCGTCGAAGCCCAGTTCGCGGTACAGCTTGACGGCGATGCGCATCGCCGGCAGCGTGTCGAGCATGATCCTGCGGTAGCCGATCTGGCGGGCCGCGCGGATCCCAGCCAGGGCCAGGTCGCGACCGACGCCGAGGCCACGAAAGGCGGGGTCGACATAGAGGCGCTTGAGTTCGCAGACGCCTTCCGAATACGGCCGGATGCCGACGCAACCGGCCCCCCTGCCGTCGACCGTGGCGTAGAACAGGCGGCCTTCCGGCGCCGAGTAGCGTCCGGGCAGGCTGGCCATTTCCTCGTCGAAATTCTGGAAACAGAGATCGACGCCGAGCCAGGCCGCGTAGTTGCGGAAGAACTGGCGCACCTGTTCCAGTTCCGCGGGGTGCTCGGCGCCGATCACGCGGATCGCCGTCCTGCCAGCGCCGACTTTCGTCCTTGCTTCAGCCATGAACCGGTTCCCTCAGGGTCAAGCCATGCAAATCAGGACGACCACGGCAGAACGTAGTCCGCCATGAGTTCCCGGGCCAGATCGCGCACGCCTTCCGGCAAGGGGCAGGCCTTGCGGATCTGGGTATCCATGTGGACGCCTGTCAGCAGGGTGACCGCAGAGACCTCATCGGTGTCGGCGTTGCGCATTTCGTGGAAAAAGATGACCTTCTTTTCGCCGACGGAAACGATGCCGGTGCGAATCGCCACCGTGTTGCCGGCGTGCAGTTCGCGCTGGTAGCTGATCCGCTGGTCGACCGCCGCCATGCCGCGATGGTGTTTGCGCAGGAAGGCCGCATTCATGCCGATGTGCGACATCAGGTTCCACGTCGCCTCGTCGAACTTGCCGACGTAGAACATCACGTTCATGTGGTTCATGTGGTCGCAGTGCCACGGATAGACCGTGCCGCGATAGGTGTCGAGGAGTGTCGTCATGGCGGTCTAGAGCGGGAACACCAGGCAGGTGGTGGAGGCGTGCGCGTAGAGGCGGCCCTGCACATCGACGATGCGCCCCTCGGCGGTCGCCACCTGCTTGCCGACGTGGATCACCCTGCCTTCGGCACGCACCGGGCCGACGCGATCGGTCAGGGCGCGCACGTAATTCACCTTGAGTTCCAGCGTGGTGTAGCCCTGTCCGGCTTCAAGGGTGGTGTGTACCGCGCAGCCGACGCAGGAGTCGAGGAGCGTGGCGTGGAAGCCGCCATGCACCGAGCCGATCGGGTTGTAGTGGCGATGCTCGGGCGTGCCCTGGAACACCACGTGGCCCTTGTCGGCGCTGATCAGCATGAAGCCCAGGGTGTCGGCGATCGGTGGATAGGGCAACTCACCGGCGATCATCTTGCGGAAGATTTCCAGCCCGGAGTACTCGCGCAGGGTTTCCAGCGCCAGCGTGCCGATGCTGCCGGCACTGGCGCGCACGGCGGCTTCCTGTTCGTGCCAGATCTGTAGGTTGCCGCTCATGGCGCTCACATGGTCTCGTTGTAGAGTTCGCGCCCGATCAGCATGCGGCGGATCTCGCTGGTTCCGGCGCCGATTTCGTACAGCTTGGCGTCGCGCCAGAGGCGGCCCGCGGGATATTCGTTGGTGTAACCGACGCCGCCCAGGGCCTGTATCGTCTCTCCGGCCATCCAGGTGGCCTTTTCCGCCGAGTAGAGAATGGCGCCGGCGGCGTCCTTGCGCAGGGTTCTTGCATGGTCGCCGCGATCGCAGGCCTTGCCCAGCGCATAGACATAGGCACGCGTGGCCTGCCAGGTCGAGTACATGTCGGCCAGCTTGCCCTGCATCAACTGGAACTCGCCGATGCTCTGGCCGAACTGCTTGCGCTCGTGGATGAAGGGCAGCACCACGTCCATGCAGGCGGCCATGATGCCCAGCGGTCCGCCGGAAAGCACGGCGCGCTCGTAATCGAGGCCCGACATCAGCACGCGCGTGCCGTTGCCTTCGCCGCCCAGGACGTTTTCCACCGGCACTTCGCAGTCGTCGAAGAACAGCGGATAGGTGTTGGAACCGCGCATGCCGAGCTTGTCGAGGTGCTGGCCCTTGGAGAAGCCCTTGCAGCCCTTCTCGACGATGAAGGCAGTCATGCCCTTGGCGCCGCCCTCGGGATTGGTCTTGGCGTACACCACCAGCGTGTCGGCATCGCCGCCGTTGGTGATCCACATCTTCGATCCGTTGAGGACGTAGCGGTCGCCTTTCAGGTCGGCGCGCAGCTTCATCGACACCACGTCGGAACCGGCGCCCGGCTCGGACATCGCCAACGCCCCAACATGCTCGCCGGAAATCAGCCTGGGCAGGTATTTCCGCTTCTGCGCCTCGCTTCCGTTGCGGCGGATCTGGTTCACGCAGAGGTTGGAATGGGCGCCGTAGGACAGGCCGACCGAGGCCGAGGCGCGCGAGATTTCCTCCATCGCGACAATGTGCGCGAGGTAGCCCATCTTGGTGCCGCCGTATTCCTCGTCGGCCGTCATGCCGAGCAAACCCATGTCGCCGAACTTCTTCCACAGGTCAGCGGGGAAGAGGTTGTCGCGATCGATCTCGGCGGCGCGCGGCAGGATTTCCTTCTGCGCGAAGGCCCAGATGGCGTCGCGCAGCATGTCGATGTCTTCACCTAGGTCGAAATTGAGTCCGAGCATCATTTTTCCTTTTTGGCATGCATGGTCATGAGGGTCTGCTGCATCGTGGCGCAGTGGGTGGCGTGGCCGTTCCTGATCGCGTAGACCTCGCCGCGCGATATCACGAGATTGCGCCCGGTTTTCAGCACCTGCCCCTCGGCGACGAGGTAGTCGCCGTCGGCGGGAGCCAGCAGGTTGAGCTTGAATTCCACGGTCAGCACGTCGGACCCGGCCGGCATGAGCGTCAGGCCGGAGTAGCCGCCGGCGCTGTCGACGATGGTGGCGGTGATGCCGGCGTGGAAGTAGCCGTTCTGCTGGGTGAGGTCGGCGCGGAAAGGCAGGCGGATCTCGCAATGCCCGGGGGCCAGGGCGCCCATTTCGGCTCCGATCAGTGTCATTACCGTCTGCCGGGCAAAGCTGCCGCGCACGGTGGCTTCCCAGTCGGGATTGCGCGGCTCGAAGCTTTTCTGGGCGGGACGTGCGGTGTGGGGCATGTTTCCTCCGGCCGGGGAAGCGGATGTCGAATGGTAGTTGACGTTGACGTTGACGTCAACGTCAACTACCACGGACTTTCTTGCGCGGTGCCTTGGCGGCTGCCCGATCGGCCTCGAGCATGTCGCGGCACTGCCTTTCGAAACGGGTGATTTCCTTGAGCACGGCCTCGATGTCGTCGCGCTGCTGCTCCAGCGCGGCGCGACGCTGTTCCAGAGCGCCGAGGAAGGACAAGAGCTGCGTGGACTCGTCCTCTGCCGTGTCGTACATGTCGATCAGGTCCTTGATCTCGGCCAGGCTGAGGCCCAGGCGCTTGCCACGCAGGGCAAGCTTGAGGCGTGTCTGATCGCGCTTGCTATAGATGCGATTGCCACCTTCGCGTGCCGGCGAAACCAGGCCGTGGGATTCCCAATAGCGGATGGCGCGCGTCGTGACGCCAAAATCGCGGGCCAGCTCGGTGATGGTTTGAGTATCGTTCATGGTGAACCGACCGGCACGCGGTTTATGCTGCACCGCACATAAAATCCCGAAAATTGGATATGATGACAGACCTACTGCCGACAAGTTAAGCAGAATTCCGATCACGATGCAAAGAACCGCGGCTTGAACGCCCCCATCGCCTATCCCCACGAAACCTCGCCGGCTCCGGGCGTGGCGGTTACGCTCGTACCCGGCGTGGAATGGCTGTGCATGCCGCTGCCTTTCGCGCTGAACCATATCAACCTTTGGCTGCTGGCCGACGGTGACGGCTACGCGGCGGTCGATACCGGTTTTGCCCAGGATCCGATCAAGGACGCATGGAAGTCGGCGCTGACGGAACGGCTTTTGACACGCGTCATCGTCACCCACTGCCATCCCGACCACCTGGGCCTGGCGGCCTGGCTGGAGCAGGAAACCGGCGCCGGGCTGTGGATCGCCCAGGGCGAATACCTCGCGGCGCACATGATGGTGGAGCAGGTGGCCGGCTACCGCATCAGTGCCATGGTCGAATTCTTTCGCCGGCACGGGCTCGATGCGGCACGCATGGACGGCCTGGTCCAGCGCGGCAACGGCTACAAGCGCGGCGTGCCGGAGATACCCGCCACCTACCGGCGCCTGTTCCCCGACCAGCGCCTGCGCATCGGCGAGCACGAATGGCGCACCATCGTCGGCCATGGCCACGCGCCGGAACATATGAGCCTGTATTGCGCCGAACTCGGCGTGCTGATTTCCGGCGACATGCTGTTGCCGCGCATTTCGACCAATATTTCGGTGATGGCCAGCACGCCGCTGGCGGACCCGCTGGGACTGTTCCTCGCCTCGATCGACGAATACCTCGCCCTGCCCGTCGACACGCTGGTGCTGCCTTCGCACGGTCGCCCCTTCCGCGGCCTCCACGCCCGCGTCGAGCAACTGCATGCGCACCACGCGCAACGCTGCGCCTTGCTGCTGGACGCCTGCCGCGGCACGCCCAAGTCGGCGGCCGACCTGATTCCGGTACTGTTCGACCGCGAAATCCCGGACCCGCACCAGACCATGTTTGCCATGGGCGAATCCATCGCCCACCTGAACTACCTGGAACACGCAGGAAAATTGCAGCGCATCGAAGAAACCGGTTTGATCCGTTTCGTCAGCCAACCCTAGGAGCCCCCATGTCCGCCAAAGAAGCCCATGCCTTGCCCGATCCCAAGGAAATCGCCAAGACGTATGCCGAGGTAGCCGAGCGCGCCTCGCACCTGATCACCGACCACATGAAGCGGCAGATGAAAAAGGGCATTTCCGCGCCTTCCGACGACCTCGGCATTGCCCAGGCCTTCATGGACATGATGGCCAAGATGCTGGCCAATCCCTACAAGCTGGCACAGTCCCAGATGAACCTCGTGTGGGACTACTTCTCGCTGTGGCAGCACTCGACCATGCGCATGATGGGCATGCAGGGCGCACCCGTGGCGGAACCGAAGAGGGGCGACAAGCGCTTCGCCGACGCCGAATGGGAAGAGCATTTCCTGTTCGATTTCGTCAAGCAGTCCTACCTGATCACCGCCCGCCACATCCATGACTCGGTGGGCAATGTCGAGGGCCTCGACGACATTTCGAAAAAGAAGGTCAACTTCTTCACCCGCCAGTTCATCGATGCGCTGGCGCCGTCCAATTTCGCCATGACCAACCCCGAAGTGCTGCGCGAGACGGTCAAGAGCCACGGCCAGAACCTGCTCAAGGGCTTCAACAACCTGTTGCGTGACATCGAGGAAGGCGACGGCCAGCTGCGCGTCAAGATGACCGACCCCTCGGCCTTCGAGATGGGCAAGAACGTCGCCTCGACGCCGGGCAAGGTGATCTTCCAGAACGAGATGATCCAGTTGATCCAGTTCAGCCCGACCACCAGGGAGCAGTACAAGCGGCCGCTCTTGATCATCCCGCCCTGGATCAACAAGTACTACATCCTCGACCTGCGCGAAAGCAATTCCTGGATCAAGTGGTGCACCGACCAGGGCCACACCGTGTTCGTCATTTCCTGGGTGAACCCCGATGCCAAGCTGGCCAAGAAGGGCTTCGACGACTACATGACCGAAGGCGCGCTGACCGCCATCGACGTGGTCTGCCAGCAGACCGGCGAAAAGGAAGTCAACCTGATCGGCTACTGCCTCGGCGGCACGCTGCTCGGCTCGACCATGGGCTACATGGCGGCAAAGAAGGACAAGCGCATCGTCTCCGCCACCTTCTTCGTCGCCCTGCTCGACTTCTCCATTCCCGGCGAACTCGGCGTCTTCATCGACGAAGGCCAGATCGCCAGCCTGGAAAAGAAGATGGAGGAACGCGGCTACCTCGAAGGCTCGGAGATGGGCACCACCTTCAACATGCTGCGCTCCAACGACCTGATCTGGACCTTCGTGGTCAACAACTACCTGATGGGCAAGGAACCCTTCCCCTTCGACCTCCTCTACTGGAATTCCGACTCGACACGCATGCCGTACAAGATGCACAGCTACTACCTGCGCAACATGTACCTGAACAACAAGCTGCGCGAACCGGGCGGCATCACCCTGCTGGAAACGCCGATCGACATCTCCAAGGTCAAGACCCCGTGCTATTTCATCTCCACCATCGAGGATCACATCGCCCCCTGGCGCAGCGTGTATCTCGGCTCCACGGTGCTCGGCGGCCCGGTGCGCTTCGTCCTCGGCGGCTCCGGCCACATCGCCGGCATCGTCAATCCGCCGTCGGCCAACAAGTACGGCTTCTGGACCAACGACGAGCGCCCCGAGACGCCGGACGAGTGGTTTGCCGGCGCGAAGCAGCACGAGGGTTCCTGGTGGACCGACTGGCAGAAGTGGATTACCCGGCTCAACGACGAGAAAGTGCCGGCGCGCGACCCCGCCAAGGGCAAGTTCAAGGCGCTGGAAGATGCGCCCGGCTCCTTCGTCAAGTTCCGCCTCGACGCACCGAAGAAGAAGAAGTGAGCACGAAGCCGCAGGGCGTCCCGTCGCGGGACGGCCCTCCGGATCACACCACGGGCTTGGGATCGATCGACCCCAAGCCCGTATGCTTTCAGGGGCCGCAGCGCAAGGTGGTACTCGATACCAACGTGCTGGTGTCGCTCTACGTGTTCGCCGACAGCCGCTTTGCTCCGCTACGGGCAAGGATCGAATGCGGCGAATGGCAGGCATACAGCGACGCGCCCTGCCTCGACGAATTTCGCCGGGTATTGGGTTATCCGCTCTTCGCACTGACCGAAGAGCGGCAGGAAGCGGCCCGCGCTGCCTATGAGTCGAAGGTCATACCGCTTGACGGGGCGCGCCCGGGGCCGCTCGTCAGCCTGCCGCGCTGCAGGGACCGCGACGACCAGAAATTCCTCGAACTGGCCCGTGATGCCGGCGCCGACTATCTGGTCACGGCAGACAAGGATTTGCTGCGCCTGGCCCGTCGCGACCGCTTGCGCGGGATTTTTCGCATCCTCACGCCGGAAGCGGCGCTGACGGCCGCCTGAGACCGACCATGTCACCGGCGGGCCGCAGGCGCGCCGATCAAGGAGGGTCGAATCCGGATGGAAATCACTCCAGCAGCTGGCTCGATTGTGGACGGTCGTCTACGGAGTACGCCCGCCAGCACAGCTTTTCGCATAACATCGCCACAAGACAGACATGACTTCGTCAATATGTCGTTACTTTCTGATTTCAAGCAGTATTGCCCCGTTCCGGCCTGTCTGTTGCTGTCGTTTGCAATTGGCATACTGATGCCCGGCGAGGCCTGCGCACAGACCACGGAGCGCAAGCTTGCCGCGCCGGCTGCCAAGCAGAAATCCAAGGTATCCAGACCGCGCAAGACGACGGCACAGGCGTCGAAGAGCAAATCCAAAGCCAGGGCAGCGGCATCGAAATCGCGCGCAGCCAAGGCGCTGAAGCACTCCAAGCCCAAAGTGGCGCTTCTGCCGCAACTCGATCCGGTAGCCGAAATGGAACTCATCGGTGAAGAAGCACTCGGCTTGAGTAACCTACTCGGTAGCCGTCCCGATGACGGACAGTCGCAGCAGAAGCTTGCCGAGCTTGCACTGCGCGCGGCGCGCGGCGCCGAACGCGCCCTTTCCCGCGGTGACGACAATCTTTTCGGCGCCTACCGGGAATTGATCCGAACGCGAATGACAGGCACCCGACCGGGACTGGAGGCCATGGCGGCACGCGGTATCGGGGCTGCCGAGTTCGCCTTGGGAACCTTCGAACTGCACGGCCTCTTCGACGAGCGCAGCATCGAGCGCGCCTGCCCGCGCTTTGCCGCGGCGCTCGAAAAGGGATTCGGCGGCGCGAAGTTCCGCCATGCCCAATGCATTGAGGCCGGCGACCCGGCGCGCGCGCTGACGCTGTTCCGCGACGCGGCAAACGCCGGGCATGCCGCCGCCATCGAGCGCCTTGGCCGAATCTGCCTCGATGCGGAGCCGCCCGATGCCACCTGCGCCTTCGAACAGCTCGAACGGGCTGCGCGCGAAGGCAGGGCCAGCGCGCGATCCCTGCTCGGCTGGATGCATGCCGAAGGCATCGGCGGCAAGGTCGACCTGGAGCGCGCCGGGCAGTACTACCGGGATGCCGCCGGGCGAGGCGAACCGTCGGCGCGCAACAACCTCGGCGAATTCCACGAGCGCGGGCGCGGTGTCGCCCAGGATGAAAAAGCCGCCTTCGAACACTACCTGGCAGCCGCGCGGGCGGGGTTCCCGCCGGCGCAGTTCAACGTCGGCCGGCTTTATGTCGCCGGCCGCGGCACCGCCGAGAACCCGGACGAAGCGCGGCGCTGGCTGAATCTTGCGGCCAAGGCCGGCATCGCCCCGGCGCAGGGCATCCTCGACATGCTGGACCGGCAAGGCGGCAAGCCGTAACCCAGAGGACGGATCGGCGCCACGCCCTGCCAACGGGGAAAACCACGCCGCTTGCTATGATCGGCGGATGAAACCCGCGACAATTCCCGCACGGCGCGGCACGCTGATGAGTGGCCTGGTGGCGCTTCTGCTGGCGAGTTGCGCGACCATCGTCCCTGGCACGCTGCGCGATACCGACCATCCGCTGGCCGGCAGGCTATGGGACACCTCCGTGCAAGGCTTCATCGACGACGCCGAACTGCTGCGTCGCGCCGCTGGCGCCGACGCCGTGCTGTTGGGCGAGATCCACGACAACCCGGAACACCATCGTTTGCAGGCCAGGCTGCTGCAGGCCCGCATCGATGCCGGCGCCCGCCCGGCGCTGCTGATGGAGCAGTTCGACATCGACCAGCAATCCGCGCTGGAGGAAGCGCGTCGCAGCAGCCGCGACCTGGCACCGCTGATGCACGGCTGGGAGTGGCCGCAGTACCAGCCGCTGGTGGCGCTGGCCGCTACCGCGGGACTGACCCTGCAGGCGGCCAACCTGCCGTGGGCGTCCGCCCGACCGGTGGTACGCGAGGGCTTTGCATCCATGGCCGCCGGCGAACTGCGACGACTCGCGCTCGAAACCACCTGGAACGATGATAGGCAAAGCTACATGACCGAAGTGATCGGGGCCTCGCATTGCGGCATGGTCACCCCGCAACTGCGCGACGGACTGGTGCGCGCACAGCGCTTGCGCGATGCGACGCTGGCCGATGCGGCACTGGACAGAATCGACCAGGGCGTGGTCTTCATCCTCGGTCGCGGCCATGCGCGACGGGATGTCGGTGTGCCGCTCTACCTGGCGGCGCGCCGCCCCGGCACGCGCGTGCTCTCGATCGGCTTCGTGGAAGTCGGCGCTGGCAAGACGGCGCCGGCACAGTACGAGACCGAGCGCGTCGGCAACATCGCGCCCTACGACATCATCTGGTTCACTCCGCGCGCGGAACGCGCCGATCCCTGCCTGGCGTTTCGCAAGTAAAACGGGCGCCGCGAAGGGCGCCCGATGAAAACCGCAGCAGGGAGAGCGCTGCGGGCACCCCTTCCTTGCGGAAGGGGCCAGGGAGAAGCTCAGCTCATTTCAGTTGTGGTAGGCCGATTCGCCGTGCGAGGTGATGTCCAGGCCCTCGCGCTCTTCGTCTTCCGGCACGCGCAGGCCGACGACGATATCCACGATCTTGTAGCAGATGAAAGCCACGGTGCCCGACCAGATCAGGGTCACGCCGACGCCGGTGGCCTGGATGATGACCTGGCCCATGATGTCGTAGTTGTCCGCGACCTTGTTCGCCACGTAGTCGTAGATGCCGCTGCCGCCCAGGCTGGGCGCCGCGAACACGCCGGTCAGCAGCGCGCCGAGGATGCCGCCGACGCCATGCACGCCGAACACGTCGAGCGAGTCATCGGCGCCGAGCAGCTTCTTCAGGCCATTGACACCCCACAGGCAGACCACGCCGGCGGCGAGGCCGATCATCAGGGCGCCGACCACGCCGACGAAACCGGCCGCCGGAGTGATCGCCACCAGGCCGGCAACAGCACCGGAGGCCGCACCGAGCATCGAGGGCTTGCCCTTGACCAGCCACTCCGTCACCATCCAGGAGGTCGCCGCCATGGCGGTCGCCAGCCAGGTGTTGACGAAGGCCAGGGCCGCCGTGCCGTTGGCTTCCAGCGCCGAACCGGCGTTGAAGCCGAACCAACCGAACCACAGCAGCGAGGCGCCGATCATGGTCATGGTCAGCGAGTGCGGGGCCATCGAGTCCTTGCGGTAGCCGACGCGCTTGCCGACCAGGTAGGCGCCGACCAGGCCGGCGACCGCGGCATTGATATGCACCACGGTACCGCCGGCGAAGTCGAGCGCGCCCTCCTGGAACAGGTAGCCGGCGGTAGCGGTGGCCTGCTTCGCGGCTTCCGCCGTGGTGTAGGCATCCGGACCGGTCCAGTACCAGACCATGTGCGTCATCGGCAGGTAGCTGAAGCTGAACCACAGCACCATGAACAGCAGCACCGCGGAGAACTTGATGCGCTCGGCGAAGGCGCCGACGATCAGGCCGCAGGTGATGGCCGCGAAGGCGCCCTGGAAGGCGACGAAGATGAACTCGGAGACAACCACGCCCTTGCTGAAGGTGGCGGCCACCGAATCCGGCGTGATGCCCTTGAGGAACAGCTTGTCGAGGCTGCCGAAGAAGCGGTTGCCCTCGGTGAAGGCCACGCTGTAGCCATACACGGCCCACAGCACGCTGATCACCGAGAAGATGATGAACACCTGCATCAAGACCGAGAGCATGTTCTTGCTGCGCACCAGGCCGCCATAGAACAGCGCGAGGCCGGGAATGCTCATCAGGATGACGAAGGCCGTGGCCACCATCAGCCAGGCATTGTCGCCGCGGTTGGGCACGGGTGCTGCCGCAGCGGCAGGAGCTGCAGCGGGAGCGGCGGCCGGACCAGCGGCCTCCATGCCGGCCATGCCGCTCGTTCCGGACATTCCCGACATCCCGGCCGGCTTTTCGTCGGCAGCCAATGCGCCACCGGCAAAGCCGACGGCGAGCACCGTCAGCAGGGTTGCAAATAGCTTTCTCATTTCGACTCTCCCTTACAGGGCTTCCTCACCGGTTTCGCCGGTGCGGATGCGGATGACTTGTTCGACGTCGAAGACGAAAATCTTGCCGTCGCCGATCTTGCCGGTGCTGGCTGCCTTTTCGATGGTTTCGATGACCTGGTCGAGCAGATCGTCGCGTATCGCGGCTTCGACCTTGACCTTGGGCAGGAAATCGACGACGTATTCGGCGCCGCGATAGAGCTCGGTATGACCCTTCTGGCGGCCGAATCCCTTGACCTCGGTGACGGTGATCCCCTGCACGCCGACGGCGGCGAGGGCCTCGCGTACCTCGTCAAGCTTGAACGGCTTGATGATGGCGGTGACGAGTTTCATGGCTGTTTCCTTTAATGAATTGGAGGTATTGGGCTTTGCTGTCCGTTCCGCCGACGCCGGCCGGGTCGCCAGCGGAACCTTCATTCAAACCTGTCAGAACGTCTTGTTGAAAGTCAGGACCGCCGTGCTCTTGCCGGCGCTGTAATTGACGGCTCCGGCCACACCACCACCCCAGCAGTAAGGATTCTGGGCTGCGGCACCGGCGGCGGCGGCGCCGCAGTCGTCCTTGGCATTGGTCGTCGACGCGGCGAGACCCACCACACCGAAGCCGAGGTCCTTGGTGACGCCAACCTTGTAATCAGTGTAGGAAGCGTCGCCATAGCCCTTGACCTTCTGGTGGCCGACATGACCCGAGATGCCCCAGCCGCTGCCCAGATCGTAGGCGGCGTTGAGTTCGAGGTAGCCGCTACCCGACGTCTTCTGGTTGGCGGTGGCGGACGGGGTCTTGGCCCAGCCGAACAGCGCGCCAAGCGAATGCGAATACTTGACGGTAAGCCACTTCCAGCTCAATGCGCCGTAGATTTCCTGGGTGTCCTGCTTCAGGATGCCGCCGGGCGTCTTGTTCTTGCCCGGATAGTTGTAGGTCAGGACGCCGACGTCGAAGCCGAGGTCGCCCGTAACCGTGCCCTTGTAGCCGCCATAGACATCGATTTCGAGGCCGGCGCTGGTGGTCTGCGTCGCGCCCGGAACGTTCAAGCCATCCTGAATCCAACTGACATTGGATGCCCAGGTGCCGGCATAGAGGCCGCTCGAATGGGCATAGTCGAAACCGCCCTGCAAGGCCGGCTTGCCGGACGTCTGCGAAATGCCGCGATACAGGTAATCGGTGGCGAAACCTACGTTGCCGGTGAAGGTGTGCGGGCTGGACGGCGCGACGGCGGCCTGGGCCAGGACGACGGTGGGAACGGAAAACAGGCCGGCGATGGCGACGGCGATCAGGGATTTGCGCATGGTGGGCTCCAATAAAGAATTGAAAATTACAGGCCCATCAATGCAGAGACCGTGCCAATTAAATTAGCGTTTAATATTCAATAAGGTACAAACATTTCTGCGGTGCGATGTCGACAACTCGCACCAAGCCGGGTTGCGAACGCCGACCAATTGCACCATTGCGGTGCGTGATGGCCGTCGCGGACGGTCGCGCCTGACGCTGTGCTAGACTTTTGCCGTGATCGCTTCGCGTCTGCCCGATCGATCCGGAGCGGGTTTTTCGCGCAGCCAATGACACCGTTTCCGACTCGACGCCAGCATCCGCCACCCCTAAACCCGTATTGCCCGTCATTGCGAATCCGCCCATGCTGAATCCAAAACTGCTCGACGAAATGTCCACCCGCGTCTCCTCGCTGCTGGCCGCGACCCCTGCCGGCGAGGTGGAAAAAAACCTGCGCGCGGCCTTGGCCGGACTGTTCGCCAAGCTCGATCTGGTGACCCGCGAGGAATTCGACGTGCAGCGCGAAGTGCTGGCGCGCACCCGGGCCAAGCTCGATGCGCTGGAAGCCCGGGTCGCCGAACTGGAAGCACGCCGACAGCCCGCTGTCCCAAGCTAGGATTTCGATGTCGCTCGCAGTCCTCCGCTCGCGAGCGTTGGCGGGCCTCGCGGCCCCGGAAGTCACGGTCGAAGTCCATCTCGCCGCTGGGCTACCGTCATTTACCCTGGTCGGACTGCCCGATACCGAAGTCAAGGAGGCGCGTGACCGTGTGCGCGCCGCGATCCAGAACTGCGGCTTCGAGTTTCCGCAACGCCGCATCACCGTGAACCTCGCCCCGGCCGATTTGCCCAAGGAATCCGGCCGCTTCGACCTGCCGATCGCACTGGGCATCCTGGTCGCCTCGGGGCAGGTCAAGGCGGCGAACCTGGACGAACACGAATTCGCCGGCGAACTGGCGCTGTCGGGCGACCTGCGCGCGGTGCGCGGCACGCTGGCCATGTGCGCTGCGATCCATTGCCAGGCCGGCAGCGGCGGCGCGCGCGCCTTCGTCCTGCCGCTGGAAAGTGCGCCGGAAGCGGCCCTGATCGAGGGCATGAACATCCTGCCGGCGCGCACCCTGCTGCAGGTCTGCGCCCACCTCGTCGGCCGTGAGATCCTGGCTCCGTTCGCCGTATCGCCAGCGCCGACTCTTGCATGGTATCCGGATCTCGCCGAGGTCAAGGGCCAGGCGCAGGCCAAGCGCGCGCTGGAAGTCGCCGCTGCCGGCGGCCACAGCCTGCTCATGAGCGGGCCGCCCGGCGCCGGCAAGTCGATGCTGGCACAACGCCTGCCCGGCCTGATGCCGCCGATGACCGACGCCGAAGCGCTGGAGTCCGCCGCAGTGCATTCGCTGGCTGGAAGCTTCACGCTCGCGCAGTGGAAGCAGCGTCCGTTTCGCGCGCCGCACCATTCCGCATCGAGTGCCGCCTTGGTCGGGGGCGGTGGTACGCCGCGACCGGGCGAGATCTCGCTGGCACATCACGGCACGCTGTTCCTCGACGAATTGCCGGAGTTCCAGCGCGGCGTGCTCGAAGCCCTGCGCGAACCGCTGGAAAGCGGACTGATCCACATCGCCCGCGCCGCGCGCCGCGCTGAATTCCCCGCGCGCTTCCAACTCGTCGCGGCGATGAACCCCTGCCCCTGTGGCTGGCTCGGACATGCCTCCGGCAAATGCCGCTGCACCCCGGACCAGGTTGCACGCTATCGCGGCAAGCTGTCGGGACCCTTGCTCGATCGCATCGACCTGATGCTCGACGTGCCTGCAGTGGCCGAAGCCGACCTCGCCGCGCGCGGCGACGGTGAATCCTCGGCCATCGTGCGCGCTCGCGTGGGTGCCGCGCGGCAGCGCCAGCAGCGACGCCAGGGCAAGCCCAATGCGCTGCTCGCGCCCGACGAAATCGACATGCATTGCCTGCCCGACCGCGACGGCGCGGCCCTGCTCAAGCGCGCCATGCGGCAGCTTGGCCTGACCGCGCGGGCCTATCATCGCATCCTCAAGGTGGCGCGCACGATTGCGGACCTGGCCGACCTCGCCGAAGGCCTGCCGCTGTCCGCCGCGCATGTCGCCGAAGCCGTGCATTACCGCCGCGGCCTCGCCAACTGAGCAGAAGCCCCGTTTCACCGCGCCTTCCGTGATGCATGACGGATGTTTGCATGACGGACGTCTGTTCTGATAGTATTTGCGCATAAACCGACGGAGCGGCCACCAGGTAAGCGGCCGCCAGCCAGCCTGTTCGGTGACCTGCCTTTGTCAATTGCGCCAGGGAGGAACACGGAATGCCAACCGACTCTTCGCGCTGCATCGGTCGGCCCATGTGCCCCGCCTTCTCGTGGGTGACGCTCGTCGCGCTGTCCGTGCTCAACGCCGCCTGCTCAGGGCTGGTCCTTAACGGCAACAACACCGCACTGCCATCCAATTTCATGCTTGGAGCACCTTATCCCGCGGACTCGCCGACCGTCGTCAAGGCGGGAGCACAGGCAATCAAACATTGGCGAAGCAAGGTTGCCGAACCAGAAAATCAACCTTCCGAATCACTCGTATCCGTTGAAAAAGCGCTCCATCCGCGGCACGAGATCGCTTTGCTGATGGTGGATCCCGGCGTCAAGACCGATTGCGGAAACAAGACCGGAGAATCCAAGCATCCGTTCGAATGTGATTACGGACACGAGCTGGATGTCCTCGGCCTCGCAACATCGGCGGTCATGTCGGACAATGGTTCCAAAACACTCGGCGTCGCGCTGTCGGGCGGCGGTTCGCGAGCCGGTTTTTTCGCGGTCGGCGCCTTGAAGGCGCTCTACAACAAAGGCGTCCTGAAGCACGTCCACTACCTTTCGACCGTCTCCGGAGGCGGTTACGCCGCGTACTGGTACTACACCCAGCTATCCCGATCCGACGCTTGGAAGACCCCCAAACAAACTCCATTCGATGACTGCTTTCCGGGGAGGAACGGGGGGCTCTACGAATCGTTCGACAAACTAAAGCCGATCGGCGATGCGATTGACTGCCAGTCTGACGGTGGCGCGGCCAACGGCAAGGACAGGGCAAGCCTGTTCCCAGCCCAAACCTACCTTTCGTCGCATACGGACCTGTTGGCCGAAGCCGATAACCAGTTGCTCGACAATCTGCCCGAGTACCTGGTAAAGATGTATCCCTTCGCAGGAGCGATCGCCTACCCACTGCTGCCGTCACACCCCAGCCCTTGGGCGCCAGGTTTCCTATCCGCGATTCCGCACCACGTGGCAAACACGATTTTCGACTGGTCGTGGAATGGATCGTTTTACGG
Organism: Sulfuritalea sp.; assembly: GCF_017302275.1. Classification (GTDB taxonomy): domain Bacteria; phylum Pseudomonadota; class Gammaproteobacteria; order Burkholderiales; family Rhodocyclaceae; genus Sulfuritalea. The sequence continues at coordinate 65,450 of NZ_JAFLDR010000015.1, forward strand.
CACCTACTACCGCAGTTCGCTTCACCGGGTGTGGGGTTCCGACGCCTCAGGCCAGCCCGACTGCAACCAGGAAATGGGTAGCCTCGGGAAGCCGCTGGAAGACAAGCAAGGCAACGTCCCCAAGTCCTGCCTCTACTATTCGCAATCAAATAAGTCGGAGAGTCTGAATAAGCCGGAGAGTCTGACCGAGCGAACACTCCAATACTGGAAGGACAAACAATCGGCGAATGCCAAGGAAGCAGAAAGGCGGCCATATCCGATCTGGATCATCAACACCATGGGCCTGCCGATCAACAGCCTCTGGACCGCATGCACAGGCAACGAAGTGCCGCCCGAGCACCGGCTGCATGTTTTCGAATTCACTCCATTCGGTTACGGCTCTGGGCTGTTCGGCTATTTCCACAGAACGGATCACGTTGTGAAAGGTCCGAAGGGGCTGGCTCCCACCCTGATGTACCCGCGCGACCTGGACCCGCTCCAGGCCGTGCACGCCTCGGGCGCGGCCTTCGATTCCGCGGCGGTCAAGAATCAACTGGCAAGATGCTCCTTCCGGCTCGCGGAGCAGCTCGGCAATTTCGCGCTCGGATTGCGTATCTCCAATCCGGTGTTCGACGGTGCTGAGCGCGTTTTTCACCGCGCCCTTCCTTGGCCGCTCTATTACCTGCATGGCGAACGGAACACGGCGCGCAACTCCGAGATATATCTGACGGACGGCGGCCACATCGACAACTTGGGAATTTATTCCCTGATCCGTCGACGCGTCGGCATCATCCTGGCTTTCGACGCGACGGAGGATGGCGATGGCGACTTTGACGACTTGCAGAAGACCAGTGCGCGGCTGGCGAAGGAAGGGATAGGAATCTCGCTGGACGGGCTTTGCACCAGGACCGACCATCACCGGTCGCCATGCGCGGACGGCCGGAACTACCAGTCAAAGTTCGATCCCCTGGAGGCAAAGCAGCGCATCTTCAATCCACTGAACGCAACGCATAGCGTCTTCTTTGGCAAGTACTACCGTCTTGACGACAAGGAAAGACACTCGATCGGGCAGCTTGTGTATGTCAAGTCCAGCCTACCCGAAGAATTTAAGGAAGGTCCTGTTTGCGACAAGGAGGCAAATAAAGCCATGCCCTGCACGACAATGGCCTTGCTGAAACAAAAAGGAAAGGACGGGGGAGGCTGGCTGAGCGGAAAGTTTCCGAACAACACGACGTTAGGAATCGTGCTCGACTCCAAAAAGCAGACCTATTGGGCATACCGCGACCTGGCGCATTTTCTATCGACCTTGGCCCTGGAAAAGGCACCTGGCGCCAACATCGAAATTCCGTCGAAATGAAGGCACTCAAAGCTCGGCGACGTGCGCCGCGCTGAGGATACGCTCGATGAATCCTTGGGCTCATCTGCCCGTCGTTTGCTTCCTCTCGGCGTGCGCGACCTGCACCGAAAGACTGGTGCCGCCGGGTTGCCCGAAGGAATACATTCAACGGCAGCAAGCCGCACAGCCGCTGGAACCTGGCACCTGCCGGCGCTTCCATGTAGATGCGACACAGGAATGGACAGGCAGCGGCGTGGACACGGCCCAGGGGCAACGCTATCGGCTACGCGTGCTGGAAGTGGTAACGCCATGGATCGACTCATGGGTGCAATCCACGCCCGAGGGAGGCTGGGGCGGAATCTGGAAGCTTGGCAGCCCGTTCGCGACATGGAAGGCGCGCGCTCCCTCGGCGCCAATGTATGGCTTGGTCTGCTCCTTCGAACGCAGCGACGAATCGGCCTGGCCCCTGTCGGAGGATTCAAGGCGCGAGGTTGCGGGCCGCGGCGGCGAATTGTCCTGCTTCGCCAACGACTGGCCGGGTCGCTACTCAAATAACTGCGGATGCGCCCTGGTCGAGGCCTGCCGCGAAAAGTAGCGACCGTGGCTCGCGCGCGGGTATTTCGCTCGTCGCGAATCAACCTGCGCAGCAACGCTAATCCGCCAGCGAGCGGCAATCCTTGAGTATCATCCACACGACGCCGTCGCGCATGCCCATGCGGCACGAAAGCGTGACAAGTTCGTCAGGACCGATCACTCAATGCCATTGCCAGAAATAGCCCTGACACCTGAGCAAGACCGCAAGGCATATCGGCATAGCCGATCGCAACCGTGACCTGACCTATCGAAGATCGCACACGTGTCCGACCCCAAGCTCACCGAGGACCTCACCGCCGCCCGGATGCCGGGACTGCCTGGCATCGCCCATGACGCGGGCGTCGAGGCGCGCTGCGGACGCCGACACGCCACGCCATTTCGGAGTCCTGGCCGAGGCCATGCGCGACGGCGACACGGAACGCATGGCCATTGCCGCGCAGCGCCATTTGTCCGGCATCGAAAACCTCGGCGCACGACGCATGCGTACCTGCTGCATGGCTCGACAATGCCCCGGCCGCGCCGGCACGATTGCCGGCGCCGAAGCCGGCCTGGGGCAAAGCGGCTGGAATTCGCGCAGGCGCGGGCAGCACTGGCGGAAATCACCGCAAAGCCGGCATAGAATCCCACGTCCCGTCCGCAATGCCGTTGCCGCCGCCGAAGCACCCCGCCCCCTTCCAGAATGGGTCCTCACACCCAGGAGCGTCACCATGAAGTACCTCGTCATTCCCGTAACCCCCTTTGAACAGAACTGCACCCTGATCTGGTGCACCGAGACCATGCAGGGCGCCTTCGTCGATCCCGGTGGTGACCTGGAACGCCTGACCGATGCCGCGTCTCGCCAGGGCGTCGCGATCGAGAAAATCCTCCTCACCCACGGCCACATCGACCATGCCGGCGGCGCCGGCGAACTCGCCGCACGGCTCGACGTGCCGATCGAGGGCCCGCAGCGCGAGGAGAGCTTCTGGATCGACCAGTTGGTCGCGCAAAGCCGCAGCTTCGGCTTCCCGCCGGCGCGGCCCTTTATCCCCGACCGCTGGCTGGAGGACGGCGATACCGTGACAGTGGGCAAGGAAATCCTCTCCGTGCTCCACACACCGGGCCACACGCCGGGCCACGTGGTGTTCTTCCACGCGGCGTCGAAGCTGGCCCTGGTCGGCGACGTGCTGTTCGCCGGTTCGATCGGGCGCACCGATTTCCCGCGCGGCAGCCACCAGGCGCTGATCGACTCGATCCGCCAAAAGCTCTGGCCGCTGGGAAACGACGTCCAGTTCATTTCCGGCCACGGGCCGATGTCCACCTTCGGCACCGAACGCCGCAGCAATCCATTCGTCGGCGACAACGCCTGACATAAACCGAAGCATTCGATAAAAGGGAGACGATATGAGCCATCAATGGAAGTTCTTCCGCGCCGGCGGTTTCGACCAGGTGCGGATCGACACCGCCGCCGACCTGCTGAACCTTAAGGAACTCGACCAGAAACTTTGGGTCGCCCTGTCCTGCCCGACCAAGGGCATCGAGTTCGACGCGCGCACGCTTGAATTGCTCGACAGCGACGCCGACGGCCACATCCGGGCGCCGGAACTGCTGGCCGCCATCGACTGGGCGGCAGCACGCCTGACCGACAGCGCGGTGCTCGAGCAAAAGCTGAACGGCGTGCCCCTGGCCGCGATCAAGGACGAGGCCATCCTCGCCGCCGCGAAGGGCCTGCTGCCCGACGGCGGCGCGATGATCAGCGTCGACGCCGCGAGCGCCGCCGAGGCCGAATACACCGCGCGCGCGCTGGCCGCCTGGGAAGCCTCCGGCAGCGCGGCGCGGCCGCTGGGCGATGCCACCGAAACGGCGTGCGCAGCGCTGGCCGCGGTCAAGGACAAGCTCGACGACTTCTTCGTGCGCTGCCGGCTGGCCGCCTTCGACGAACGCGCCGGCCAGGCCATGAATGCCTCGGACGACAGCTTCAAGGCCCTCGGCGGCGCGACGCTGAGCAACGGCCATGCCGACATCGCCGCACTGCCGCTGGCAAGAGTCGGCGCTGGCGCCACGGTGCCGCTCGGCGCGGGGATCGATTCCGGCATCAACCCGGCCTGGGCAGAGCGCATCGGCGCCCTGCGCGAAGCCGTGGTGGTGCCACTGCTCGGTGCGCGGCCCGGCCTTTCGGAAAGCGATTGGCTCGCGGTGCAGGACCAGCTCGCCGTGTACAACGCGTGGCAGGCCGCCAAGCCGGCCGGGTTGCCGCCCGAAGCCGAGGCGGTGCGCGACCTGGAACGCCTGGCGCGCTATGTGCGCGACCTGCTGCCGCTGGCCAACAACTTTGTCGCCTTCCGTGACTTCTACACGCGCCAGGGCAAGGCGACGTTCCAGATCGGCACCCTCTACCTCGACGGGCGCTCCGCCGAACTTTGCGTCGCCGTCGCCGACGCCGGCAAGCACGCGGCGCTGGCCGGGCTGTCGCGCATCTGCCTGGTGTATTGCGACTGCGTGCGCAACGGAGAAAAGCTCTCGATCGCCGCCGCCTTCACCGCCGGCGATTCCGACCAGTTGATGGCGCTGCGCAACGGCGTGTTCTACGACCGCCAGGGACGCGACTGGGACGCCACCATCACCAAGATCGTCGACCACCCCATCAGCCTGCGCCAGGCCTTCTGGTCGCCCTACAAGAAGCTCGCGCGCATGGTCGGCGAACAACTGCAGAAGCTCGCCGCGAGCAAGGCCGCCGGGGTAGAGGGCAAGCTCGCCGAAACCGCTGCCGCCACGGCGAAGAAGGCCGACGCGGCACCCAAGCCCGCGCCGGCTCAGCAGGCGTTCGACGTCGGCAAATTCGCCGGCATCTTCGCCGCCATCGGCCTGGCGGTCGGCGCCATTGGCACCGCCGTGGCCTCCATGCTCACCGGCCTGCTCGGCCTGCACTGGTGGCAGGTTCCGATCGCGCTGGCCGGCCTGATGCTGCTGATATCCGGACCCGCCGTGATCATGGCCTGGTTCAAGCTCAGGAGCCGCAACCTCGGCCCGGTGCTCGACGCCAACGGCTGGGCGGTGAATGCGCGCGCGCGCATCAACATCCCCTTCGGCACCTCGCTGACGCAGATGGCCCAGCTGCCCGAAGGCGCGCAACGCGCGCTGTCCGATCCCTACGCGGAGAAGGAACGGCCGTGGAAAACCTACGCCGCGTTCGCGATCATCGCCTTCGTCGCGGCGGTTTATTGGACGCGATGAACACACACTGACGCGGCGGCGTCAGCGATAGCTGGCCGCCACGTCCGCCAGCTCGCGCGCCACCAGTTTGCGCAGCGCGGCCGGCGCCTCGACCACCACGTGCGAGCCGTGGCGCAGGATGTCCATCAACAGTTCGCGTTCGTCGGCATACGGCACCGTCAGCCGGTAGCTGCCGTCGGCCAGTAGTTCGCCCCGTTGCTCGCGGTGCCAGCGCTCGGCGCGCACCCAGCGCGCGCGTTCCGGGGTGAAGCGCAGGACCGCTCTGGCCTTCGGCGCGCCGCCAAAGATGCCGTAGGACGTGCCGTAATGCGCGTCGAGTTTCGCCGCCGCCACCTCGCGCGCCTTCTCCTTGCGCGGCGCCACGCGCTGGATCGCATCCACCGAAAAGCTGCGCAGCGCGCCGCGCAAGTGGCACCACGCATCGAGGTACCAGTTGTCGCGGTAATGCACCAGGCGCTGCGGCGAGACGACGCGCGTGTCCAGCGTATCGCGGCCGCGATTCCAGGCATCGATCTCGACCCGGCGCCGTTCCAGCAGCGCCAGAGCCAGCTCGCTGAAAAAGCGCGGCTCGACGCTGCGCCGGTTCATCGCGATCAGGCGCACGCGCTCCGCGATTTGCGCGGACGAATGCCCCGAGGCTTCGAGCAGGGCCGCGAGCCGCGATTGCAGCGGCGCCAGTTGCGCGGCAAGGATGCCCGGCTCGATGTCGGCCAGCAGTTGCTGCGCCGCCAGCAGCGCGTACAACTCGCCCGCTGTGAACCACAGCCCCGGCAATTCGTAGGCGGGCCCGGCGGCCGCGCTCTCGAAGCGATAGCCGCCCGCGAAACGGTCCCAGACGATGGGCGCGTGCAAGCGGTCGCGCAGGTATTCCACGTCGCGCTTGAAGGTCGCACGCGAGATGTCGAGCTCTTCGAGGAATACCTCGATCGGCACCAGATGGCGCTCGTGCAGCATCTGGTCGATGCGGTAGAAACGTTCGGTGCGGTTCATCCCATCCTCCTCGCCGTGTCGCCAGCGACCGCAGGAAGTCCCCGTGGGGCGCCGACTCTTGATCCCGCATGATATGCCGTTGGTGGCTCCGTATTTGAGCCACCGGCGCGATACGCTGATGTCGAACCGGCACAGGGAGGCATCATGGACAGACGATCATTCATCGAACGCATCGCCGCGCTGATCGGGATCGGCGTCGCGGCGCCGGACGCGCGGGCCGAAACCACGCCGCCGATCGAATTGCAGCGCTCGCCGGTGGCGGGCTTCCAGTACCACCAAGGCGAGGCGGTGTGGCCCCTGCTCGCGGTCGGCGCCGCGCTGGACCTGGTACGCGAACCGGAAAACGCCTACGACGAACGCGCCGTGCGCATCGACTGGCAAGGCCGCAAGCTCGGCTACGTGCCGCGCATCGACAATGCCGCCGTCAGCCACCTGCTCGACAGCGGCCACGCCGTGAGCGCCGGGATCATCGCCCTGCACGAATCGCACAATCCTTGGGACCGCATCGAGTTCGCACTGCTTCTGACGCCTTGAGCTTGCGCCGCGACGAGCCCGATATGTGCCTCTTTCGCGCCTTGCTGCCGTTCGTGGAGGCCGTCGTCGCCACACTGGTCGCAATGGCGGTCCTGGCTGTCGTCGTCGGCCTGGCGATCGGCGCACTTCAATAGCCGGCGTTTCCGTATCGCCGGCGCCGACTCTTGTCCGATGCGCATTGCGCTGCACCGCCCGCTAAGGCAACGGCGTCTTGCGGAGAAACGAAGGAATCTCATATCCCCCCGCGGGCTCGTTCGCCTTTGGCTTTTCTCCGATCACCCTGCCGCGCTCGACGAGCAGCACGACTTCGCACTCGGACAACCATTCGTAGCCCAATAGAACATCGCGGAGAAATTTGCGTGGCCACAGGCCCAGCTCACCCGAGAACCACTCGGCGAATACCGGGGCGGTTGCGCCGGGGAATATCGCGGACAACGATCGCTGGAAAAGTTCTTCGGACTCGGCCTTCGTTGCTGCCGCGGAACCACGCCCGGGCCAAGGCCAAGGCGAAATCCAATCCAGGTAGAGCCTGCCGTGCCGGATCGCCCAGATTGCCCGGTAGCCGCGCCAGCACGCGGTACAACTGGTGGCAAACATTTCAGGTTTGAGTCGCCGCTCGCTGAAATAGGCTTCGAGCGGTTCCGAACACAAGTTATGGAAACGCCGCTTGTATCGAATCGAGTCCGGGTATTGGGCAGTCATCGCAATTGGATCGCGCAAGGAATACCCCAATTGTCGGGTATGACTGGCTCAAAAACCGCGCCACCCGCGGCTCATGTCGCCGTGTCGCCAGCGCCGACTTTTGCAGCCGAGTCATGGCACCCGGTTGGCGCCGGGCGTGCCGATTCAGTACGGAATGGTGGGCACTGGTTCGCTTTGGACGCATGCGGGCGCGAGCAGGCTCGCCACGCGCGCACCGCCCTGCTTGGCCAGCGCCGGATTCTGCAGCCACATCTGGATGAAGAACTCGCGCATCTGATCGGATTGAGCCAGGCGCGCGAGCATGAGCTCCTGCGGGATCGTGACCGGCGGGCGAATGGTGTCAGGCATTCGGGTCCTCCCCGCGCTTGATCCTTTCCAGCGCCTCGATGTCCAGCCGGTCCTTGGGTCGGTTCGCGGCGCGCTTCATCACCAGCAGATCGTCGATCGACGCGATAGGCACATGCCGTCCGAACAGGTCGCCGGCAACCGCGTTGGCCATCAGCGTCTCGAAGGAAACTTCCGGCCGCACGATCACATCGACCACGCCGCCGCCCGCCTGCGGCTCGCGCAGCGAGAACGCCAGCATGCCTTTTTCGCGATGCCACCGTGCGATCTGGTCCGCATTGCGCAACGATTCGATGGGCACCGGGATTCCCGGTGTCAGACCGTGCCGCTTCGCGACATCGATGAAGCGCGCCAGGTTCTCATCGTTCATCGCCAGCACCAGGTCGATATCGAAGGTGCTGCGCATATAGCCGTGCAACTGGACGGCCAGGCCGCCCACCAGCACGTAGTCGACCCGTGCGTCGGTCAGTAACTGAAGTAGTTCAACGGTCTTCATGCACCGATGATCGCATGGATAAGCCGTCGCGACTATTGGTCAAGAACAACCCGGTCGCCGTATCGCCAGCGCCGACTTTCGAACTTGCTTGCAGGCCGCCGTTCGCGGACTACGCCGCGACCTGCTCGAAAGTGAAATGTGGAATGTCAGCGCGATCACGCGCATGCTCGACGGTAATCGCAACGATGTTGCCCTTCGCGTCGAGATCGAGCAGGGTGTTCTCGTCCAAGTCCTTGGTTTCCGCGACCTCGTCCTTGCGGAACTCGATGTACAAGGTGTCGGTGTCCTGAAAGTACTTGATGTTCATTTCTCTGCCCCTCGATCCAAGAATGCATTGTGCACCGTTTCGCCGTCGTCAAGCAGGACGACGCGCAGCCAACGATCTCCCGCCTCCGGAATACGCGCCCAGCGCCGAATGCGGCCGTCTTGCTGAATTACCTCTCTTTCCGGAGCGGTAACCACGCGCTTGATCCAGTCGAGCTGGATCGACGACCGATCCGGCCGCCGGCGTGTCGTCAGGAAGTATTGGGTAAATTTCATTCGCTGTTTTCGGCGAAGAACCGGGCGACTTCGGTTGCGCTGGCGAACTCGCCCCGGTCCGCCGCAGAGACCCGTGCCGCAAGCATCTTCGTGTAGCTTGGCTCATCAACTGAATATGATTTCAGCGCCTCGGTGATTCCAGATTCGCCGCACGGGGTTCCTTTGGGGACAATGACGTTCCGTTTCATCGAATCCTCCAAAACTTGGTGTCGCCACCACACGCCGCCCTGGGGGTTGCCAATGACGTCTGTTATCGCGAAAAAGCGTCTATGCGCTACCGCCTTCATATGCTTCCGCACAATCACAAATTTCAGTCAGCACATCTGGCACCGGGCGCCCGGTGATCATGAAACGGCTACCGTTTCGCCAGATGCCCAGGTTGAATGCGCCAGCATTCGTTTGCTGCAAAGGATAGTACTGATTTTCAGGCTCATGATGCATGTCGTCCATGACCAGCAGGCGCCTCGGTCCAAGCGGAAATGAAACAATCCCATCGGGCGTGCCAAAACCAGCGGTTTCGCGCGACAGATGCTGGATTGCAACGGGCCTATCCGAAGTAACGAAGGTGTCCGTCTCGGCAAACACTACTGACCAGCGCTTCTTCATCAGCATTTCCGCAATCGAAATCGCTTCAGAACGAACAATGTCCACAAACAATTTGTCGTGCTCATTCTTTCCCCACGAATGGAATTCACGCCAGCCCTGCGCATCCACGGGAAATGTCCTTCCCCACATTTCGAAAGAATCCAAGCGCGGCGTTCCATCGGGCCAACGTGGCATGCCCGCAAAGAATGCGACGAGCTGCTGATGGATAGCCTCGACCATCTTTCGGGTTTCGGGATTTCGCAGATGCATGACCGCAACAAACAGCGCAACGCCGTTCCGTATTACCACGTCATCTAGCTGCGCAAACCCTTCAGCCAACTCCTTCCAAATCCTCCCAAGCGTCGCTTCAATTTTCTCCAACTGATCTTCCAAACTCCAATCACGGCTTCCGTCTGGCTCAAGTGGCGCGTAGAGATAGCGTTTGCCGCAAACATTCCGAATCCACGTCAGGGATTCGTCTTGATCCGAGGCGTCCTTCGAGAATATCCAGACTTGGGGTCGCTTTGCGCTACGAGTTTCAGGTGTTGCGAAGTATCGGAGGTAGAACTCAGGCACCCAATGCAAATGCTTTCTCTTGGGTCTCACGCGATGCTTCGGATTGCGGATCACGGAATAAACCTACCCCATCCACCGCCCGTCCTCGACGCGCCGGGCGCGGCCGAGGGCTTCCAGCGCGGCGAGGATGTCGGGCAGGCGGGATTTCCAGCGGCCCTTGCCGGTGAAGCTGGCGGCGAGTTGGGCTTCGGTTTGGGTGGCGGGCGAATCGGCGAGGAGGCGGGCGACGGCGGCGAGTTGTTCGGGCAGGGTTTGCGGCCAGGCTTGCGGAGCCGTTGCGCGGGCCGCAGTCGGAGGGATCGTGGCGGCGTCGAGCTTTTGCATCCCGCGCCCGGCGCCCCCGGTCTCCAGCCCGATGGGGGCTTGCAGCGCTTGCGGGTGCTGGAATTCCGGACGCAGCCAGCGGATGGTGCCGGCGGCTTCCTCGGCGCGGCGTTCAAGGTTGAGGGCGACCAGGCGCGCGAGCAGGGTTTGTTCGTCCGGCCGGTCGTGCCAGCCATAGGCGTCAAGCACGGCGGCGTCGAGTTCGTCGTGCAGGCTTTTCAGCACGGCGACCAGGCCTTTTTCGTGGATCAGCTTCTCTTTCGCGCTCAGTGGGGTTCCATTCGCCGTGTCACCAGCGACCGAAGGAAGTCCCTGTGGGGCGCCGACTCTTGCGAGGACGTTGTAAAGGCCGGTCAGCGTCAGTTCGTCGTGCGCGGCGAGCACGCGCTTGCGATGCGCGTCGATCTGTTCGGCGAGGTCGCGGATGTGGGCTTGCTGGGTCGGCGTGGCGACGGGGAAGGGGAAGGCATCGAAGCAAGAGGTCTTGTTGTAGACCGGGCGATCTTCCAACGTTGCGCCAGCCGCCAACGCCCAAACAACATGGACGTGGCTGGACAGCACGCCGAGACAATACGCGTCGCCGAGCGCGATGGCGATCAACTTGTCGTCGGGCAGGATCGCACCGTCGAGAAACTGGAAGAGGCGATGCTTGGCGGTCTGGCCAGTGGCGATGTAACGCGGAAGACCCGCGACGCTGGCGCGCATGCGCGGTTGGCTCTCGCCGAACAGCCACCAGTTCTTACGGCGCGACTCGCGCGGATTGTGGTCACGTGCTGGCTTCACTCGATCATGCAGCCATTGCCAAGTCGCTGGATAACGCTGGCGCAACTCGGCTTCGGTCAAGCCGAAGGTGTCGATCACCAGCACGCCACGCGGTCTGTCGGTAAGGTCCTTGCCATTGCGATAAGGGCGAAGTAGCGCACCACCATCGAGCGCCGTGCCTTCATCTGGCGCAACTAGAAAGCCCTCGCCGTGGGGAATCATGCCGCGATAGCTCAAGCCCGACGTAGCCTGCAAGGCCTGCGCCGCCGTCACGTCAGCGCCGACTTTCAGATCGGCGTGTATCTTGCCGCGGCTTTCGGCCAGTTCCACTTCCAGGCCTTCGCCCTTGCCTTCGCGTTCGGCGGTCACGCTGCACAGCCTGCCCTCTCCGGCACCCGGCGCCCCGACGGTCATGGCGATCCTCACGGCGGCGCCGTCGGCGTTGTCCACCCAGGGATGGTCGGGCACGGCGAAGGCCAGATGAAGCCCGGCGTCGAGCGCGCCTTGCACCACGCGGCGGTTGAAGGCCTGCGTCAGGCTGTTGGTGGTAATGAAGCCGAAGCGCGCCAGCCTGCCTTGCGCCACGAGTTGCGCGGCGCGCTGCCACCAGAACATGACGAAGTCGGCCGACTCGGGCACCGCCGGCCACGCCCCGCGCAGGGCGTCGACATAGCCGTCGCCGAGAGCGGTACGCATGCGCTTGTTGCCGATGAAGGGTGGATTGCCGACCACCACGTCGGCTTGCGGCCATTCGGCGGGGCGCGGATTCAGGTAGCGCATCAGCGGCGCGCGCGCGGCCTCGTCCGGCACGTCTTCGCCCGTGACCGGATGCTTCCTGGTCGTGCGGCCGTCCCAGCGGCTGACGGGGATGCCGTGGGCGTCGAACACGGGCAGGACATCGTCCCAGGCCAGCACCGCGTCGCGGCATTCGATGTTGCGGAAATCCTTGAGGATGGGGCTGGGCGGCAGGCCGCTGCCTTGCGTCCGGAAATGCCATTGCAGGTAGCCGATCCACAGCACCAGTTCGGCGATGGCCGCCGCGCGCGGGTTGAGTTCGAGGCCGAGGAACTGGTGCGGGTCGACGGTGAGGCCCTCGGCTTCGAGCAGGGACTGGGTTTCGCCGAGGTCGTGTATCTGGTTGAGCACTTCGCCTTCGAGGCGCTTGAGGTGCTCCAGCGCGACGTAAAGGAAATTGCCGCTGCCGCAGGCCGGATCGAGCACGCGCAGGCTGCACAGCCGGTGGTGGAAGGCGCGCAGTTCGGCCAGCGCCTCTTTCTGTTTGCCCTCGTTGGCGAGCAGCACGGCGGCGCCTTGCACGTAGGCCCAGCTCTGGCGCAGCGGCTCGATGACGGTGGGCTGGACCAGGCGGTCGACATAGGCGCGCGGCGTGTAATGGGCGCCCAGCGCGTGGCGTTCATGCTGGTCCAGCGCGCGTTCCAGCAGGGTGCCGAAGATGGCCGGCTCGACCTGGGTCCAGTCAGCCTTGGAGGCTTCGAGCAGCAGGGCGATTTGTTGCTTCGCCAGCGGCAAGACCTCGGGCGACTTGAACAGCTTGCCGTTGAAGCGCGGCAGGGTACGGCGCAGCACGACGGAAAAGCCGCCGCTATCCATCTCCTGCCACAGCGCGCCGACCAGCGGCACGAATTGCGCCGGCTCGCCGGCCAGGCTTTTCAGCAGCTCGGTGAAGCTGGCCCTGGGGATCAGCCCGACATCCTCGGCGAACATGCTGAACAGGCAGCGGGTGAGGAAGCCGGCGACGGATTCGGCGGCATGGCCCGAGGCCTCCAGCGACTTGGCGAGCTCGGCGAGATGCGCGGCGAGCTCGCGCGTGACGCGGGCCGAGTGGCGCGTGGGGTCGAGCGCCAGCGGGTCGAGCCAGACGGCGGCCAGACGCGCGCGGACGGCCGGGTCGCGCAGGTCGGCAAGCCGGATGCGGTGCGAGCGCGGATCGGGGAAAGGCACGTAGGTGGCGCCGCTGCGCGTGAATTCGGCATACAGCTCGATGACGTTGCCGACATCGACCACGATCAGAAAGGGCGGCCGGCCTTCCTCGGCGGGCAGGGCGCGGGCGTAGTTCTCGGCCTGGCCGCGCGCGCGCAGAAGGGCGTCGTCGAACACCCTGCCCTGCGCTTCGGCCAGCCGCGTCTGCTTGGCTTCGAGGATGAAGGCGGCGCGGCGGTAGCAGTCGATGTAGCCGCTGGAACTGGAGCCGTCGCCGTGGCGGAAGGTGACGCGGCGCTCGAAGACATAGGCGTTGCCCTCGGCCTCGGCCACCGCCGGCTCGGGCTTGGGCAGGCCGAGCAGTTCGCACAGTTCGGTGATGAAGAGCTGGTAGTTGGCGCGCTCCGACCCGCCGGCGGCCTGCCAGCGGGCGATGAAGGTTTCGACGGAATCGGCGCTCATCGGGTCGGGCAAAGGGCGACCGGAGGGAAGGCTTCGGCACGCTTCGCCTTGCTCACGAAATCCTTGTCGAAAGTCATCAGCGTGGCGGTGGCGGGTGACAGGCCCAGATGCAGCGCGTCGGCGAAGTCCAGCCCCTGCTCGAACCACTGTACGGCGCGATACAGCGCGCTTTCATTGGGCAAGCGCATGTTGGGCAGGCCCAGCACATGGCGCAGCGCGACGGCGATCTCGGCGCGGGAACAATCGCTGCATTCCAGCACCCAGACCAGTTCGAGGACGATGGTGTGGGTGACGGTGACCTGCGGCGCGGAGTCGAGCAGGCGCGCGACGCGCCTGCCTTGGGCGGCGTCGTCGTTGAGCAGGTAGCGCAGCAGCAGATTGGTGTCGAGAACGATCATCGTCGCCTCACCGCGCCGCGTTCTTGCGCTTCAACATCTCGCCGACGCCGCGCTTGATGTCTTCCGCGGCCGGCGCCTTGCGCCCAGGCCTGGCAAGCAAGCCAAGGCCCGGCGCGACCTCGGTGCGGGGAAAGCGCTGCTCCGCCTGGCGCAGGCGCAACTCGTCGCCCTCTGCCGTGATCGACAACTCGCTGCCGGCCTCGATGTGGAACGCAGCGCGCAATTGACGCGGAATCACTATCTGGCCCTTGCTCGACACCCGTACCGTGGTCATGGCAACTCCATAAGTAAGACTGGGTAAGACGGATCATAGCAGAGGCGACGCGAGCCCTGAATAGGCATGCCGCTTGATATCCGCGCTCGCTCTATCGCCCGCTCTTTGTCGCGCTGACAAAGAACCAGATCACGGCACGGACGATGATGATTCCCGTCAGCGCGTAACCGAGGGACCACAAGCCGATTCCGAATCGCGACCACTAAAAGCAAGACCAGGACGATGAATGCCTCCACCAACCAGGCGAACAAGCGAAACAATTGGTCCAAAAACATGGCGCGGCCCTTTTTTATGTGGGATTGGAACAAACCTACACAGCGGGTGGCTCACCAAATGCGCCTGTTGCTACCGTTGCCGTGCAGCCAGCGCCGACTTTTGACGAGCCGCGCGTCGCCGGCCCGAGGCCGGATACGGCAACGATGCCGTGGCGGCTTGCGCCTGGGTTTTCAAGGCGCCGACGAATGCCCCCGGTGGTCTGAGCATGGGCGATAGCACACGGTGACCCCCGGTGCCGTGCTGCCTTCGGCGAAACAGCGGCGCAATACGGCGGCAAACGCCTCGCCGGCCTGGTCGCAGCGGGCGCGCCGGCACACTTCGAGTTCGCGGCCAGGGAGAAAGCCATCCGCCCAGCGGTCGAATGCCGCCGACGCCGCCCACCGCGTGAATAGTCGCGGCGCGTAAATGCGCGATGGCCTGCGATCGAACAACATGAAGTCTTGCTGCGCGACGCGAAACTCCACTGCCACCCCCGGGCGCAGCAGCGGCAAGCGCGACCACTGGTTTTTCGCGGCAAGGTCCTGCAGGCTTTCGAAGGTGCAGCCACCTCGGCCCGGCTCGTATTCATCGATCGGCAGCTCGGGCGTACCCGCGTTCACCACCGCGTCCAGCATGGCGCGGATGTCTGCCTCGTAATCGGCGCGGCGGAACACCAGGCGCAGAAAGCCGCTGGCGTCGCGCCAGCGCGGATGTAGCGCGGGACGGTGGCCGGGGATGTCGATTTCCCAAACCACGGTATCGTCGTCGGGATGGGCGACAAATGCCAGGGACATCAAGCCCGAATGGTCGGCAAGGCCACAAGTGCAGTTGACGACATCGTAGCCGCCCGGCCGCCGGACGGATTCGCAGAGCTGTGGCAGGTCCCAGACGATTTCGGTTGTCACGCCAATATCGGGCCTGACCTCGGGAAACACCGGGATGAGGCGGACATCTCGCGCGGGCGGGTCGACCTCCACCTGACTGAACGCAAGCCGATAGCCAAGACGCACGTCGCGAATCTCGGCGCGCGGACCGCGCCAGAGCGCTTGCGGCCCGATTCGCGGCTGCGAGGCCTCCAGCCAGTCGACGCCCTCAGGCTGGAAGGGCGCCGGAAAGCGCAGTGCCGCAGTTGCCGCGCCGTCCTGCGCGACCAGAAAGCGGATGGCGGATGGCAGCGGCCAGTGCCTGCCGTTCGCGGCGGCCAGCGATCGGCTACGCTCCAGCGCGCTCAGCAGCCGATGACGCAGGCGGTTGAAGAAGTCACGCGTGCCGGCACGGGGACACGCGGCTTCATCCAGCGGCGCGGAAACGTCGATGATCGCCCGTCCGGCATCGTCCATCGGCCAGCCGGCGCGCAGGCTTGCGCCGAGGGCGTGATGCAACCACGCCAGGCCGATGGCGGCATCGCGCAACAGGTGGCGCACGCGCTTGAACGGTGGCACGTCGCCCGACACGGCGCGCCGCCGCCGAGTGGCATCAATCATCACCGCCCCAACTGGCGCCGATCCATATCCCGATCAGCAACGGCAACAAGTCGCTTGCGCTTCTCCGCGCGACGGGAGCCGGGAGCGCCAGCGGAGACGGTACATAGGGCCGGCGGTGGCGAATGCGCCAGCGCGCTTCTAGCCGGATCGACAGCCGAGCCAACAGCAGCAGCAGCAGCAGCGGGATCAGGACGATGCAGCTCAGTCCGTAAAGGACAAAAGTCGCCACCGCGCCGATGAAGCCGATCGTCAGGCGAACGTCGAGCGAGGTCTCGTCAACGCCGAAGCAGAAGGCGATCCAGAGGCCGAAGAATCCGAGCGCGAGCCACGCCACGAGATGCGCGCCCAATCGCTCCATGAAGAAGCCCCCGAAATCCATGCCCAGCCCGTTCGCATCCATTGCGATTCCTATCATGTGCCCAAGGCGATCAGGCTACCCGCTCAGTGGCTCACAGGATGCGCCTGCCGCCGTGTCGCCGGCGCCGACTTTTCACATCCGGCCCCGCGCCCGGCTGTGGCACAATCGGTCACGTCCGGCCGCGCGCCGCCGCGTACGGAACCAAAAACAACATGACTGTCCGCAACCTTGAATTCCTCTTCCACCCGCGCTCGGTGGCGGTCGTCGCCGAGACCGACGAGCAGGGCTGCTATGCCGACGTGGTATTGCGCAATTTGCAGGCCGGCGGATTCGCGGGGCCGATCCTTGCAGCGACCGCAAAAAAGCGTTCGCTGTTCGGCATCGGCGCCCGCATGCACATCGACGAAATCGACCCGGTGCCCGACCTGGCGATCGTCTGCGCGCCGTTGTGCGACGTGGCGCAGATCGTGGCCCAGCTCGGCTCGCGCGGCACCAAGGCGGTGATCGTCGGGCCGTCATTGCACGAGCGGATGACGGCGGGCCAGGTTCAGGCGGCGCACACGGCCATCCTCGAAGCGGCACGGCCCTACCTGATGCGGGTGCTGGGGCCGGGCAGCGGCGGCATCGCGGTGCCGGCACTGGGCCTCGCCGCCAGCGTGGCGCCCGTCGGCGTGGCAGCTGGCAAGATCGGGCTGGTCACCCAGTCGGCCGCGGTGGCGGCGGCGGTGCTGGATCGCGCGCACAGCAAGGGCATCGGCTTTTCGACGGCGCTGCACCTGGGCGTCGGCATCGACGTGGACCTGGCCGACGCGATCGACTGGCTGGCGAACGACCCGGACACGGAAGCCATCCTGGTGCAGTTCGATACCGTCGCGGCCGGACGCAAGTTCATGTCGGCGGCGCGCGCGGCGGCGCGCAACCGGCCGATCGTGGTGATTCGCGGCAAGCGGGTTGCCGCGCCGGCGTCGGCGACGGCGCCGTTCAGCACCGACGACGTCTATGCCGCCGCGCTGCGGCGCGCCGGCTGGGTCCGCATCGACACTCTGGAAGACATGTTCGATGCCGCCGAGGCCATGGCGCGGGTGCGCCCGATGGCTGGCGAGCGCCTGTGCATCATGGGCAACGGCCGCGGCATGGGCCGCATCGCGGCCGAGGCGCTGCTGGCGGCGGGCGGGCGGCTGGCGAGCCTCGAGGCAAGCACGGTGAAGCAACTCGGCGAGCTGCTGCGGACCGAAGGAGTGGGCAATCCGCTGGCCCTGCCGGCCAACATCTCGCCCGCTGCCTGGGCCGCGGCGCTGGAGCTGGTGCTCGCCGACCGCAACACGGACGCCGTGCTGACGGTCTGCTCGCCCTCGCCGTTCGCGCCGGGCAGCGCCGTGGCCGAGGCCATCTGCGATGTGGCGCAAAAGGCCACGCGCAACGTGTTTACCTGCTGGGTCGGCGGCAGTTCCATGCAGGCGGCGCAACGCATCGCCGCCGAACATGGCGTGCTGAGCCAGGATTCGCCGGAGAAGGCCATCGCGATTTTTGTCGGCATCGTCAATTACGAGCGCAATCGGCAACTGCTGGTGGAAATGCCTCCCTCGCAGGCCGAGGATTTCAGTCCGGACCTGGACCGCGCCCGCGACGCGGTGGCCGAGGCCATCGCCGCCGGGGTTGAAGTGCTCACATCGCGGCAGGCGCGCCAGTTGTTGCAGGCCTACGGCATCGATGCGGCCGAGCGGCCTCTGGCCGGCAGCATCGACGAGGCGATCCGCGCCGCCGACGAGATCGGCTACCCGGTGGATCTCGGCCTGGTGCTGGCCAATGCGCCCGACTACCGTTCGATGGCACGCTCGCTGCGCTCGCCGGAAGAAATTCGCCTCGCCGTGCGCGGGCTGCGCAACCGCCTGCGCAACCAACGCCCGGGCAGCCGCGTCAGCGGCTACCGGCTGCGGCCCGGCGCGGCACGCAGCGGCATCGCCGCCTTGCGCCTCGGCGTGGGCAGCGACCCGGTGTTCGGGCCGGTGATCTTCATCGCCCCCGCCGCGGCCGAAAATGGCCACGACGGCGATTATGCCGTCGCGCTGCCGCCGCTCAACCGCGCCCTGGCGCAAGACCTGGTTGCTCGCTGCGGCTTCGCGCGGGAGGCTCCCGAGGACGAGCGTGACGCCCTGGAAGCGGCACTGGGCACGGCGCTGGTGCGCCTGTCGCAGATGCTCACCGACATCGACGAGATTGCCGGCATCGAGCTCGACCCGATGCACGTCGAAGCGACCGGGGCGGTGACGCACGAGGCCCGCATCCGCATCGAAAAGCGCGGGCGCAAGCTCGGCTACCGCCGCTTCGCGATCCGCCCCTATCCGCGCGAACTGGAGCAGCGCGTCGATTGGCAGGGTCGCCAGTTGCTGATCCGGCCGATCCGGCCGGAGGACGAAACGACCCTGGGCGACCTGATCGCATCGCTCGACCCCGAGGATTCGCGCATGCGCTTCTTCGGCACCATGCGCCGCTTGCCGCGCTCCAAGCTGGCGCGCTTCACCCAGATCGACTATGACCGCGAAATGGCGCTGGTGGCGATCGAGCGCGATTCGCGGGGCACTGAACGCTCGCTGGGCGAAGTGCGCGCGATGGCCGATCCGGACAACGCCTTCGCCGAGTTCGCCATCGTCGTCAGCTCGCAGGTGAAGGGCCTGGGCCTGGGTCGCCTGCTGCTGCAACGGATCATCGATTACTGTCGCAATCGCGGTACCGGCGAATTGCACGGGGAAACCCTCGCCGGCAACCTGCGCATGCAACACCTGGCGCGCGACCTCGGCTTCGAACTCAAGACCGGCGCCGATCCCGGCACCATCGACTTGCGCCTGCCGCTGCGCGCTCCGACGGCAGCGAATTAGCGCAAAATGCAGCCGACCACGAAGTCCCAGGCGGCTATCGAGCGAAGCGAGCTGACGGGTAGCCCCGCCCTGGGGCGGGGATGGGGGTGGGGGGCCTTCAATTCGCCTTTCGCGTGTTTCATCTTCTGTGGGTGGCGCTTGGTGCCATAAGCGTTAGACCCGCCACGAAAGTCGGCGCCCACGGCACGGCGTGGAGGCGGCCTGCTACCGAGGATTTCAAGGAACGTCGGATCGGCCTCGGCCCAGGCCATTTCTTTGGAGTCGCGATAGCGCGCGAGCATGCGGGGACTCTTCCAGGCGCAGCTCGCGCACGCCGGCAAAGCCGCCTTCGTGGATCCCCGGCAACAAGTAGCGCGCCCAAGGGGAATCAGCTCGCCGATCGCGCCATCAGCGCAGCGCCCGCAGGCCATGGTGATGTCGGGCTCGCGCAGCCAGTCTTCCAGCGCGCCGTGAAAAAAGCGGGATTGCTCCGAGAGGCCGTCAGCGTCGAATGCGGGTTTCCTGATCATCGCGCGTCCTCCTTGCCGTGGCAGCTGCGCCTGGCCGCGGCGCGCGCGATGGGGTGTTGTCGCGCGATTCCGGACGCGGATCAGAGTCCGCGCCGATGCACCTCGCGCAGGCTCTTGCTCATGCGGGCGCCGACGAAGGCCAGCAGGCGCAGGCCCTCCTGCGTGCCCGGATCGCTCATCAGTTTCAGCAGGCCGCCGATGCCTCCGCTGGCCGGCGGCGCTGTCGCCAACTCGCGGCTGGCCTCCGTGAAGGCATTCGACATGCAGATCAGGAAACGCTGGTTCTCGGCGCGGTCGAGTTCCCGCAACAGGTGGGTGAAGCCCTCGTTGCGCGTCAGGCGATCGAGCAGCGTAATGCCCTCGGACAGGGCCGACGCCAGCCGGTTGACCATGTCGTCAGACAGCGCATCCTGTGCCGAGGTGACGAGTTGGGCGAACTCGACCAGTCGCTGCAGGTCGCCCTCGTTGATCGACGGTGCGGAAGTTGTTTCGGTCTGGGTGTTCATGGTGTGATCTCTTCAGAGTAGTCCGCGCACGCTGGTCCAGTACATCTGGTTGTAGGAAAGCTTGAACCAGTGCATGGGTTTCGACGGCGGCTTCAGGTCGGGTGGATTCTGGTAGTTGAACATGGCATAGGTCGCGCGGTCGTGGCCCGCTTCGATGAAGCAGTATACTTTGCCGTCATAGTCGCGCACCGGCGCCCCGATCTTGACGATGGAGGCGATGTTCTCGGCCAGCGTCTCGGCCTGGAAGTGCGCTGCCGATCCGGTCTTGCTGACCGGCAGGTTGGTCGTATCGCCCACCACATAGACGTTGTCGCGGCCCTTCATGGCCAGGCTGAAGCGGTCGGTCGGGATCCAGCCGCCCTCGCCCAGGTTGTCGGTTTCCAGTACCTCCATGCCGCGATGCTGGGGAATGACGATGAGCAGGTCGTAGGCAACCTCGGTATCCTCCTCGCTTTTCAGCAGATTGTTCTTGACGTCCACTTCCTTGATGTTGAACAGGGTCTCGGTCTCGACGCCGATGCGCTCGAATTCCGGCTTGGCCCAGATGGCGACGTTCTCGATGGTGTGGATGCGGCCGATCGGGTAGTGGTACTTGAGCTGGACCTTGTCGCGGATGCCGCGCGCCTTGAAGTAGTCGTGCAGCATGAACATGACTTCTACCGGCGCGATCGGGCACTTGTGCGGCACGCCGACGGCGACCACCACCTTGCCGCCCTGGAATTCCCGCAGGCGCTTGAACATCTTTACCGCCGATGCCTCGGTGTAGAAGAACTCGGCGCCCTCGGTGAGGCCCGGGGTCTCTTCCGGCACCATGCGCGAGCCGGTGGCGATCACCAGGATGTCATAGTCGTGGGTCTTGCCGCCCGCCGTCAGCACCTGGTTCTTGTCGAGGTTGAACTTGGTGACCGGGTCGACGTGGAAATCGATGTTCGGTTCGAGCAGGCTGGCCTGGTCGCGATACAACTGGTCCGGGGTCATGTGCCCGAAAGCGACGTAGAGCAGGCCCGGCTGGTACATGTGCCGGTCCGAGGCCGACAGCAAAGTGATGCGCACCTTGCCGGCGCGGGTTTCCGCGCCAAGCCGGCGCGCGAGGTTGTTGGCCACGATGGTTCCGGCCGTGCCACCACCGACTATCAAGATTCTCATTGCGTTCTCCTATCCAGAATCCCCGCGGTTCCGGGGTCTTTTTCGGCCGGTCGGGATTGCGCCTTCCGGCCGACGTCCGTTTCGACTATTTCGCCTTGCGTACCTTGATGTGCCAGACTCCTTCCACCTGCTCGCTGCCGAGCATTTCGTGCCCGACCTTCTTGATCCATTCCGGGATGTCGTTGACCGAGCCCTTGTCGGTGGAAAGCAGCTCGAACTCGTCGCCGACGCTGGCGCGCTTCATGTAGCTGATGAGTTCCATCAGCGGGCCGGGGCAGAACGTGTCGCGCGCGTCTATGATCCTCATTTCACTCATTGCCTGTGTCCTCCAGTTGATTCGGGGTCCGTGCGGCGAGCCGCTCAGAATGTGAAAAGTTGCGCGCCTTCGGCGTCGCTCAAAAAGCGCGTCAGCCCTGTCGGCGGACCGAGCACTGGATCGAGGTCTTCCGCCGACGCCTTGAGCAGGTCGACCGCCATCGAACAGGGCAGCAGCTTGGCGTCGCCAAGATCGGCGGCATAGGCGAACAACTGCTTGAACGAGGGCACGCCCTTGTCGGCCGCCATGAGCCGGCCGAACTCGCCTTCCGCCGCGGCCTCCGTGGCGCGGCCCTTGACGAAATGCAGCATGGCGTTCATCGAAAAGAATACCGTGACCTCGTCACCCGATGCGGCGGCAACCGAGGCGACCATCGCCGCCATCTGCAGCTTTTCGCGGGAATCCGAT
Organism: Sulfuritalea sp.; assembly: GCF_017302275.1. Taxonomy (GTDB): domain Bacteria; phylum Pseudomonadota; class Gammaproteobacteria; order Burkholderiales; family Rhodocyclaceae; genus Sulfuritalea. The sequence goes on from NZ_JAFLDR010000015.1 coordinate 87,356, forward strand.
ATGCACAAAACAAAAATTTTCCTCGACATTGTTTTCGCTTCTCCATCAGGGCCGCGTCCGCGACGCGGCATGAATCTTCGAATCCGTCACGCTCCGGACGGTGCCCGGAGCTACCATTTCTTTCCCACCACGAGCTTCAACGCCTGGTTGCGCAGGGTCAGGTCGGCGACGGCCATCTTCAGCCGCCGGTTCTCTTCCTCCAGCTGCTGCAGGTAGCTTTCGTCCACCTTCTTCGGCGCGTCCCGCTCCTGGTCCGCTTCGGGTTTTTCATTGCCGATTTCGGCTACGGCCGGTGGCGTGGTGAGCGGTGGCTTCTTCATGGCCCGGTCCCAAGGCCCGCGTTGTCGCGACCCACCGCGAGGCTAGATCCGGATTGCGGAAACACCGGGGTCGCCATGATCAGCCGCGATGCCAACTGTAGCGCTTGATCAAGGCCAGGCAGATGCTGTCGAGCACATAGCCGACGGCACCGATGACCAGCAGCATGGCCATGAGCTTCTCGTACTCCAGCGACTCGCGCGCATCCTGGATGGTGTAACCGAATCCGGACGTCACGCCGAGGAACTCCGACGGCACCAGCACGATCCAGCCAACCCCGAGGGCGAGCCGGATGCCCGTCAGAACATCGAAGGCGATTGCAGGCACGATGATCTGCGTCACGACATGCCAGGGTTTGGCGCCGAGGTTGCGCGCTACCTTGAACCAGGCCGGGTCGACCTTGGACAATCCCGCCGCGGTGGAAAACATCACGGGCCAAACCGCGCCGACGGCGATCAGAAAAATGATCGCCTGATTCCAGCCGGCAAAAACGATGACGGCGATCGGTTCCCAGGAAAGCGGGCTGATCATGCGCATCAACTGGAAGGGCGAGTTGCTCAGTTCGCGAAAACGCCTGCTAAGGCCGATCAGGATGCCGATCGGCACGCCAATTGCGATGGCGATGCCCAGGCCGGCACCCAGGCGAGCGCCGCTGGTCTGCAAGGCCTTGGGGATCAGGCCGTTGCTCCAAAGATTACCGATTTCCTTGAACGCGGGGCCGGGTCCGAAACTGGCAAAGTGCGACAGCGCCGGATTCAGCGTGGCCACATGGATGGCCAGCCACCACAGGGCAAACAGGATTGCCAGGCCGCCAAAAAAATTCCACGCCCAATAAACGGTGCCGCTGAAGGCAATGGAGGAACGCGACTGCGTCACGGCGGTAGTTGCCACGTTCCCCTCGACAGTTGCAGTGCTATTACTCATCGCTCAGGCGTCCCCGCGATGCCAGCTGAAGCGCTTGATCAGCAACGCGCAGAGGGTGTCAAGCGTGTAGCCGATGATGCCGATGGTGAGCACCATGGCCGTGAGATGGTCGTAAGACAGTGTCTCCCGCGCATCCTTGATGGCGTAGCCGAGCCCGGAGGTCACGCCCAGCAGTTCGGCCGGTACCAGCACGACCCAGGCCACGCCGAGGGCGAGGCGGATGCCGGTGAAGATGTCGAAACTGATCGCCGGCAGGATGATTTGCGTCAGCATCTGCACCGGCGTGGCGCCGAGGTTGCGCGCCACCTTGAACCAGGCCGGGTCGACCTTGGCCAGGCCGGCGGCGGTGGAAAACATCACCGGCCAGACCGATGCGATGGCGATCAGGAAGATGATCGAATCATCCCAGGCCGCGAACACGAATACCGCGATCGGCATCCAGGACAGCGGGCTGATCATGCGCAGGAACTGGAACGCCGAGTTGCTCAAGTCGCGGAAGCGCTTGCTGCGCCCCATGATGATGCCGATCGGGATGCCGATGGCGATTGCGATGCCAAGACCGCCGCCCAGACGATACATGCTCGCGGCAATGGCCTTTTGCAATTTGCCCTGGTTCCACAACTCGGGGAAGCTCTGCAGCGTTTGCACCAGGCCGAAGCCGGAAAAACTCTGGGTCTCCGGGTTCCTCGCGATCAGGTATCCGCCCAGCCACCAAAGCACGGCAAGGATAAGCAGACCCAGCGAAAAGTTGAAAAACCCCCGCCCCGCCGCCTCGGCGGCGCGGGAGGTTCGGGTGCCGGTCAGACCGGCAGCCGCAGCGGCTGCACCGGGTGCGGCGTCATTGCTCACAGGGAGACAACTTCCGTACGAACGAAGGGGTCGCCAGTCTTCGGCACACTATGGTCGTTCTTCCACTTCGGATTGGCGTCGAGCGCCTTCTTGATGAAGGTGTAATTGACCAGGTCGTTGGCGACGAATTTCGGATCCAGCTTTTCGAGAAATGCCGAATCGCCGGTAATGACGGTCTTCTTCATGTCGTTGACGACAAGCTCGGTGGCGGAGCGGTAGGGCCAGCCCTGGAAGTTGATGCGGTCCATGCCCCAGTCCTTGTGCTTGATCGCTGCCGCGTTGCCGGGATAGGGAATGTCGTAAAGCATCATGGCGCGCTTGACCACTTCCTTGGGGAAGGGCAGGTAGCCCTTGCCGTCCTTGGACAGCATCTCGGCCATGGCTTCGCGGTTTTCGACGAGGTGGATCTGCGCGGCGACGATGGCGTTATGCACGCCTTGCGCCCAGGCAGCGCGCGCCGGGTCCATGGTGTCGGCTTCGTGCATCACCACCACGCAGCAGGGGTGGCCCTTCCAGACGTCGCCGGTCATGCGCAGCATTTTGGCGCCCGCACGGATTTCGCCGAGGGCATTGAAGGGTTCGGCCACGCAATAGCCGTCGATCGACTTGGCCGCCAGCGCGGGCGGCATGTCGGGCGGATTCAACACGATGAAGTTGCACTCGTTGGGGGCGAGCTTCGCATCCTGCGGTCGGATCACGGGCGTGATCCCGGCATCCTTCATGATCTTCTGCGAAATGATGTTGTGGATCGAATACCAGAAGGGGACGGCAAACTGCTTGCCGCCGAAGTCCTTGGGAGAGTTGATGCCGGAGTCCTTGCCGACGACCATGCCGGAACCATTGGTATGGTTCCAGGCCGTGATCTTGATCGGGAACTTGTTGTTGTAGCGCATCCAGATCGGCACCGGAATCAGCAGGTGGGCGAGGTTGAGCTTGTGCGAGGAGAAGGCCTCGACCAGCGGCGACCAGCCGCGGATCAGCGTCGGCGGCGCCGAATCCAGCCCCTCCTTCTTGAAGAAGCCCATCTCGTGGGCAACCAGCAACGCAGAGGCATCGGTGATCGGCAGGAAGCCGATGCGCACCGTCGGATCCCACTTCTTCTCCTGGGCGAAGGTCGCGGAGGTCGGGATCAGGCTGCTCAGGGCACCAAGGCCACCCCACTTGAGCAATTCGCGGCGATTGACGCCGGTGCCAAGCACGCTGCTGAACAGCGGGTCGTATTCGATCGCCAGCCCGTGGTCCTCGATGCCGTCACCGTGCTTCTTGTAGTCGAGATGCGGCTGTTCCGACGGATGATGATTGCCGACGATCTTAAGGTCGCAAAGTATGCACATGCTCGGTCTCCTCCTGTGGGGTGGTGGTGTCCTGGCCTAATCGAGGTCAGGCATGCTGCGAAACACTGCTTGATTCGGCACCTGCTTCTTCCGCGACTTCCTCTGCCGGAGCACCCGCCACTTGCGCCGCCGTGTGAAAGGCATCCATGAGACGGGCGCGCATGCTTTGTACTGCCGGATCCTGGCGCTGCCGCGGATCGGTCAGGTTGACTGCGAATTCATGGACGATCTTGCCGGGTGCGCCGGCCATGATCAGTGCGCGATCGGCCATCAACACGGCTTCGTCGATGTCGTGGGTGACGATGATCAGGTTGAAACCGAGGCGCTTGGCGATCGAGCGGACGTCGCGTTGCAACGAGGCGCGGGTGAATGCGTCGAGCGCCGAGAACGGTTCGTCGAGCAGCAGCAATTCGGGCTCCATCACCAGCGAGCGGGCCAGTGCGACGCGCTGCTGCTGCCCGCCGGAAAGGTCCTGCACATTCGTATCGGCATAGTCGGACAACTCGACCAGTTTCAGCGCCTCGGCGACGCGTTCGGCCTTTTCCTTTTCCGGCCAACCGGCGAAGCCCAGGCCGACACCGACGTTCTGCGACACCTTCATCCAGGGAAACAGGTGTGGCGCCTGGAACATCATGACCCAGCGCGACGACGGTCCCTCGATCTTCTTGTCGTCGAAATGCATCGTGCCCTCGGTGGGACGATTCAGGCCGGCGATGATGTGCAGCAGGGTGGATTTGCCGCAACCGGAGCGGCCGATGATGGCCAGCGCCTCGCCGCGCGGCGATTCCAGCATGAGATTGCTGAAGGTCGGATTGCCGCGGGAACTGTAGCGGTAACCCAGTCCCTTGATGCTGATGTTCACTCCGCGTATTGACACCGATCGTCTCTCCGTAGGCCAGGTTCCGCGACAAACTCCGATCGCGAGTGCATCAGTTTTCTGCAGCACCCTTCCCTGCGCACCCACTGGGTGCACATTGATGAATGCCGAAATTCATGGCGCGACGATGACGGTGTCCTGCTTTGCGCTCCCGCAAACAGGCCGGAAGTCTTTTCCGCATCGCCCTGCGCCGGTCACGCCGACCGCATTCGCTCAGGTCGCGGTCAGCCGCTCATGAACCGCTTTCATGCGCGTGGCGAGCTCGTCCGGATCGACGAGTCCACGCTTTATCAGGGAATGGGCCAGGCAGAGCAGTTGCCGCTCGGGAAAGGGAACGTCCTGGTACAACGTCTCCGAGAGCTCGTCCTCTTCCCAGCGCCGCTCCAGCAGGGGCAGCGGTGAATCCAGGCTGGCGCGGTCGACCTTGCCATCCAGCCAGCGTTTTTCGGCCGCAGCCACGGAAGAACAGGAGCCAGCCGCCAATGCCTCGCAAATTCCGTCGAGGCTGGTTTTCCACGGCGGATCCGGATTCGTCACACCATACTGGCTGGCAAGGTCTTCCCAGACCCGGCCATGCTCCTTGATCTCTTCCAGCAAGGGAACGGGAGTCCAGCTCGCCGGCCCGTCCGCCGCGCCGGCGGAAGCATTCATGTTCCCTGAGTCAGCCATGGCTTGCTCCTCGCACTTAGTGGTGGCCCGGCTTGGCCGGTTTGTGGACCGGTAGCGGAATGTTGGTGGTCATGCCCGGCCTGGGCAGGGCGACGCCGATCAGGCAGTCGCGGGTCACGATTTCGGTCAATTGATCCTCGGTCCAGCCTTCCGTACCGGCGGGGCGCACCGGCATCACGATGAAGCGGCATTTCTGGTTGGAGTCCTCGACGCGGATCTCGACTTCCGGCGGCAGCTGCAGGCCGAACTCGGCGAGCACGGGACGCGGCCAGCGAACCAGGCGACGGCGGTAATTCGGAGTGCGATACCACTCGGGCTGGAAGCCAAGGATGGGGCGCGGGTAGCAGGAACACAGGGTGCAGACGACTACGTGATGCAGGGTCGGCGTATCCTCGAGCACGCGCAGGTCGGTATAGTCGCTCGGCGTGCCGAAGCCGGTCGGGTTCAGCCAGTCCACGCCGACAGCAAGGCTTGCCTTGATCGCATCGGTCAGGCACTGCTTCTTGTATTCGGGGTCGAGCCAGGCCTTCGCCACCATGCGTGCGGCCGGCGTGGGGCCGATGTGCTCGGCGAACTCCGTGAAGCGCCGGTGGTCCTCGGCAGTAAACAGACCCTTCTCGATGGCCAGTTCGCGGACGGCGATTTCCAGTGCCTCGAAGTCGCTGACTTCCTCGACCATCGGACCCGGAGGATTGTGCTGGTGTCCGTGCCCGTGGCTGTGATCGTGATCATTTGACATTTACGTTACCTTTCTGTGCTGTGTCTCGGGTTGACTGCAAACTACACGGCTTCCAGCCAACGCTCGGAAAACTCGGTTTGCAGCGTATCGTTCGCGAATGCGGCGGGATATTCCGGCCACAGGTCCTTTTGCTTGAAGCGGACGATGTAGAACCACTCGGAATGATCGACATGTCCCCAGGCCTCATCCTCCGGTGCCGGGCTTTCGTGCGTAACGACTGCCACCTGACCGACGGCGCCGCGTGTGTACACCTGGCAACGGGTATAGAAAACATCGGGCAGATCCTTGATGCGCACGGTCTGGCCAACCTTGAATTTGGCGGGACCCGCCGTTCCCTTGAAACACTGGGGATCGCCCTTGCCGGTGGCGATCTTGGCGTGATGGGTTCTATCGTGCTGGCTCATGGCGCTTTTTCACCTCGTCTATCTTGTTGATCAGTTCCGTCAGGGTGACGTGATGTCCGTCCACCAGGATGCGCGCGGCCGACAGCAGCCACCGCCCGTAGTAGGGCAAGCCCAGATATTGCGTCGTGCCCAGATCGACGTTCTGCATGCGGCGTCGCTCCTCCGCGCACCAGGCGCCACGCCAGGCCAGACACTCGGTAGTCACATAGGCCCGGTGCCCCCACGCCTCGTGTTCCTCCTCGGTCCATTCGCAGGGAACGTCGAACTCGCCACCGACGTCATGTGGCGACCGCGTATAGGCCCGGAACAGCTCGGAAGTAATCTCGGTGGGATATGGCGCCTTGCCCGTCTTCTGCACCGGTGGCTGCAAATCGGCGACCGCGGTCAAATGCCGCAATACCCTTTCCCTGGTAGTCGATGACATTGTGGACTTCTCCTTTGATGTATGACTTGCGGATTCACTGGCACGCAAACCTTGCTTCACAACAGACCGGGGGATACCCGCGAAAGCGTTTTCCGGCGCCCTCGATTTCCGCTGCCGATCAACCGAAGCCGCCTGCCCTGTCCCCTCCGATATTCACGAGGGTTTTGCGGATACATCGGCATTTAGTTGACGTTTAAATTTTGTATGCCTTAAGTGAAATTGTCCAAGACTATTTTCCGATCCGACCTATAGGCTTCCGCTATAAAGAATCCCCTGATATCTGCAGGGCTAGCGGTCGTGCGGAATCATCCGCGCGGAGGGCGAACGCCCCGAATTCACGCGATCGCGAATCGCTGTTTTTTTGGGCTAGAATCAGTCAGGACTATGCTTCGATTCAATCTATAGGAATCGGCTATGGAATCAAAACTGGTGTTCCCGCGCTCGATCCGCTACCTGTTCGCCGTCGCGGAACATCACAGCTTTACACGCGCCGCCGAAGCGCTGCACGTGTCGCAGCCGACGCTTTCGCAGCAGATCCGGCTCCTGGAAGAAGTGCTGCACGTACAGTTGCTCGACCGCTCCGGGCGCAACGTTCGCCTGACCGATGCCGGCGAGGTCTATCTGCACCACGCCCGGCGCGCGCTCGGCGAGCTGGAAGCCGGAACACGAGCGATCCACGAGGTACAGGACCTCAGCCGCGGCACGCTGCGCCTGGGCATGAATCCCATCACGGAGTACATCACCACGCCGCTGCTGGAAGATTTCGTCGCCCGCCATCCGGGAATCGCAATGAGCGCCGTGGAGATGTCGCAGGACGAAATCGAGGCCGGTGTCGCCGAGGACAGGATCGACATCGGCATCGTGTTTTCCGAGACGTTTTCATCGGAGGGCCGCTCTGCGGAGATCGACAAGCACACGCTGTTCGTGGAAACCCTAAACCTTGCCGTGGGCAAGGGCCATCACCTGGCCGGTCGCCAAACCGCGCTGAGTGCGTCCGAACTGGAAAAGGAATCACTGGTCCTGCTCAATACCCAGTTTGCATTGCGGCGCCATTTCGACCTTTATTGCCTCGAATACCGCATCACGCCGCACATCGCCATCGAGACCAACTCGCTCAACATGCTGGTTCAGTCCGCCAGCCTCGGCCGCCTTGTCACCATCCTTCCCAGTTCGATTTCCGAGGCGCAGTCCGGGCTCCATTCGGTGCCCCTGCTGCCGCAGTTGCCGCACCACGCGATTGCCCTGATCTGCCACAAGGGCACCTACAAGAGTGCCGCCTGCCATGCTTTCGGGGAAATGGCCAGGCAATGGAGCGCCGCCCGGTATCACGCACTGCAACAGCGGCTGGATGAAGCGAGCGGACAGGCCACCCTGGACGAGAGACGGGACACCGGCAGCGCGAGGCGCCCGGTGGAAGGGACGGCGGGCGCGATCGCGCGCTGATCGCGCCGGCTCGACCCGGGCTTCGCGGCAAGACCGGCGCTCTCCAGCGCAAGACCTCAGACGCGGGTTGCTAGGTAGGTGTAGTAGTTGCAGGCGGCGAAGAAGCTGCCGTCCGCCATCGCCTGGTTCTGCGCCGCAAGCCAGGCGTCGACCGCCTCGGCGGAAAACATTCCGGACTTGACGATGTAGGGCGCATAGGTCTCGGCGAAGGACTTGAAATAGCTGGCCTTGCCGATCTCGACCACGGCGTCGCCCCAGGCCTGCTGCAATTGCAGCCCGAGTTGGGGCATCAGGCGCGGCAGGTCACGCATGATGTGCGGATTATTGAAGGCGGCCGTGGTCAGGGCCACGTCCATGCGATGCCCCAGATCGTGGTCGGGCATGGCGTAGGTCATCGAGGAATAATCGCCATCGAAGATCGCCACGATGCCGCCGGGGCGCACGACGCGGACCATTTCGCGCAAGACGGCCTGCGGGTCGGCAACGTGGCTGATCAGGGTATGGGCGAACGCGGCGTCGAAAGTCGCCTCCGGAAAATCGAGGTCATGCGCGTCGCCGACGCGGAAATCGACGCGATCGCCGACGCCGTGTTCTGCGGCAAAGCGACGAGCGGCCTCGATGAAGGGGTGGCTCTGGTCGACGCCGACGGCCTTGCCGGAAAAGTCGTCGCGGCCGGCCAGCGAGCGGGTCATGGCCCCGGTGCCGCAGCCTACCTCCAGCACATGCGCCGACGCGCCGGGGGACAGGTGTCCGGCATACTTGTCGAACAGCCGGGTGAACACGACGTCCTTGGCGCGGCCTTCGAGGCGGGCGATCAACCGCTCGATGGCCGCTTCGTCGAGCTCATTGACAAAACGGTGCGGATCACGTGCCGGCATCGTCCACCTCTGTTTCATGGTTCGCGGCGGGCGGCGGCCCACTGCGCGCCACCCGGACCCGCGCAGGCTACCAGGACTTGTAGGGCAGGAACTTTCCGCTCATGGTCACCAGCACGCGATCGCCCTTGGGATCCTCCTGCTTGTCGATCTTCATCGTGAAGTCGATCGCGCTCATGATGCCGTCACCGAACTTCTCGTTGACCAGTTCCTTGATGGTCTCGCCATAGACGTTGATCATCTCGTACCAGCGATAGATCAGCGGGTCGGTGGGTACCACCTGGGTCCACGTCTTGAGCGGGAATGCCTGCAGGGCGGCCGATCCATCCTTGCCCAGGCCGAGCAACTTGGCCACCGCATCGGCGGGCTTCCTGTCGAGGTGATTCATGCCCAGGCAGGCGGAACAGGTGAACTCGGGAGACAGCCCGGCGGCTTTGGCAATATCGTTCCAGCTCAGGCCCTTCTTTTGCTTGGCGTCGAGAATCGCATCCTTCATTTCGGCTTTGTTCATGGCAATTGTCCTTTATCAGTAGCCGGCAGGGCGCACCAACGCGGCAGGCAACGTAGCCCGTCGTGGCCTATCCGGATCAATCGAAAGCGGGGAACAACAGTTCCCCGCGAAGCGACTCCGACCGTGGCCGGAGTCCAGGCACCAGCGCAGGCGGTTCAGGCGGCGGCGCTGTACAGGCGCGGGTTGAACACACCGCTGGTTTCCAGGCGATGCAGCGCCTTGGCGGCTGCCAGAACACCCAGGTCCAGCGCCGGCTCGACAAGGATCACGCCCATGTAGGCGACGCTGAAGGTGGCGATCTCGGCAAGGTTCTCGGCGCCTGCGCCGGCACCATACACGGCCCAGAAACCAACCCAGGCCACGACGCCGCCCTGGTAGGCGGTGGACAGCTTCAGCGCCTGTCCATAGGTGACATCCTTGTAGGCCGTATGGGCGGGGATCACGCGTTGCGCCAGGGCATTGATGGCCAGCAGCGGTACCAGCAGGCTGGTCACGTTCATGCCGTATTGCGGCAGGTCGGCTGGTGCGACCAACAGACCTTGCGCCAGCAGGCCGATAGCCAGGCCGAGCGCCGCGGGCGCGGCGCCGAACATCAGGAACAGGGTGGAGCCAAGGATGAAATGGACCTCCGACACGCCCACCGGATAGTGCGGCAGCACCTCGAAGAAGCCCAGGACCAGCAGCGCGGCAAGGACAATGCGGATCGCGAGCGGCGCGACACCGTCACGCTTGGCCATGTCCTTCGCCAGCTTGAGCGAATACCCGAGCGCGCCTGTCGCCGTGATAAAGCCAAGTGCCAGTTTGGCGCCAACAACGATACCTGGTTCGATGTGCATGCTTGAATCCTCCTTATCCACGCTACCCAAGATGGAATCGATCGGCCGAAACCGGCGATTCCTGCAAAAAAATCGGACAGACCCCTTTCGATACCGGCGGCGCCTGCCAAGCTCCCGCTCGAATTCGAGCCCGACAAGAAGCCTGGGGCAACAACTGCGACTCAATGCTGCACAGCCGCCCGAAAGCAATTGACGATTAAATTGTGTTTGATTGAAATAAAATTGTCCAAGACTATTTTCCGATCCATTGCATAGGAATCGGCTATGCATCGACGGGGGGTAGTTCCGGGCTTGCCTGCCGCCCGACCCACCGCGGAAATGGCTGCCCGCAACGCAGTGCGGGACTTTTGCCGACGGCGTCAGACAGGTCGCGCGGGCGCCCCGGTATGCAGTTCGATGCGGCCCACGAAAATCATCGCAACCATCGTGGCCCCCACCGCGAGCCAGCCGACCTGGTTGTAGCCGACGATGCGGCCCGAGGCATCGGCCGCGATCATCGTGCCGCCGAGCCAGGCGGCGGTACCCGAGGACAACTGCTGCACGGCGCCGTTCATCGACAGGAAGGTGCCGCGCAGGCGCGGCTGCACCGCCGAGGTGACGATGGCCATGGCCGGCACCATGCGCCCCGGCACGAAAATGAAGAACACGGTCGACCAGAAGATCATGACCCACAGCGGTACCGGCCACAGGTGCGTCTGCACCAGCAGGGGCACCATCGAGCACAGCGCCATCGCCCGGTACACCCGGATCTTGCCGTAGGCATCGGCGAGGCGGCCGACCAGGCGCGAGGTGAAGAAGGTCGCGCAGCCGCCGAAGAGGTAGATCAGGGGAATGTCTTCCTGGCGGATAAGGACGTTCGCGGTGACGTAGATGGTGATGTAGGGGATCACCGAGAAGCCCGACACCATGATCAGTGCCATGAACAGCAGGGCCTTCAGGTGGTTGCGGTCGCGCAGCACGGCGGCCATCGCCGCCAGCGGATGGGCGCGTTCTGCTTCCGACACGGTGGCGTTGGGCAGGTGCCCGCGCAAGGCGGGCAGCATCTTCCAGCCCAGCAGCAGGAAACCAGCGGAAAGTGCAGCGATGAAAATGAAGGGAAAGCGCCAGCCGAAGTGGTTGGCGAGATACAGGGACAGCGGAACCCCGGCCACGGTCGAAATCGAAAACGCCGACATGATGGTGCCGCTGGCGCGACCGCGGCGCTCGAACGGAATCAGGTCGCCGACCATGGTCTGCACCATCGAACCGAGCACGCCGCCGAAAGCGCCGGCCGTGCCGCGTGCCACCAGCAACGTGAGGTAGCCCGGCGCCAGGCCGCAGGCCAGCGTGGCCAGCGCGAACAGGCCGAACATGGCGAGCAGCAGGCGCTTGCGCTCGAAGCGATCGACGAAGGTCGCCGCCAGCACTCCGGCAAACGCCGCGGTGAAACTATAGGCCGAGACCAGCAGGCCGAACTCGTGGGTGCCGACTCCGAGCTCGCGCATCAGGATCGGACCCAGCGGCATCATGATCATGAAGTCGAGGATGTGGGCGAACTGTATCCCGGCCAGGGTCAGCAGCAGCGCGCGTTCGCGCGCGGGATCGAGGGTCTGCGATGTCATTGGGCGAGCAAGAGTCGGCGCTGGCGGTACGGCGCGATTCAGCCGCGAACCAATGCGTCGGAGGATCGCAAGCGCTGCCGCCACCATTTCCGCGCCTCGCCTTCCGCGTCGCGCTTCCAGGCGAGCCACAGCGGTTCGCTGGCACGCGCCTCGGCGACCTCGCGCGCCACCAGTTCGCGCCGCGTCAGGGCGCCGTCGATGCGACAGCGCGGCAGGAAGCCGTAACCGAGGCCGGCGATCTGCAACGCGATCTTGGCCTCGATGTTTGACACCGTGATACGCGACTGTCCGGACAGCACTCCGATGCTGCGCGCCGGCAGCAGGCGCGCGCTGTCGGCGACCACGATCGCCGTATGCGCGAGGAAATCCTCCGCCGTCAGCGGGCGGTCGATGCGCGCCAGAGGGTGCTTTGGCGCAACGCAGAACACGAACTCGATGTCGCGCAGGCGCGCGGCCTGCTGCGCGAAACCGGAGGGCGGATCGCCGACCGCCAGCACCAGGTCGGCGCGGCCTTCGCGCAGCGCTTCCCAACTGCCGGTCATGACTTCGGTGCTGATGCGCAGGCGCGTGCCGCAGCCCAGCGCCTCGAAAGCGCGGATGTCCTCGACCAGCGCCACGGTCGGCAACAGCGAATCGTGCACCAGCCTCAACTCGGCTTCGTAGCCGGTGGCGATGCGGCGCAGGCGCGATTCAAGGTCGCCGGCGGAACGCAACAGCCAGCGCCCTTCGCTGAGCAGTTCGCTGCCGGCCGGCGTCAGCGTCACACGCGGGCCGCGCCGCAGGAACAGCGGAAAGCCGAGTTGCTCTTCGAGCTTGGCCACGGTGTAGGAAATCGTCGACGGCACCTTGTGCAAAGTATCCGCCGCCGCCGCAAAGGAACCGCCACGGTCTATGGCGTCGATGATTTCAATCGCGTCGAGGGTCAGCTTGAGCATGTGAAGCGATTCAACTTCGATGTTTTCGATGATAGACAATGAAAAGTGTCAACACTCAATACCTTGCTATCTCGGATACTCACCCTTACTTGAGAAATTAGCTCGGCGTTGTCTCAGGCCATGACGGCAGACATTCTAGCAACCATCATCAACGATATCGAAGCTTTCAACCCGGAGGAAACACCATGTCCCACACCATCGTCGTCTACCAGAGTGGCTATGGCCATACCCGCAAACAGGCCGAGGCATTGCAGCAAGGCGCGGCCGGAGTCCCCGGTGCCAGCGCCGAACTGGTCGAAATCAACGCCGAAGGGCAACTGCCCGACGGCGCCTGGGACAAGCTGGACGCCGCCGACGCCATCGTCTTCGGCACGCCGACTTACATGGGCGGCCCGTCCTGGCAATTCAAGCGCTTTGCCGATGCCAGTTCCAAGGCCTGGTTTTCCTCCAAGTGGCGCAACAAGATCGCTGCCGGCTTCACCAACTCCGCCTCGATCAACGGTGACAAGGTGCAGACCCTGAACTACCTGTTTGCGCTGTCGATGCAGCAGGGGATGGTCTGGGTCGGCACCGGCATGATGCCGGCCAACAGCAAGGCGGCGCAACGCGACGACGTAAACTGGCTGGGCGCGTTTTCCGGCGCAATGGCGCAATCGCCGTCCGATTCCAGCCCCGAGGAAGGCCCGCCGCCCGGCGATCTGGAAACCGCCCGGCTGTTCGGCGCCCGCGTCGCCGAGACCGCCGCGCGCTGGAACCGCTAGATCGACACCTGAGGAAATACCATGATCGAGCTGCGCAGGGCCGCCGAGCGCGGCGCGGCAAACTTCGGCTGGCTCGATTCGCGCCACACGTTTTCCTTTGGCCACTATTACGATCCGAGGCAGGTCGGCTTTTCCGACCTGCTGGTGATCAACGACGATTGTGTCGAGCCGGGCATGGGTTTCGGCACACATTCGCACCGCGACATGGAGATCTTCTCCTACGTGCTGGAAGGTGCGCTGGAACACAAGGACTCGATGGGCACCGGCTCGCTGATCCGCCCCGGCGACGTGCAGATGATGAGCGCCGGCAGCGGCATCACCCACAGCGAGTTCAACCCCTCGCGCCAGGAAGACGTGCACTTCCTGCAGATCTGGATCGTGCCCGACCGCCTGCGCGTGGCGCCGCGCTACCAGCAGAAGAATTTTTCCGCCGTCGAAAAACGCGGCCGCCTGCGCCTGATCATTTCCCCGGACGCCACGGACGGCGCGCTCGGCGTGTATCAGGACGCGCGGGCGTATGCGGGCCTGTTCGACGGCGCCGAGCATGCCGAGTTCGATATGGCGGCGCGGCTGCCGAAGTGCTGCTGTTCGACCTGCGACCGCAGGAACTGCCGAGCTAGCGTCGCGAAAAGTCGGCTACGGCGTCAAGGCGCCGCGGTCTCTCAGGTGGCCGGTTGCCGACGCAGTCCGCCCAGATAGCGCAATCCGGCTATGGCCCGGCTGCCGTACCAGGAAACCATTTCACCGTCGACGCGGGTCACCGGGCGGCGCACCTGCGCGGCGACCTCTACCGCATCGCGCCCGGTGAAGGCATAAGGCTCCGAGGGCAGCAGCACGCGCTGCACCTGCTCCAGCCAGGGGGCATTCCAGTCAAAGGCCGGATAGCGGCTCCCAGCCTCGGCCGGCAAGCTGTCCCAGCCGGCGGCGGCGAGCATCGCGGCGATATAGGTGTCGCCGCTCACCGTCATCCATGGATCGCGCCAGATCGGATACAGCACGGCCTCGCGCGGCAGGCTCCGCGCCAGGGCGTCCAGTTCCGCGCGGGCGGCAGCGAATGCAGCGGCCAGCTGCGCGGCGACCGGCTCGCGGCGAAAGACGTGGCCGAGCAGGGCATAGAGGCCGAGGTTGTCGTCCACCGCGCGCGGATGCACGACGATGACATGGGGCACGAAACCCATGATCTCCTCGACCACCTCGCGCCGGTTTTCGTCCTTGTCGGCAATCACATGGGTCGGCGCAAGCTGCCGCAGCAGTTCGAGCTTGACGTCCTTGGTGCCGCCGACCTTGGGCACGCCGCGCAGAATTCCCTTCGGGTGTACGCAGAAGCCGGTGCGGCCGACCAACCGGTCGGCGAGATTCAGGTCGCACACGAGTTCGGTCAGGCTCGGCACCAGGCTGACGATGCGCGGCGCGTCCGCACCAGGCGAATGTTCGCGCCCCAGCGCGTCGCGCATGGTCATCAGAGATCGAGGCCGCGCGGCTTCCTGCCGGCGCGGGCAAACAGCCGGTCGAATACCGGGTTGGGCAGCAGGCGCATCAGCTTGGCGACGACGCCCATCTGCCACGGGATCACGGTGTAGCTGCTGCCGCGTTCGATGGCGCGCGCGAAGCGGCGCGCCGCCTCGTCGGCCGGCATCAGGAAAGGCATCGGATAGCGGTTGACGGCCGTCATCGGCGTCGCGATGTAGCCGGGCGCGATGGTCACCACCCGGATCCCGCTGCAGCGCAATTCGACGCGCAGGGCCTCGAGGTAGGCGATGGTCGCCGCCTTCGATGCCGAATAGGCGCCGGCACCCGGCAGGCCGCGGATGCCGGCGACTGAGGCGATGCCCACCAGGCGGCCGCTGCCGCGCGCCTTCATCGCGGCAATGAAGGGCTGGAAGGTCTGCGCCATGCCGGCCACGTTGGTCTCGAACACGCGGCGCAGGGCCGCCATGTCGTCGGCTTCGTGGGCCAGGGTTCCCACCGAAATACCGGCATTGGCGATGACGATGTCGGGTACGCCGCCGGCCATGAAGTCCGCCGCCGCCGCGCGCATCGCTCCCGAGTCGGCCACGTCGAGCGGATAACAGGCGTGGCTGCCCGGAAGATCCGCGGCAAGCGCCTCCAGCTTCGGCCGGCGCCGCGCGGCGAGGCCGAGCGTGGCACCCGTCGCCGCATAGTGGCGCGCCAGCGCCTCGCCGATGCCGCTCGATGCGCCGGTCAGGAAACAGCGAGTCGGTGTGGAGACCGAGGCCGGGCAGGCGGGGTCAGGCACGGCGGCCGGACCAAGCCCGAAGGCGACAACCGCCGCCAGCGTGCCGGGCCGCGGAACAGGAAGCTCCTGGGCGCTTGGTCAACGCCACCACCTATTCCTTCTGCTTGATGACCGTGCCTTGCACGCCGCTTTGGGTCAGCAATCCGCGCGCCCGGTTCATTTCTTCGGTATCGCGGAAGGGACCGACGCGCACGCGATGCATGGTGCCCTTGTCCGGAATGCTGACCTCCTGCACGCTGGCGTATAGGCCGGTCAGCGCCAGCTTGGCCTTGAGGTTGTCGGCATCGGCTGCCTTCTGGAAGGAACCAACCTGCAGGAAAAATATGTCCGTCGGTGACGGCTTGGCATCGGCCACCGGCGCGGCGGCTGATGCTGCGGTCGCGGACGCCACGGC
>NZ_JAFLDR010000016.1 GCF_017302275.1 Sulfuritalea sp.
GTGCAGGTAGTGGTGCTCGACGTGGTGCAGGGCTTCGTAGAAGGGCCGGTTGGCGGCTTCCTTGACGGCCTTTTTGGTGTGCAGCAGCGCCACGCGCGACAGCGTGGTGAATTGTTCGAGGTACTTGCCCGCATCGGCGGCGAAGTTCTCCGCCGGGAACACGGCATTCACCATGCCGATGCGGTGCGCTTCCTTGGCGTCGATGATGCCGCCGCCGAGCAGCAGTTCCATCACCTTGGTCATCGGCACCTGGCGCGGCAAGAGTATCGCGGCGATCGGCGGAAAGACGCCGAGCTTGATCTCGGGCTGGCCGAACTTGGCCTTCTCCGAGGCGACCACCATGTCGCAGGCGATCGCCAGCTCGCAGCCGCCGCCCAGCGCCGGACCGTTGACCACCGCGATGGTCGGGATCGGCACCAACATCAGGCGCTTCAGCAGGCCGTGAAAGACATCGATCATCTTCACCACCTTGTCCGGCGTGTGGTCCATCACGTCCACGCCCGAGGAGAAAGTCTTGTCGCCGTTACCGGTGATCACCAGCACCTTGGCGGTCTTGTTCGCCATCGCCATGTCCAGCGCCGTGTTCATCTCCTCCATGGTGGCGATGTCGAGCACGTTGTACGGCGGGCGGTTGATCGCGATGCGCAGCACATCGCCCTGCTCTTCGCAGGTTACGAATTTGAAATCAGCCATGTTCAGTGCTTCTCCTGTTCGTTGGCGGCCAGCGCGCACTCGGCGCGACGCCCTCCGGGTGTAGCTTCAAGGCGGTAGGGACAAACGGTTTCGCAGTCGGCGCAGCAGACTTCGCCCGACGCGCTGATGTGCCACAGGTCGGCGCCGCACAGCGTGCAGCGGCAGCGTGCCTCGGCCTTGGCGACCTGCGGCAGCGGGCGCGCGGTGTAGAAGTCGATCACGGTGCCCATCAGAAGAGGTCATCCATTTCGTCGGCACCGACGCCCGGCGGCATGCTGCCGTGCTGCTGCATGTAGGCCTGCACCAACTGGTTCTCGCGCTGGCTGAAGAAGGGTGCGTCCTCGACGGTGAAGTAGGGCGCGATCTCGGCCTTGTCGAGCATGGCTTCCAGCCCTTCGCGCAGGTTCTCGACGCCCTTGATCGCCAGCACCTTTTTGTCGCCGTCGAGCAATTGGTACACGCCTGACTCGGTGGTTACGCCGGCCACGGTCGCGGCATCCAGCGCCAGCCAGGACTCGGGCGGCAAGGGCGCGTTGACAATGGTCGGCGCCAGGTTGCACTTGAAGCAGCGCGCCGCTTCGGCACGTGCCGTGGCATCGTCGAAGCCGAGTTCCACCTCGTCCCAGTTGGCGCGCTTCTCGGGCGCCAGCATGATCGGGTGGAACTTGCGAATCTTGTTGAAACCCTCGTGACGGCCGATTTTCGGATCGGTTTCCCATCCATCGGGCAGGAGTTTCTCTTCGATGTCGCCATCGCCGCCCAGCAACCTGTCCATGGCGCCGGCCGCGACGCGGCCCTGGGCAATGGATTCGATCAGGGTCGAAGGCCCGAGCACGGCATCGCCGCCGGCATATACCTTGGGCCGGCTGGTCAGCATGGAATCGGCGCGCACGATGATGCGGCCCTTCTTGTCGGTCTCGACGCCGAAGCCCGCGAATTTGTCCGGATGCTGGCCGACGGCGGCGACCACCAGGTCCACACCCTCGGTGACTTCCACACCGGTATCGACCGGGCGGCGGCGGCCGGAGGCATCGGGCTCGCCCAGCTCCATTTTCGAGTAAGTGATTTCCAGCTTCGAGCCGTTGCTACCCGGCGCGATTTTCTTCGGCGCCAGCAGGTAGCGGATGTTCACGCCCTCCTCGACGCAGCCGTCGAATTCCTCGTCGCGCGCCGGCATTTCCTCGCGCGTGCGGCGATACACCATGTCCACCGCCGCGCCGTAACGCAGCGAGGAACGGGCATTGTCGGTGGCGACGTTGCCACCGCCGATCACCGCCACCTTCTTGCCGACCTGGATGCCGTCCGGTGTATTCACCAGGCCCATGGTCGCGGCGCGCAGGTAGGTCGGGCTGTCGATCACGCCGGCCAGGTCATCGCCGGGAATGCCGAGCGTGTCGCCGCCCTGGCAGCCGATGCCGATGAACACGGCCTCAAAGCCCTGGCCGAACAGGTCGTCCATGTTGTCGATGCGCGTGTCGTACTGGAACTTGACGCCCAGCTTTTCCACCTCGCCGACTTCGCGATCAATGACTTCGCCGGGGACGCGATACGAGGGAATGCCGTAGCGCGCCATGCCGCCGGAAGACGGCTGGGCGTCGAATACGGTGACGGCATGGCCCTTCTTCGCCAGGTACCAGGCCACGGTCAGGCCGGCCGGGCCGGCGCCGATCACGGCCGCCTTGCGCCCGCTGGGCGGGAGCTGTTTGGAGAACTGGCGCCAGATGCCGGTGTCGTTGTCATCCGCAACGCGCTTCAGCGTGCGGATCGACAGCGGATCATCGAGCTTGCCGCGACGGCAGGCCGCTTCGCACATGGCGAAGCAGGCGCGGCCGACGATGCCCGGGAAGGGCAGCTTCTCGCGCACCACGGCAATCGCCTCGCCGTACTTGCCTTCGGCGGCGAGCTGCACGTAGCGCGGCACGTCGATGCCGGCCGGACAGGCGCTCTTGCAGGGCACCATCGACTCCTCGCGCCTGGCGGGGTCGAGCGTGCGGTCGGTCAGGGCACCGGTCGGGCAGACGGTGACGCAGGCCTGGCAGAACTTGCAGCCGGAATCCACCAGCGTTTCGGCGATGGTGCCAACGTAAGTCCGCTTGCCCTGCGGTGTTTCGACTTCCTTGACTTCCAGGCAGCCGACGCCGCGAATGTCGTTGCAGGCCGTCAGGCAGCGGCGGCAGTCGATGCACAGGTTGTAGTCGCGATCAAAGAAGGGCTCGTCCTTGATCACCGGCAGGCTGGCCGGCTTGTAGCCCGGCGTGGTGCCGGGGATGCCGACGAAATCGGCGATCTTGCGCAACTCGCAGGTGGGGAAGATGTCGCAGCAGCGCGTCTCCGGCGGATTGCCGAAGGAACAGGTGGTGCGGCTGCAGCCGTCGCGCTGCGGGCAGGTGAGGCAAACGTGCGGATGCGGGCCGAGGGTCTTGGCCAGGCTTTCCTGGCGTGACTTGAAGATCTTCTCGGACTTTGTGGTCACGCGCATGCCATCGGCCACGGTGGTCGAGCAGGCCTTGCGCATGCCTGGCTCGCCTTCGAGCTCGATCATGCACAGGTTGCAACCCGCACCACCGGCGCCGCGCTGCATGGCCGGCGGCAGGTCAGGATGGGCGCACAGGGCCGGGATGTAAATGCCGGCATTGGTCGCGGCATTGAGCACCGAGGCACCGGCCGGCACCTCGATCTTGTTGCAGTCGATATGGATGCAAACGGTCTCGCCGAATTGGCCCATGTCCTTGGGCCGGGCAGCCTTCCACCACTTGATTTCCTGCACCGCGTTCATGTCCGCTCCTCCTGCCGTTTTCTGGCTTTCTCGTCGCCGTACCGCCAGCGCCGACTCTTCTAAGTGCCGGCCCGATAACCCGGGTAATACGCGCCGCGACAGGCTCCGGCCTTCACCGCGGCGATGAAACTCGCCATGTCATGCACCGGTTGCGAAAACTCCGTCGCGCAACGCCCCACGGCCACCGTCTTGTGGCAATCGCTGCCCCCCAGCGTCGGCAGGCCCAAGTGGGACGAGGCGCTGATCGCCAGATCGTTGTCGCTATCCGCATTGACGCCGTTGTGCGACTCCACGGCGGCAATGTCCTTCAAGTCCAGCAGTCCTTCCATCAAGCTGGCCAGCCCCACGTTGCGGAAGGGATGGGCCGGAGCGCAGATGCCGCCGAGGTCGTTGATGCGCTCGATGACCTCTTCCAGTGGCAGGTAGCTGTCGCGCCCCCAGAGGTTCCAGCCGTCGTCTTCCACCCCGTAGGCCAACAGGTGCCCCCTGTCCGTCGCAATCTCCACCCCGCGCAGGATCAGGTAGCCCTCATCGCGACCGACCTGCTCCACCGGCGCCGAAGCCTCGTAGGAATAGTGTTCGGTGATCACCGATCCGTCGAGGCCCAGCGCCTTGGCGCGGCGTATCAGGTCCAGCGGTTCGAGCCAGTTGTCGTACGAATACTTCGTATGACAATGGGTATCGATCCACATGGGCCCGCGCCGCGCCGGTGAATCAGGGCAACTCGTACTC
This sequence comes from Sulfuritalea sp., assembly GCF_017302275.1. Lineage (GTDB taxonomy): Bacteria > Pseudomonadota > Gammaproteobacteria > Burkholderiales > Rhodocyclaceae > Sulfuritalea. Next base: position 4,202 of record NZ_JAFLDR010000016.1, read on the forward strand.
TAGGTTGATGCGCTTGGACGGCACGAACTTGTTGCGCGAGAAGAACTTCTCCAGCGCGAAGTCGCTCCAGTTCACCAGGGTGTAGACCTTCTTCACGCCGGCGGCCTTCATGTTCATCATGAACTGGTCCAGCATCTCGGCGGCGACGCCGAAGTTGCGGAAGTCCGGATGCACGCCCAGGGTGTCGATGGTCGCCGTGCTGTCGGCAATGCCGAACTCGCCGAAGAACACGTAACCCATGATGAAGCCGGCCACCTTGCCGTCGACTTCGCAGACGATGGAAGTGTTGATGTTGGCCGCGCGGTTGAGAATCCCGGCGATCTTGCGCTCGTAGTATTCCTGGCGCGCCTCGCCAGTGGCGAAGGCATCGATGGCGACGATGGCATCCAGGTCGCTCTGGCGCAGCACGCGCAGCACTCGTTTCTGATCAGGCATTTCTTTCCTCCTTTAACCTAGTTTGTAAAGGCGACGCCAGCGGCGCGCCTAATCCTCGAACAATTCATCGTCGGGGGCAGCATCCGCCGACTTGCGCACATAGACCGTGCCGTAACTCATCCCCATTTCCTGGCCGGCGTCGAAACAGGTGTTGCAACCATCCCCCTCGACCTTGTACTCCTCGACATGCACCTCGAAACCCATCCCCTGGTAGTTCTTGACGATCTCCGAGAGCCTCGGCTCGCCGATCGTGGTCTGGCGCTTCCAGCCATTGCGGAGCAGGGCATCCTCCGGACTGACCGTCTTGGCCTGGGCGATCGGAATCACGCGCTTGGTCGTTGCCACGGGAATCACCCCGCTCACCACGAATGCTTGATCGCGCCCGGCGTGCAGGCGGTCATGCAGGGCAGGCTGGTGTAGCCGCCCGACGGCTTGCAGTCGGCACAATCGTAGGCCAGGGTGCGGCAATTCGGCTTCTTCACCCAGGTCACCTCGTCATCGTAGTCGTCGGTGATGGTCTCGAACATCGACTTCGGGCAGGCCGTCAGGCAGGCGTGACCGGCTGAGCACGAGATGCACTTGTCGGTGTCGATGCTGATGTAGTACTCGCCCGAGCCGTCCTTGTATCCGTAGTTGGCGATCATTTCGGTTCCCTTCTGGTAGGTCGCATCGGTGGCCGGCGGTTGCCGGCCACCCCGTCAGGCTATCAGGCCGCGGCTTTCTTCGATTGCAGGGTATAGCCGAACAGCGCCGCACCCAGGGCACCGGCGATCTGGCTGTCGATCTTGGTGTCCATCGCCTTGATACCCAGCAGCTTCTCGATGCGCTTGACCACGCCCGGATTCTTGGCGATGCCGCCGGTGATGAAGAAGCCTTCCTCGACGCCGATGCGCTCGAGCAGCGAAACCACGCGCTCGGCCATCGCCTGGCAGTAGGCCGCGATCACCTTGTTCTTGGTGTAGCCGGCCTTGAGCAGGCCCAGCGCCTCGGATTTGGCGAACACCACGCAGACCGAGGACACGGCCTCGACATCGCTGTCGATGTCGAAGGAACGCGGCCCCAGCTCGGCGATCGGAATCTGCATCAGATCGGAGATGACTTCCATGCCGCGGCCGGTGCCGGCAGCGCACTTGTCGTTCATCAGGAAGTTGGTGACCTTGCCCTTGTCGTCGCAGTGGATGGCCTTGCAGTCCTGGCCGCCCATGTCGAGGATGGTGCGCACGCCGTTGCCGCCCATGTAGTTGGCGCCGCGGGCATGGCAGGCGATCTCGGTGATGGCCTTGTGGGCGAAGGGCACATTGACGCGGCCGTAGCCGGTGCCGACCACGAAGTGGATGTCTTCCAGCTTCATGCCGCACTTATCCATCACGCCTTGCAGGGCGTTCTTCGCTGAGTCCGGCGAATTGTTGCCGGTGCGCATGCTGTTGAAGCCATAGAGCTCGCCATCAACCACCAGCACGGCTTGCGACGACACGGAACCGACGTCGATGCCGCAGGTGATGATCTTGGCCGTCTTCCAGTCCTTGGTCTCGTCGATCCAGACGTTTTCCTGCCAGCGCCAGAATTCCTTCTTCTCGGGGAGCGTATCGGCTTTCACTTCTGCATTCATGTTTTCTCTCTCCTGGTATCAGTGCTGACGTTCGGCGGCGATCAGGGCGCAACCCAGCGCGCTGATGTACTCGGGCATGTCGGGCAGGGACACGGCATCGACGCCCATCGCGGTCTTCAATGACTGGACGAAGCCGGCGTTGTGCACCATGCCGCCGATCAGCACCACTTCACCTTCGATGCCGACGCGGCGCACCATGGCGCAGACGCGGCTGGCGACGGCATCGAGCACCGCCTTGGCGATGTCGTTCTTCGGCGTCGAGGAGTGGATCAGGGAGACCACTTCCGACTCGGCGAACACCGTGCATTGCGCGTTCATCGGGATCGACTTGTCCGACTTGAGGCTGGCTTCGCCGAATTCCTTCAGCGTCATCTGCAGCGCGCGGCTCATCGCCTCGGCAAACGATCCTGCACCGGCGGCGCACTTCTCGTTGCCGGCAAAGTCGATGGCCTTGCCTTCGGCGTCTGTCTTCATGCCGCGACCTTCCTCGGCACCGACATCGACCACCGTGCGCGCCATCGGGTACATGAAGTTCGCGCCCTTGGCGCCGGCGGTCATCTCTGTGATGCCCTCGGCGGCGAAGGCCACCTGCTTGCGCCCGGCGCCGGTGGCGAACACCGCCTTGACGTCCTCGCGCTTGAGGCCGGCGGCCTCGAGGGCTTCTTTGTAGGCCTTGTCGGCGGCGACGTCCTGGTCGAGGTCGCCCGGCATCATGATGTGCGACTTCTTGACGCCATACTTCAGCTGCGGCGCGCCATCCACCTTCAGTTCCTCGATCAGCACCACCTTGATGCTGCGTGAACCCATGTCTATTCCAGCGGTAATCATTCGTGATTCCTCCTGTTGGTTCTGTTGTCAGGCGGCCTGGCGACGCAGACCGAGCTGTTCCATGAAGGCATCGACGCGGGCCTGGGTGCGCACTTCGTCGAACTCGCGCTCATCGCCCATGTTGCCTTCGAAAGTCATGATCGGCACGCCGGCCTTGGCGATGCCGCCACGGTTTTCCATGATGCCGAGACTGAGCCCTTCGCAGCCGCGATTCAGGTGCAGCATGACGCCGTCGACCTGCCATTCCTTGACGATGCGCAGCATCATTTCGGTCTTCAGGCGCGGATCGAAGAAGTGCTGCCACTGCGGCTTGGAGAGGTTCCAGTCGGCGTAGAGACGGGCGATCTGCTCGCGGGTGTTCATCTCGATACCCTTCTCCCAGGGCAGGGAACGACCGCCCCAGGAACCGTCCGGCTTGTCTTCCCAGATGCCCTCGAGGGCGAAGGTGTAGAGCGAGCCGATCGACACCGCACCGTAGGTTTCGAGGTAGCGGAAGATCTTGAGGAAGGACCAGGGCGGTTGCGTGTCGGACATCATGCGGCACTTCTCGTTCGGCACGGCGGCGATGCCGCGCGCGACGCGATCCTTGACCTCGTCGTAGAGCTCGTCGTAGAAGTCGGCGCACCATTGCGAGGACTTCGACAGCGTGGCCAGCACATAGAGCGAGTACATTGTCTTCTCGTCCAGCGGCGCCGGCTTGACCTTGTTCAGGGCGCAGATGTCGGCCCAGCGGCTGGTCGAGCGCATTTCGTTCTTTACCGCCTTGAGGAACTTCTCGTCGTCGAACTTGCGGCCGGTGGTCTTCTCGAGGAACTCGATGCCGTCGAGCAACTGGTCGGTAACATAGTCGAGGCGCGCGGCATTCATGTCCTTGTAGGGACCGACGCCGACGTCGACATAGAACTGCGGCACCTGCTCGACCTTGGCGACGTGCTGGTACCACTTCGAATGCGAGCAGCAGATCTGCGTCTGGAAGATGAAGTCGGGCTTGGGAAACTTTCCGCCGTAGAGGTACTTGTCGAGGTGCATGCCACCCCAATAAATGCGCATATAGGAGCACAGATCACGGGCGAAGCCGACCGACTCGGCGGCGTCCATGCATTCCTTGGCGAACTTCTTGTCGTGTGCGACAGCAGCGGCATACGGCTCGCCGGTCAGCGAATAGACGTCGTCGCCGAGGCCGGCCGGCAGGGCATCCAGCGCCCAGGCCGAGCCGGACCAGCGCAGGCCGCCGTTCTCCTTGGCCTTGGCGTAGTTCTGGTAGTACTGCTCGCGCAGCTGCTTGGCCTTGCCCCACAGCTTGAGGGACTCGGTCGGATACTTGTTAGGTGCATTCATCTTGCTCTCCCTTCTGGTCAGAACAGCTCTTCTTCGCTCAGCGTCTCGAGCATGGCTTCGATACGGATGCGGAAGGGGCCGATGGGGTTGGTGATGTCGAATTCGAGGAACAGCGTCGGGATGCCGTTCTTCTCCAGGTGCTCCTTGAGGTCCGGATAATCGCCCTCGTGCGGATCGCAGAACTTCTGCTGCAGGAAGATCGCGGCGCGCGCGTTGTATTCCTTGGCCAGGCCCAGCACGTGGTCGAAGCGCGTGTGGCTGGGGTAATCCTTGGTCGGGCAGGCCGGACGATCGCAGTAGCGCTCGGCGATGCGCTTGATCGGGTCGGCGTCCTTCTTCGACTCGTTCCAGAAGTAACGGGTGCCGGAGCACTGGTCGTCGATGACGATGGTGGAACCCACCGACTCGACCATGGCCATGAAGGCGATGTCGTCGTTTTCGGAGCCGATGGTCATGAAGCGCACGCCTTCCTTGCGGTCCATCTGGCGCGACGGCAGGGCGGCGAGCACCTTTTTCAGCATCTCGTTGTGCTCGCGCTTGTCGATGAACTGGGCGGTGAGCGAGGCGTAGAGGGCTTCGACGCCGGTGACCTTGGGATTGGCTTCCTTGCGATAGTCGAAGAGCTGGCGCAACAGGCGACGGTTCTCGTCGACCACGTCGGTGGCCTCGTGCAACATCGCATCCGTCAGTTCCTTGCCGGTCAGCGCGGAAAGAAAGGTGCGGAAGGACTGGATTTCGGCGTAGTGCGCCTTCCTCGCGTGCGGGCTCTGCACGTCGTTGGGCATCGGCACGTAGTAGTCCCACTTGACGCTGGGGACGTTGCTGCGCCAGGAGCTGAAGGTCTGCCGATACTGGATGCAGGACTGGGTCAGGGTCACGCCCTCGGCATAGTCGAAGCGGCCGAGCAGGCCTTGCGCCAGCGAATCGCGGCAGAAGGGACAGAACATGCCGAAGATGTGCGGCTCGGTGACGTTCTGCGGTTCGTGGGCGCCGAGCACGCGCACCGGCAGCATGCCGGCGGCGATCAGCAGTTCTTCCGCGGTGTAGGTACACATGGTCGCCACCACCTGGCCGCCGGTGCGGGCCTTCCAGTCGCGGGCGTAGTCGTGGCGCTTCTCATACCAGTCCTTGAACTGGTCGAACAATCCATCAGCCATTGCTGCCTCCTTTGTTGTCCATTCGCCGCGAGGGTCGCTGCGAATCGGTGCTTCCTGATAAGAGCGGAACTATTGTTCCTTGTCTGAACCATACTGCACAACTGCGGCGAAGTATGGAGATCAAAAACCACCCTGTCAATACCATCATGAATTATTGTGCCGCAGTGCCGCAAACACGCTAGCACTTTGTTTTATTGTGTTTTTACTATCTTTTTATACTAAATAAGCATTTGCTAACGTTAAAAACAGTTGACATTTATCAAAAACATGCACTATAGTACCTGTACCGTCCCTGCACGATCAGGGAAGGAAAAACAAATGGACACCACGACTAAAGACTCTATCACTGCCAACCAGGCCTTCCACGACGAGGCCGCCGATGCCGAATTCATCCGGGCGGTGGGGAATCGCGTGCGCGAAGCGCGCGCTCGGCGCGGCATGTCGCGCAAGGCGCTGGCCCTCAGTTCGGCGGTGTCCGAACGCTATCTGGCCCAGGTCGAAAGCGGCGAGACCAATCCTTCCATCATGGTGCTGCGCCATGTCACCCATGCACTCGGCATTTCCCTGCTGGAACTGATCGAGCCGCAACAGGGCTCCAACGAATACCGCCTGATCGCGCACTTCCTCGAGCAGCTTTCGCCCAGCCGACTGGAAGACGCCATGCTGCGCCTGATGCGCGACTTCGGCAGCGAGGATGCAGCGCGCCGTCGCCGCATTGCCCTGGTCGGCCTGCGCGGGGCCGGCAAGTCCACGCTGGGCCGCTCGCTTGCCGCCGAACTGGCAATACCCTTCGTCGAACTCAACGGCGCGATCGAGGCCGAGGCCGGCGTCAGCCTCAACGAAATCTTCATGCTCTACGGCCAGCCCGGCTTCCGCCGCCTCGAACGCCGTTGCCTGGAGAACATCGTCGCCCGGCACGAAGCGGCGGTGATCACCGTCGGCGGCGGCATCGTCTCCGAAGCCGAGACCTTCAACCTGCTGCTGATGAACTGCTACACGGTCTGGGTCAAGGCCAGCCCCGAAGAACACATGGCGCGCGTCGTCGCCCAGGGCGACCTGCGGCCGATGGAAGGCAGCGCCGAGGCCATGGAGGACATGCGCCGCATCCTCGTCGCCCGCGAATCGCTTTACAGCAAGGCCGATTTCACGCTGGATACCACCGGCCGCACGCCGGAGGAATGCCTCACCCAATTGCGTCAAACCGTCACCGCCCACCCCTGAAACAGCCGAACATCCATGGCTTCGATTAGCACCCGCAAATCATGAAACGCTCGAACCTTTCCCTGACCATGGGCCAGCAAACTCGGCCCACCCCTCTTCGCCCCCCTCACGGGGGGTTACCAAACAGCTCGCTGCGCTCGATATCACCAGCAACCAATGATGCAAATCCAACCTAACACCTACAGAGCAACCACAACGGAGAACCCCATGAACAGCCCCGAAGCCGTCAAGCCCGTGATCACCTACGACACCAGCCCCGCGCAGTACAAGCACTGGAGCCTCGCCTGCGATGGCGCCATCGCCACGCTGACGCTGAACATCAACGAAGACGGCGGCATCAAGCCCGGCTACAAGCTCAAGCTCAACTCCTACGACCTCGGCGTGGACATGGAGCTGCACGACGCCCTGCAGCGCGTGCGCTTCGAGCATCCCGAAGTGAAAACCGTGGTCGTCACCAGCGGCAAGGACCGCATCTTCTGTTCCGGCGCCAACATCTTCATGCTCGGCCTGTCGACCCACGCCTGGAAGGTCAACTTCTGCAAATTCACCAACGAGACAAGGAACGGCATCGAGGATTCCAGCCGTTACTCCGGCCTCAAGTTCCTCGCCGCCTGCAACGGCACCACCGCCGGCGGCGGCTACGAGCTGGCCCTGGCCTGCGACGAGATCATCCTGGTCGATGACCGCTCCTCCGCCGTCAGCCTGCCCGAAGTGCCGCTGCTCGGCGTGCTGCCCGGCACCGGCGGCCTCACCCGCGTCATCGACAAGCGCCGCGTGCGTCGCGACCACGCCGACATCTTCTGCACCCTGACCGAAGGCATCCGCTCCCAGCGTGCCAAGGAATGGCGCCTGATCGACGACTACGCCAAGCCGCAGGCCTTCGCCGAGAAGGTCAAGGCCCGCGCCACCGAACTCGCCGCGCAAAGCGACCGCCCGTCAGACGCCAAGGGCATCGCCCTGACACCGCTCAAGCGCACGATCGACGAAGCCGGCTACCACTACGAGACGGTGGATGTGACGATCGACCGCGCTGCGCGCCGCGCCACGCTGACCGTCAAGGCCCCCGCCGCCGCCGTGCAATCGAAGATCGACGACATCGTCGCCGCCGGCGCCGCCTGGTGGCCGCTGCAAATGGCGCGCGAACTCGACGACGCCATCCTGATGCTGCGCACCAACGACCTCGACATCGGCACCTGGGTGCTCAAGACCACGGGCGACGCCACCCTGGCCCTGGGCGCCGATGCCGTGCTCGACGCCAACCGCAAACACTGGTTCGTGCGCGAAACCATCGGCATGCTGCGGCGGACCCTGGCGCGCCTGGACGTCACCTCGCGCACCCTGATCGCCCTGGTCGAGCGCGGCTCCTGCTTCGCCGGCACCCTGGCCGAGCTGCTGTTCGCCGCCGACCGCGGCTACATGCTGGCCCTGCCCGACGCGCCGGCCGAGGAAGGCAAGGTCACGCTCTCGGCGATGAATTTCGGCGACTACCCGATGGTCAACGCGCAGTACCGCCTTCAGGCACGTTTCTACGGCGAAGAAGGTCCGCTCGGCGCCGTGAGGGCCGCCATCGGTCAGCCGCAAGGTGCCGATGCCGCGCTGGCGCTGGGCCTGGTCACCGCCACGCCGGACGACCTGGACTGGGAAGATGAAATCCGCATCGTGCTCGAAGAACGCGCCAGCCTTTCGCCCGATGCCCTGACCGGCATGGAAGCCAACCTGCGCTTCGGCCCCGGCGAGACCATGGAGACCCGCGTCTTCGGGCGGCTGTCGGCCTGGCAGAACTGGATTTTCATCCGCCCCAACGCCGTCGGCGAAGGCGGCGCGCTGAAAGTCTTCGGCAGCGGCAACAAGGCCAAGTTCGACTGGAACCGCGTCTGACGCAAGACAACCGTCATTCCGGCTTGCGCCGGAATGACAAGAACAACACCCCAATCCCAAACAGGAGCAGAAAATGAGCATCGATTACAGCCAGAAGATCCCCAACAACGTCCACCTCAACGACAACAAGACCCTGCAACGCGCGCTCGAGCACTGGCAGCCCGAGTTCATCAACTGGTGGAAGGACATGGGCCCCGACGGCTCGCAGAACTTCGACGTCTACCTGCGTACGGCGGTCAGCGTCGACCCGTCCGGCTGGGCGCACTTCGACTACGTCAAGATGCCCGACTACCGCTGGGGCATTTTCCTCAACCCGGCCGAAGCCGACCGCAAGGTGAACTTCGGCGCGCACAAGGGCGAAGCCGCCTGGCAGGAAGTCCCCGGCGAATACCGCAGCAACCTGCGCCGCCTGATCGTGACGCAAGGCGACACCGAGCCCGCCTCGGTCGAGCAGCAGCGCCACCTGGGCCTGACCTGCCCTTCGCTCTACGACATGCGCAACCTGTTCCAGGTCAACGTCGAGGAAGGCCGCCACCTCTGGGCCATGGTCTACCTGCTGCACGCCTACTTCGGCCGCGACGGCCGCGAGGAAGCCGAGGCCCTGCTCGAGCGTCGCTCGGGCGATGCCGACAATCCCCGCATCCTCGGCGCCTTCAACGAGCGCACGCCGGACTGGCTCAGCTTCTTCATGTTCACCTACTTCACCGACCGCGACGGCAAGTACCAGCTCTGCTCGCTGGCCGAATCCGGCTTCGACCCGCTGGCGCGCACCTGCAAGTTCATGCTGACCGAAGAGGCGCACCACATGTTCGTCGGCGAATCCGGCGTCGGCCGCGTCATCCAGCGCACCTGCGACGTGATGAACCAGCTCAAGACCGACGACGTGGCGAAGATCCGCGCCGCCGGCGTGATCGACCTGCCCACCATCCAGCGCTACCTGAACTTCCATTTCAGCGTGACCATGGATCTGTTCGGCGCCGATGTCTCGTCGAATGCGGCGACCTTCTACACCACCGGCCTCAAGGGCCGCTACGAAGAGACCAAGCAGACCGACGACCACCTGCTCAACGACGCCAGCTACGGCGTGCTGGAAGTCGACGACGGCAAGCTGGTCACCATCCAGGCACCGTATCTCAACGCCATCAACGAAAAGCTGCGCGACGACTACGTGGTCGATGCCAAGGCCGGCATCGAGCGCTGGAACAAGATCATCCAGAAGGCGGGCATCCCCTTCACGCTCTCCGCGCCGCACAAGGCCTTCAACCGCAAGATCGGGCCGCTCTCCGCCGCCAGGATCTCGCCCACCGGGCAAGTGGTCTCGGAAGGCGAATGGACGCACCAGCACCTGCACTGGCTGCCCTCGGCCGAGGACCGCGCCTTCGTCGCCTCGCTGATGGGCCGTGTTGCCGAGCCGGGCAAGTTCGCCAACTGGATCGCCCCGCCGGCGCGCGGCATCAACAACCAGCCGGTGGACTTCGCCTACGTGCGATTCAACTAAGCATCAGCCCCGTCATTCCGGGCTTGACCCGGAATCCAGTGGAATATCGCTGGATTCCGGCGTTCGCCGGAATGACGGGGCTGCATCGGCCTGATTCTCCGCTACCATTGGCACGCCCATAAAGCCAAGGAAAACAACATGACCGCCGCCCCAGCGACCATCCTGCGCCAACACCTGATCGACCCCGAGATCTGCATCCGCTGCAACACCTGCGAGGAGACCTGCCCGGTCGATGCGATCAGCCACGACTCGCGCAACTACGTGATCGACGCGGCCAAGTGCAAGCTCTGCTACAACTGCATCTCGCCCTGCCCCACCGGCGCCATCGACAGTTGGCGCAACATGCCGGCCGACCGGGCCTACCCGATCGCGGAACAGTTGCTGTGGGACAGCCTGCCCGGACAGATCGCCCTCGACCAAGGCGGCACGGCCGGCGCGGGCACGGAAGTCGGCGCTGGCAACACGGCGGGCGAAACGCCAGAGGATGTCGCACAGATCGCCGCGGCCTCCACCGCCGGCCAGGGCGGCACGGCGCCGCCGCCGTGGTCCGCCGCCCACCCTTACGTGAACCTCTACGGCATCCACCAGCCGGCCGTGGCCACCGTCAGCGGCAACTTCCGCCTCACCGCCGAGGACGCATCGAGCGACATCCGCCACATCGTCCTCGACTTCGGCAACGCCTCCTTCCCCGTGCTCGAAGGCCAGACCATTGGCATCCTGCCGCCCGGCCTCGACGCGAATGGCAAACCCCACCACGTGCGCCTGTATTCGGTGGCCAGCCCGCGCGAAGGCGAGCGCCCCAAGTACAACAACCTCTCGCTGACCGTGAAGCGCGTCACCGAGGACCACGAAGGCAAGGCCGCGCACGGCATCGGCTCGAACTACCTGTGCGACCTGAAGAAGGGCGACAAGGTCAATGTCGTCGGCCCCTACGGCACCAGCTTCCTGATGCCCAACCACCCCGGCAGCCACCTGCTGATGATCTGCACCGGCACCGGCTCGGCGCCCATGCGCGCGATGACCGAGAGACGCCGCCGCAAGTTCAGCTCCGGCGAGAGCCTGGGCAAGCAGATGCTCTTCTTCGGCGCCCGCAGCTCCGGCGAACTGCCTTACTTCGGGCCCTTGACCAAGTTGCCCAAGGAGTTCATCGACATCAATTTCGGCTTCTCGCGCGTTCCCGGCGAACCCAAGCGCTACGTGCAGGACCTGCTTCGCGAGCGCGGCGAGGACGTTGCGCGCCTGCTGAAGGACGAGAACACCTACGTCTATATCTGCGGCCTGAAGGGCATGGAAAAAGGCGTCGAGGAAGCCTTCACCGCGCTATGCCAGGCCAACGGACTGGACTGGAACGGACTGCGCCCGCAGATGCTGCAGCAGGGGCGGTATCACGTGGAAACGTATTGAGGTAGCGGAGGCTCAAGAGTCGGCGCTGGGGGGACGGCGACTCAGCCCGTTGACCACTGGTCCGACAGGCGCTCAGCCTGATCCAGCACAAGGCGAATCGCTTCCTCCTGCTGGTCCGGCGGGTACTTGTAGCGGCGCAGCGTAATGCGCACCAGATTGCGCAGCCGGGCGCGGATGCTGTCGCGCTTCTGCCAATCCACTGTGGTGCTGTTGCGCAGCTTCTCGGTGATTTCGACGGCGATCTGCTTCAGGGTCTGATCGCCCAGCTCGCGCACCGCACTTTCGTTGTCGGTCAGCGCGTCATAGAAGGCCAACTCCGATTCGTTGAGGCCCAGCGCATCGCCACGCTGGGCAGCGGCGCGGAACTCCTTGGCCATCTCGATCAGTTCTTCGATCACCTGGGCGCTTTCGATGGCGCGACTGCGGTAGCGGTTCAGCGCCGCCAGCAGGCGTTCGCTGAACTTGCGCTCCAGCACCACGTTGGTCCGGGCGCGGGACTTGACCTGATCGTTGAGCAGTTTCTGTAGCAACTCGATGGCAAAGTTGCGCTGCGGCAACTGGCGCACTTCTTCGAGGAAGGCATCCGACAAAATGCCGATGTCCGGCCGGTCCAGCCCCGCCAGCTTGAAGATGTCTTCCACGCCCTGGGCCACCACGGCGTTGTCGAGGATTTGCTTGAGCACCGCATTCTGGCGATCTTCCGAGAGCTTCTTGTCCGACTCGGTGGCCTTGGCAATCACCGCCTTGATAGCCTGGAAGAAGGCGATTTCCTCGCGCAGGACAATCGCCTCATCCAGCGTGCCGCACAGCGAGAAGGCCTTGGTGATAGCCAGCACCGCGTCGGCCCAGCGCTTCTTGCCCTCTTCCAGCCCGAGCACGAAGTTGGCTGCCGGCAGCAGCAGGGCCGCGGCCGTCGTCCGGTATGCGCCGAAGTCGAAGCCGTGCAGCAGGCCGCGCGCCACATCCATCAATTCCTTGAGCTTGGCCAGTGCCTCGGCGGCATCCAGCGCCGGCTGGCCCTTGCCCTTGCTCTCGGTGTAGGTGCGCAAGGCGCTGCGCAGTTCGGCGGCAATGCCGATGTAATCCACCACCAGGCCGCCTTCCTTGTCGTGGAAGACGCGGTTCACCCGGGCGATGGCCTGCATCAGGTTGTGGTCGCGCATCGGTTTGTCCACGTACATGGTGTGCAGGCAGGGCACGTCGAAGCCGGTGAGCCACATGTCGCGCACGATCACGATTTTCAGCGGATCGGCGGCGTCCTTGAAGCGCTTCTCCAGCAGCTTCCTGGTCGTGGCGTTGTAGATGTGGGGCTGCAACAGCGCACTGTCCGCCGCCGAGCCGGTCATCACCACCTTGATCGCGCCCTGCGCCGGGTCGTCGCTGTGCCAGGCCGGCCGCAGGGCGACGATGGCCGCGTAGAGCCTGGCGCAGATTTCGCGGCTCATGGCGACGATCATCGCCTTGCCTTCCACCGCGCCGTTGCGCGCCTCGAAGTGCTGCACGATGTCCGCCGCCACCTGATCGATGCGTGGCTGGGCACCGACCAGCTTTTCCAGCGCCGCCCATCGGGTCTTGGCCGCCTCCTTGAGCGCCGCGTCTTCCTCGTCCTCGAACACCTCTTCCACGTCGGCGTTGAGCTGCTCCATCTCGGCCGGGTTGAGGTCCAGCTTGGCCAGGCGGCTCTCGTAGAAGATCGGCACCGTGGCGCCGTCGTCCACCGCGTCCTGGATGTCGTAGATGCTGACGTAGTCACCAAAGACGGCGCGGGTGTCCTTGTCCGCGCCTTCCACCGGCGTGCCGGTGAAACCGACAAAGGTGGCGTTCTTCAGCGCGTCGCGCAGGTGCTTGGCGAAACCGTATTTGTAGCGGCCGGTCTTCTTGTCTAGCACGGCGCGAAAGCCGTATTGCGAGCGATGCGCCTCGTCGGCGATGACGACGATGTTGGTGCGCGCCGACAGCAGCGGGAACACCGCCTCGCCCGGCTCCGGCGTAAACTTCTGCACTGTGGTGAAAATGATGCCGCCGGAAGGGCGATCCGCCAGCAGCGCGCGCAGTTCGTCGCGATTGGTGGCCTGCTGCGGCGTCTCGCGCAGCAGCGAGCGGGCGCCGACGAAAGTCTGGAACAACTGGCCGTCGAGGTCGTTGCGGTCAGTGACCACCACCAGTGTCGGGTTCTGCATTTCCTTCTGCTGCATCAGCTTGGCGGCAAAGCAGACCATGGAAATGCTCTTGCCCGAGCCCTGGGTGTGCCAGACGATGCCTCCCATGCGCGAGCCGGGCTTCACCCGCTCGGCGTAGGTGGCCCATTGGTCCTGTGCCGTATTCGGCGCCGGCTGCATCGCCGCGATCACCGCCGCCTTGACGGCCGCGCGCACCGCGTGGAACTGGTGGTAGCCGGCGATCTTCTTCACCACCTGACCGTCCGCCGTCTCGAACAGCACGAAGTAGCGCAGGTAATCGAGCAGCAGTTCCGGCGCAAAAAAGCCGCGCACCACTTTTTCCAGTTCGAATTCCAAGAGCGGCCGGTCGTTCTCGTTCTTCACCGTGCGCCAAGGCAGGAAGCGTTCGCGGCTGGCAGTCAGCGAACCGATGCGCGCATGCAGGCCGTCGGAAATCACCAGCGCCTCGTTGCTGACGAAGAGGTCGGCGATCTCCTCCTTGTAGGTCTGCAACTGGTTGTAGGCGGCCCAGATGTCCGCCTGCTGGTTGGCCGGGTTCTTGAGCTCGATCACCGCCACCGGCAGGCCGTTGATGAAGCAGACCAGATCGGGCCGGCGCGGCTGCTTGCTGCCTTGAATGGTGAATTGATTGACGACCACGAAGCGGTTGCGCTCCGGGTGCTCGAAGTCGATCACCTGCACCCGGTCGCCGCGCTTCTCGCCGGCAATTTCCACCTCGACCGGCACCCCGGCGATCAGGGCTTCGTGGAAGGCGCGGTTGGAGAGAATCAGCGATGGATGGTCGGGCTTGGCGAGTTGGTGGGCGACCTCGTCGAGGACGGCTTCGGGGATAGTCGGATTAAGGCGATGGAGCGCGGCGTGGAGATGGCCGGGCAGCAGCACCTGGCGGTAGTCGCCGCGTTCGGGCGTGTCGCTGTCGGGGGCGATGTCCGGGCCGTGGAGGTAATCCCAGCCGGAGTCCTGGAACCAGGTGAGGGCGAGCTGTTCGAGGTCGCCCTCGGTCACGCCGCCAACTCCTGCCAAACCTCCTCACGTTTGCTCCAAGGGATCGGACGCACGTCGTAATTCTGAAGCGCGTCAGTAACAGCGGAGGAAATTACGATGTCCGCATCGTTAAGCAACGCAAAGGCTTTCGACTCCGGCGGGCGAACTTCTTTGGTGTCGATCCATGAAAATGCCACAGCCTGTGCGGTATCGCGGTTGGGGCGATTGATCGTCTGGATGATCCGCTCCGGTTGTTGCCGGGACTTCGGAATCACGAAATCAAACAGATGGTCGTAGCCAGTCTTGCCGGAGAACTTCACTTTCGGCGTGTAGCGCACGTCGTGCAGGTCGAGCCACGACACGACGTCCTCGTAAAACAGGCTCGCCACCATAGGTACGGCCAAATAGAACATGTCGTTCACGGCCAGCATCGCCTGCACCAGATTGTGCTTGCGCAGGGCGAAGTTGTCGGGTGTTGCATGCACTTCGAGAGCTTCGCCGTGCAGTTGGACGCCGAAACCATTCAGCGTCATCTTCAGCAGGTCTTGTCGCTTCGGGCTATTCAACTTGCAGCCGCTCTGCTCCAGATCGCCGATGGTGTAACCGTCGTCGGTCAGCACGAATGATCCGTTGGCTCGCTTTGCGTAAATCTGGATGTAGTCGTTGTGACGGTCGAGATACGGCGTCGTGATCTCGACCCAATCCGCGACTTCCCGCAGCGAGGTCTTGTCCCTCAGCCAGGCGGTGTAGTCGTCGAGAAGTTTCTGGATGTCCTGGATCATGTGAACAGCCCTCGTTCGATATGGGGCGGAATCGTTACTCGGCAGTATTTCATGAAGTCATCCAGCGTGCCCCACAAGTCATCGATGCGGGGGAAGTGCTCTATGGGAATTGGTGCCGCCCACTTGTCGCCAAAGCCCTCGCGGTAGATATGGAGATGGGGCGATCCGACCTCCTGCCCATCCGGGTTCCGGTGCGGCGCGCCGCCGAAATCCAGCCGTACCAGCGCCACGACTTGCCGTGCCCGCGTCTGGTATTTCCCCTTGAGCAGATCGATGCGCCCACGACGGATGTCGAGCATGAATTGTTCTCGCTTGTCTGGCGATTGCAGCGGAACGACCAGCGATCCCGACGTGGGGTAGTTATGGCGTTCTTCGTCGAGCCTGTGTTTCTCCATTGCGATCAACGCTTCGGCTTCGGATTGGGTCAAATGTATCTCGGCCATCAGTGACTCCTGTTGGTTTTCGTAGGCAACCCGCCGGAAAGCAACTTGGGGAGCATCGTGTCTCGCAGGTTGGCCAAGTTAAGGCTCTCGGCCTGTTTTTCAGAGATCAGGCGAAGCAAAGGCACGATGCTTTCACCCACTTGTCCTTGTGATTCATGGAATCTAGGAACTTCCATTGCTTTCTGGTCGCGCAGCGAAACATACGGGGCCATATCCGTTTGTCCTGCAACACCATCGATCTGGGACACGAACTCGCCTGACTGCATCCAGCAATAAAGAACTGCCGGATGAATGATTTCCGGACGAAGGCTGCGCCAGAAACAGACTTGTGGAGAATAAACAAATGGCTCGGTATGCTCGGCAACTCGTGCGAAACGACCGATCGTGCCTTTCGACGTAAACGCAACATCACCGACGATTGAGAGCTTGCCCTTGGCTGCCAGCAGGCGGTCCGGTTTCAATCGCTCGGCATTGACAGTGTCAAATCCGTTGTTGAGTTCACCGGCGCGAATGAATGGAACACCATAGGTTCCAAGTTCTTCGTTCTTCGCGCGATAACCGTCGCCGATTTGCAGAGTGCCTTCTGCGATCAATTCGCTGGCCTTGGCGCGAACGGGGTCGAAGTCGACGAACCATGACTTGAAGATTGCCCGCGCCATGGCCTCGAGGGTTTCGTTCATGCGGCGGTTCAGTTCGATCTTGTCATCGAGGGTGCCGAGGATGTCGGCTATGGAAGTCTGTCGCTTAACAGGACACCAAGCTACATCCAGTGTTTGTAAATCACTGCCTCGAATACCTGCTGCTCCTGCTCCCTGCTCAACAATGCTCTTGATGGCAGCACGGCCGTCATGCGACTGAAGCCAGTAGTAGTAGAAGCGTGGGTCCGCTTCTTCCTTGTTCAGCCGAACACGAGTTACATGCGACTCAAACGTAACTGGCTCGTGGTCTCCCAAGAAAATGGAGCATTTCCCGGCACCTTCCAGAACAAGGGATTGCCTCGCGAACAATAGATCTCCAGCCTCCAATAGATAACGGTGCGACTCATCCTCGCTCAGCGGGACACGATCCATTTCGATGTTTTGGATTCGAGGATTCGCAAACAGCTCACCCATGTTGACCATCTTCGTACCGGCGCCTCGTACTGCTTTGGGCCGTGTCAGTCCATTCCGTGTTGGTTCGGCAAATAATTGCCCGAATGGACGAAGGTCAAGTGCCATTCCCGCCCCCCAACTCCGCCGCCGCCTTATGCAGGAAGGCTGCGATCTCCTCCTTGCCTGGTAATTGCACCTGGTAGCGTGAAACAAATAGTTGGTTGCTCATGCCGGCCAGGGCGTATTCGACGAGCTCCTCGTTCTTGCGCGTGCATAGCAGGATGCCGACGGGCGGCTGGTCGCCTTCGGCCACTTCGTTCTTGGCGTAGTAGCCGACGTAGCTGTTGAGCTGGCCCAGGTGTTCGTGCTTGAAGGCGTCGTTCTTCAGCTCGATCAGCACATGGCACTTGAGGATGCGGTGGTAGAAGACCAGGTCTACGAAGAAGTGTTCGCCGCCGATCAGCAAACGCTTCTGCCGGGCTTCGAAGCAGAAGCCGTGGCCGAGTTCGAGCAGAAATTCTTGCAGCTTGTCGAGCAGAGCGTCTTCGAGCTGGCTTTCGCCCATGACCTCTTGCGGCTTGAGGCCGAGGAATTCGAAGACGTAGGGATCGCGGATCACCTGGCGGCTGTGCTGCGGCTCGGCCTGCGCGTGGGCGAGGCGGGCCAGGGCCTCCTTGTCGGTGGAAAGGCCGCTGCGCTGGAAATACTGGCTGGCGATCTGGCGCTTGAGTTCGCGCACCGACCAGTTGCCGCGCAGGGCTTCGACTTCGTAGAAGCGGCGCTGGAGCGGGTCTTGCAGCTCCACCAGTTGCTCGAAATGGCTGTAGGAAAGACGGCCGATGAGGGTTTCCGGGTCTGGCGCGGGAGCGGTCGGCGATTGTGCGGACAGTGTCCGCACTTTTTCTTCCAGCAGCGGGCGGGATACAACCTGGGCAGATAGTGCGGACGCTGTCCGCACTATCTGGGGATAGGCGCGGTAGAAGGCCAGGTAGCCGTAGAGCTGGCGCCGGCCGCTGTTGCTGACCGACTGGTCGCGCAGGGCCTTGGATAGTTCGGGCAGCAGTTTGTCGCCGTAGGTGGCGCGGTCGGCGCCTTGCAGTTCGAATTCGGCGATGTGGTAGCCGATGAACCAGTTGCGCAGGGTAAGGCTGACGTTGACAGCGCGGCTGGCCTGCTCGGCCAGGGCGGCATCCGCCTCGCGGATGGCGGTGACGAGGCCGGCGAAATTGAGGGTCTTGGAACTCATGGCCGGGACCGCGTCGAGCTTGTGCAAGGGGTCATTGCACAAGTGCGAGCATCAAAGCTCATAACCCAGCCCCGCCAGGTTCTTGCGGATTTCAGCCTCCAGTCGGGCGCTCTCGGCGAATTGATCGCGCAGCGTGGCGGTGAGGCGGGCCATCTTGTCTTCGAAGGCTTCGCCGTCCGCCACTTGCGCGGCGGCGCCTACGTAGCGGCCGGGGGTGAGGACGTAGTCGCTCTTGCGGATGTCGATGAGTTCGGCCGCCTTGCAGAAGCCGGGGATGTCTTGATATGCCGCTGGATTCCCGCTTTCGCGGGAATGACGCGGGATGGATTTCCAGGCGTGGAATGTGTCGGCCACCTTGGCGATGTCCTCGGGCTTGAAGTCGCGCAGGACACGGTCTTTCATGTAGCCGAGGTTGCGGGCGTCGATGAACAGGGTTTCGCCACGGCGAGCGCGCACCCCATTGCGTTCGGCCTTGCTGCGGGTGAGGAACCAGATGCAGGCGGGTATCTGGGTGTTGGTGAAGAGCTGGCCGGGCAGCGCGACCATGCATTCGACCAGGTCGGCTTCGATCAGGGCCTTGCGAATTTCGCCTTCGTTGTTGGTGTTGCTGCTCATCGAGCCATTGGCCAACAGCAGCGCCATGCTGCCGTGCGGCGCCAGGTGGTGAATCATGTGCTGCATCCAGGCGAAGTTGGCGTTGTTGGGCGGCGGCACGCCGTACTTCCAGCGCACGTCGTCGTCCTTCACGCCTTCGTTCCACTCCTTCATGTTGAAGGGCGGATTGGCCATGATGAAGTCGGCGCGCAAATCCGGGTGCTGGGGTTTGTTGTAGGTGCTGGCCGGCTCCTTGCCGAAGTCGAAGTCCATGCCGCGGATGGCCATGTTCATCGAGGCTAGGCGCCAGGTGGTGGGGTTGGCTTCCTGGCCGTAGATGGAGAGCTGGCCGATGCGCCCGCCGTGCTCCAGCACGAAGCGCTCGCTCTGGACGAAGAAGCCGCCGGAGCCGCAGCAGGGGTCGTACACCCGGCCCTGGAAGGGTTCGAGCATTTCGACGATCAGGCCGACGATGCTCTTGGGCGTGTAGAACTCGCCGCCGCGCTTGCCGGCGGCAATCGAGAATTCGCCGAGGAAGTATTCGTAAACGTGGCCAAGGATGTCCTTGGCGTGCAGGCTTTCGTGCTTGAAGGGCACGGTGGCCAGCAGGTCGATCAGGCCGGGCAGCGCGCTGTCGATACGCCAGCGGGCGTAGCTCTTGTCGAGTACGTTCTTGAGCCTGGGGTTCTCCTTCTCGACGGCTTCGAGGGCGTCGTCGAGAAGGCGGCCGATGCCGGTGAATTTGTATTCGAAGGTCTTGCCATTCCTGACTTCGAGCTTCGTGCCGATGGCGACCTTGGCGCTGGCCTTGAGGAAATCCCAGCGGGCCAGGGACGGCACCCAGAACACGTTCTTCTCGGTGTAGTAGTCGCGGGCTTCGAGTTCCTGCTCGATCAGCTCGGTGCCGTCTTCGCCGAGATAGTAATCGTTGGCCGGGTCGGCGAAGGCGGCCTTGAGTTCCTCGCGGCGTTCCTTGAAGGCGTCGGAGACGTACTTGAGGAAGACCAGGCCGAGGACGACGTGCATGTAGTCGCCGGGGTTGAGGTTGGCGCGCAGCTTGTCGGCGGCGGTCCACAGGCGCTTGTCGAGGTCGTTGAGGAATTGTTGCTGCTTGTCGTCCATGGTGCGCAGTCCGGAGAGAAGGGCCAGCGGCAAGCGGTTCAGGGTGCCCGCCAAATGCCGTTCGACTAGGGGCGAATCATCGCACAGATCGGCGAGGCGTCGGCTATCGCGGAATCGCTGAACACCGGAAAAGTCGGCGCTGGCGGGACGGCTCTGGCGATATCATCCAGGGCGTCTACATCTGCCGAACGCCCATGCTCCTCGCCCTCACCCTGCTCCTCGTCTACCAACTGCTCGGTGAAGTCATCGCCCAGTTCTTCGCCCTGCCCGTGCCCGGGCCAGTGATCGGCATGGGCCTGCTGTTCGCCACGCTGGCGGTGCGTGGGGCGGTATCGGACGAATTGCGCGGCACGGCCAACGGGTTGCTGCAGCACCTGTCGCTGCTGTTCGTTCCGGCGGGGACCGGGGTTATGCTGCATTTCGGCCGACTGGCGGACGAATGGCTGGCGCTCGTGGCGTCATTGCTGATCAGCACGGTGGTCACCATCGCGGTGAGTGCGCTGCTTTTGCGTGCACTCATGCGCGCACTGATGGCGCGTGGCGGCGCCGACGCAGGGCGGGAATCATGAACCCGGTGACGCCGCGCCTGGGCGAGATTTGGGTCTATCTCTCGGCCTCGCCGCTGCTGGGCCTGACGCTGACGCTGTTGGCCTACCAGGCGGCCTTCTGGCTACACAAGCGCTGCAACGGCCACCCGGCGGCCAACCCGGTGCTGCTTTCGGTGCTGGCGCTGGTGGCGATCCTGTGGGCGACGGGCACGCCCTATGCCACGTATTTCGAGGGCGCGCAGTTCGTGCATTTCCTGCTCGGCCCGGCCACGGTGGCCCTGGCGATCCCGCTCTACGCCCAACTGGCGCGCCTCAGGCGCCTGGCGCTGCCGCTGCTGCTGACGCTGGTGGCGGGCTCGGTCACGGCGGCAGTGTCGGCGGTGGCGGTGGCGGCGGCCCTGGGCGGCAGCCGGGTGACGCAGTTGTCATTGGCGCCGAAGTCGGTGACGACGCCGATCGCCATGGGCATCGCCGAGCGCATCGGCGGCCTGCCCTCGCTCACTGCGGTGCTGGTGATCATGACCGGCATCCTCGGCGCCATCGGCGCGCGCTACGTGTATCGCCTGCTGGCCATCAAGGACGAGGCGGTGCGCGGCTTCGCACTGGGGATCGCCTCGCACGGCATCGGCACGGCGCGTGCCTTCCAGGAAAGTGAACAGGCCGGCGCCTTCGCCGCGCTGGCGATGGGTTTGAATGGCCTGGCCACGGCGCTGCTGCTGCCCTTGCTGGTGTCGCTGATGACGGGTTGAAAGGAGAGGAAATGCAAGCCTGTTACATCCAACGCTACGGCGGCCCGGAGGTAGTTCAGGTCGGCGTGCTGCCGGCGCCGACTCCCGGCGCCGGCGAACTGGTATTCCGCATGGAAGCGGCGAGCGTGAACCCGGTCGACTTCAAGACACGCAACGGCATGCTGCGCGCGCTGCAGTCCTACCGCATGCCGGCGATCCTCGGCAACGATGCGGCCGGCGTGGTGACTGCACTTGGTCCCGGGGTAGAGGGCTTCGCAGTTGGCGACCGCGTCGCGGCGCGGCTGGACAAGGCGCGCATGGGGGCGTTTGCCGAGTTCGTGCCGGCACGCCAGCAAGACCTGGCGAAGATTCCCGCGGGCGTGGATTTCGCGCCCGCCGCGGCGGTGGCATTGGCCGGGCTGACGGCCTGGCAATGCCTGACCGAGGTATTGCAGGTCGCCCCCGGCGAGCGCGTGCTGATCCACGCCGGTGGTGGTGGCGTCGGCCACCTGGCGATCCAGTTGGCGAAGGGCCTGGGCGCGCAAGTCACTACCACCGCCTCGGCGGCCAGCCACGACTGGCTGCGAGAACTCGGTGCCGATGTGTGCGTGGATTACCGCCAAGCCGACTTCAGGAACGAGTGCGCGCCCTTCGACGCGGTGCTCGACACGATGGGAGGCGAAACCCTGCTGCGCTCGATCACCCACACGAGGCGCGGCGGCCGCGTGGTCAGCATCGGTGACCTGCCAACGCCGGAAATCGCCGCCGAGTTTGCCAAGCCCTGGCTGGCGCCGGTGTTCTGGCTGCTCTCGCGCAAGCCGCGGGCGGCGGCTCGTGCGCAGGGAGTGGCCTATCGCTACTGGTTCATGCGCGAGGACGGCGCGCAGCTGGCGCTGCTCCTGGACAAGATCGCGCGCGGCGAACTGCGGGTCAAGATCGACCGGGAGTTGCCGCTGGCGCAGGCGCCGGAAGCGTTGCGCATTTCGGAGACGGGCGGCGTTCACGGCAAGCTGGCGGTACTGCCTTAAGCGGCAAGGGGGTCGCGAAAAATGCATTGATTCGTCGTCGCGGCAGGGCGAGCGGCGCGTTTCGAAACAGAAAAGCGGGAGCGACGCCTCCCGCTTTTCGTCGTTGCCGAGGCCGCGATCAACCGAGGCGCGTCCGGCGACGCCGGATCACGCCGAGCACTCCGAGGCCTACGAGCAGCATCGCGTAGGTTTCGGGCTCGGGGATGGCGGTCGGAGTCCAGTGTCCCGTCACTCTGACGTTCTTCCACTCCGGATCGGCCACGCCGCCATTCATTAACTCACCGTTTTTCCAGATCGTTGCGCCGATAACTCCATTTGGCGTATAGAGATCGCCATCTTTGACCGGGAAAGTACCGTCAGGCGGTGGGAAATCCCGTCCCTTGGTCAGTCTTGCGATTGGCTTGCCGTCATCGCCCAGGTACGAGATTTCCAGGTGCAGATCGGTAGCTATGACACCCCTCGTGTTCTTGCATCTATAAAGCATCAATAACCCCCCCGTCGCAAACTCGCTGAAGGAGCAGACGCCGCCAGATATCTGGGCCTCTTTCTCAGCCCACGCAGCACCAGAACTCGACAAGAACACTGCAAACACTGATGCCGATACCAAGACTCTTATTGACATGATTTCTCCAAGAAAAACTAACTCAAAATCGGCCAAACACGCCCGACAACGATGACATATGCCTAATATACCAACCCACGATAACTGGTCAATACAGGGTTCTCGGTAGTCCAACTACCGGAATCCAAGTAGCGAAATAGTTGTGCTGAATCAGGTCGGAGGCTGCGATCGACCACAGCCTCCTGCTCCGTTGCACGCCAAAGACGTAAAGTGCCGCCTACCGACCCCGGCCATCTCCTCCCATGAAAATCCCGACCATTCCGCTGCGCCACGCGCTGACCTGGCCGGAAGCCCGGCCATCGGTTGGCAACGGCCTTTGGGTCATGGCGCTGTTTGCCGCCGGAGTTTTCGTCGCGCGGCAATACGCGGCGCAGATCGAGCAAGTGCTGGCCGGCTACGCGGCCGTGGGAATCGGCATATTCCTCGCCAGTTCGGTAATGGCGGCGCTGCTGCCGCTGCTCGGCAACTTGCCCCTGGTGCCGGCAACCGTGCTGGCCTGGGGTCCGTGGTGGACGGCGGGCATGCTGCTGTCGGGCTGGATCGTCGGTGCGGCGCTGGCCTTCCTGCTCGGACGCCATGCAGTTGCTGGTCTTCGGCGCTTCGGCGCTGGCCTTCGTTGCCTGCGTGCGCTGGGTGTGGCGCGGCCCGACCGGCGCGCCGCAGGACGTCACCCGGCCTTGCCCCATCAGCGGAGTCACGCATCGTTCGCGATCCACGCGGCCGTCCATCCCGACCTGCGCCACGTCACGGCGCTTCGCCAGCTTGGGCATGCTGCAACTGCGTCGGCCTGGTCGCGCGGGTGGCGACGATTCGGCACCACCATCGCCGTACCACCGGCGCCGACTATTGCGACGCCACGTCCCGAGCAGTGTCGACGTCGTCGGGTATATAGTCATTCGGCGGCGACACGGCGGTCGCGAAACCACGGCACCGATGCCGGCCAACCCCAGGAGACTCGACGATGGTCACGATCAGCCTTCTTCACCTCGATTCCGGAGCCTGCAGATTCGACGTCGCCTGCTACTGGAAATCGCCCATGCCCGTGGTCAAGAACAAGCCGGGCGACGCGCACGGGCGAACCGGCAAACCGCGGCGGCAGATGGCTTGAGCCACCCGTTCCAGGCATCGGTTCGCGTCGGGCGAGCATGACACCCATCCATTTCCCCGCCAGCGACGGCCACCGCCTCGCGGCCTGCCGCTTCGATCCGCACGGCCCCGTCCGCGGCCAGGTCGTCATCGCGGCGGCGATGGCCGTGCCGCAGGCCTTCTATGCCAACTTCGCGCGCTTCCTGGCGCGACGCGGCTATACCACCTGGACCTTCGACTATCGCGGCATCGGCGACTCGCTGAGCGGTCCGCGCCGCAAGCTGAAGGCCGACCTCAACGACTGGCTGCGCAAGGATTACGACGCCCTGCTGCGGACGATCGTCGCCGCCACGCCCGACGATCCGCTGTTCGTCGTCGGTCACAGCTTCGGCGGCCAGGTGGCGCCGCTGCTGCCTTCACGCGAGCGCCTCGCGGGGCTGGTCAACATCGCCGTCGGCAGCGGCGCGACGCGCCACCTGACGCCGCGCCTGAAACGTTCCGCGCCCCTGCTGTGGCACGTGCTGGCGCCCGCACTGTGCCCGCTGTTCGGCTACTTTCCCGGCTCCCGCATCGGCGTCGTCGGCGACCTGCCCACCGGTGCCTTGTACCAGTGGCGGCGCTGGTGCCTGACGCCGGACTACCTGCTCACGGGCGAACCCGGCGCCCGCGAAGCCTATGCCACGGCCGACTACCCGGTACTGGCCCTGACCTTCGCCGACGACGAACTGCTGCTCGAAGAGGGCTCGCGCCTGCTGCACGGCGCCTACCGGCGGCGCGCCGTCGATTTCCGCCTGGTCGAACCCGCGCAGCATGGCCTCGCGCGCATCGGCCACTTCGGCTTCTTCAAGCCGCCGAGCGAGGCCGCGTTATGGCCGCTGGTGGCCGAGTGGCTGGATCACCGGGCGCGATGACGCGACGTCCTTGGCGGGACGCCACGAAAAGTCGGCGCCCCACAGGGACTTCCTTCGGTCGCTGGCGGGGCGGCGATCCACCTCCGAGCGATGCCGGTCACGCCGGCCGCGAACGACTGGCGAATTCGCCACCCACCCGGCGCTTCATGATTCGGGCGTAGAGCCCCGGCGCCAGCCGGGAAAGCCACCAGGCCATGCGCGAGGTGCTGTCGGGCAGCAGTAGCGCGCGGCCTTCCGCCACGGCCGAGAAAATGCGCCCGGCGATTTCCTCGGGCGAGGATTCGCCGCCGGTGGTGATGCGCGGACCGCTGACCGGCGCGCCGCTGCCGTCGGTGGCGGCGGCGCCGATGCCGGTGCGGATGAACGACGGGCAGACCACGGTGACGCCTACACCGGCGCCTTCCACTTCACTGCGCAGGCTGTCGAAAAAGCCATGCAGCGCATGCTTGCTGGCGGCATAACCGGTGCGGCCGGTCAGCGGCGCGAAGCCGGCGACGCTGGAGATGGCGACGACGAAGCCGCGGCGTGCGACGATGGATCCCAGCGCCGCGCGCGTCAGGTTCGCCGCGCCGAAGAAATTCACTTCCATGACGCGGCGGATCACCGCCGGATCGGTGTCCTGCAAGAGGCTGCGGGCGCTGATGCCGGCGTTGTTGATCAGGCCGTCGAGCGCGCCGAAATGCGCCAGCGTGGCGGCCACCGCCGAGACGCAGGCGGAGGATTCGGTGATGTCGCCGGGGATGCCCAGGGCCTCTGCTCCGCCGGCGCGCAATTCGGAAACCAGGGCATCGAGTTTCCGCGCATCGAAATCCAGGGCGGCGATGCGTGCGCCGGCGGCGGCATAAGTCCGGCACAGGGCGGCGCCAAGGCCGCCGGCGGCGCCGGTGATGAGAACGACCTTGCCCTTGAATTCGCGGCTAGTCATTGCACACGGGGCTTCGACAGGCTCAGCCCGAACGGTGGTTTCACCGGCTCAATTGTCATCGGGCCTTGCCTTGACGCGAGCGGCGCCACAGGTCGAAGACCTCGGCGGAGGTCAGTTTCGGCACGTAGCCGAACTCCTCCTTGAGGCACCGGTTGGCCAGCACCGGGCGGTAGCGCAGGAAATCGATCTGCTCGGGGCCGTACCGGGTCATGCCCAGCTTCTTCAGCAGCCACAATGCCGCCTGCAGCAGGCCGGGCTGAAGCACTACGCAACGCTTGCCGAGGCGCTCGGCGATCTCGAAAATCGAAAGCTTGCCGTCGCCGGCGACGTTGAAAATGCCGGTCACGGTCGAATCGACACCTTGCACGATGGCGCCGACCACGTCCTGGTCGTGGATGAAGACGAAGGGGCTATCGGAGCCTTTGATCGCGATCAGGCGCGGCTTTTCGAAGAGGTCGGTGATCTGGTTATGCACCGTCGCGCCGAGGATGGTGCCGATGCGGAACACGATCTGCTCCAGTTGCGGCTGGCTGGCGCGGTACTCGGCAAGCATTTCCTCGACCAGGCGCTTGTGCCAGGAATAGGCGAAGCTCTGGTTGCCGCGCACCGGGTCGGCCTCGCTCAGCCACTCCGGGTTGTCGGCGTGGTAGCCGTAGGCGGCGCCGCTGGACGAAACGATGATGCGCCTGACGCCATGCGCCAGGCAGGCTTCGAGCAGATTGCGGGTGCCGCCGACATCGACGCTGAACTCGAACTCGCGATTGCTCTTTTTCCCCGGCGTTACGATCGAGGCCAGATGCACCACGACGCGCGGCCGGTGGCGGCCGACGATGGCATCGACCTCGGCGGCGCGGATGTCGGCACTTTCGTAGATCACGCCCGGCAGGCGTTGCGCCGGGTCGCGCAGGTCGAGCGCGATCACCTCGATGTCGCCGCGCGCCGCCAGCGCCGCCACCACCTGGCTGCCGAGGTAGCCGGAACTGCCGGTGACGAGGACGCAGGCCGGGTTCATGGCGGCGGCCGGCGGCTCCAGTAGGTCGACACCGTGAGGCCGGAAACGATGTGCCAGATGCCCCACCAGGCGGTGACGATGGCCATGCCGCCGAGGCCGTCGAAGAAATTGAAAATCAGGATCAGGCCCAGCGCCGAGTTCTGGATGCCGACTTCAATCGACACCGCGCGCCGGTCGCGCTCGGGCAGGCCGCTGAACTTCGCCGCGAAATAGCCGGTGCTCAGTGCGAGTGCATTGTGGAGGAATACCGCGATCACCACGAATCCGACATAGTCGAGGAAGTAGCGCCAGTTGGCCGCCAGCGCGCCGATGACGAAGAGCCCGAAGACGCCGATGGAAAAAATCTTCACCGGCTTGTGGGCGCGTTCGACGAACACGGGAAAGCGATGGCCGGCCCACATACCGACGATCATCGGCAGACCCAGCAGGAGGAACACGGCGAGCAGCATGTCCAGCGGATCGAGGGCAACCACCTTGAGGATCTTTGCCGTTTCCGGGTTCAGCCCGCCCCACAGCGACAGGTTGAGCGGCGTCATGACGATGGCCACGGCGGTGGACAAGGCCGTCATGGTGATCGACAGCGCGGTGTTCCCCTTGGCGTAGTGCGTCAGGAAGTTCGAGATGTTGCCGCCCGGACAGGCGGCCACCAGCATCATGCCCAGCGCGATGCTGGCCGAGGGCTTGATCACCATGATCAGCAGGAAGGTGAAGGCGGGCAGCAGCAGGAACTGCCCGACTATGCCGATGATCACCGGCTTGGGCATGGTCAGCACGGCCTTGAAGTCCGCCACCTTGAGGTCGAGCGCGACGCCGAACATCACCAGGCCGATGATGGCGTTGAGCAGCCACAGCGAACCCGGATTGAAATTCAGCCGGACCAGGTCCATCTCGTTCATGGCATCGCCTCCGCCCGCGTCTGGATTAAGCCTTCGGTTCCTCGTGCATCTTCTTGAAATGTATCAAACCCGGCGCCCACATGTGCTTCACCGGATCGACATCGACGTGGATCACGGCGCAGCCGCCGGTCGCCAGCGCGCGTTGCAGCGCGGGTTTCAAAGCCGCCGGATCGGAGACGCGCTCGCCGTAGGCGCCCATGCTCTCGCCCAGCTTGTCGAACTTGATTTCGCCGAGGTCGGCCTTGATCGTTTCGTCGGGATCGAGGTGCTTGAAGATCATGGTCTTGATCGGCCGCAGCATGAACTGCTGGTTCATCTTGACCATGCCCCACTGCTTGTCGGCAAGAACGATGTAGATCACCTGCGCCTTGTTGCGCACCGCCGTCTCGACTTCCTGCGAATGGAAGCCCATGGCGCCGTCGCCGATGATGCAGCACACCGGCTTGCCCGGCCGCGCCAGCGCGGCGGCCACGGCCTGCGAGGTGCCGGCGCCGAGCATGCCGAACTTGAAAGTGGAGACCACCGTGTTGGGCACCGTGACGCGGTGGTAGAACATGGCCCAGATCGTCGCGTTGCCGCCGTCGGCGACCAGCACCGAATCCGCGGGGAATACTTCCTGGCAGACAGCGCCGATGTGCGCCGGATGCATCGGCACCGCCATGTCGGAAAGCGCCTTGTCCCAGCCGGCGCGATCCTCCTGCATGGTCTTCGCGTAGCCGGCGACGCGGGCGCGGCGGGCATCAAGCTTGATCTCGCCCTGGCGCTTCTCCAGTTCGTCGCCCAGGCTTTCGAGGAAGCGTTTGGCATCGGCCACCACACCGAGGTCGGCGGGCTTGTTCAGCCCGATGATGTCGGCATCGATGTCGACCTGTATGGTCTTCTGCTCGGATGGATGGCGCCAGTAGGGCGGCTTGCCCCACCAGTCGGTCTCGCCGATGCGCGAACCGAGGATCAGCACCACGTCGGCGTCGTTGCGCACCTTGTGGTTGAGCTTGACGTGGGGCATGGTGATGGCCAGCGGCGAATCCTCGCTCAACATGCCACGCGCCGCCCAGCTCGTGGTCACCGGCGCGTGCAGCAGTTCGGCGACGCGGCGCAGGGCGTCGTAGGCGTGGCAATGGATGATGCCGCTGCCGGCGTGGATCATCGGAGCGCCCGCCGCGATCAGCCAGTCGGCCGCCTGCTTCACCTGTTCAAGAGTCGGCGCTGACGGCACGGCGTTGCGGTACTGGTGCGGCGCCCAGAACGCCACCTCGGCCTTGACCTTGCCGTTCATGATGGTTTCCGGCACGTCCAGATGCACCACGCCGGGCCGGCCTTCCCAGCTCTTGCGCAAGGCCTTGCGCATCAGTTCCGGCACCCGGTCGAAGGAGGACACGGCCGCGCTCCACTTGCCGATCTTGCCGATGACCCCGCTCTGGTCGAAGCACTGGTAGCTGCCGCCGCGATCGGGATACATGATGGTCGGCCGGCGCGCGCTGGTGATCGCCAGCACGCGGTTGCCGTCGGCCTGCTCGACCACCAGGCCGGGCAGCAGGTTGGCGACGCCGGGGCCGTTGCTGGCCATGCAGACGCCGAGCTTGCCGGTCAGCCGGGCATAGGTGCCGGCCATGTGCGCGGCGCAGGTTTCGTGGCGCGGCGTGACGATCTCGATGCCGAGCCGGTGCAGCGCCGAATAGAAACCGAAATAGGTGCCGTCGATGATGCCGAAGACCTTCTCGACGCCTTCCTTCTGCAACATGCGGGCGAGGATTTCGCCGCCACTGATTTCAGCCATGATTGCCTCCTTGCAAAGAATTCTTGTCATCGCCCGCGAGCGACGCTTTTGCGCAAGATTAGTCGCTTGCCGCAAAACATCGCTTGTCGCAGAATGCCACCCACTTTGTCATTTCACGACAGCATGCGACGAACCGATCCCCAGCCCGAGCCCGACCCGGCCGCCGCGCCCGGCGTCGGCGCCGGCTATGCGCGCCGCCTGTGCGAACTGGTCGAGCGCTTCGGCCTGCCGCGTCAGGGGCTGCTGCGCCACGCCGGCGCCGATCTCGCCGGTTGGGATCCGGCGCAGGCGCGCATCCCGCTCCCGGCACTGCTCGCGCTGTTTCGTTCGGCGCTGGTCCTCACCGGCCGGCGCGACCTCGGCCTCGAATTCGGCCGCCACGCCCGGCCGGACACCTTCGAGGTACTCGGCTACGCGCTGATGACTTGCCGCAACCTCGGCGAGGCCATCAGCCTGGTACCCCGCTATCGCCACGTCGTTTTCGACGCCGGCTACAGCGAAACCCGACTTGCCCGCGAAGGCGATGCCCTCAAGTTCTCCTGGGTCATCCTGCCCGAGGCCAGCGAAGCCGGCCTGCCCTACAGCGACGTCCTGGCGGAATCCCTGATCGCCAGCTGGTATGGCCTCGGGCGCTGGATCGCCGGCGCCGATCTGCCCCTGCGCGAAGCACGGTTCCGCCATGCCGCGCCGGAAGACAGCCTGCCCTTCGCCAATTTTTTTGCCTGCCCCGTGCGCTTTGACGCTGGCGAGAACGCGCTGCTGTTCGCCGCCGAACTGCTGGAGCAACCGCTGGTCCAGGCCGATGCCGAACTCAACCTGGCAATGTGCGACGAAGCGCGCCGTTTCATCGAGCGCCGCCACGGCGACACCGGCATCGCCGCCCAGGTCCGCCGGGTGCTGGCACCGCTGATGCCGAAGTGCGAGGCGACCCTGGCGCACGTCGCCGGCGCCATGGGCATCACGCCGCGCACCCTGCAACGCCGTCTCGCCAGCGCCGACTGTTCGTTTCAGGGGCTGCTCGACGACACGCGCCGCGAACTGGCGCAGGTGTATCTGCGCGATGCCGCCTTGTCGGCTCTGGATGTCGCCCTGCTGCTGGGCTATGCCGAGCAAAGCTCGTTCACCCGCGCCTTCCGCCACTGGTTCGACACCACGCCGTCCGCTTGGCGTGCCCGCCACGCACCACCCTCGACCTGAATTGCAGCACCCCCGTCCCGGAGACAACGCCATGCGCCAACTCATCATGCTTGCCTTGATGATCTTTCCGCCGCTCACCGTCGCGCAATCGCTGGGCAGCATCAAGCTGCCTCCCGGCTTTTCGATCGAGCATTGGGCGAAGGTAGACAACGCGCGCCAGATGGCGCTGGGCGCGACCGACACCCGGGGTGGCGTGCTCTACGTCGGCTCGCGCCGGGCCGGCACCGTGCACGCGGTGCGCTTCGACGCCGCCTATCGCGCCGGCGCCGCGATCCGCGTCGCCGCCGGACTGAACATGCCCAGCGGCCTGGCCTGGCGCAATGGCGCGCTGTATGTCGGCGCGGTGAACCGCGTCCTGCGCTACGATGACATCGACAATCGCCTCGACAATCCGCCAGCGCCGGTGGTGGTCACCGACAGCCTGCCGCATGACACCCACCACGGCTGGAAGTTCATTGCCTTCGGCCCCGACGGCAAGCTTTACGTGCCAGTCGGCGCGCCCTGCAACATCTGCGAACCCGGCGAGCCCTACGCATCCATATTGCGCATGAACGCCGACGGCTCGGGGCGCGAGGTATTCGCGCGCGGCGTGCGCAACAGCGTCGGCTTCGACTGGAGCCCTGTCGACGGCACGCTGTGGTTCACCGACAACGGCCGCGACCTGATGGGCGACGATGTCCCGCCCGATGAACTGAATCGCGCACCACGCGCCGGCATGCATTTCGGCTACCCGTATTGCCACGGCGGCGAGATCGCCGACCCCGAATACGGCGTGCGGCGCAAGTGCGCCGACTTCGAACCGCCGGCGCGGAAACTCGACCCGCACGTGGCGGGACTCGGCATGCGCTTCTACTCCGGCACGATGTTCCCCGCTGAGTACCGCAACCAGATCTTCATCGCCGAGCACGGCTCGTGGAACCGCTCGAAGAAGATCGGCTACAGGGTTTCGCTGGTGCGCGTGAAGGATGGCCGCGCCGTGAGTTATGAAACTTTCGCGAGCGGCTGGCTGCAGGGCGAATCGGCCTGGGGCCGGCCGGCCGACGTGCTGGTGCTGCCTGACGGATCGCTGCTGGTGGCCGACGACCAGGCCGGCGCGATCTATCGCATCCGCTACGGCGCGCGTTGAACGGGCGCCGTCTGCGGCGCAAGCAGCACCGCCAGCGCTTCGCGCAGCTGCTCCAGCTTGACCGGCTTGGTGATGAATCCGTTCATGCCGGCCGCAGTGCAGGCCACGCCGTAATCCTCGGCCGAATTTCCGGTCATGGCGATGATGGGCAGCGGCGGCCTGCCGCGGTCGCGTTCGCGGGCGCGGATCGCGCGCGTCGCGGAGATGCCGTCCATGCCCGGCATCTGCAGGTCCATCAGGATCGCGTGGTAGCCGCCCGCCTCGGCCATCGCCACCGCCTGCTCACCATCGGCGGCGACATCGACAACCGCCTGCAGCCTCTGGAGCATCGCGCAGGCCACCAACTGGTTGACCGGGTTGTCTTCCGCCAGCAGCACGCGCAGGCCGGCACCGGCCGGCGCAGCGACTGCAACGGCGACAGGCGCGGGGGCGATCGGCGCCTGCGCCACGCGCAGCGGCATCACGAGGCTGAAGATAGATCCGCTGCCGGGGCGGCTAGTGGCTTCCAGCGTGCCGCCAAGAAGTTGCGCCAGCTGACGCGCAATCGCCAGGCCGAGACCCGTGCCGCCATAGCTGCGGGCGATGGATTCGTCGGCCTGGACGAAGGGCTCGAACACGGCGCGCAATTTGTCGGCGCCGATGCCGATGCCGCTGTCGCTCACCGCGAGGTGCAGCTTGCGGCCGCCATCGGCGGCCGACAGGCGAACGCCGACCGTACCGCTGGCGGTGAACTTGAGCGCATTGGAAATCAGGTTGGCGGCGATCTGCCGCAGCTTGACGCCATCGGTCTCGATCCATTGCGGCAGGTCCGGCGCCAGGTCGACCTCGAACGCCAGTCCCTTGTCGCCGGCGCGCGCACCGAACAGCGCACGCAGGTCGCTGGCCATGGCGTTCAGATCGAAGGGCGCCGGTTCGACGCTGACATGTCCAGCGCGCATCCGGGCATGGTCGAGGATGGCATTCACCAGGTCGACGAGATTGCTGGTGCTGCTCCACAGGGCCTTGACCAGCGGTGCCTGCTCGGGGGAAAGCGTGGACTGGCGCATCAGTTCCACGGTGCCGGCGATGCCGGTCAATGGCGTGCGTATTTCGTGCGTCAGGTTGGCGAAGAACCGCTCCTTGGCCTGCGACGCCTCGACCGCCACGTTCCGCGCTTGCGAAGTTTCCTCGAGGGCGCGGCGCAAGGCCTCGTTGCGTAGCGCCAACTCCCGCGTCAGCCTGCGACGCGCATCGAGCGCGATGTAGGCAAAGAATCCGCTGATGGTCAGGACCGCGATGACCGACATGGCCATGACCAGTTCGGCCTCGGGCACCACCACTTTGGGCTGCAACCAGCCCTGGCGGGCCGCGACCACCACGCCGACGGTTTCGATGATCGCCACGAGCATGCAATACGCCGCCAGGCGGAAACGGCCGAGCATCACCACAGCAACGAAGGGCACCAGCAGCCAGATCACGATGCCGTTGTTGATCGAGGCCAGCAGCAGCAACTGGTAGCCGAACAGCAGCATACCGAGCGTGATGGCGAGAAGCAGGGAAAAGCCAGGATCGCGACCCGGCACCACGGCGATCAAACCCAGCACCAAGGCCGCAAGCACATGCGGCATGGCGAACTCGACCGGGCCGCGCAGGCCGTAGATCGCCGCGAACAGCAGCGCCGAGACGGCGCAGAACAGCGTCCCCCGGGTGATCATGGCGCGAGTCAGGTCGAGTTCCAGCGAATCGCCGGAAACGGTGAGCGGCGGCGCCGCGTGTTTCTGGTCCATGGGCTGTCGGTTCTTCAGCCGGGAGCGCGAGGTATTGCCTCAGCCGCCGCCTTGCTGGCGCGCAAGTCCGCCAAAGCCGACAACGAAATCGGCCAGCTTGCGATCGTGGTCGACGACGTGCGGCAGGAAGGAAAAATCCAGCGCCGGGTGTCCCCGCGCCGCGTCGCCGTTGGGATCGAGCGTGGCTACCTTCATGCGTTCGATGGTTTGCAGGATTTCGTCATGCACGCGCTTGTGCTCGATCACCTCGGGAAAGGCAATGATGCGCATCAGCGACTCCTCGACGGCGAAATGAAAGCGCAGCAATTCGTAAAGCCGCACCATGAGGTAGTGCACGCTATGCCAGGCTTCCTTCGTCGCGACCGCCTCGATCACGGCAGTGGCCACCTGTTCGATCTCCAGATGCTGCGCGTCGATTTCGTCGATGCCGGTATGGTACTTGGCGTCCATGGATAGAATCAGTCGTGGGCAGTGTGTTGAATTGTATGCGACAGCGTACCGGGAATGAAAACCCGGCGCCATCCGTATATACCCCGATCCTCACTCGTTCAGCGCACCCGCGACGCGAATGCCCGTGATGCCATCGTTGCCGAAATGCCCCGCCAGATCCAGCCCCGCCAGCTCACCGTGTCGCCAGCGACCGAAGGAAGCCCCTGCGGGGTGCCGACTCTCAAGCCAGCAAGGAAATCGGCTCCAGCGCCCTGCCCTGCGCCAGGACACGGCCGATGCGGACGGCCTGCGGATACCCGGCGGCTCGCAGTGCCGCGAGGCAGGCCTCGGCGCGCTCCGCCGGCAGGCTGGCCAGCAGGCCGCCGGCAGTCTGCGGGTCGAACAGCAGCGGATAGCTGGCGTGGCCCAGGGCCTCTTCCTGGTTCTTCAGCGCGCGGCGCAGGCGCAGGTTGGCTGGCTGCAGCGAACTGAGGACACCCGCTGCGACGCATTCGGCGGCGCCGGCCAGCAGCGGCAGCGCGGCGAGGTCGAGTTCCGCATCGACTCCCGAAGGCTTGGTCATCTCGACCAAGTGGCCGAGCAGGCCGAAGCCAGTGAGGTCGGTGCAGGCCGTCGCGCCGTGGGCCAGCAGCACCGGCATCGCGGCGCGGTTCGACACCTGCATCGATTCCAGTGCGGCATCGATCCACCGGCCGCGCGCTTTCAGCAGCTTGTGCGCGGCGAACAGGGTGCCGGTGCCGATCGGTTTGGTCAGGATCAGCGCATCGCCGGGGCGCATGCCGCCCTTGGTCAGCACCCCGGCCAGGCGCTCGTCGATCAGGCCGTTGATGGCGAAGCCCAGCGCCAGTTCGCCGCCCTCCCCGGTGTGGCCGCCGACCAGCGCGCAGCCGGCCTCGTTGAGCACCGAGACCGCGCCCGCCATCATCTGGAACACGATGTCCTCGACCTTGGCTTCCAGCCCCGGGGGCACGGTGGCGATGGCGGTGGCCGACTGCGCCTCGGCGCCCATGGCGAAGATGTCGCCGAGGGCATGGTTGGCCGCGATGCGGCCGAAAGTCCAGGGGTCGTCGATGAAGGCGCGGAAGAAATCGACCGTATGCACCATGGCCTTTCCCACCGGCACCTTCACCACGGCGGCGTCGTCCGGCGCGTGCAGGCCGATCAATACGTCGTCGCGTTCGATCGGCTGCACGCTGGCCAGGGCACGCGACAGCACGCTGGCGCCGACCTTGGCACCGCAACCGCCGCAGCGCATGGCGACCGCCGAGATGGCCTGCGACTGCTCCTCGGCCGCCAGCGGCACGTCGTCGCGATCGAACTGGCGCTCGGCTGCCATCGGCGTCAACTCGGTGAACTTGCGCATGAAGCGGCGGTCGATCCAGTCCTTCCAGCGCCAGATCCAGTCGCCGCGCGCGTAGAGCGCGCCGCGCGAGGCGACGGCGTGGCGGTCGCCGGTGCTGATCAGGGCCAGCCAGCGCAGTTGCGGTCGATAGCGCGCGAGTTCCTGGCGGGTCAGTGTGCGGCGCAGGTTTTCCGCCAGCGGGCGGCCCATGCGCACGGCGAAGACGCCAGCCTTTTCCAGCCGCTGACCGCGCATCGAAGCGCAATCGCCGGCGGCGAAGATCTGCGGATCGGTCTCGCTCTGCAGGAAATCATTGACGCGAATGAAACCCGACTCGTCCAGCGCCAGCCCGGTGTCGGCCAGCCAGCCGGCGCCGCCGGCCTGGGTGACCCAGACAATCTCGTCGGCTTCGAGCGTCTCGCCGGCCTGCGTTTGCAGGCGCCCGGCATCGACTCGCACCACTTCCGCGGCGCGGTGCGTCACCACGCCCCGTGTCGCCAGCACCGACTCGAAGGCGCGGCGCACCGAGGTG
Organism: Sulfuritalea sp.; assembly: GCF_017302275.1. Taxonomy (GTDB): domain Bacteria; phylum Pseudomonadota; class Gammaproteobacteria; order Burkholderiales; family Rhodocyclaceae; genus Sulfuritalea. Next base: position 39,958 of record NZ_JAFLDR010000016.1, read on the forward strand.
TTGTGAGTGGGCAGGATGGCCGCCTCGGCGGAAAACAGGTGGAAGCGCAGTTCGTCGGGATTGCGCCCGAGCGCGACGAGTTCGTTGCGCAGCCGGTATTGCATCGCCAGCGTAAGCTCGACCCCCGCGGCGCCGGCGCCGACCACGGCGATGGTGGTCGTCCCGGCATGGGCGCGCACGCGCTCGAACAGTGCCAGCCAGCGTTCGTTGAAGCGGCGGATCGGCTTCACCGGCACCGCATGGTCGGCGGCGCCTGGCACCCGGTCGAGCCTGGGCGTCGAGCCGATGTTGATCGACAGCGCGTCGTAGGCGACGGGCGGTCGATTGCGGCAGATCACCTTGCGTTCGCGGCGGTCGATGCCTGTCACCTCGTCGCGATAGTAGCGCGCACCGGCGAATTCGGCCAGGCGGCGCAGGTCGATGTGGACTTCGTCGAAGCCGTAATGCCCGGCGATGTAGCCCGGCAGCATGCCCGAATATGGCGTATCGGTATCGGTGCAGATCACCGTCAGGCGCACGCCGGGCAGCGGCTTCATGGCGAACATGTGCAGCACGCCGACATGGCTGTGGCCGCCGCCGATCAGGACGATGTCGCGCAAAACAGGTGATGCCTTGGCCTGCATTCAATGCTCTCCGGATGGGCCGCCGATCATACGCGAAGCCGCGCGTGCGGCGGCGGCGAAGCAAACCGTGGAAACCCTGATTTGGTCCGTTCGCGTTGAGCCTGTCGAAACGCAAGTCTGCCAGATCAGGGGCTTCGACAAGCTCAGCCCGAACGGTGGATACTGGATCGGCGCTTCCCTACCTCCGGATGTCGTTGAGGCGCCAGTCGTAGTCGAGGAACTCCAGCTTGTAGTCGCCATTGCGCACCCTTGCCTGCGCCTCGGGTGTGGCCGCGAGCTGCGCGGCGTGGCGGGCGAAGGTGGTCTTCAGCGAGTCATAGCCCTTGTGGCCCTTCTCGAAATCCTTGCCGTACCAGTCGAAGATCTTCGACACCTGCAGGCGGCCCGCGGCGGCATCGAAGCGATTGCGCGTGCCGTCGGCGAGGAAGCGTTTCATGCCGTCGTCGAGTTGGGCATCGAGCTTTTCCGGTGTGAAGGCGTCAGGCCGCAGCATCGGGCAACCGATCGAAGCGCAGACCACGCCGACGTGGATGCGCGGGTCGTCGAAGGCACCAGGCGCGCGGATGATGCCGTGCTCGATGTCGTCGAGATGTCGCTCCTGCCCCAGCAGGGTGAAGAACTTTTTCTTCCACGGCGACGAGAACACCGAGCCGAGGTCCTTGATCGATTCGATATCCGGGTATTTGCTCAGGATCAGCTCGACGGTGAAAGCGTTGTAGGCATTGATCAGGAAGGCCAGGCGCTGGGCCTTGTTCCACTTGCCGTAGTCGGCTTCGCCGACCGCCGAGAGCGCGGCGAGGTAGCCCTTGAGCGCCGTGTGCTCGGCCTTGATCGCGGCGTAATCGACGGCGCTGGCATTGCCGCTGGCGAAAGTCTTGACGTGCTTCGCCAGCAGCGCGTTCCAGGCCGCGTGCGAGTGGTCGAAGCCTTGCGCGCGCGCCAGCGAGGCGCCGGCGAGAAGCATCACGGACAGCGCGATGGTAAACAGGTTTCGTGCGAGTTTCATGCTCATTCTCCCCGCCGCCAGGCATGGAAGCGCGCCACCCAGGCGAGCAGCCCTTCCGGCGCGTGCGCCTTTTTCCAGACGCCGGCGACGTACTTGTTGGCCTCGGCGAGCGTCGGGTAGATGTGGATGGTGCCGAGGATCTTGTTGAGGCCGATGCCGTGCTTCATGGCCAGCACGTACTCGGCGATGAGGTCACCGGCGTGCTCACCGACGATGGTCACGCCGAGGATGCGGTCCTTGCCCGGCACGGTCAGCACCTTGATGAAGCCGTGGGCCTCGCTGTCGGCGATGGCGCGGTCGAGGTCGTCGATATCGTAGCGGCTGACTTCGTAGGCGATTCCCTTCTCCTTGGCTTCGGTTTCGTTGAGGCCGACACGCGCCACCTCGGGCTCGGTGAAGGTGGCCCAGGGGATCACCGAGTAGTCGGTACGGAATTTCTTGAAGGGGTCGAACAGCGCGTTGACGGCGGCATACCAGGCCTGGTGCGCGGCGGTGTGGGTGAACTGGTAGGGCCCGGCGACGTCGCCGCAGGCGTAGATGTTGGGGTAGGTGGTCTGCAGGAATTCGTTGGTGTCGACGGTGCGCGTCGCCGCCACGCCGATCTCTTCCAGGCCGTAGCCCTTGAGGTTGGCGACGCGCCCCACCGCGACCAGCACGGCATCGAAGGGGATGCGCACTTCCCTGCCTTCATGTTCGGCGATCAGCGTCTTCTCGCCGTTCTCGGTGGTGAAGCGCATCGCCTTGTGGTTGAGCAGCACATCGACGCCTTCCTCGCGGAAGCGCGCGGCGACGAGCTCGGAGACTTCCGGGTCTTCGCGGATCATCAGCCGCGGCAGCATCTCGACCTGGGTCACCCTGGCTCCGAAGCGGGCGAAGGATTGCGTCAGCTCGCAGCCGATCGGCCCGCCGCCCAGCACCACCAGGCGTTTGGGCAGTTCGCGCAGGTTCCAGACATTGTCCGAGGTCAGGTAGCCGACTTCCTCGATGCCGGGAATCGGCGGCACGAAGGGGCGTGCGCCGGCGGCGATGACGATGCTGCGCGTGCTGAGTTTCCCGGTGGCGCCGTTGTGGCGCACGAACTCGACTTCCCAGGGCGAAACGATTCTCGCGCTGCCTTCGATGACGTCCACGCCGAGCCCGGTGTAGCGTTCGACCGAGTCGTGCGGCTCGACGGTCTTGACCACGCGCTGCACGCGCTCCATTACCTCGCTGAATTGAAAGTCGGCGCTGGCGGTACGGCGAAATCCGAACTCCTCGGCGCGCGCGACATGCGAGAGGAACTTCGCCGAGCGGATCAGCGCCTTCGAGGGCACGCAGCCGGTGTTGAGGCAGTCGCCGCCCAGCTTGTGCTTCTCGATCAGCGTCACCTTGGCCCTGACCGCCGCGGCGATGTAGGCGGTGACAAGACCGGCGCTGCCGCCGCCGATGACGACGACGTTGCGATCGAACCTGGACGGCTTGGTCCAGCGCGCATAGACCTTCTTTGCCTTGACGCCGTCGACGATCTTCTTCGCGATCAGCGGGAAGATGCCGAGCAGGGCGAAGGAGCCGATCAACGCAGGCGAGAGGATGCCGCGCAGGCTGTCGATGCCGGCCAGTTGCGTGCCGGCGTTCACGTACACGATGGTGCCGGCGAACATGCCGACCTGGCTGACCCAGTAGAAGGTCCAGGTGCGCATCGGCGTCAGGCCCATCACCAGGTTGATCATGAAGAAGGGGAAGGCCGGCACCAGGCGGAGGGTGAACAGGTAGAAGCCGCCATCCTTCTCCACGCCGCGATCGATGGCCGCCAGCCGCGGGCCGAAGCGCGCCTTGACCCAGTCGCGCAACAGGAAGCGCGCGGCTAGGAAGGCCAGCGTCGCGCCCAGGCTGGAGGCGAAGGACACCAGCACCGTGCCCCAGAGCAGGCCGAATACTGCACCGCCGGCGAGCGTCATGATCGCCGCGCCGGGCAGCGACAGCGCAGTGACGGCGACATACACGACGAAGAAGATCGCCGCCGTCAGCCAGGGATGGGCCTGGCGATAGGCATCCAGCGCCGCCTGCTGCGCCTTCAGCGCGTCGAGGCTGAAAAAGCGGCCGAGGTCGAGCGCGAAATACAGCACGATGAACGCGGCAACGGCGGCAAGGAAGGAGAGTTTGCGCAGTGACATGGAGTTTCCCGGGCTAAAGCAGCTTCAGCACCTTGGCCAGATAGTCGAAGAACAGACAATACAGCAGGATCGGCAGCGGCAAGCCGAGCAAGGTGCCCGTCAGGTAGGGCCGCAAGCGGACCCCCGACATCGCCAGCGTGTAGTTGAGCGCCGGCACCGTCTGGAACAGCATGCGCAGCACGACGATGCTGGTAACCGGGCGTTGATCGAGCCGGCCCAGCAGGTAATTGGCGACCCGGTTGTCCATGCGGCGCAGCGCGTCGCCGCCGACCAAGCGGATGACGAGGAAGGTCATCACGCAGGAAACGCTGGCGGCGACGTAGGTCGCCAGGCCGCCCGAGCCGCGCCCCAGGGCCAGCACCGCCGCCGCGAGGAACAGCCAGCCGGGTATCTGGATCAGGTTGCCCAGCGAAAACAGCAGGACGAAAACCAGCAGGCCACCCAGCGGGTGGTCGCGGATCAACTGCTGCAGGAAGCCCACGGTGAAATGCTCCTTGAGGCCCGTCAGCGCGAAGACCGCGTACAGGATCGCCAGGAACAGGAGCACCGCTAGCAGCCTTTGGTATTTTCGCAGCAGCGACATTCGGACTCCGGTCTCGCGCGCCATGGCAGGCATCGCGCCTGGATCACTGCATTCTATGTCCATTGTCGCGGCGCGCTATCAGGTGGTCGATCGATACGGCCCCCGGCCCCCGGGCGACGAGGAACAGCAGCACCGCCGCCCAGACGCCATGGGTCGGGTAGGCATCCGGATACACCAGCAGTTGTATCGTCGCCGTCATCACCAGCAGCGCCAGCGCCGAAAAGCGCGTGGCCAGGCCGATCAGGATCAGCAGCGGAAACAGGTGTTCGGCAAAGGCCGCCATGGGCGCGGCGAGTTCGGGCGGCAGCAGTGGCAGCTTGTATTCCTCGCGGAACAGCGCCACCACGGAATCCGAAAGCTGGGGCAGGCCGAGCTGGAACTCGCCATTGACAATGTCGATGGCAAAGCCCTGCACCTTGGTCTGGCCGGATTTCCAGAAGACCGCGGCAATCGAAAAGCGGCCGAGCAAGGCGATCGCGTCGTCCGGAATGCGTTGCAGCGCGGCGATGCCGGCGCGTAGCAGGCGGACCGGCAAGGGGCAGGCGCCTCCGGCGGCGCTGGCTGTAGCTAGCGTGTTCATGCGTCGGTCCTCCTCGGGGTGGTGATGCCGGTGATCGCGCCGCAGCGGATCAGCAGGGCCAGCGTCGTCACCGGGTCGAAATCCGCATCCGCAGCCATCGACTCGGCGGTCGCCGCGGCAAAGGTGGCGGCCTGTTGCAGCAGGCCGATGAAAAGCGCCGTGCCGTGCCCGACGCGCCGGATTTCGACTTCCAGTCCGATGCGACAAAGCAGCGCCGACTCGGCCCGCGCCGGATCGACGGCAGCCAGCGCCAGCGCCGGCGACTCCGCCTGGTGCGCGGCCCACAGTGAAACCACGGCATGCTCCGACGGCAGCGCGAACAGCGCCGGATGCAGCGAAAGCAGCGAATCCGGCAGGCCTTCCGGCTCGGCCAGCACGGCGGCGATGCGTTCCGAGGTGACGGCGTCGACGTCGGCCGCGTGCCAGGACCTTACACGCAGGTATTCGAGGCGCGCGAGGTCGGCCAGGTAGGGCAGCCCGGCGGCCGGCGGAAAATTCCCGATGAAGCCGGGGAATCCGTCGCCATACAGCGCCAGCACCGGCGAGCGCGGCGGCTGTGCGCGCACGAACTCGCGCGCCATGGCACGGAAGAAGTCCTCGCCGACCATCGCCTGCGTCACCGGGAAACTGTCCGCCAGCGCATCGACCAGGCCGACGATGACATTGTTGCGATACACCGCGAAGCGCTTGTCCGGCGCCGACCCGTTCCAGGTCGTCAGGCCAGGCGGGCACGCCGCAGCGGGCGCCAGCAGGGCTTCAGCAAATACGGCCGGGCCGCTCACGCCGCGACCCCGCGCGCGGCAGGAAGCAGCCGCTCCAGGATGCGTTCCGCTTGGCGCGCCTCGGCCAGCAGCACCGGCAGCGCCGGTATGTCGTTGTCGCGCTCGATCAGGGTCGGCAGCGGCCCGGTCAGGTCCAGGGCATGGCAATACAGCGCCCACACGACTTCGGCCACCGGCGCGCCATGGCTGTCGATCAAGAGCGGCGCACCGGCGGCATCGGTGTCCTCGGCAAAGCCGGCGAGGTGGATCTGCGCCACCGCAGCTAGCGGCAGGGCGCCGATGTAGTCGCGCGCATTGCGGCCATGGTTGGTGCAGGAAATATGGACATTGTTCACATCGAGCAGCAGGCCGCAGCCGCTGCGGCGCACCACCTCGCCGATGAAATCCGTTTCGGCCAGCGTCGACGCGGCGAATTCGACATAGGTGGCGGGGTTTTCCAGCAGCATGTGGCGCTTGAGGCGATCCTGGACGCGGCCGATGTGCGCGCAGACGCGATCCAGCGTGGCGGCGTCGTAGGCCACCGGCAGCAGGTCGCTGTAGAAGTTGCCGCCATGGCTGGACCAGGCCAGGTGCTCGGAAAAGGATTCGGGCTGGTAGCGATCGAGCAAGGCCGCGAGTCGTTCGAGGTGGGCCTCGTCAAGCGGCCCCTCGCCACCGATCGAAAGCCCGACGCCGTGGATCGACAACGGATAGCGCTCGCGGATGCGCGTCAGGTAATGGTGGAAGGGGCCGCCGTCCACCATGTAGTTCTCGGCATGGATTTCAAAGAAGCCGATGTCCGGCAACGTGTCGAGGATGTCGCGGAAGTGCTCGGGCTTGAGCCCGATCCCCGCCCTTGCGGGCAGGGATCGGTGCTTGCGCGCCGGCAAACGGCTCGTTGCGGACCGCACGGCATGCGTCCCGAGGCAACCGGTCAGGCCTTCTTTTCCTTGAACTCCGCCAGTTGCCCGTTGCCGGTCGGCGAGGTCTTGGACATGGTCTTCTCGCAAGTACCCTTGGGTACCATCGACCAGGCATTGCCCTGATAGTCGGTCTTCGAGGTTCCGGCGCAGGTGGTGCCGGCGCCCGCCTTGCAGTCGTTCTTGCCCTTCAATGCCACGCCGTAGCACTTTTCGGTCTCCGCCTTCATGGCGCCGCCATGCGAAGCGGCAATGGCGGGCGCGGCGGCGATGCCCATGGCGGCACCGAAGGCAAGCGCGAGGGAAGCGGCGGAAAGGGTTTTGTTCATGATGATCTCCTTGATGGACTGGGGGATGCGGATTGCTCCGTGCAGGCGCGAAAGCCGCCCTGCTGCTCCGTGAGTCGGGCAGGAAATGGAATCCTTACAGCTTCAAGTATTATTTCGGCGGGGCCGGTCCGGGCGGCGTCGGCCGGGTCGCCGGCTGCGGGTGGGAGCTGTCCCGCAAGGCCGGAGGAGCTACGGGACGCGTGCGGGGTACATGGGCACGGCGCCCTTGAAAGTCGGCGCTGGCAATACGGCGATTGGTAGCGGGGATGGCGGCGGGAGGCGGCGATGGCGGGCTAACCGCCCCGGGCGATACTCGTCGATCCTGGTCGCGCTCCCCCTCAGGCTGGGAAGAGACACTCAGAATTTCGGGGTGACTGACGCCTAGGTGCCCCGAGGATACATCCGCCATCCTGATCTCATTGCCGTAGAGCTGCCGTTCACCCCTGCACACCCGCATAGGCACCCACTGGAGGAACGGCGGCAACGATGGCGATGCCTGCCAGTGCGGCCCAGGCAGTGATGAAGACACGGCCCGTGGCCCGGGACCAAATGCAGGGGCTGCACGCTCAGTTAGCTAGCGCGGCCGTTGGCCCTCCATCCTCTCGTCCGCGCGGCGAGGCGGCACCACCAGTGACGCGTGGTCCTTGACGACTGGCCACGCGATATTCATCGCCATGATGTTCTTGACGGCCTTGTGTCCGAACTCGTTGGGGTGGATTGTGCCCGTCGCCTTGTCCGGTCCGGTGTTTTCGATGGTCGCAGCTTCCCGTTCCCGGCGGAACCAGCGCATCCTGGGCTCATGCAGTCGCTCGGCGACGGGGTGCCCCGGCGCGAAATCATCGGCGTCGTAGGGCTCCCAGGCACAGGCTCCATGCGGCTCCATTGCATCGCGGATGCCCCCGATATAGGCCCAGCCGTTGGCCGCGGCAGCCTGCTGCACGGCATTGTTCAACGGCGTCAGCACGTTCCGCGCGGCCCACCGCAACTCCTCCGCATTCGCCTCCAGGCCGCCCGGCGCGAGGTTGGGCGCAATCGAGTTGAGGATCTGCTCGCACTCGGCCAGCCCGCCTCCCAAGGTCATACCCAACAGCGTTCTCGGTGGATGGTCCATCATGCCGAAGTTTGGGTACTCGACAAGATAGACGTTGGGCGCCTGGATTTGCCTGGCCACCAGATCGGCCTTGACCAAGGCGTACGAGTTCCCGATGCCGTTGAGACCGCCGAGCAGGTCGCTCCAGTCGGCTATCCAAGAAAAGAATGAAATCGAGTTTTCGACCTCGGCCCAGTCTCCGGTCTTCACGCCATGCTCGATCTTTTCAAAATTCACAATGTACCGATAGAACCCGTCCCGCATGACTAGGCCTGCCGCAGCGTTGGCGAACCCTGCATCGTTGCCGCCCGCCGTGATGATGAGCGCATCGATCCGACGCTTACCCGCGATGTCCTTCAACTGCTTCAACTGGCCGGGCAAGGGGTCGGCGGCGTCATGGAAGCGAGCGGTCTTGACGCCACCGTAGGGCCCGAGAAGGCCGCTGCTGAGCCTTGCGCCGGACATCGCGAGGTTGACGTAGGTGACGGAGGACTTGTCGCTGCTCTGCTCAAGCTCCAGCGCAAGTTGCGAACTGGCCGTGAAACTCGACCGATGCGAGCGATAGTGCTGCTTATGTGTCGACGAGAACTGACTGAAGTCCGGTAGCCGCGCAGTCATCTTGACAGGTGTGCCAACACCGGCGAGGACGACCGCCGTGTTGTTTTCGACCACGACCTCTGGGTAGTGTCGACCGTCATCAGCCCAGAGGGTGAACGAGAATCCCCTTCTATGTTCGTCGCGAAGTTGAGTGCGTGCCCATTCGCGGTTGGCATGTGTATTCTGACGACCTGCGACAAGTTCCAGATTCGAAACGATCCGTCGCTCCGGTGTGCCTTCGCCAGAACCGTACGAATCGCCGAGCTGCACAATGAACAGATCCTCAACCGATATGACGCGTCGTACGACATCCGACTGTCCGGTGTAGTTATCCACGGCGGTCAGCGTGATCGAGTAGTCCCCCTCGGGCAGGCACACGTCCGTTGTGTAGGGCGCCCCGTGAAGGGTAGGGGGCAGCTCCAGCGGCGGAACAAGCGCAGCCCCTTCGATCTTCCAGCTGGTCTGGCGCATCCGCACGCGCATCCGAGCATATTCGATCGCCGGGTCGGTGACGGGCTCAAAAGCGCCTGAGGCCGGCATGGCAGGGGCGGGCTGCTCGGGACGCAACGGCACGATCGGTGGATAGCTGGTTGCCGAGGTATCCAGAATGACGCGGAACTGTGGGGCGCCGTTCTCGCAGTCGTCCGCGACGCAGGAACAGCCCTGCGGGTTCCACGAGGGCAGGTTGTGCGTGTACTCGAAACTGTTCGGCAGATCGATGATCCCGTTGTTGTTCAGATCGAGTCCGTAGCGCGCGGGACGGCGCCAGGTGAAGGCGGCATCGATCTGACCCGCCGGGGCCCTCTGCCCCCGCTCCTGTGCGTGCTCTCGAGGGATAACGCGTTCCAGTTGCTGCCCGAGCGCGCCGGAAATGGTCACGGCCGTCAGGAACACAGGAAAGCACAGCGGGCTCAGGATGGCTTGCCGGCAAGCTTTGTTCATGAGATCAAAGGATAGGAAATTCAAGCCACATGTGGCAGTACCTTCCACCCTGGTGCATACGTCATTTTCGCCGACGCGTAAACTTTGCGACAGAACCGCACCGTACGCCCACGATCAATCCGAAGCAATAGCTGACCTGCTTGAACCCAGAACTACACTATGACAGAAGCGATATTCGTTGTGCGAAGCAGCATGCACGGCCGAACGGGTACTCTGGCGCATTGAGCGGAAAGCACCGCAATGCAGCATTCCGGCATCAAATGTTTATATGGAGATGGCACCGGAGTTTAATTCAGGAGTGGCCCGTCAAAACGAACTCCGCGACCTGGAAACCCATATCTGGAGAGCCATTGGAGGCGATGAATGTGGTGTCGATTTGAGCGACGGGCTAACGAATTCAGCACCGCCGATTCGATGACCGGTTCCGATTAATTGAGCCAAACGAGTGACCAATGGAGAAACGGCGCCACCAGCTGGTCCTTGCCGACTGTACTCGGCGGGACTTCGAAGCTGAATGACCGCTCGCGCTGCATTGCTTACTTCTCGACGCTACGCCCCGCCCGTCGGCGAGGTCCGCTAATGCCGCTTCCGCATAAGCACCCACGACTCCGCTTCAACCCCACCAACCCGCAAGTCATCGACGCACCGCCGCCCTCAATAGTCGGCGCCCCACAGGGACTTCCTTCGGTCGCTGGCGACACGGCGCTATTCGCCCTGTTTCGGCAGGATCAAGTATGAGTGCGGCCGCTACTTGCCCGCCCTGCGGCAGGACGTGGTTGCAAATTCCGCAGCGCCGGATTCGCCGCCAGCAGCCACGCCCACCCACGAACGCCCCCCGTAGAACTACTTATTGCATCGCAGCAAGCAAGCGCTATGATGTTCATGTTTGCTTTTGGAGCACCCCCATGAACGCGTTCCAGCCCGCCAATTCGGAGTACATCGAGAATCGCACCTTCGACGAGATCAGCGTCGGCGACAGCGCGACCCTGGTGCGCACGCTGCGCCACGAGGACATCCAGATGTACGCCATCATGTCGGGGGACATCAATCCCTCGCACGTCGATCCGGAATACGCGAATTCGTCGATGCTGCGCGAGGTGATCGCCCACGGCATGTGGGGTGGCGCGCTGATTTCCAACGTGCTGGGAACCCAGTTTCCCGGCCCGGGCACGGTCTACAAGGATCAGACGCTGCACTTCGCGCAGCCGGTGCGGGTCGGCGATACGCTGACGGTGACCGTCACCTGCGAGAAGAAATTCCCGCGCAACCACCACATGGTGTTCGACTGCCTCTGCGTCAATCAGGACGGACAGAAGGTCATCACCGGCACGGCGGAAGTGCTGGCGCCGACCGAGAAGGTCAAGCGCCTCAAGGCCAACCTGCCCGATTTCAAGCTGTCGGAAACGCGCAAGGCGCGCTTCGAGCACCTGCTGGAAATCATGCGCGGCCTGACGCCGATCTCGATGGCGGTGGCCCACCCCTGCGATACCGAGTCGCTGCGGGGCGCGCTGCTGGCGCGAGATCGCGGCCTGATCGTGCCGACCCTGGTCGGGCCCGAGGAGAAAATCCGCCAGATCGCCGAAGCCAACGCGCTCGACCTGTACGGCTGCACCCTGATCAACGTCGCCCACAGCCATGCGGCCGCCGAAGTGGCGGTGTCGCTGGCACGCGAAGGCCAGGTCGAAGCGCTGATGAAGGGCTCGCTGCACACCGACGAACTGATGAGCGAAGTGGTGGACAAGGCGACCGGCCTGCGCACCGAACGGCGCATCAGCCATGTGTTCCTGATGGACGTGCCGACCTATCCGCGCCTGCTGTTCATCACCGACGCGGCGGTCAACGTCGCGCCCGACCTGGAAACCAAGGTCGACATCGTGCAGAACGCCATCGACCTGGCGCGCATGCTGAAGATCGCCGATCCCAAGGTGGCGATCCTCGCCGCGGTGGAAACCGTCAACCTCAAGATGCAGGCCACGCTCGACGCCGCCGCGCTGTGCAAGATGGCCGACCGCGGCCAGATCACCGGCGGCCTGCTTGACGGCCCGTTGGCCTTCGACAACGCGATCTCGGTGGTCGCCGCGCGCACCAAGGGCATCAAGTCGGCGGTGGCCGGCCAGGCCGACATCCTGCTGGTGCCGGACATCGAATCGGGCAACATGCTGGCCAAGCAACTGGAATACCTCGCCGATGCGCTGACCTCGGGCATCGTGCTCGGCGCCCGGGTGCCGATCGTGCTCACCAGCCGCGCCGACTCCGCCGAAACCCGCACCGCCTCCACCGCGGTGGCGATGGTCATGGCCCACGCCAAGCGCAAGAAGGCTTGACGCCCATGGTTTCGACGAGCCACACAACTGCATGACAAATCGCACTTCCGTCACGCAGCGGGCTAGAAAATGGGCCCGCCCCTCCCATCCTCCCCTCGCGGGGAGGCTACTGATCGGCTCGCTGCGCTCGATGATGGCTTGGCGCGCCGATCAGTTTCCCTCACCTCGACTAGCGGCAACCCACCATGGCTGATGGAATCCTGACCCTCAACGCCGGATCGTCCTCGATCAAGTTCGCGCTGTTCGCGCGGGAAGCCACCATTCCGCGGCAGCCGGTGCTGGTCGGCCAGATCGACGGCATCGGCGCCGCCGGCCAGGCGGCGCACCTGAAGGCAAAGGATGCCGCGGGCAGGACCCTGGACGACGCCGACCTCGACCTCGACGGCCCGGCCCTGACGCCGCACCAGGCGGCGTTGCGCCACCTCGTCGGCTGGCTGCACCGACACGAGGCCGGCTGGCGCATCGCCGGCGTCGGCCACCGCGTGGTGCATGGCGCGCAGCAGTTCTCCAGGCCGGTGGTGCTCGACGACGCGATGATCGCCGCGCTGCGCGGCTTCATCCCGCTGGCGCCTCTGCACCAGCCGCACAACCTGGCAGGCATCGACGCGATGCGTTCGGCATCGCCCGGCCTGCCCCAGGTGGCCTGCTTCGATACCGCCTTCCACCGCAGCCAGCCGGAGGTGGCGCAACTCTTCGCGCTGCCGCGCGCGATCACCGCCGAAGGCGTGAGGCGCTATGGCTTCCATGGCCTGTCCTACGAATACATCGCCGACGTGCTGCCGCAACACCTCGGCGACGAACGCGCCGATGGTCGCGTGGTCGTCGCCCACCTCGGCAACGGCGCCTCGATGTGCGCCATGCGGGGACGCCGCAGCCAGGCCTCGACCATGGGCTTCACCGCCGTCGATGGCCTGATGATGGGCACCCGCACCGGCAACCTCGATCCCGGCGTGCTGCTCTATCTGATGGATTACCGCAAGATGGACGTCGCCGCGCTGACCCGGCTGCTCTACAAGGAATCCGGCCTGCTCGGCGTTTCCGGCATCAGCCAGGACATGCGCGTGCTGCTGGATTCCCCGGCGCCGGAGGCGCGCGAGGCGGTGGACCTGTTCTGCTATCGCATCGTGCGCGAAATCGGTTCGCTGGCCGCGGCGCTGGGCGGTCTGGATGCGCTGGTGTTCACCGGCGGCATCGGCGAACACGGTGCGCCGGTGCGCGAACGCGTCTGCGCCAGCCTCGGCTGGCTCGGAATCGAACTGGATGGGCCGGCAAACGCCGCCAACGCGGCGAAAATTTCGGCGACAAGCAGCCGGGTTGATGCTTGCGTGATACCCACCAACGAGGAATGGATAATCGCGCGCCACACGGCGGGCCTCATCGGCTGAGCAGGTACTTTCGCGTTTTTCCAGGCCTGTGGCGTCTGTCAACCCCCTTCATGGGATGCCAGCCGGCCCTCAAGCAATAAGCGGCCCAAACCGGCTTCAGCCCATGCCTTGAAAAGCAGCGCCATCCCGCTGTTTTTCTTCCAATTTCACACCAACAAAACATACTATATCTAGTAGGGCGCACCCGGCAGTCGCACTAGGCGTTTTCGTAATTCATTGTTTTTGTTTGATAAAAAATTTTCCACTTTTCACGAACGAGAGCCGGGGTTATGCTTCGGCGCTCACTGGAACCTTAATCGGAACTGCCATTCGGAAGAGACCATGACCACGACAATAAATAATACTGAGGAATCATCAAGCTACGAGTACACCGGGCAAATGGACCTGCCCCTGCCGCAAGAAATTTCAGGCGAAGTCCTGGTCGAGAAGTACGCCAAGGGCACTGAACGCGACGTTCGCGATGTCCGCAGCCGCGTTGCCCGCGCCCTGGCCTCGATCGAAACCGAAGACAAGCGCGCGCAATGGGAAGCGCGCTTCCTCGAAGCCCAGGAAAACGGTTTCGTCCCCGCCGGTCGCATCAACTCCGCCGCCGGCACCGACCTTTGCGCCACGCTGATCAACTGCTTCGTGCAGCCGGTGGGCGATTCGATCTCCGAGGTCGTCGACGGCCGTCCCGGCATCTACACTGCACTGCTGCAGGCCGCCGAGACCATGCGCCGCGGCGGCGGCGTCGGCTACGACTTCTCCTCGATCCGCCCGATCGGCGCCCACGTCAAGGGCACCCAGTCGCGCGCCTCCGGCCCCGTCTCCTACATGCGCGTCTTCGACCGCTCCTGCGAGACCGTCGAATCGGCCGGCAGCCGCCGCGGCGCGCAAATGGGCGTACTGCGCTGCGACCATCCGGACATCGAGGAATTCATCCACGCCAAGGACGCCGGCGACCTGACCAACTTCAACATCTCGGTCGGCGTCACCGATCCCTTCATGCAGGCCGTGGAAGCCGACGGCGACATCGAACTGACCCACCGCGCCACGCCCTCCGCCGACATCAAGGCCGCCGGCGCCTACCAGCGCGGCGACGGCCAGTGGGTCTATCGCAAGGTGCGCGCGCGCGACCTGTGGGAGCAAATCATGCGCTCCACCTACGATCACGCCGAACCGGGCATCCTGTTCCTCGATCGCATGAACAAGGACAACAACCTCTACTACTGCGAGACCATCGAGGCCACCAACCCCTGCGCCGAACAGCCGCTGCCGCCCTACGGCTGCTGCTGCCTCGGCTCGATCAACCTGACGCTGTTCGTCAGGGAAGCCTTCGGCAAGACGCCCAGCTTCGACTTCGCCGCCTTCGGCCGCGTCATCGACACCTCGGTGCGCATGCTCGACAACGTGCTCGACGCCACGCACTGGCCGCTCGAACAGCAACTCAAGGAGGCGCAGAACAAGCGCCGCGTCGGGCTCGGCTTCACCGGCCTCGGCGACGCGCTGATCATGCTCAAGCTGCGCTACGACAGCGACGCCGCGCGCGCCATGGCGACCCGGATCTCCGAATACATGCGCGACCGTTCCTACCTGTATTCGGTGGAGCTGGCCAAGGAACGCGGCGCCTTCCCGCTGTTCAACGCCGACATGTACCTGTCCGGCGGCAACTTCGCCTCGCGCCTGCCGCAGGAGATCAAGGACGCGATCCGCAAGCACGGCCTGCGCAACTCGCACCTGCTGTCGATCGCCCCCACCGGCACCATCAGCCTCGCCTTCGCCGACAACGCCAGCAACGGCATCGAGCCGCCCTTCTCCTGGACCTACACGCGCAAGAAGCGCATGGCCGACGGCACCTTCAAGGAGTATGCGGTCGAGGACTACGCCTGGCGCCTTTACAAGCATCAGGGTGGCGATATCTCGAAGCTCCCGGACTACTTCGTCACCGCGCTGGAAATCTCGGCCCAGGCGCACGAGCGCATGGTCGCCGCGGTCGCCCCCTACGTCGACACCTCGATCTCGAAGACGGTGAATGTTCCCGCCGACTATCCCTACGAGGATTTCGAGGACCTCTACATGGTGGCCTGGAAATCCGGCCTCAAGGGTCTTGCCACCTACCGTCCCAACTCCGTACTCGGCAGCGTGCTGTCGGTGACGCCGACCGCCTCGGAAACCGCGCAAAAGCAGCCGCAGGACGTCACCATCGACCACGCCAACCGGCGCCTGTCGATCGGTGCCCTGCCGGCCCCGGTGCTTGCTTCCCTGCGCTGGCCCGGCCGGCCGCGCATGGCGGACGGCAATGCCGCCTGGACCTACATGATCGAGGCGCCGCACGGCGAGTTCGCCCTCTTCGTCGGCCAGATCGAGAACGACCTGGGCCGCGACGTACCCTTCGAAGTCTGGGTCAATGGCGCCGAGCAGCCGCGCGGCATCGGCGCCGTGGCCAAGACCCTGTCGATGGACATGCGCGCCAACGACAAGGCCTGGCTCAAGCTCAAGCTCGACGCGCTGGCCCGCACCCCTGACGACGATTCCTTCGAACTGCCGATGCCGCCCAACGGCGAGCGCAAGCTGGTCCCCGGCGTGGTGTCCGCGCTAGCCCAGGTGGTGCGCTACCGCTGCGAGAAACTCGGCGCGCTGGAAGGCACCGAAGCCACGCCCGTGATCGACTGCATGTTCAGCCGCGACGAACCCAAGACCGGCACCGACGGCACGCTGTCATGGACGGTGGACGTGGTGAATCCGGCGGCCAGCGAGGAATTCGTGCTCGGCCTCAAGGAAATCACCCTGCCCGACGGCGTCACGCGGCCCTACTCGGTGTGGCTCTCCGGCCATTATCCGCGCGCGCTGGATGGCCTGACGCGCCTGCTCTCGCTCGACATGCGCGTGCTCGATCCGGCCTGGATCGGCATGAAGCTCCGCAAGCTGCTGAACTACGCCGAACCGCTGGGCGATTTCATGGCCCGCGTCCCCGGCTCCAGCAAGCAACAAAACTGGCCCTCGACCGTGGCCTACATCGCGCGCCTGATCATGCACCGCTACGCCATGCTCGGCATCCTCGACGAGAACGGCTACCCGACGCGCGAAATGGGCATCCTCGAAGTCCCCGAGCAGAAGAGCGGCGGCGTCAAGGTGATGCAGGGCTCGCTGTGCAGCGAGTGCGGCAATTACACCGTCATCCGCAAGGACGGCTGCGATTTCTGCTCCGCCTGCGGCGCGGTGGGAAGTTGCGGCTGAGCGACCCGGAGCGCTTTCGTTTCACCGAAGCCCCGGAGCCGCAATGCGGCCGGGGCTTTTTTTCGCCGTGTCGCCAGCGCCGACTCTTGTACTGCTCAGCTCCGCCGCGAGGCGACGAAGATGCCGGCGACGATCAGCAGGAAGGCCAGCCCGTGGTAAGCCTCGGGCCATTCGCCGATGACCAGAACCGAGAGCACGGCGGCGATCAGCGGTGTCAGGTTGTAGAAGATCGCCGCCATCGCCGGCCCTGCCTCCGCTACCGCCAGTCCCCATGAGCGGTAGGCGATGACCGATGGACCGACGGCGATGAAGACGATGGTGGCGACCAATCGCCAGTTCCAGTCGGGCGTCATCGAGGGTGCGACGGCTTCGCCGATGCCGGCGGCGGCGAAGCCGATGACCACGCCGAACAGGCATTGCGCGAACAGGAACTCGGCCCAGTTCCAGTCCGGCCGCGCGGCGCCGCTCATGTGCGCCGGCGGCCGCGCCAGCATCCAGCTGTAGACCGCCCAGCCGATGATGGCCAGCACCATCAGCAGGTCACCCTCGACCGGCTGGATGCGCAGCAGGACATCCGGGTCGCCACGCGACAACACCGTCAGCACGCCGGCCAGCGAGAGCATGGCACCGAACGATTGCGGCCGCGTCGGATGCACGCGGTAGAAGAGCGCGCCGACAATCATCGACCACAGCGGCAGGCTGGCGGCGATCAGCGTCACGTTGAGCGGCGTGCTGGTGCGCAGGGCCACGTATTGCAGGCCGTTGTAGGCGCCGACGCCGATCAGGCCGAGGGTGCCGAGATGGACCCAGCGTGCGCCGATCCTGGCGCGCGCCTCGGCGGTCGCCAATACCTTCCAGCCCAGCGGCAGCAGGATCAGCAGCGCCAGCCCCCAGCGCAGGGCGTTGAGCCAGAGCGGGCCGATGCTGTTGATCGCCAGCCGGGCGAACACGGCATTGCCCGCCCACAGCAGCGGCGGCAGGATCAGCAGGAGCACCAGGCGCGGGGACAGATGCATGCGGGGTCGGGGCCGTGCCCGCGCCGTCGCCTCAGGCGGCCGCTGCCGCTCGATCGAGCCGCGCGATCCAGTCGAGCACGGCCGCCGTGGTTTCCTCGGGCTTCTCGAAGGGGAACAAGTGCGTACCCTCGATCCAGCTGATGCGCCCCTGTGTCAGCTTATGCGTCGCCGCGAGGCCTACCTGCCCCACCTCGCGCGACCGCGTGCCGGCGATGAAGGCGATCGGCCCGCCCGGCGGATGCGTGCGCAGGTAAGGCACCAGGCGATGCGGTACCGTGGAGTAGATGCTGGCCTCGATGTCGGGGCGGAACTTGAGGCGTCGCGCGGCACCGGCGGCATCGGCCGGATCGGGCTCGGTGCCGTGGCGCACGTAGTCATCCAGCATCGCCGGATGCCAGCGCGCGAACATCGGCTTGGCGGCGAAATGACTATGGACTTCGCCTAGATCGGACCAGCGATCGCGGCGGCGCAACGCGCCGGCGGCCGGAGAGACGCGCGGCATCTGGCCGGCGGCCTTGACCACGCTGATCAGGCCGGACTTCCAGCCGTGGATGATCGGCGCGTCGAGCACGATGACGCCGCGTACCCGGCGCGGCCGCTGGCCGGCGGCGAGCAGGCTGAGGTAGCCGCCCATCGAGTGGCCGACCAGCCACAGGCGGGGTTCCGCAAGGCCGTCGATCAGCGTCGTCAGTTGCTGCGTCATGCCCTGCCAGCGCCGGTCGACGGGAAACTGCGCGTCATGGCCGAAATGCTCGACGGCGGCGACCTCGTGGCCGGCGGCGCGCCAGCCATCGAACAGGCGTTGATAGGTGGAAGCGCAATAGCTGTTGGCGTGCGAAAAAACGATCATGGCATGGCTCGGATCATGCGGATGTGGCAAGCGGATTCAAACTCATGCCGGCCGCCAGGGCGCGCTTTTGCGCCGCGCTGAGCTGCTTGATGCTGTGTTCGGCCTTCGACGCCGCCGAGCGGTCGGCATGGGCCTCGGCGGCCAGCATGCGCAGCGGCGGATGCGCCCGCGTGTAGTGCCCGCCGCGCCCTTCGCGGTGGGCGGCGAAGCGCGCCGCCAGGTCCACCGTGATGCCGGTGTACAGGCTGCCATCGACGCATTCGATCAGGTACACGAACCAGGTTTTTGGCGCGGCCATGGAGTTAGCGGGAAACAATTCGTTCGGAGCAGCGGGTGGTAGCCGAGCGAAGCGAGCTGACCAGAAGCCTCCCCGCGAGGGGGCGAGGCGGCAACTCGCGACGCATGCGTCGCGCCGCCGCAGCCGGCTGGCTGTGCAAAGCCAGCCGTGGGCCGCGCAGCGGATGGGTGGGGCGGGCCACTATTTCGCTTTTCGCGTGTTTCATCATCGGCGGGTGTCTCCCACTGCCATGAGCGTCACGTCAGCAGCGGATGCATCCAGACGAACAGCACCTGTCCCTGGGCGTCGGCCAGGCGCGCCAGGTCCGCCAGGTCGAGGACCAGTGCCAGCACCTCCTCGGGATCCCAGTGCTCCATCTCGAAATCCTCCGTGGCCGCCAGTTCGGCGGCGACGAGTTCCAGTGCCTCCTCCTCCAGCGTCGCCAGCCGCTCGGTGGCTTCATCGGCCAGGCGCAGCACCACCGCCCCCTCGCCGCCGACATGGACCGGCTCATAGGTGCTGATCGCCAGGTCGAACTCCTCGCCGGTAAGCAGGCAGTGCAGCGTGGCGATCTTGGCGGTGTCGATGCCGCGCCGCTCGATGCCGCTCCACTCTTCCAGCGGACGCAGGGATTCGCCGATGGCGACACATTCGTCTTCCTCGGCGGCAACGATTTGCGTGAGTATTCCCAAGCCTTAACTCCTTTGTACGAGGCCCGCGGATCATAGCGGAAACCACCCACCATGCCGAAACCTGCGGCGATCAGCGCCGCCGCCGGCCCGCCTTCAGGGCGACCACCGCGGGCAGGCCCAGCGCCAGCCGCGAAAGGCGATCCGCCTCGGCGTTGCGATGGCGCGGAATCCAGACCAACTCCACGTCCACGAATGGCCGCAGGAGCTCGCCGGCCCGCAGCGCGAGCAATGACAGGCGCTCGATCCGCGTCGCCGCGGGCACGCGCGCATAACGCAGCGCGACATCGCTGTCGCTATGCAACCGCAGGCGGCAGACGCCCGCCGCAGCCGCCAGTTCCAGCGCGGCGCACAGCGCATGCAGTTCGGCTTCGTTGTTGCAGCCGTGAGCGCCGGTCAGCGATGAGTTTTCCTTCCGGGTCCCGTCCGGGGCGACGAGGACCACGCCGATGCCGATCTTCCCCGGATTGGGCAGCGCCGACCCATCGCACCAGGCCTGCCAGAGCGGCTCGATGTCGGGCCTTAGAAAAGACTGCCGACCACGAAGCGATCGCGCGCCGCGAGCTTTTCGAGGCCCTTCACCACTTCCAGCGAAGCGCCCCACTTCACGATGTGGGCGAGAAAAGTGGTCATGGCCTGCGACAGCGCGTAGCCGGTCTCCTTCCAGTCGCGGCGGAACTCGTCGAATCCCACGGTCTTGGCCGAGAGTCGGCCGCTCCTCATCGGCACCAGGGTAACGCTGTCGCCCCGGTTGCGAATCACGATCGCGGTAGTTCGTTTGCCGTTGATGACGACCACATGCGCCTCCCTTGCCTATCCGACGGGGCAAGCCTATCCGCCGTGACCGGCGCACGAGCCACGGAAAAAACCGTCTTTTCGGGGCCAGCTTTCAGGCCTTGGCTTCGAGCGCTTCCCAGCGCTGCAATGCGGCGTCGATTTCGGCATCGACGGCGGCAAGCCGGTCCTGTGCCTGACGCTGCAAATCAGCGGCTTCCAGATAGAAGGACGGATCGGCGAGGCGGCCGTGCAGCGCGGCCTGCTCGGCTTCCAGTGCGGCTATGCGCGCGGGCAATTGATCGAGTTCGCGCTGCTCCTTGAAGCTGAGCCTCTTGCCCGCTGCCGGCTTTGCCGGCGCCGTGTCGCCGGCGCCGACTCTTGCGGTACCGCGAAGGTCGGGACCTCCGGTGGCATCGAAACGCGCCGCCACCGCCGCCGGCCGCTGCCGCAGCCAGTCGCTGTAGCCGCCGACATATTCCTTCCACCGGCCGCCGCCTTCGGCCGCGATGGTCTGCGTCACCACGTTGTCGAGGAAGGCGCGATCGTGACTGACGAGGAAGACCGTGCCGCTGTAGTCCTGCAGCAGGGCTTCGAGCAGTTCCAGGGTTTCGATGTCGAGATCATTGGTCGGCTCGTCGAGCACCAGCACGTTGGCCGGGCGCGCGAAGAGGCGCGCCAGCAGCAGGCGGTTGCGCTCGCCGCCGGAGAGCGACTTGACCGGCGAGCGGGCGCGCTGCGGCGCGAACAGGAAGTCTTCGAGATAGCCGATCACGTGCTTCTTCGAACCGCCGATCTCGACGTAGTCGGAGCCGGGGCTGATGATCTCGCACAGCGGAGCCTCGGGATCGAGCTGGCTGCGGAACTGGTCGAAATAGGCGACCTCGATCCTGCTGCCCAGGCGTACCTGTCCGGCGTCCGGCTGCAGTTCGCCGAGGATCAGGCGCAGCAGCGTGGTCTTGCCGGTGCCGTTGGCCCCGACCAGGCCGACCTTGTCGCCGCGCTGGATGCGGCAGGAAAAGTCCTTGACCACGGTCTTGGCGCCCGCTGTTGTCACATAGCGCTTCGAGACATCCTCAAGTTCGGCCACCAGCTTGCCGGAAGCATCGCCACGCACCACCTTGAAGTCCACCTTGCCCAGTTGCTCGCGCCGCGCCGCCCGCGCCGCACGCAGCTGTTCCAGGCGCTGGACGCGACCGACGCTGCGCGTGCGCCGCGCCTCGACGCCCTTGCGGATCCAGACCTCCTCCTGCGCCAGCATCTTGTCGGCACGCGCATTGGCCAGCGCCTCTTCGTTGAGCATGAATTCCTTGCGTTCCTGGTAGGCGGCGAAACGCCCTGGAAACGAGACCAGCTTGCCGCGATCCAGCTCGACGATGCGCGTCGCCACGCCGTCGAGGAAGATCCGATCGTGGGTGATCACCATGATTGCGCCGGCATAGCCGCGCAGCAGGTCCTCCAGCCAGAGGATGCCGTCGACATCGAGGTGGTTGGTCGGTTCGTCGAGCAGCAGCAGGTCCGGCTCCGCCACCAGCGCGCGGGCCAGCGCGACGCGCTTCTTGCCGCCGCCGGAGAGCGCGTCGACGCGCGCATCGCCGTCCAGCGCCAGGCGCGATATGGCCTGCTCGACGCGCGAATTCAGGGTCCAGCCGTCGTTGGCTTCGAGTTGCGCCTGCAGATGCTCCAGGCGATCCAGGGTCGCCGTGTCACCAGCGCCGACTTTATGGGTGACCTCATGGTATTCGGCCAGTACCCGCGCCACCTCGCCCAGGCCCGCGGCGACAGCATCGAACACCGTGTCGTGGCTGGCGAATTCCGGCTCCTGCGGCACGTAGGCGACCGAGAGGCCGGGCTGGCGCCAGAGCAGGCCGTCGTCGAGCGCGCCGAGTCCGGCAAGCGCCTTGAGCAGGCTCGACTTGCCGCTGCCGTTGCGGCCGATCAGGCCGACGCGCTCGCCGGCATCGATCTGCAGCGCGGCATGGTCGAGCAGTGCCACATGGCCGTAGGCGAGGCAGGCGTTGTCGAGGGTCAGGACGGGCACGGGAAACAAGCCGGGAAAAGGGGGAGCGCGATTATAGGCGCCGACTCCCGCCTCCGCCCGGAGAAGGCATACGCGCTGTTATAGAATTCGGGCCTTGCGCCCTTGTAGCTCAGTGGATAGAGCGACCGCCTCCTAAGCGGTAGGTCTCAGGTTCGATTCCTGACTTGGGCGCCAGAACACCTTAGTCGGGCGTATTATTCGCGCAATGATTGCCGATCTCTCGTCCCTCGAAGAGCAGTTGATCCTGGCCCAAGCCGATTCCCGCGACATGAAGCGCACGGTGATCGCGCTGCGCTCGGAACTCGAAGCGGCGCATGCCGAAATCCATGCGGCGGCGTTGCGCGTTACACAAGCCAATGCGGCCGAAATCGCCCAGCTCAAGACCACGGTAGGTGTCCTGCGCGAAGAACTGGAAGGCGCGCGCACCGAGCGCGAAACCGCGGTCCAGCAGGAACGCGTCGCCGCCAGCCAGGAAATCCAGATGCTCAGGGCCACCGCCGCGGCCTTGCGCGAGGAACTGGAACGATCGCGCGCCGAGCGCGACCATGCGGTGCAGCAGGAGCGCGTCGCCGGGCACAACGAAATGCAGCAGCTGAAAGCCACATCGACGGCGTTGCGCGACGAACTGGAGCGGGCGCGGGCCGATACGGACAATGCCGTACGCACCGCGCTGGTTGGGGCCCAGGGCGAGATCGCGCAACTGCGCCAGACGGTCAGCGGCCTGCGCGAAAACCTCGAGCTGGCACAGATCGACCGTGCCAATGCCATCAGCCGCGAGCGCAGCCTTTTTGCCGACGAAGGCTCCCAGCTGCAGATCACCATCCAGGCCCTGCGCGACCAGGTCGAAAGCTTGCGCCGCAGTTGAAGGCGATCACCATGAACAATCCCGCCGAGCCCATCGAACACCGGAAGCGAACGACCGCCGAACGCGACCAGGAGGGCCGTCGTCGCCTGCGCCACCTCGAACTGCTGCTCGAGGTCACGCGCCGCATGGCCGGCTACGGCACGCTCGACCAGGTGTTGCAGGCCCTGGTGGAAATGACCACCACCGAACTGAATGCGGAGCGCGGCTCGCTGTTCCTCAACGACCCGGACACCAACGAGTTGTATTCGCGCGTGGCGCAGGGCAACATCCAGCGCGAGATACGCATCCTGAATACCAGCGGCGTCGCCGGCTACGTGTACACCGCCGGCGAGGCGCTGATCATCCATGATGCCTACGCCGACGACCGCTTCAACCGTTCGATCGACGAGCAGACCGGCTTCACCACGCGCAATATCCTTTGCGTGCCGATCAAGACGGTGAAGGGCGAGATCATCGGCGTCGCGCAGACGCTCAACAAGCGCACCGGAAAGTTCACCAGGCAGGACCTGAACCTGCTCGAAGCCATGACCAGCCAGGGCACGCTGGCCCTGCAAAGCGCGCAGTTCATCGAGCGCATGCAATCCATTCGCCGCCAGGAGATGGAATTCATCGACGTCGTTTCCGAAGTCACGGCGGACATCAAGCTGGGCTCGCTGCTGCAGAAGGTCATGGGCGAGGCGACGCGCCTGCTCAATGCCGAGCGCTCGACGCTGTTCCTCAACGACGAAAAGACCAGCGAACTGTGGTCGGAAGTCGGCCAGGGCCTGGAGTCGGTGCAGATCCGCCTGCCCAACCACCTCGGCATCGCCGGCGCGGTGTTTTCCTCGGGCAAGGCGATCAATATTCCGTATGCCTACGCCGACCTGCGCTTCAACCCGGCCTTCGACAAGAAAACCGGCTATTTCACGCGCTCCATCCTCTGCGTGCCCATCGTCAACAAGCACGGCAAGGTGATCGGGGTGACGCAGGTGCTGAACAAGCGCGGCGGCCCCTTCACCGGCGAGGACGAATCGCGGCTGCGCGCCTTCACCGCGCAGATATCGATCGCACTGGAGAACGCCAAGCTTTTCGCCGATGTGCAGAACATGAAAAACTACAACGAGGCAATGCTGGAATCCATGTCGAACGCGGTGATCACGCTCGATGAAGCGGAGAAGATCGCCACCTGCAATGCCGCCGGCCTGCGCATCCTGCGCGTGACGCCAGCACAGATCCTGCAAAAGCCGGCTGTGGAGTTCTTCGCCGGCAGCAATGCCTGGGTGCAGGAGAAGCTCAAGCGCGTCGGCGAAACGCAAACCACCGAACTGGCGATGGAAGCGGAACTCATCGTCGGCGAAGAAAAGCTTTCGGTGAACCTGACCGCCCTGCCCCTGCTCTCGGCGGAGAAGAAGCGCCTGGGCTCGATGCTGATGCTGGAGGACATCTCCAGCGAAAAGCGCATGCGCTCGACGATGTCGCGCCTGATGGACCCCGGCATCGCCGACCAGATGCTGGCCGGTGGCGTGGACGCGCTGGGCGGCAAGAACGTCGTGGCAACCGTGCTGTTCTCCGACATACGCGGCTTCACCACGATCACCGAATCGCTTGGCGCACAGGGCACGGTCGCCCTGCTCAACGAATACTTCACGCTGATGGTGGATTGCATCCAGCGCGAGGAAGGCATGCTCGACAAGTTCATCGGCGACGCGATCATGGCCGCTTTCGGCATCCCGGTCGGGCATGACGACGATGCCGACCGCTCGGTGCGAACCTCGATCGCCATGATCCGCGAGCTGTGGAACTGGAACAAGCTGCGCGTCAACGAGGGCAAGCTGCCCGTCGACATCGGCATCGGCCTCAATACCGACAACGTCGTGTCGGGCACCATCGGCTCGAAGAAACGCATGGACTACACCATCATCGGCGACGGCGTGAATCTTGCCGCACGGCTGGAGTCAGCCTGCAAGCAGTATGGTGCGCACATTCTGATCAGCGAGTTCACCTACAAGCAGTTGCGCGGCACCTATTACAGCCGCGAACTCGATCTGGTGGTGGTCAAGGGCAAGACCAGGCCGGTGGCGATCTATGAAGTGCTCGACTACCACACCGACGAGAGCTATCCGCAGATGACCGACGCCCTGCGCCATTTCAGGTCGGGGCTGATGAAATACCGGCAGCAGAAATGGACCGACGCAAGGAACGAGTTCGGTGAAGTACTCGCGCTGAACACGCAGGACAAGGCGGCGAAAATCTACGTCGAGCGCTGCGACCATTTCCGCGCCAATCCGCCCGGAGATGACTGGGATGGCGTCTGGGTGATGGAGTCGAAATAACTGGGCTTAGCCCCGGAAAAAAAGGGCGGCGCCCTACTTGACCCGGGTGAGGACAGGCTTGCCGGTGGGCCGCTCGGTCGGCGTGCCGGCCTCCGCTGCCGGGCTCGCGCCGGTCGCGGCAGGGTCGGGGGTGACCGTCACGACCTCGCTCACTTCGAACGCCATGCCTTCGCCATTTTCGCTGGCATAGATGGCGGCGACACGCTCGATGGGAACCACGACCGGGAATGCCTTGCCGCCAAACCGCGCCTGAAAGGTGATCTCCTCGTTGCCCACGGACAACTGGTGGGTCGCTTCGAGTCCGACGTTCAGCACGATCTCGCCATTCTTCACGAACTCCCGTGGTACGCGCGTGCTTCCGTCGACCTTGACCCCGAGGTAAGGCGTGAAGCCCTGATCCATACACCATTCATGGATGGCGCGGATCAGGTAGGGTTTGGTGGACTTCATGGACGTGCGCCGGAACGTGCCGGGCGGCCGCCGAAAAAGATGCGCCTCAACGGCGCATCATCTTTTCCGTGGGAGTCAGCGCGTCGATGAAGCCCTGCCGCGAGAAGATACGTTCGGCATACTTCATCAACGGCGCCGCGGTCTTCGGCAACTCGATCGCGTAATGGTCAAGACGCCAGAGCAGGGGCGCAATCGCCACGTCGAGCATGGAAAAGTCTTCGCCGAGCAGGAACTTCTGCTTGTTGAACATGGGCGCCAATTCAATCAGGCGATCGCGCATATGCATGCGCGCCTTGTCGGCCGATTTCAGGTTTTTTTCCACGGCGTCGATGTAGCTGAACAACTCGTGTTCCATCGTGAATAGCAGTTGCCGCGCCTTGGCGCGGGTCTGCGGATCCGGCGGCATCAGTTGCGGATGCGGAAAGCGCTCGTCGATGTACTCGTTGATGATGTTCGACTCGTAGAGCACCAGATCGCGATCGACCAGCACCGGAACCCGGTTGTACGGGTTGATGATGGCGATGTCTTCCGGCTTGTTGAACAGGTCGACGTCGATCACCTGGAAGTCCATCTGCTTTTCGTAGAGGACGATCCGGCAGCGGTGGCTGAACGGACAGGTGGTGCCCGAATACAGGTTCATCATGGCGCTGGTGCCCCACGAGTAATCCGCGTCACGCACCACTTTGCGGACCGGTGGTGCGTTCATTTCTCGATGCCCCATAGTTTGCATTCGCGTACCAGAGTTAGTGGAATTAATGGATGTCTTTCCAGTACTCGCGTTTCAGCGCGTACGCAAAGACAAAGATCACGGACAGGAAAATCAGCACGATCACACCCAGCTTCTTGCGGAACTCGCCTACCGGCTCGCCCATGTACTTGAGATAGGCCACCAGGTCACCGACCATTGCATCGTATTCCTGCGGCTTCATCCTGCCGGGCTTGACCAGGGCCAGCTTGCGGTCGGAGCCCATCACTTGCTCGCCTTGCAGTTCCCAGAGCGCATGCGGCATGCCGACGTTCTCGAAGACGACGTTGTTCCAGCCAGTCGGGCGACTTTCATCGCGGTAGAAGGTGCGCAGATAGGTGTACAGCCAATCGGCGCCACTGCCGTGCTCCGACGCGCGCGCCCTGGCGATGATGGTCAGATCCGGCGGCCCGGCGCCGAACCAGGCCTTGGCTTCCGCACGCTGCATGGCGATCTTCATCGGCTCGCCGACCTTCTCGGCGGTGAACATGAGATTGTCCTTGATCTGCGCGTCGGTAAGGCCAATATCCTGCAGACGGTTGTAGCGCATGTAGGACGCGGAATGGCAGTTGAGGCAGTAATTGACGAAGATCTTGGCGCCGTTCTGCAATGCGGCCATGTCATTGGACTTGTCTGGCGCGCTATCGAGGTGCAGCGTGGCTCCCGCAGCGAACGCCAGGATCGGCGCGAACAGGATTGCGGTAAGGAATTTCTTCATTTCATCGTCACCCGGTCCGGTTCCGGCTTGCAGCGATCCAGGGAAGACCAGATCGGCATCGTCAGGAAAAACAGGAAGTAATACACACTGAGCAGTTGCGCGACCGGGGCGCCAGGAATGAAGCCGAAAAACTTGTAGGCCGGATCCTTGGTACCAAGAAAGCCAAGGATGAAGAAGCCGACGACCCAGACCGCGAGCAACCACTTGGTGATCGGACCGCGATAGCGGATCGATTTCACCGGGCTGCGATCAAGCCATGGGAGGAAGGCAAATATCAGGGTACCGGCGCCCATTGCGACCACGCCCCAGAACTTGGCATCGATGCCGAACAAAGGATAGGTCACGGCGCGCAGCAGGGAGTAGTACGGCGTGAAGTACCAGACCGGCGCGATGTGCGGCGGCGTCACCAGCGGGTCGGCGGGGAAGAAGTTGTTGTATTCGAGAAAATAGCCGCCGCCCTCGGGCATGAAGAAAACCACGATCGAAAAGACGAAGAGGAAGACCACGACGCCGACGATGTCCTTCACCGAATAGTAGGGGTGGAAGGGGATGCCGTCCAGCGGAACGCCGTTCGCATCCTTCTTCTTCTTGATCTCGATGCCGTCCGGGTTGTTCGAACCGACTTCGTGCAGGGCGATGATGTGCGCCCCGACCAGGCCGATCAGCACAAGCGGCATGGCGATGACATGGAAGGCGAAGAAGCGGTTCAGCGTCGCGTCGCCCACCACATAGTCGCCGCGCAGCCAAATCGACAGATCCGGCCCGATCAACGGGATCGCGGAGAACAGGTTGACGATGACCTGGGCGCCCCAGAAGGACATCTGGCCCCAGGGCAGCAGGTAGCCGAAGAAGGCCTCGCCCATCAGGCACAGGAAGATGCCGATGCCGAACAGCCAGATCAGTTCGCGCGGCTTGCGGTAGGAACCGTAAAGCAGGCCGCGAAACATGTGCAGGTACACGACAACGAAGAACGCCGAGGCTCCGGTCGAGTGCATGTAGCGGATCAGCCAACCCCAGGACACGTCGCGCATGATGTACTCGACGCTGGCGAAGGCGACGGGCACGCCCGAGGCGTTCAGCGCCGCATCCGGCTTGTAGTGCATGGTGAGAAAGATGCCGGTGACGATCTGGATCACCAGCACCAGCATCGCCAGGGACCCGAAGAAGTACCAGAAGTTGAAGTTCTTCGGCGCGTAGTACTCGGCCAGATGGGCCTTCCAGTTCGACGTCAGCGGAAATCGCTCATCGACCCAGTTCAGCGTGCCTTGCAGCAGTGCGTTCACTTTGCTCATCGCATCAGGCCTTCTTGTCTTCGCCAATGATCAGCTTGGCGTCGCCAAGGTACATGTGCGGCGGAACTTCCAGGTTATCCGGGGCCGGCTTGCTCTTGTAGACACGACCGGCGAGGTCGAAGGTGGAACCGTGACAGGGGCAGATGAATCCGCCCGGCCAGTTGGGATCAACGCCCGATTCGGCACCAGTCTTGAATTTTTCGGTCGGCGAACAGCCGAGGTGGGTGCAGATGCCTACGGCGACGAGGATTTCCGGCTTGATCGAACGCGTGTCGTTCTTCGCATACTCCGGCTGCATGTTCTTGTCGGACTTGGGATCGGCCAGCTGATCGCCGATCTTTGCCATGGAGTCCAGCATTTCCTTGGTGCGATTGATGATCCAGACCGGCTTTCCGCGCCACTCCACGGTCATCATCTGACCGGGCGCTAGCTTGCTGATATCGACCTCGACCGGCGCGCCGGCTGCCTTGGCCCGCTCGGAGGGCAGCATGCTGGCCACGAAGGGCACCGCAGCTGCCACGCCGGCCACTCCGCCCACGGTTGCCGTGGCAACCAGCAGACGCCGTCGCCCGCAATCGACTTTTTCGTCACAACTCATGGTGTTAGTCCCTGAATGCTGAAGAATGCTGGAACGCAAACTCGGAAAGACGGCAATTGTAGCGAATCTCTCGACGTGATTAAAGCCCCGAACTGGGCCGACTTGTCACCGTTGACAGATGCAAGCTATTTTTATCTTTAGAAACCGTTAGATAACCCCATCGTTTCGCAACTGAACCAGATCTTCCGGGGAGTATCCGAGGCGACCGAGCAGCAGCTCCGTGTGCTCGCCAAGCTCCGGTCCCAGCCACTCGGTCTCACCCGGCGTCAAGGTCAGCTTCGGGACGATGCCAGGAATCAAAAACTCTTTTCCACCAGGTAGTTGGACCTTTTCCAGCATCTGGCGAGCGAGAAACTGGGGATCACGGAACATGTCCGCCACCGAAAAAATCCGGCTGGCCGGCACCTGTGCCTGTGCTGCAATGCGCAAAACTGCTTCTTCGTCATTCGCCGCCACCCAGGCGTCGATCACGGCATAGATTTCCACGGCACGCGCATCGCGACCGGCGTTGCTGGCAAGCTGCGGATCGTCAGCAAGGTCGGCGCGACCAATCGCCCCCATCAGGCGCCTGAAGATCGCGTCGCCGTTGGCACCGATGATCAAGTGCTTGCCATCCCGGGTCGTGTGCGTATTCGAGGGCGTGATGCCCGGCATCACGTTGCCGGTGCGCTCGCGGACGAAGCCGAAGACGTCGAACTCGGGTACCAGGCTTTCCATCATTGCGAACACCGCTTCGTAGAGCGCTACATCGACCACCTGCCCGCCACCGCCTTTCACTTCGCGATGGCGCAGCGCCATGAGCGCTCCCAGGGCACCCCACAGTGCGGCAATCGAATCGCCTATGGAAATGCCGGTCTTGACCGGCGGCCGGTCGGCGAAGCCGGTGACGTAGCGCAGGCCACCCATGGACTCGCCGATGGCGCCGAAGCCCGGTTGGCTCGCCATCGGCCCGGTCTGGCCGAATCCGGATAGGCGCACCATGACCAGCCCCGGATTGAGTGTCGATAGCGTCTCCCAGCCCAAGCCAAGTTTTTCCATGACGCCTGGCCGAAAATTCTCCACCACGATGTCGGCCTCGGCAATCAGGCGCTTCGCGATCTCGATGCCTTCCGGATGCTTGAGGTTGAGCGCAAGGGATTGCTTGTTGCGCGCCTGAACGAACCACCACAGCGAAGTTTCGCCATCGCCGGTGGGATACAGCTTGCGCCACTTGCGCAAGGGATCACCCTCCCCCGGCGCCTCGACCTTGACCACCTCGGCGCCGAATTCGCCAAGTATGCGCGAGCAGAACGGTCCGGCAATCAGTGTGCCGAACTCGATGACCTTGACGCCGGCAAGTGGCTTGGCGGTAGCGTTCAATCCAGACTCAAAGCTTGTGAAGAAATCGTCGCGAGCGGGCCGCAGCGGGGTGCGGCCGGAGTGCAGCTACCGGAACATATGTCGTTATATTTGAGGGCGAGGCGGGGTTTCGCGCCGCCGCAGCCGGCCGGCTGTGCGAAGCCGGCCGCGGAAGAGCACCGCCCAAGCCCCGATCCGGCACGCGCAGTAGATTTATTCATAAGCTTTCAAACGAAGTCGCGCCGCTCGCGCAGCGCCTGCGCCACAGTCGCGGCGTCCGAGAATTCCAGTTCCCCGCCCACCGGCAGACCGCGCGCGATGCGGCTGACCTTCAGCCCGCGCGCGTGCAGCAGCTCCGAAAGGTAATGCGCCGTGGCCTCGCCTTCGTTGGTGAAATTAGTGGCGAGAATCACTTCACGCACCAAGCCGTCGGCGGCGCGCGAGAACAGGCGTTCGAAGGCCAGTTCCTTGGGCCCGATGCCGTCGAGCGGCGAGAGCCGGCCCATCAGCACGTAGTAGAGGCCGTTGTAGGCGTGGGCCTGCTCCATGCTGATTGCGTCGATCGGCATTTCGACAATGCACAGTTGCGTCGCATCGCGTCGCGACGAAAGGCAGCGTTCACAGATTTCGGCCTCGGTGAAGTTGTTGCAGCGAGCACAGTGGTGCAGGTATTTCAGCGCCGCGTCGAGCCCTCGCGCGAGGCGGTCGGCGCCTTTGCGGTCGCGCTGCAGCAGGTGATAGGCCATGCGTTGCGCCGACTTCGGACCGACGCCAGGCAGACAACGCAAGGCCTCGATCAGTTCGTCGAGGCTAGACGCCACGCTGAGCCTCGAGGAACTCATCCAAACTACAACCTCCCCCTATCCCCCGCCAGTGGCGGGGGCTACTCATTTGCTCGCCTCGCTAGAAATCACGGGCCACGTCCGCCGCAACATAGCTCAGAACGGAAGTTTCATTCCAGGCGGAAGGTTGAGCCCGGCCGCGAAGCCACCCATCTTTTCCGCCGTCGTTGCTTCGGCGCGCCGGTTGGCGTCATTGAGTGCCGCCGCCACCAGGTCTTCCAGCATCTCCTTGTCGTCCATCACCGACGGATCGATCGTGACGCGCTTGACGTCGTGCTTGCAGGTCATCACCACCTTCACCGCCCCGGCGCCGGACTGGCCCTCGACCTCGATCTGCGCCAACTGTTCCTGCGCCTTCTCCATGTTGGCCTGCATCTGCTGGGCCTGCTTCATCAATCCGGCTATGCCACCCTTCATCATGCTGTGTGCTCCTTGAACTAAACGGGTTTGATCGTCGATTCGTCGATGCTGGCGTCGAACAGGTCCACCACCTCCCGAACGAAGGGGTCCTTTTCGATCGAGGCCACGGCCTTTTCCTGTCGTTCGCGCTGGGCGTTGCGGCTGCGTTCAGCCGGGGTTTCGGCCGCCGGTTCGGCAACGTCGATTTCCAGCCGCAGCGGGCGGCCGAAGTGGTTCTGCAATTCGCTTTGCAGCTTGTCCTGCTGCGCCTTGCCCAGCAGGTGCTTGTGCAGTGGCGCCAGACGGAGGCGAACCGAGGCATCACCGCGTTCGGCAAGCTCGCAGTGCTGGGCCAGTTGCCTTGCCATGCCGGTCAGCGATAGCTGCGCCACCAGGGCGTGCCAGTCGTTCTCGCCCGCAACCGGCGTGGCGGCGGGCGGCGTCGCTGGCACGCCTTGCCGTTGGCCTGCGGCTGCCGCGGGATCGGGAGTCGGCGCTGGCGGTACGGCGGCTTTCGCCGGCGCGACTGGCACAGGCGTCGATTGACGCGGCGGCGCGGACGCGGCAACCGCAGCCGCGCGCTCCGGACGGAAGGCATGCAGGCGGAGCAGGCTCATGGCGAAACCGGCGTATTCGTCGGGCGCCAGACCAAGCTCATCGCGACCATGGACCGCGACCTGATAGGCCAGTTGCAGGTATTCGGCATCGAGGGCGCGAGCATAGGGAGTCAGGCGCTCACGCTCGGCGTCGTCCAGCAGCGCTTGCGGGGCGAACTGCGCCAGCGCGATGCGATGAAACAAGGTCGCCAGTTCCTGGAGGCCGCCGTCGAAGGACAGGCTGCGCGCATCCATCAGCCTGGCGACGTCGAGCATTGCCGACACATCCTGCGCCACGAGCGCATCGAGCAGTGCGAACAGATGCTCGTCACCGACGGTGCCGAGCATCGCGCGCACCCCTTCGTCCTCGATCCTGCCCGCACCGTGGGCGATGGCCTGGTCGAGCAGCGACAGGGCATCGCGCATGCTTCCGGCCGCGCCTTTGGCCAGGTGGCGCAGGGCCGCGACTTCGAACGCCACGCCTTCCGCTTCGAGAACCCGCGACAGATGGTCGACAATCTGGGTTTGCGGCATCTGCTTCAGGTTGAACTGCAGGCAGCGCGAAAGAACCGTGACCGGAATCTTCTGCGGGTCGGTGGTGGCGAGGACGAACTTGACATGCTCCGGCGGTTCTTCCAGGGTCTTCAGCATCGCGTTGAAAGCGTGGCCGGAAAGTTGGTGCACCTCGTCAATGACATAGACCTTGAAGCGCCCGATGGTCGGCGCGTAGGTGGCGCGTTCGAGCAATTGCGTCATGTCATCCACCCCGCGGTTCGACGCCGCATCGAGTTCGATGTAATCGACGAAGCGACCGCTGTCGATTGCCGCACAGGCGGAACACTTGCCACATGGCGTGGAACTGACGCCGGTCTCGCAGTTCAGGGCCTTGGCCATGATGCGCGCCAGCGTGGTCTTGCCGACGCCCCGTGTCCCGGTGAAAAGGTAGGCGTGGTGGAGGCGGTTTTGGTCCAGCGCATGAGTCAGCGCCCGTACCACGTGCTCCTGGCCAACCAGTGTGGCGAAGGACTTGGGGCGCCACTTGCGGGCGAGGACCTGATAACTCATGCGACGATTTTATCAGGGCGTGCACGGCAAACGGGGCAGCCCGCGCAAACAGGCTGCCCCGCTTTCCACTCTGGAATCGCCTAGCTCTTGTGTCCTTCGTGGCCGACAGGTGCGCCGGGGCCCTCGCCCCTGGGGCCGCCGCGACCAGGACCGTTACGGCCCTTGCCCATGGCACTGAAGTGCTTGTCCGCCATGGCCTTCTGCTCGGGGCTCAAATCGGCGTAGAGGCGCTTGAAGGATTCATTCACGGTTTCCATCGCGGCTACGCGCTCCTTCATCCTGCTTTGCATCAGCGCCATCCGATCGGGTGCGCTGAGCGGTTTGTCGTCCGCCATGCGCTCGCGCATCGCCTGCATGGCCTTGCCGGCTTCAGCCTTCGACCGCTCAGCGAAAACCTGCCACAGCGGTTCCTGTTGCCGGGTCAGCTTGAGTTCGCTTTTCAGGCGATTCAGGCGCTGCTCGACCCGAGCCACCGGATCGACCATCCCGTCCCTCTGCATCGAACTGCGCTTCATGCCCGGACGGCCTTCGCCATCGCATCCCGGACCCTGTGCATGGGCGATGCCAAAAAATGCGGCGCTGGCGGCAACGAAGCCCGCGACGAGTAGTTCCTTCCGGTTCATGTTCTGCTCCTGTCTTGAATGCCTCATGGCAGAACGTATTTGAACGATGACCTGTAAGCCCGATGTGACCGGGCGGCAATCTTTGTAAGGGAAAGTTGCCAAACAATGACTGCGCAAATGGAGGTGCGGCGAGCCTGACCCCCGGCACTTGCAGAAAACGGCTGTGGCTGCTTCCTTCCGGACCTGACCAGGTTCACCGCCCCGCAATGCGGGGAGACCCGCCGCACCAAGATTTTAGCAGCTTTCGATTGCGGTCCCTGATAACCCTGGCAGTACGCTGTCGCGGCAAACGAAACAGCCTCGGCACAGACGAGCACGGATCCTTCACGGTCGAAGCGCGACAGAGGATCAGCGCAAAACCCGGCAAGCTACAGCCATCTTTTCCGACATGCCCCCCGGAACCTTGCTGTTTTTGCTCTCAAGCGTGCACCACCCGGCCTCCACCTTTATCCCGGTTACCATGAAACTATCGGAGACCATCCCGCTATCGCGTTGGTACTGAAAAGGAATCACGTCACCGACGCTGATGATTTCCGGAAGCCGTATGCCACCATACCGCCCGCCGCCGGTGGGTCCGGCTTCCGAGGGCCGATCCAAGCCTGCAAGCCCCTGCGGTGCGATGGAGATCGCCGTTTCCTGAGCGGTTGCCAACGGCGACCAACATAGGAAAAGTGCAATGGAAATGAGATTCTTCTTCATGGCCCGGCTCCCGAATGGTTTAGTTGCTGCCCAAAAGCGTAGTCCTGTTCGCAGCGAAAGTCATGGGCATGCTTCACGTCGGAGTCGACGTCAACCACCGCCGCGCTGGTAATAGAGCGTGAAGCGTTGCATGAAGCGTTCCTGCTCCTCCACGCTCAATCCGTCGAAGTCGATTTCGACGCGATGACGTTCGAGCCGCACAAGGCCGATCTCCAGTGGCGCGATGCGAGTCAGCCGAAGCGACCAGCCGCTGCCGCGAAAGCCGCCATCCATTTCGTCGATCGCGTTCTGGCCGGTGGCCAGTGGCAACAGGCGCACGAAATCGTCACGCGTGGTTGTCGCGTCGTAGGCAAACGGGAATCTCATCCGCCCGCTACGGGTGGCCAGATCGCCAGTGTTTCACCGTCACGCAATATGCGCCCGGCGCGCTCCGCCGGCGGCACGAAGTTGCCATCGATCAGAACCAGATGCACCAGCTTTTCGGGCAGGCTGAAGCGCGTGATGAGTTGATCGACCGTGGGCGCTTCCGCCAGGTCCAGGCTCAACGCATTGGTTTTCCTCCCCTCCGGGGGCAGGTAATCCTGGAGCGTGGCAAAGAGCTTGAAGGTGACCTTCATGCGGCTTTCTGCGCGGTGGCCAGGTAGGCGGCCATGAATTGCGTCGGGTCGGCGAGCAGGCGGGCCTTCCATTGGCCCAGCGGCGCCTGCGTCTGCACCAGGCCGCGCAGGGCGCCGACATGGTCGGTCCAGCCGATGCTGGTGGCGCCGATCAGCACGTCGTCCTTGAACTGCAGCGAGAGGTAGCCGTTTCTGGCCGGATCGACCCGTTCCACGCCGGACCCGCCCGCGGCGGCCGGCACGCCCTGCCACTGGCCGAAGGAGGTGGAGATCAGCCCCAGGGTGTCGAGCACGTTGATCGCCAGACTGCCGCCGCTGCTGGAGGCGCCACCGGCCATGTTGTGCGCGGCGACGCGCGCCTGGTCAACGGCATTGGGCTGGATGGCGTTGAGTTCGGGCTGCCCGGTATGGAAACCCGGGGCTTCGGTGACGTCGCCGGCGGCATAGATGTCGGCGATGCTGGTGCGCATCGCGTTGTCGACCCGGATCCCGCGCTCCATGCTGATGCCGCTGCCGGCAAGGAATTCGATGTTGGGCCGCACGCCGGCGGCGCAGATGACCAGGTCGGCCGTAAGTTCGCCGCCGGTACTGAGCGTGACCGCAAGGGCGCCGTCTTTTTGCGCCACCGCGGTGACGCCGGTGTTGCAATGCACCGCCACCCCCTTGCCTTCGACCCAGGTCTTGATCATGGCGCCGGCGGTCGGGGTCATCATGCGCGGTACCATGCGGTCGCCCATTTCGACGACGGTGAGCGTGACGCCACGCGCGGCAAGCGCTTCCATGATGATGCAGCCGATGAAGCCGGCGCCCAGTTGCAGTACGCGGCTGCCCGGCTTGGCCTTGGCCGCAATCGCCCGGGCGTCTTCCAGGGTCCAGCAGGTGTGCACGTTGGGCAGGTCGATGCCGGGCACCGGCGGCAGGATCGGCCGCGAGCCGGTGGCGATCAGGAGCCGGTCATAGGGCAGCCGGTCGCCGCTGGCGAATTCGATCTGCCTGGCCTGGGGATCGACCCGGGTGACGCGCCCTTCGATCAAGTGGATGCCGTGTTTGGCGTAGTGGTCGTGGGCCTTCCTCAAATGGGTGCCGACTTCGGCAATGTTACCGTGCAGGAAATAGGGGATCGCCATGCGCGAGTACGGCGGTTCCTTCTCGTCGCCGATGAGGGCGATCTCGGCCTCGGGTTGCAGCCGACGCAGGGTTTCGGCGGCGACCAGTCCGGTCGGGCCATTGCCGATGATGACGTGTTTCATGGGGTTTCCTTGAAAGCGATCAGGGGACCGGCTGGGCCGATCCCCTGAAGGGTGGGGCAGGAGTTACAGGCCGAGGCGATCCAGGGTTTCCTTGGTCGGCACGCCTTCGGGCGACCAGCCACGCACCTTGTAGTACTCGGGTCGCATCTTGTCGACGCCATTGACCAGACCCTTGGCCGGACCGGTCTTGGCCGGCTCGTTCTTCAGCCGCGGCGGCAGGTCGTCGTCCTTGGCGGTGAAGCCGGCGGCGTTGTTGAAGACGCGTTCCATGTTCCATACGCGCTCGCCCAGGAGCGCCAGCTTTTCCATGGTCCAGTTGCCTTCGCAGGCGGCGTCGAGTTGCGGTTGCAGGTCGGCCAGCGTCCAGGCGAAGGTGGTGAACACGCAGACGCCGGCACTGTCGAATACGCTGGTGGCGTCCTGGAAGGCCTTGACGAGATCGGCCTTGCCTTCGGTGACCAGCGGATCGGTCTTGACCGGGATGCCCAGCACTTCGGAGGCGACAGTGTAGCCACGCAGGTGGCAGGCGCCCCGGTTGGAGGTGGCGTAGGCCAGCCCCATGCCCTGGATGCCGCGGCTGTCGTAGGCAGGGAATTCCTGGCTCTTGACGCCCATCGACAGTTCCGGGCGGCCGTACTTGGCGCACAGGCGTGCCGAGCCCAGGCCAAGTTCCTTGCCGAAGCCCTCGCCCTTGGCCGTCATCTCGGCCAGCGTGATCAGGGCCTGCGCGGAACCGAAGGGGGCTTCGAGGCCGATCTGTTCCTTGGTCAGGATGCCCAGGTCGTAGAGTTCCATGGCCGCGGCCACGGTGGCACCGAAGGAGATGGGGTCGAAACCGTCTTCGTTGCACAGGACGTTGGCGTATTGCAGGGCTTCCAGGTCGCCCACGCCGTTGGCCGAGCCCAACGCCCAGGCGGCTTCGTATTCGAGACCGCCGGAGGCGCCCCAGTATTCGGGCTTGTTCACGACGCTGAAGTGGGTTTCGTCGATCCTGGAGATGCGCCCGCAGGCAATGGTGCAGCCAAAGCAGGCGGCATTCGTCACCAGGTGGCTCTTGCCGTCGGTGGGCCGCTTCTCGTGCATGGCTTCACCGGAAATCTTGCGCGCATCCTCGAACTGCACATCGCGGTGATTGCGCGTGGGCAAGGCGCCCATTTCGTTGATGACGTTCATCAGGACCTGGGTGCCGTAGGTCGGCAGGCCCTGCCCGGTGACGGCGTTGTCGGCGAGGACTTTCTTGGCGGCCTTGGTGGCAGCCATGAAGGCTTTGGGGTCCTTGATCGCGCCGCCGCTGCCCTTGGTGCCGCGCACGGCGACGGCCTTGAGGTTCTTGGCTCCCATCACGGTGCCGACCCCGGAACGCCCGGCGGCGCGGTGCAGATCGTTGACGATGCAGGCGAACTTGACGCCGCTCTCGCCGGCGCGACCGATGGAGCAGATCCGCATCTGCGGGTCCTGGTGGCTCTTCTTGATGATTTCTTCAGTCTGGAACACGGTCTTGCCCCACAGGTGGGCAGCGTCGCGCAGTTCGACCTTGTCGTCTTCGATGGAGAGATACACGGGCTTGGCGGCCTTGCCTTCGAAGATGATCATGTCCCAGCCGGCAAACTTGAGTTCGGCGCCAAAGTAGCCGCCGGAGTTGGAGCAGGCGATGGCGCCGGTCAGGGCCCCCTTGGTGACGACGGAGTAGCGTCCGCCGGTGGAGGCAACCGTGCCGGTCAGGGGGCCGGTGGTCATGATGAGCTTGTTGTCGGGCGAGAGGGGATCGACTTTGGGGTCGACTTCTTCAACGAAATACTTGGTGGCGAGCCCGCGCTGCCCCAGGTATTCTTGGGCCCATTCCATGTTGAGGGCTTCGGTCTTGCAGCTGCCGGTGCTCAGATTCACGCGCAGAAATTTCTTGTTCCAGGCCATGTCGGTCTCCTTTAAGCGCCAGCGCGCGGTTGGGTGTCGGTCTTGCCGGCCCAGGCCCGCATCTTGTCGAGCCCCGTCCAGTCGGCAGCGACGTAGGTGATGGCACCCGTCGGGCAGGCGTCGGCACAGGCCGGCTCGCCTCCGCACAGGTCGCATTTCTGCACCTTGCCGGTCGCGACGACATAGTTCACCGTGCCAAACGGGCAGGCAATGGTGCATACCTTGCACCCGACGCAGACGTCTTCATGCACGACCTTCGCCCCCGTCTTGCCATCGATCCGGATCGCATCAACCGGGCACGCCGTCATGCACCACGCTTCCGCACATTGCGTGCAGGTGTACGGCACCTTCCGCCCCGCATGCTCGAAATTGAATACCTTGATCCGCGACTTGGAGATGTTGAACACCCCATGGTTCTCGTACGAACACGCCATCTCGCATTGCAGACAGCCCGTGCATTTGTTGGGATCGATGTGCAACGATTTTTGCATGATGCCTCCGGTAATTGGTTGCGGCGCAAGCGCCTTTCGGCTCGCACCAAGCTGGCTCAAACGCGGGCCGGTATATGCGACCGAATGCCTATTCTAGGCCGCGGAAAATTTTGACATGCAAACTTTCGATGCTGCTTAGCAGCATGGCCTGACGGGAAAGATCAGGCCAGGAGAAACTCCCGCACCGGAGCGACCTGCCCGGAATCCATCAGCATCGGCGCATGTCCCACGCCGGGAACTTCGACCAGGCGGGCACGCGGTCCGCGAAGGCCCATTTCCAGCGCCGCCTCATGGGTCAGCAGGTCCGATGTCGCACCACGCAACAGCAGCGTCGGACAGGCGATGCCGTCATAGGCCGGCCACAGTTCGATATCTTTGCCGCCGCTGGCGGCCTGCACTTCGCGGAACGCCTGGGCTATGCCCGGATCATAGGCAAACTCCACCTTGCCATCGGCCGCGACACGGGTGACGTGCACCGTGAGGTGGCGCCACTGGGCGTCATCGAAGTTGCCGAAACTGGCCGAAACGAAGCGCACGAAGGCCTCGGCCTGTTCGATGCCGTCGAAGCGCGGCGCGGCGCCGAGGTAGGTGCCGATGCGTTCCAGCGAGGCCGCAGTGATTACCGGGCCGACATCGTTGAGCACCAGGCGCCGGATCGGTGTTTCCGGCTGGGAAGCGAGCACCATGCCGATCAATCCGCCCATCGAGGTGCCGACCCAATCGACGGTCTCCGCGCCGAGCTTCGCCAGCAGCGTCGTCATGTCGGCGCAATACTGCGGCAGCGCGTAGAGGGATTTGTTGCGCAGCCAGTCGCTGCGCCCGCGCCCCACCACGTCGGGGCATACCACGCGGTAGTCCGCCGCCATCGCCTGCGCCAGGAAATCGAAATCGCGCGAGCAGCGCGACAGACCATGGACGCAGACCAGCACCCGGGGATTCGTTGCGTCGCCCCACTCGACATAAGCCATGTGGTGAAAGCCTGCGGCACTCAAACACTTCACTTTTCCTTCACGCATTTCCATCTTCGCTTCTCCAATTCCGCGGGCAAAGCCCGCCCTATTTCGTCGCCCCCTTCCCTCGCAAGGGGGATGGGGGGGGACGGTCTTATACAGAGCCCTCGGCAAGGGATGAGGGCGATTTACGCTCTCATTCCTTACCGGGGCGCCAGCGGAGGCTCCTGCATTATCGCGATCTGCTCGCGCAGTTCGAGTATGCGTTCTTCCCAGTAACGATTGGTCGCGAACCAGGGGAATGCCGCCGGAAACGCCGGATCGTTCCAGCGTCGTGCCAGCCAGGCCGAATGATGCATCAGGCGCAGGGTACGCAGCGCCTCGATCAGGTGAAGTTCGCGGTCGTCGAACTCGCGGAAGGTTTCGTAGCCGGCCAGCACGTTGCCGAACTGGCGGCCCATCTCCTCGGCGTCGCCGGATAGCAGCATCCACAAGTCCTGGATCGCGGGCCCCATGCGGGCATCGTCGAAATCCACGAAATGCGGGCCGTCCGGTGTCCATAGCACGTTGCCCGCGTGGCAGTCGCCATGCAGCCGCAACAACTTCACCTTGCCCGCACGCGCATAGCATTGAGCAACGCCTTCCAGCGCCTGCTCGGCGACGCCCTGCCATACCGACTCCAGATCCGGCGGCAGTGCCTGGTTGGCGAGCAGCCAATCCAGCGAGTCCGTGCCGAAACTGTGCAAGTCCAGCATCTCGCGCAACGCGAAATCCTCGCGTACTCCGACCTGGTGGATGCGCGCCATGAGCCGTCCCATCCATTCCAGGATGGCCGGCTCGGCGAATTCCGGCGCCCGTCCGCCTTGTTTGGGAAAAACCGAAAAATGGAAGCCACCATGACTAAACAGCGTCTTGCCACCGATGGCGAGGGGCGCCACCACGGGCAG
The DNA here is from genome assembly GCF_017302275.1 of Sulfuritalea sp. Taxonomy (GTDB): domain Bacteria; phylum Pseudomonadota; class Gammaproteobacteria; order Burkholderiales; family Rhodocyclaceae; genus Sulfuritalea. The sequence goes on from NZ_JAFLDR010000016.1 coordinate 80,825, forward strand.
TTCGTCGGCCAGCATGGCGGCGCAGAAGGCGTGCTCCTCTTCGATCTGCCCGTCGCTCCAGCGACCTGGACGGTAGAACTTGGCGATCAGCGGACGATCGCCTTCAATGCCGACCTGCCAGACGCGGTTTTCGTAGCTGTTGAGCGCCATCAGGGCGCCGTCGCAACGGTAACCCACGCTCTCGATCGCGTCGAGAATGCGCTCCGGCGCCAGGCCGGCAAAGGGAATCGTGTCGGTCGCGCTCATCGCCGTGCCCGGGGAGGTTCAGGCGCGGATTATAGGGTCGGCTGCGAATGCCAGTAGCGACGCCGGAGTTCGCGCTCGTGGCGGAAGACGACACCGGTTCCGTCAATCGCGATGCCGATCGCACCGTGGGCGTCGGTACGATGCAGGCGTGCGCCGCTTTGCACATAGCGCTCCAGCACATCCTGCTTCGGGTGGCCGAAGCGGTTGCGATAGCCGACTGGAAAGACCACGTCACGCGCTGCGACGGCGGCAACGAACTCGGGAGTCGATGAAGTGCGACTGCCGTGGTGCGGCGCCGTCATCACCGACGCCGCCAGCCGGACGCGATTCGTAGCCAGCAGTGCCTGTTCCGAGACCGCCTCGATGTCCGAGGTGAGCAGCATCGATCGACCGCCCGCCGTCACCCGCAGCACGCAGCTGAGGTCGTTGCTCTTGCGCGACAGGGTTTGCGCGCCGGGATGCAGCACTTCAAAGCGCACCCCGTCCCACTCCCATGCATCCCCATCACGACAGGTTTCATGCGCCACCGGCAGCGCCGACAGCGCGTGCTCGAACGGCAGCGAACTCTTGAGCACGGTCACCGGCAGTGCGGCGATCACGGAGGCGGCGCCGCCCTCGTGGTCCTTGTCGCCATGGCTGATGACCATCGCGTCGAGCCGGCGCACGCCTTGCGCGCGCAGGTAGGGCGCGATGATGCGGTTGCCGCTGTCGGCATCGGCCGAGTAGGCCGGCCCGGCGTCGAACAGCAGGTCGTGGGTGGCGGTCTGGACATGGATCGCCAACCCCTGGCCGACGTCGAGCACGGTGACCGCGGCCGCACCGGCCACGGGCCTCGGTGGCAGCAGGGTCAGCAGCGGCAGGAAAGTCAGCAGGCCGAGCCAGCGCGCCGCGACACCGCGCGGCAGCAGCAGCCAGAGGCTGCCGGCAAGCGCCAGCAGCACGGACCATGGCGGCGGCGCCGCCTGTTGCCAGACAGCGAGCGGCAGGGCAGCCAGCCAGTCGATGAACAGCATCAGCCAGGCGGTGAGCAGCTGTGCCAACGACAACAGCGGATCGAGCAAGGGCAGGCTGCCCAGCAGGGCCAGGGGCGTAATGACCAGGCTCACCAATGGAATCGCCAGCGCATTGGCCAGCGGCGAGACCAGCGAAAACTGCTGGAACAGGGCCAGCAGCGCCGGCAGCATCCCCAGCGTGACGGCCCATTGCGCGCGCCCCCACTCGAGCAGCCAATGTGCAGGTCCCAGGCGCCCGCCGCCGATGTGGAACAGCAGCGCCACCGCGGCGAAGGAAAGCCAGAAACCGGCCGCCAGCACCGCCAGTGGATCGAGCAGCAGCACCAGCATCAAGGCCAGAGCCAACACCCTCGATGCGGCCACTTCACGGGCCACCAGGTGCGCCAGCGCGACCACGCCGAGCATGTACAAGGTGCGCTGCGCCGGCACCGCGAAACCCGCCAGCAGGCAATACAGGATCGCCGCCAACAGACCGCCCAGCGCTGCCGCATGCTGCGCGGGAAGGCGCAGCGGCAAGCGCGTCGAGCGTCGCCACAGGCAGTTGGTCAACGCATAGGCCAGCGCCGCGAGCATGGTCACGTGCAACCCGGAAATGCTCATGAGATGGGTGATTCCGGTGCGGGCGAACGTCTGCCACAAGCCGGCGTCGATCGAGTGCTGGTCGCCGATCGCGAGCGCGATCAGGATGCCGGCATACGGCGCCTCGGGCAGCGCACTGCGAAACCCGTCACGTATCGCTTCGCGCAGCATCTCGATCGCATACCCGGGCCGCCATACGCGGGCCTGCAGGCGTTCCGCCGAGCGCGGACGGACGTAACCCGTGGCGCGGATACCGCGCTCGAACAGCCATGCCTCGTAGTCGAATCCGTGCGGGTTGAGGTTGCCGTGCGGCCGCTTCAGGCGCACCGTGAAGCGCCAGCGCTCGCCGGCCCGCACCGGAATCCGCGGCGTCGCGTCATCGTCCACGTCGTCGCGACCGCGATACCATGCCAGCGCAACATGCGGCGGCACGCCAGTTGGCGACTGCTCGACATCGAATTCGTAGCGCACGCCGCACTCCAGTTCCTGAGGCAGTCCGGCGACCACGCCGACCAATTCGATGTCGCGCCCTTCCAGGTCCGGCGCGAGTTCATTTGCCAGGCGCAAGTGGGCATATCCGCACGCCCAGGCGAAACCGAGGCAGGCGGCCGCTCCGGCAAGCATCGCCAGGCCGACCGGACGCCGTGGCGCCAGCGACCGAAGGAAGTCACCTTGGGGTGCCGACTCATCGACGTGCCGACCAAACAAAAAGAGAATCGGCGCAGCAGCGACAAGGCCCGCAAGCCAGCCGACTCCGGGCAATGCGGGTTGCTGCTGCAGCAGCCAGATGCCGAAGGCAAATGCCAGGACAAAAATGCGCATCCGGCATTATGTCCCCGGCGTGAGCCGGGGACGGTATCCCCGTGATATGTCCCCGGCGTGCGCCAGGAACTGGCGCCGCATCAGGCGTGCAGTGCGGCGCTGATCTCGGCGAAGTTCTGTGCGATCTCGACGGTTTCCACGGGTTCGCCGAGTTGCAGGGCGATCTGGGAACAGGACAACAGGCCGCGCAGCACCTGGTGGCCCTTGTCATCTTCATCCACCACCGCCGCGTGTCGTCGCCCGGTGGCCTTGAGGGTTGCCACGACGTGGCCGACATGGGCATGCAGCACGTCGTCCATGCTGATCACTTCGAGGCGACTGGCCGGCGTCATGATGTCGCGCACCAGCGCATCGGCGCGGGAAATTCCGCGGGCGCTGATGCACTGCAAGGTCTTTTCGCCGATCAGGTCGTTCGAGGTGATGATGCCGATGACCACGTTGTCGACATCGACCACCAGCAGCAAATGCACCTTGCGCCGGCGCATGACGCGTGCCGCCGTATCGACACTGACATCGGGATCGATGGTGAAAGCCGGCACCTTCTGGAAATCGGTCATCACCGCTACCGCCGCATCGTCGAGGGTTACACGTGGTGGCAGATCCTGGCGAGGCACGTGGAAGCTGGTCTCCGATTGCAGCGCCCGGCGAGGCAGCACGGAATAATTGCGCATGGTGTTTTCTCCTCGATGTGTTGTCGAATCCGCCTCTGCGTGCGGGTGGAGCGGATTCTTCTCCGCAAACCAGCCCACCGTCAAAACCATTTTTTTGATATGACCATTGATTCACTCCGAATTCCTGCAGTGCAGCAAGATTCTGCGATACCACCAACCGGGCGGCATCCCTGCCGTGACAACGATATCGTCGCGAACGTCCTGTACCGCCACCGGAAGAAATGCTGCGCCCCGCCAGTGAGCGATAATCGCCCACTACACTCAGGAGCCGCCATGAACCATGTCTTCCCCCCCGCACCCATTCCCGTCGTTCCCGTCGCCGGGAACACCTCCGGCTTTCCCGTGCGCCGCATCTATTGCGTCGGCCGCAACTACGCCGCCCATGCGCGCGAAATGGGTTCGGATCCGGACCGCGAGCCGCCCTTCTTCTTCTGCAAACCAGCGGATGCGGTGCTACCGGTGGCGCCCGGCGCCACCCGAGAACTCGCCTATCCGAGCGAAACAGCGAACTACCACCACGAAGTGGAACTGGTAGTGGCGATCGGCAAGGGTGGCCAAACTATCCGGGCCGAGTCGGCCAACGACCACGTCTTCGGCTATGCCGTCGGCTTCGACATGACGCGGCGCGACCTGCAGTTCGCCCTGCGCGACAAAGGCCGTCCCTGGGAACTGGGCAAGGCCTTCGACCAGTCGGCGCCGATCTCGCCCATCATGCCCGTTGCACGCAGCGGCCATCCGGCGGCCGGACGCGTCTGGCTCACCGTCAATGGCACGCTGAAGCAGGAGGGCGACCTCGCCGACCTGATCTGGTCGGTTCCGGAAACCATCGCCCACCTGTCGAAGTACTTCGAACTCTGTCCCGGCGACCTGATCTTCACCGGCACTCCGGAGGGCGTCGGCCCGGTGGTGCGTGGCGACCGGATGGTCGGCGCGGTGGACGGCATCGGCGAACTCTCGATCCGCGTCGTCTGAGGGGAAGCGAGGACTTCCGTCCGGCCCATGCGTCGCCACATCCGCAAGTACCTGCCCGACCACGAAGCGATCCGCGCCAACCGCTGGCTGGCGCCGTTCGAAAACACCCTGCTGCATCCACGCCTGTGGGATCTCAACCGCCATTCGGCGGCGGGCGCGGTGGCCGCCGGACTGTTCTGCGGCCTGATTCCGGGGCCCTTGCAGATGCTCGGTGCCGCCATCTGCGCGGTGGTGTTTCGCGTCAATCTGCCGCTCGCATTGCTGACTACGCTCTACACCAACCCCTTCACCATCGTCCCCTTGTACATCGCCGCCTTCGCCATCGGCCAGTGGGTCTTGCCCGGTTCCGGACAAAAATTCATCGAGCCGCCCGAAGCGGGCGACGCCGGTTTCGTGGCCTGGTTTCATGCGCTGGTCGACTGGATGGCCAGCATGGGCGCGCCGCTGGCGCTGGGCCTGCTGCTGCTGGCCTCCGCACTGGCGCTGGCCGGCTACCTGTTGATGCAACTGGCCTGGCGCGCCTACCTGATCCATGCCTGGCGCCAACGCAGCCGAAGGCGCGCGGCGCAAGGGCGCTGAATCAGCCGCGCAGGAAGCCGTCCTCCAGATGCGTCAACCGGTGCGCACGCGCCGCGAGATCGGTATCGTGTGTCACCAGCACCATCGCCGCGCCGCGCTCCCTGCACAACTCCAGCAGCAGGTCGAATACCGCGTGCGCCGAAGCCCGATCGAGGTTGCCGGTCGGCTCATCCGCCAGCAGGCAGGTCGGCGCGGTGACCATGGCGCGTGCCACCGCGACGCGCTGGCGTTCGCCGCCTGAAAGTTCGCCGGGGCGGTGCGTCAGGCGATGGCCAAGTCCGACGCGTTCCAGCACGGCGCCCGACCGACGCAGCGCCTCGCCGCGATCGATGCGCCGGATCAGCAGCGGCATCGCGACGTTTTCCAGCGCGGTGAATTCCATCAGCAGGTGATGAAACTGATACACGAAGCCCAGCGCATGGTTGCGCAGCCTGCCACGCTCCGCCTCGTCAACCTGGGCCAGGTCGCTGCCGTGCAGCAGCACCCGTCCCGCCGTCGGCGTATCCAGTCCGCCGAGCAGGTGCAGCAGTGTGCTCTTGCCCGAACCGCTGGCGCCGACCACGGCCACCGTCTCGCCGGCGCCGACTTTCAGGTCGACGCCACCCAGCACGGCCACCTGCGCCTCGCCCTGGCGAAACACCTTGGTCAGGCCGGCGCAATGGAGGATGGGATCCACCTCACTCATGGCGCAGCGCCTCCGCCGGCTGCGTGCGCGAGGCGCGCCAGCTCGGATACAGCGTCGCCAGCAAGGTGAGGACGAAGGAAACCACGCCGATGGTGCCGACGTCCGACCAGTGCAGGTCGGATGGCAGATCGCTGATGTAATACACGTCGCGCGACAGGAACTTCAACCCGAGGACGTTCTCCAGGGCAGGCACCACGACATCGATGTTCAGCGCCAGCGCGACGCCGCCGGCGATCCCCGCAGCCAGGCCGACGCTGCCGATCAGCGTGCCCTGCACCATGAAGATCGCCATGATGCTTTTCGGGCTGGCGCCCAGCGTGCGCAGGATCGCGATGTCGGCACGCTTGTCGGTAACGGCCATGACGAGGGTGGACACGATGTTGAAGGCGGCCACCGCGACGATCAAGAGCAGGATCAGGAACATCATGCGCTTTTCGATTTCCACGGCGCGAAAGAAGTTGGCATGGCTGCGCGTCCAGTCGCTGACCCAGGCGTCGGTATCGAGGAAGCGCAGCAGTTCGCGGCCGATGCGCGGCGCGGCGAACAGGTCATCGACCTTGAGCCGCACGCCGGTGACGCGGTCGTCCATGCGATACAGTTTTTGCGCATCGCCCATGTGCACCAGCGCGAGGCCGGAATCGAATTCGAACATGCCGACTTCGAAAATGCCCACCACGCGGAACTGCTTGACGCGCGGCAGGATCGCCGCCGGCGTCACCAGCCCCTGCGGCGCCAGCAGTGTCAACTTGTCGCCGGTCGTGGCGCGCAGCGCGCGCGCCAGTTCGCTGCCGAGCACGATGCCGAACTCCCCCGGCACCAGCTGCGCGAGCTTGCCCGAGCGCATGTGGCGGGCGAAATCGGCCACGGAGTCCTCGACCTCGGGCAGGATGCCGCGCACCATCATGCCGCGCACCTGTCCGTCATGGCTGAGCATGCCCTGCGCCTGGACATAGGGCGCCGCCGCCTTGACCCGCGGATGGCGCGCCGCGCCCTGCACCACCTGGCTCCAGTCGGCCAGTTCGCCGCTTTCGCTGCTGATCTGGACATGCGAAACGACGCCGAGGATGCGTTCGCGCAATTCCTTCTGGAAGCCGTTCATCACTGACAGGACCACGATCAGCGCCGCCACACCAAGCGCCAGGCCCAGCATGGAAATCAGCGAAATGAAGGAAATGAAGCGGTTGGCGACGCCTTCGCGCGGCTGGGCGCGCGTGTAGCGCAGACCGATGAGGAGTTCGTACATGCCTGGGATGAAGGTGGAAAATCAGGGATCAGTATAGAGTGCTGCGCATCGCGCCGGTATAGTCCGGTTCCCGGTTTCCGATTCCATTACGCCGATCCTGCAATGATCACCCTCATCGTGCCAGGCCTGATCTGGACCCGCCAGGCGCTCGCCGACCTCAGCCACGACCTGCCGCTTCCCGCCTTTACGGCTCTGCTCGGCCGCGGCGTACTGGCACGGCCCGCGCCACAGGCCAGCGCCGCGGCGCTCGCCGAGTGCTTCGACCTGCCGACACCGTTGCCGGCGGCCGCCCTGCGCCGCCTCGCGCTGCATGGCGCTGTCGGAGACGAGGAATGGTTGTGCCTCGACCCCGTGCGCCTGCAGTTCCACGATCGCAGCCTGATCGTCGACCACCCACGCCACCTGCAGCTCGACGCCGTCGAGGCCGCCGCGCTCGCCGTGTCGCTGGCGCCGACTTTTGCGGAACTCGGCCAGCTCGAGGTACTCGCGCCGGATAGCTGGAACCTGCGCCTGACGGATCACGCCCCGGAGTTTACCGGCTTGCCCGACGCCGTCGGACGCTCGGCCGCCACGCTGCCCCCGGGACCCGCCCATGCCCCCTGGCGCCGCGCGATCAACGAGGCGCAGATGATCCTCCACACCCATCCGGTGAACCTGGCGCGTGAAAGCGCCGGACGGCCGCTGGTCAATTCCCTCTGGCCCTGGGGCGCTGGGCGCTTGCCCCCCGCCCGAAATGCCGCGCACGACATCGTATGGGGCGACGACCCGGTGCTGCGCGGCATCGCGCAACTGTTCGGTACCGGCGGTGGCGCGTTGCCCGTGCGCTATCCCGACACCTTGCTGCGCAACGCCCTGGCTCTGGTCGATGCGCTGGAACAACCGGCGCGCACCGGCGATGCGATCGCCTGGCGCGACGCCCTGGGCGAGCTCGAAACGACCTGGCTGGCCCCCACACACGCGGCGCTGCGCGCGGGCCGCCTCGACGCGCTGCGCCTGGTTGCGCCGGGCGACCTGGGCAGCGCTGAACTGCGCGTGCGCCGCCAGGACCTGTGGCGGTTCTGGCGCAAACCGCGGCCGCTGGCGGAACTGGCCCCGAAATGAGCTGTGCGCACGGCCGCCCGCAGCGGCGCCAGCCGCGAACCGGAGCCGCGCAGCGGCAAACTGCCGTCACCCCCTGCCTTGAGGCGAAGGCAGGGTTTCGCGGCGCACCACTCCGCGCTGCCGCGGTGGTCCTGCCATGCTGGGCTGGACGTGGGGGTGGGGACGGGTGGAGGATCGTCCAGTGACCCGCATCGCCATCCGCGACGTGCCGCCGCGTGCCGCGTGGACGCTCGAACAGGGTGGCGTGCATCCGCTGCTGGCGCGACTCTACGCGGCGCGCGGAATCCGCGCCGCGGAGGAGCTCGACGCGCGCAGCAGCGCCCTGCTCGCCCCCGACCGGCTCAAGGGAACCCATGACGCCGCGGTGCTGCTCGCCGATGCGATCGCTGCCGGCCGCAGGATGCTGATCGTCGCCGACTACGACTGCGACGGTGCCACCGGCTGCGCGGTCGGCCTGCGCGCGCTGCGCATGATGGGTGCTACGGTCGACTACCTGGTTCCCGACCGCTTCACGCTCGGCTACGGGCTCTCGCCGGAAGTCGCCCGCCTCGCCGCCGAGCGCGCGCCGGACCTGGTCATCACTGTGGACAACGGCATCGCCAGCGTCGAGGGCGTCGCGGAACTGCGCAGCCGCGGCATCGCCACCCTGATTACCGACCACCACCTGCCCGCCGATGCCGCTGGCGGCGGCCTGCCCGCCGCCGATGTCATCGTCAATCCCAACCAGCGGGGCTGTGATTTTCCGAGCAAGGCGCTGGCCGGCGTCGGCGTGATGTTCTACGTGATGCTGGCGCTGCGCGCCGAGCTGCGCCAGCGCGGCGCCTATGCCACGCAGGGCGAACCCAACCTGGCCGGACTGCTCGACCTGGTGGCCCTCGGCACCATCGCCGACGTTGTGCCGCTCGACCGCAACAACCGCATCCTGGTCACCCAGGGCCTCGCGCGCATCCGCGGCGGGCGCATGCAGGCCGGCATCGCCGCGCTGCTGGCCATCGCCGGCCGCGAGCC
>NZ_JAFLDR010000017.1 GCF_017302275.1 Sulfuritalea sp.
CAGCGCAGGGGCAGGCGCTGCCGCAGCCCTTGCCGCCGCTTCGGCCGCCGCTGCCGCTGCCGCTGCCGCCTTCACCGCCGCCTCGGCCGCCGCCTTCTTCGCCGCCAGTTCGCTGGCGACCAGCGCCTTCAGCTGTTCCTGGCCGAAGCGCTGCAGTGGCTTGCCATTGACGAAGAACTCCGGCGTCTTGCCGACGCGGAAGGCCTGCGCGTCGCTCAGGTCCTGGCCGATCACGCGGGCGATGGCCGGGTCGGCCATGTCGGCTTGCAGGCGCGCGACGTCGAGGCCGGCCTTTTTCAGGTGCGGCCAGATCCGGTCGAGATGGGCCTCGTTGTTCGCCGCCCAGTCGGACTGGGTTTTCAGCAGCGCTTCCAGAGCCGGCCAGTACTTGTCCTGCTTGCGCGCCGCCTCGAGTGCCGCGACCACCTTGGCCGAGCCCTTGTGGAAGGGTGCGTAGCGCAGCACGACGGCGATGCTGTCCGGATTGCCGGCGCGGATCTGCTTCACGATCGGGTAGAAGGCGGCGCATGTCTCGCAGGCGGGATCGAAAAACTCGACGATCACCACCGGTGCGTCGGCGCTGCCCAGCAGCGGCGAATGCGCGCGCACCATCGACGGTCCGGTGTCGGCGGGCTTCGGCGGCGGCGGCGCGGCGGCGGGCGGCGCCTTGGCTTCCGTGCGTGCCGCCGCGACCGGGCTCGGCGCTTCCTCGCGTGCGACGTTGCGCAGCAGGGCGGCGATGATGAAGGCGACCAGCAGTCCGATCGCGGCAATGATGAAAATGTTCTTCTGTTTCATGTGCTACTCCTTCGGTGCGCCGTGACCAGCAGCGCGATGATGGTCGAGAACGCCACGGCCGAAAGCAGTGGGATGGTAGGGAAGCCGAACCACTGGGTCACGTTTTCCGAGCAGGTGGCAGCTCGCCACCTGCGCGCCGGGCACGGCCGGCGCCGGCGCGGAACGAATGATACGGCGGTCCGGCGGAAACAGGCCAAACGGCAGGATCGGCGCCAGCGGGAACATGAAGATGCGCTGGTACCCGCACGGCACACGGATCGGCGGTTCCACGACCGCGCCGAAGAATAGCGCGTCCAGCGTGGCGGCGGCGGCGACCAGCCAGGCAGCGAACGGCGGCGTTGCACTATCGCCTTCGCCCGCCGGTCAGATGCCTGACGGGATGGGCATCGGCCGCAACTCGGGCCCGGTATTGCCGGGCGGCAGCCCTGGTGCGAAAGTCGGCGCTGGCAGCACGGCAGGGAACCCGACACTTTCCGGCGTAATGCCGCCGATGTGCCGGCCCATCGCGAAATGGCGTCCCGGCATGGCCACCATGCGGCCTTGGATGCGCCGGCACCACTCATGAGAGCTGCCGAATTCCGGCTGCGAATGGTCGAGGGTCAGGATGCCGCGCGAGCGCGGCGCTTCAGGAATCGAGGCGGCCTTTTTGCTCGGGTTGCGGCGCACGCGGCGGCGTAGCCCTGGGTTCGACGTTCACCTTGGCGCCGCCCAGGCTTTGCGTGATCTCGACCATGCCGGCAAAGATCCGCTGCTCGGGATTCTTCAGGCAGTAGGCGTCGAGCAGGGGAATCAGCACCGCGACGCTGGCGACCACCGGGCTCGCCGTCGCGCTGCCGCCGCGAGCGTAGACGTTGTGGCCGGCGATGAAACCCTGCGCCCACTCCAGCGCCATCGCGCGTGATTCGATGTTGCGCGCGTCCTTCCATTGCTGCCATTCGGTGCATTTGCGGATGCCCATGCCCGCCAGCTTGACGTCGCGCGACGGAGCCTGCGCGCTGCCGTCGGTGGCAAGCAGCAGCGCCAGGGTCAGGGCGGGAAACAGCAGGCAAGCGCGCGGCATGGGCATCGGGCGGTCGGCGGGGGGCAAGCGCTATCCTAGCAGCTTGGCATCCTCGCGACGAGGCGAGGTGGGTTCGCGTTCAGCCGTCAAGGCGCTGCGCGACATGCTCGGCCAGCGCGAGGCTGGAGGTGAGGCCCGGCGATTCGATGCCGTAGAGGCAGACCAGCCCGCCGCAGCCATGGTCGGCGGGGCCGGAAACGAGGAAATCGCAGGCCGCCGCGCCCGGCGCATGCGGCTTGGGGCGTATTCCGGCATAGGCCGGCAGCAGCGCGCCGTCGGGCAGTTGCGGCCAATAGCGGCGGACCTCGGCATAGAAGGCGTCGGCGCGCCTGGGGTCCACGGTGTAGTCGATCGCATCTATCCATTCCACGTCGGGGCCGAAGCGCGCCTGCCCGCCGAGGTCCAGCGTCAGGTGCACGCCCAGCCCGGCGGCCTCGGGCACCGGGTAGATCAGGCGCGAAAAGGGCGCGCGGCCGGCCAGCGAATAGTAGTTGCCCTTGGCAAAGTGCAGTGGCGGCACCGAATCGGGCGGCAGGCCGCGCAGGCGGCGGGCGACGCCCTGGGCGCCGAGGCCGGCGCAGTTCACCACCGTCGTCGCGTGCAACTGCATGGCCTCGTCCGCATCGCCGCCGATCTCCAGCACGATGCCGTCACCGACGATCCCGCCGCCGCGCACCGGGCTGTTCGCCGCGAGCACCGCGCCGCCGCGTTCGGCATCGCCCAGCAGGGATAGCATCAGGGCGTGGCTGTCGATGATGCCGGTCGACGGCGAGAGCAGCGCCGCCGTGCATTCCAGCGCGGGTTCCAGCGCGCGGGCCGCGTCGCGCGACAGTGCCTGCAGGTCGTCCACGCCGTTGGCCGCCGCCGCGGCGGCGATGCGAGCGAGTTGCTGCCCTTGCGCCTCGGTGGTGGCGACGATCAGCTTGCCGCAGCGGCGGTGGGCGATGCCGCGCTCTTCGCAGTAGGCATAGAGCCGCTGGCGGCCGGCAACGCACAGCCGCGCCTTGAGCGAACCTGCCGCATAGTAGATGCCGGCATGGATCACTTCGCTGTTGCGCGCGCTGATGCCGGTGCCGAAGGCGGCCTCGGCTTCGAGGATCAGCACTTCGCGGCCGCGCGCGGCAAGTTCGCGCGCCACGGCAAGGCCGATGACACCGGCGCCGATGATGGCGCAATCTATTTTTTCCATGGATTCTTTTGTGGCAGAGTAATACGCTTGAATGATAACCGAAGGCCCCTTGCGGACAAGGAGCGGCAGCATGCACACACGATCCATCGCCACCATCTGCTTGTCGGGCCTGCTGCTCGCGGCGCCCGCGGTGACACTTGCCGCCGATGCTCCGGCGAAGGCCGCCGGCAATGCGACGGCCACGCCGCGCATGGTGTTCCAGGTCAACGAGGACGATTCGCGCAAGTGGCACACGGTGCTGGCCAACATCAACAACGTGCAGGAAGAACTGGGCGGCAAGGTCGAGGTCGCGGTGGTTCTGATCGGGCCGGGGCTGGGCATGATCAAGGCCGACGCGCTGACCGCCAACGGCGTGCAGGACGCGATGACTACCGGCGTGCGCTTCGTCGCCTGCGGCAATTCGATGCAGTCGATGAAGCTGGCCAAGGACGACCTGGTCGATGGCGTCGCCCATGCCCGCGCCGGCTATGTCGAAATCATGCGCCTGCAGAAGCTCGGTTATGCCTACATCCGGCCTTAGTGCGGAAGTGCGCGCGCAACTCGACTGGTCCGCCATCGACACCGTCCTGCTCGACATGGACGGCACCCTGCTCGACCTGAACTTCGACAACCATTTCTGGCAGACCCACCTTCCGCAGCGCTATGCCGAAGCGCGCGGCCTGCCGCCCGGGTCCGGGCGCGAGGAGCTGATGGCGCGCTACCACGCCCGCGCCGGGACGCTGGCGTGGTACTCGGTGGACTTCTGGGAATCGGAGCTGGAACTGGACATCATGCGCCTCAAGGAGGAAGTGGCGCACCTGATCGACATCCATCCGCATGTAGTCACGTTCCTCGAAGCCATGCGTGCCGCCGGCAAGCGCGTGGTGCTGGCGACCAATGCCCACCACAAGAGCGTGACGCTGAAAATGGCGAAGACCGGACTGACGCCGCACTTCGATGCCATCGTCAGTTCGCATGCGCTGGACGCCGCCAAGGAGGAGCAGGCCTTCTGGCAGCGGCTGCGCGCCATCGAACCCTTCGACCCGGCGCGCACGCTGCTGGTCGATGACAGCCTGCCGGTGCTCGACAGCGCGCGCCGCTACGGCATCGCCCACCTGGTGACGATCAGGAAGCCGGACACGCAGAAGCCGGTGAAGGACACCGGCGACTACCCGGCGATCGACGACTTCTCGCAGTTGATGCCCTAGCGAATGAAAGGGAGTACAAATGGACTGGAATGCGGTGTCTGCTGTCGCCGGCGTGATTTCGGCCTTGTTCGTCGCACTGAGCGTGGCCTACCTTGCGCTCCAGGTAAGAGCCGGAACCAGGGCGACACGCTCGCAAACCTACTACCAGACGACAGCGGCACTGGCTGATATCGCCGCAATCATCGGCAGCGATGAGAAGCTTGCCAGGGTCGTTCGGATCGGGTGGGTAACACCCGAGAAGTTGACCGAAGACGAGCTCACTCAGTTTGGTTACCTGATGGTCAGCTTCCTGCGCCGCTACGAGAATATTTTCTTCCAGTACGAGTCCGGGCTGGTGGACGAAGGCTTCTGGGCCGGCCATCGCGAGAATCTGCTGTGGGCGTTCCGTCGCCCGGGGATGCAACTTATCTGGAAGGATAGAAAGCAGTCCTTCAGCGTCGGCTTCCGGGAGTTCCTCGAGCGCTCGGACTCAATCGAACTTGCCACGCCGGACAGTCGTCGCTTGTAGCGTCCCGCCGGCGCCGTCCGCAAGGGATACCGCCTCCGGACGTGCCGGAGACATAACTTTTCGCTCGGACTGGCGCAAGGCTTCGGTGCGCCGACCATTCGAGTTCAGGTGTTGCAGCGCAGCTTGACGCCGCCCGCCGGCGCCCTGTAAGTTGTATACAAAATATCGTATGCAATAACAAATCCACGTGAAATCAAAGGTTAATCGTTCTTCCCTGTCGGAGCAGGCGGTGGGTTTGTTGCGCGAGCGCATCTACAACCACGCACTGCTGCCGGGCCAGCGGCTGGACGAGGCCCTGCTGGCGGAGCAGATGGGGATCAGCCGCACGCCGCTGCGCGAGGCGCTCAAGGTGCTCTCCGCCGAGGGGCTGGTCGACCTGCAGCCGCACAAGGGCTGCTTCGTCGCCGAGCTGAGCCTGCGCGACCTGGAGGAAATCTTTCCCATCATGGCCACCTTGGAAGGCCGCGTCGCCCACGAGGTCGCGCAAAAGCGCACGCCGGCCCAGCTCAAGGCGCTCGACGCGCTGCACGAAAAACTGGAGAAGCACGCCGCGGCCGGCGACGTGGATCGCTACTACGAGACCAACTATGTTTTCCATGACCAGATGCAAACCTGCGCCGGCAACCGCTGGCTTCAGATCGTGATCGGCGACCTGAGGAAGCTGCTGAAACTCTCGCGCCACCATTCGCTGCGCCTCGACGGCCGGCTCGCGGCCTCGCTGGCCGAACATCGCGCGCTGATGCAGGCCTTGCACCGGCGGGATGCCGATGCCGCGGAACGCGTGATGCGCGGGCACCTGCTGGCGCAACTGGCCGCGCTGCACCAGATGTCGCTGGCAGCCGAGGTGATCGATGGTTGAGCGCCTGGTCGACCGCCTGCGCTCGATAGTCGGCGCTCGCCACACGGCGGACCTCCGGCCGCGCCAACTCGACGACTGGCGCCGGCTGCTGGCGGAATGCGCCGAGGCCAAGGGCGGCGAGGTGTCGACGCGGACCCGCGCCGCGGCGCTGGCGCAGACCTACCTCGGGCTCGACGACGAAGGCCGCCACGCCTTCCTGCGCCTGATATCGCTCGAATTCGGTCCCGAGCCGGCGCGCGTCGCGGAGGCCCACGCGGCCTACCAGGCGGCGGTGGGCATGGCGGCGCAGTGGGACGCCGAAGCCGACCTGCGCGCCGCGCTGCGCTCGGCACGGATTCGGATACTGACCCAGTTCAACGCCATCCCTCAGGGCGTCAAGTTCCTGGTCGACCTGCGCGCCGACCTGCTGCGCTACCTGGAGGACGACGCCGAACTGGCGCCGCTCGACCGCGAGCTGGAGTCGCGCCTCGCGGCGTGGTTCGACGTCGGCTTCCTCGAACTGCAGCGCATCACCTGGAACGCGCCGGCCGCGCTCCTGGAAAAGCTGATCGAGTACGAGGCGGTGCACGAGATCCGTTCCTGGGCCGACCTCAAGAACCGCCTCGATTCGGATCGCCGCCTCTATGCCTTCTTTCATCCGCGCATGCCGATGGAGCCGCTGATCTTCGTCGAGGTGGCGCTCACCGACCGCCTCGCCGACAACGTGCAGGCGCTGCTCGACGAGCATGCGCCGGTGTTCGACGCGCGCCGCGCCGACACCGCGATCTTCTATTCGATATCGAACACGCAGGCCGGTTTGCGCGGCGTGTCCTTCGGCAATTTCCTGCTCAAGCGCGTGATCGACGACCTGCAGCGGGATTTCCCGAAACTGCGCCAGTTCGCCACGCTGTCACCGCTGCCGGGCTTTGCATCCTGGCTGCGCAAGAATCCGCAGGAACTGGCGGCCGACCTGCCCGATGCCGAGCTCGGTGCGCTGGCGTCCGGCGAATGGGCCCGCGATCTCGCGACGGCGCGCCGGATCAACGAGGGTCTGGCGCAACTGGCGGCGCGCTACCTGACGCTGGCCAAGGCCAGTCGCGGCGACGGACGCCTGCCCCTCGATCCGGTGGCGCGCTTCCATCTCGGCAACGGCGCCCGCATCGAGCGCATCAACCCGCTCGGCGATGCGTCGGCCAAGGGGCTGAAGCAGTCCATCGGCGTCATGGTGAATTACCTGTACGACCTCGACGAGCTGGAACACAACGTCGAGAACTTTGCCCGCGAGGGCGCCATCGCCAACTCGGCTGCCGTGCGGCGGCTGGCGCGGCCAAAGCAAGTCCAATAGAGGAGACAAGACATGCGAGGTAAATTTCTGACCGGCGCCATCGCGGTAGTCGGCCTGCTGAGTCTCGGCCTGGGCAGCGCCCCGGTGCTGGCGCAGGCCAAGACCCTGAAGATTTCCCACCAGTTTCCCGGCGGCAGCATCGACGAGGGCGACTTCCGCGACCGCATGGTGCGCAAGTTCGCCGCCGAGGTGGAGAAGAAGACCAATGGCGCGCTCAAGTTCGAGATCTATCCGTCCGGTTCGCTGGTCAAGCCGGTCGAGCAGTGGGGCGCGATGGCCAACGGCTCGCTCGACATGTCGCTGTATCCGCTGGCCTATGCCGGCGGCCGCGTGCCGGAGCTCAACATCGGCCTGATGCCGGCGCTGGTCACCAGCTACGACCAGGGCCTGCGCTGGAAGGACGCGCCGATCGGCAAGGAGCTGACGCGCATTGTCGAGGAGAAGGGCGTCAAGATCATCACCTGGGTCTGGCAGGCCGGCGGCATCGCCTCGCGCGCCAAGCCCATCATCAATCCGGACGACGTCAAGGGCCTCAAGTTCCGCGGCGGCAGCAAGGAAATGGACGTGATGCTGAAGGCCGCCGGCGCCTCGCCGACCAACGTGCCCTCCAGCGAAATCTACAGCGCGATGCAGTCGGGCGTGCTCGACGCGGCGCTGACCTCCAGCACCTCGCTGATTTCCTTCCGCCTGCACGAGCACGCCAAGCACGTCACCACGGCGCGCGACAAGACCTTCTGGTTCATGTTCGAGCCGATCATGATGTCCAAGGCCACCTTCGACAAGCTCAGCCCTGACCAGCAGAAGATCGTCATGGAAGTCGGCGCCGGACTGGAGAAGTTCGGCATGGATGCGGCCAAGGCCGACGACCAGAAGCTGGCCGAGGTCTACAAGTCGGCCGGCGACGGCGTGCAGGACATGAACGAGGCGGCATTCGCCAAGTGGCGCGAGGTTGCGCGCAACTCGGCCTGGAAGGATTTCGAGGAGAAGATCCCGAACGGCAAGAAGCTGCTCGAGATGGCCACGGCAGTCAAGTAAGCATGGCACTGCGGCCGGCCTGGCGGGCGTTCGCGGCGACGCTCACCGGGTTGAACCTCTGGCTGGGCTACCTTGCCGGTCTGCTGGTGGCGGTTTCGGCCGTCCTCCTCACCGGCGAGGTAATGGCTCGCTACATCTACAACGCGCCCAGCGACTGGAGCCTGGAGCTGTGCATCCTGATGCTGATCGCCGCGACCTTCATGGCGGCGGGCCACACGCTGGCGGCCAGGGCCCATGTGAACATCGACATCGTCGACCACCTGATGTCGGGCAGCCTCAACCGCTGGCGCCTGTTGCTGGCCGACCTGGGTGCGGCGGGACTCTGCGGTTTCGTCGCGGTCAATGCCTGGCGGCTGACCGGCATCGCCTGGAGCGAGGGCTGGGTGAGCAATTCGACCTGGGGACCGAAGCTGTGGATTCCCTTCAGCCTGATCGCGCTGGGCATGAGCCTGCTGGCGCTGCAGTACCTGGTGCAGATCATCGACCAGCGACTGGCGGCGATGCTTGCGGGGAGGCGTCATGGGCGTGCTTGAGATCGGCTTCCTCTACCTCGGCGCGGCGCTGCTGCTGCTGTTCTCCGGCATGCCGATCGCCTTCGCGCTGGGCGGCACGGCGCTGGCCTTCATGTACTTCTTCATGCCGGCCAACAACCTGGAGAACATCGCCGAGACGCTGTATTCCGAACTCAACAACTTCACGCTGCTGACGATTCCGCTGTTCATCCTGATGGGCGCCGCGATCGGCAAGACGCACGCCGCGGCCGATCTTTACGAGGCGGCGCACCGCTGGCTCTACAAGCTGCCTGGCAGCCTCGGCGTGGCCAATGTCTTTGGCTGCTCGGTGTTCGCCGCGATGTGCGGCTCGAGCCCGGCCACCTGCGCCGCGATCGGCAGCATGGGCATTCCCGAGATGAGGAAGCGCGGCTATTCCGAGGAGCTCGCCACCGGCCTGATCGCCGCCGGCGGCACCCTGGGCATCCTGATCCCGCCCTCATTGACCCTGATCATCTACGGCATCATCACCGAGCAGTCGATCGGCAAGCTGTTCATCGCCGGGGTGATACCCGGCATCCTGCTGGCGTTGTTGTTCGCCGTTTGGGTGATGTATGCCGCGACGCGCGAAGTGGCCGCGGCGCGTGCCGGCAAGGCGGCGAGCGAACTGCTGCAGGCCGAATTCTTCACCTGGCGCCAGCGCATGGAAACCCTGCCGCGCCTGTTGCCCTTCGCCGTGCTGATCGCGGTGGTGATGATCGCCCTCTACGACGGCTGGGGCACGCCCTCCGAGGTAGCGGGGGTCGGCGCCGCCGGTTCGCTGCTGCTGGTGGTATTCATCTACGGCGTCTGGCGCTGGCGCGACATGAAGGAGATCCTGCTCGGCACCGCGCGCGAGTCCTGCATGATCATGATGATCATCGCCATGGCCTTCCTGTTCACCTACGTCATGAGCTACCTGCACATCACGCAGACCATGGCGCAATGGCTGGTCGGGCTGGGACTGTCGAAATGGGTCTATCTGTTCTGGGTGAACATCCTGCTGCTGGTGCTGGGCTGCTTCCTGCCGCCGGTGGCCATCATCCTGATGGTGACGCCGGTGATCATGCCCGGCATACTCGCCGCCGGCTTCGACCCGATCTGGTTCGGCATCGTGCTCACCATCAACATGGAAATGGGCCTGATCACGCCGCCGGTCGGCCTCAACCTGTTCGTCATCAATGGCATCGCGCCCGACATCATGTTCCGCCAGATCATGCGCGGCGTGATGCCCTTCATCTGGATCATGGGGTTCTACATCGTGCTGCTGGCGATGTTCCCCGAGATCGTCATGTGGCTGCCCGAGAAGGTCAAATGAACAAGAACCTCTATCGCCTGCTCGCTGCGCACTTTCCGGAAGACAAGACCGCCGCCTGCATGATCCTGCCCGACGGCCGGGTGTGGACCTACGGCGACGTCGAGCGCGCCAGCGCGCGCATCGCCCATCTGATCGTCGCGCTCGGCCTGCACCCCGGCGATCGCGTCGCCGCGCAGGTGGAAAAGACGCCGGAGGCGCTGGTGCTCTACCTCGCGAGCTTGCGCGCCGGCATGGTCTTCCTGCCGCTGAATCCGGCCTACCAGCGCCACGAGCTGGAGTACTTCCTGCTGGACGCGAAACCCGGGTTGTTCGTCTGTCGCCCGCAGTCGCGTGCGCTGGCCGCCGAAATCGCGGCGCTGGCCGGCGTGCCGCATTTGCTCGAACTCGACGATGCCGGGCGAGGCTCGCTGATCGACGCGGCGGCCCCGCATGCGGACCGTTTCGACACGGTGGCGAGGAGCGCCGACGACCTCGCCGCAATCCTCTATACCTCGGGCACCACCGGGCGCTCCAAGGGCGCCATGCTGTCCCACGGCAACCTCGCGCACAACGCCAAGACCTTGCACAAGTACTGGCATTTTCAGCCCGGTGACGTGCTGCTGCACATGCTGCCGACCTTCCATGTGCATGGCCTGTTCATCGCCTGCCACACCACGTTGCTGAACGGCTCTGCGATGTTCTTCGAGCCGAAGTTCGACGCCGCGCGCGCCATGGAACTGCTGCCGCAATCCACCGTGATGATGGGCGTGCCGACCTTCTACGTGCGCCTGCTGCACGAGGCGTCCTTCGGTCGCCAGGCCTGTCGCAGCATGCGCCTGTTCATCTCCGGCTCGGCGCCGCTGCTCAAGGAAACCTTCGACGAGTTCCAGGCGCGCACCGGGCACACGATACTCGAACGCTACGGCATGACCGAGGGCGGCATGTTCACCTCGAATCCTTACGACGGCGAGCGGCGCGGCGGCACGGTCGGCTTCCCGCTGCCGGGCACCGCACTGCGAATAGTCGGCGCCGGCAACACGGCGATCCGGCGCGGCAGCGTCGGCAACATCCAGGTCAAGGGCGACAACGTCTTCGTCGGCTACTGGGGCATGCCGGAAAAGACCCGCGAGGAATTCACCGCCGACGGCTTCTTCAAGACCGGCGACGTGGGCAACTGGGACGACGGCGGCTACGTGGTGATCAGCGGGCGTTCCAAGGACCTGGTGATCACCGGCGGCCTCAACGTGTATCCGAAGGAGATCGAGGAGCTGATCGACGCCATGCCCGGCGTCGTCGAATCCGCCGTGATCGGCCTGCCGCATCCCGATTTCGGCGAGGCGGTGACCGCCGTCGTGGTGCGGCAGAAGAACGCCGAAGGCCGCGCCCTGACCGAGTCCGGCATAATCGCGGCGATCAAGGACAGGCTGGCGAACTTCAAGGTGCCGAAGTGGGTATATCTGGTCGACGAACTGCCGCGCAACGCCATGGGCAAGGTGCAGAAAAACATCCTGCGCCAGGAATACTCGCCGCAAAAGCCGCGTTGAGCAGGCGACGCCTCCTGGCCTCTCGCATTTTTGGCTGGACAGCGCCCGCTCAAGTTCTTACAATACTTCGAACAATTCGTGGAATTGTAAGGAAATGATCCCGCGCGCGGCAGCTGCGTTACTCGACGACATTCGCTCCGGCTACCCGGTGATTACCCTCACCGGACCGCGCCAGTCCGGCAAAACCACGCTGGCCCGCGCGGCCTTTCCCGACAAGCCCTACGTCTCGCTGGAAACGCCGGACGAACGCGAATTCGCCGCCGGCGATCCGCGCGGTTTCCTGGCGCGCTGGAAAGAGGGCGCGATAATCGACGAGGTACAGCATGTGCCGGCCCTGTTGTCGTGGATACAATCGGACGTCGATGCCGCAGGTACGATGGGGCGTTTCGTGCTCACCGGTTCGCAGAATTTTGCACTGATGGCCCATATCACCCAGAGCCTCGCCGGGCGTTCCGCGCTGGTGCAATTGCTGCCACTGTCCATCGCCGAATTGAATGCGGCCGGCCAGCTGCCGAATGACCTGGACGCCATGCTGCTGCGCGGCGGCTATCCGGCGCTTTACGCACGGCCGCTCAATCCGGCGCGCTGGCTGGCGGACTACACCATGTCCTACCTCGAACGCGATGTCCGGCAGATCACGCAGGTGCATGACCTGTCCGCTTTCCAGCGCTTCCTGCGGCTGTGCGCCGGGCGCACCGGGCAATTGCTCAACCTGGCCAGCCTGGCGCAGGATACCGGTGTCGCGCAAAGCACGGCGCGCGCCTGGCTGTCCGTGCTCGAAGCCAGCTACATCGTCCACCTTCTGCAATCGCACCATCGCAACCTGGGCAAGCGTGTGGTCAAGATGCCCAAGCTGTACTTCATCGATGTCGCCCTGGCGGTATCGATGATGGGAATACAAACCACGGGCCAGCTGGCCATCCACCCCTTGCGCGGCGCCTTGTTCGAGACCTTGATCGTCGCGGAGTTTCTCAAGGCACGGTTCAATTCCGGCTTCCCGTCGAACCTCTATTTCTGGCGCGACAACGTCGGCCTCGAAGTCGATCTGCTGATCGACGAGCCGGAAGGCCTGCACCCCATCGAAATAAAGTCGTCGGCCACGGTTACCGACGACCTGCTCAAGGGCTTGCGCAAGTGGCTGGCGGTGGCGGACGGCGCAGCCCGCCATCCGCGGCTGATATGCGCCGCGCCCGACAGCTACACGCGAAGCGGCATCGAGGTGCGCCGCTGGCAGGAAGCCGCCGCATGAGGAAGGGTAGGCCGTCATGCTGAATGTCCTCCCGGCTCCACTAGTCGGCGCCATCGCCTTCCTGCTGCTGGCCCTCAACGTGTTCTTCTGGGTGCCGATCCTGCTGCTGTTCGCCATCGTCAGGCTGGTGCTGCCGTTCAAGGCGGTGCGGCTGCGGATCGACCCATTGCTGGTCGCCATCGCCGAAGCCTGGATCGCCGGCAACAGCGGCTGGATGGCGCTGACCCAGCGCACCGCTTGGGATGTCGAGGGCATCGAAGGGCTCGACCCAGGCGACTGGTACCTGGTCAATAGCAACCACCAGTCCTGGGCCGACATCTTCGTCCTGCAGCACCTGTTCAACCGGCGTATCCCGCTGCTCAAGTTCTTCATCAAGGACCAGTTGAAGTGGGTGCCGGTCTTGGGCCTGGCCTGGTGGGCGCTGGACTTCCCCTTCATGCGCCGCCACAGCGAGGAGTACCTCAAGCTGCATCCGGAAATGCGCGGCAAGGACCAGGAAGCGACACGCCGCGCCTGTGAAAAATTCGCCCTGATCCCGACCAGCGTGATGAACTTCCTCGAAGGCACGCGCTTTACGCCGGCCAAGCACGCCAAACAGCAATCGCCCTACCGCCACCTGCTCAAGCCCAAGGCCGGCGGCATCGCACTGGCGCTCAACGCCATGGGTGACAAATTCCGCGCCATCCTCGACGTCACCATCGTCTATCCCGATGGCGCGCCGAACTTCTGGGATTTCCTCTGCGGCCGCCTGCGCCGCGTCATTGTCCGCGTGCAGAGCCTGCCGGTACCCGAGCACCTGATGCAGGGCGACTACGCCGCCGACGCCGCGACGCGCGAAGCCTTCGCGGTCTGGGTCAGGCAGTTGTGGCATGACAAGGATGTACAGATTTCGCTGCTGTTGGAGAAGGCCGGGCGCTGAGGGGGTGTGGGGACTCGAGGGTGCGGAGCGGCAGGTTCGTGCCCTTTGCCGTCATTCCCGCAAACGCGGGAATCCAGCGGCATTTGAGCAACGAGCCTGGATTCCGGGTTCCGCTGCGCGGCCCCGGAATGATAGCGGTTGGCCGGGCCCGGCCGCTGCCTTCCAGCTCGCATCCCCGGTTTGCCAGGCCACAGAAACGTCAGCGAATGTGCAGACGCCCTTCTTCGCAGCTTACCGTCATGGCGAAATAGAACAGATCGGCGGGCGGCAGGTGCGGCCAAGTGCCGGCGGCGAGGCGCTTGCCTAAATCGGAACTGCGCAGGCGTGCGCCGAATTCCTCCGGCGCTGCGGGAACACCGCGCAGCAGCGTCTCGATGTAGTCCGCGCAGGCGATGTCCTCGTCGCCATCGCGATCGATCCATTCGCCGGTAATGACGAAGCGGACTTCCACGGCGCGGGGGGCGAGTATCGCCTCGGCGGTTGCCCCTGCGCAGACCAGGCTGGCGGCACACAGCGGGCGTGTGTGGCGAAAGCGGTGCAGTCCCTGCACGCCGGCGGCAGTGCTGATTACCGCTGGCATGCCGGCCAGGTCGGCGTGCATCAGTTCGGACGGCGAATTGGCAAGATCGAAACCGGGTGCCGGCGCGCCGCCGCCGTGGTGAATGGACGCAGCACGTCGATAACGACGACGGTGTCGCTCGGGTCGGGCTGGTTTTGCAGGCGATTCAAGAACGTCCGGGAAAAATGCATGGCTGGTGAATCCGGCGGATGTGTGATTCTGCTGGGCCCGATTTTGTCCTGCCGCTGCCTGCGCAGGGCTTCGGGTTGGCGCCATCGGCGCCGCGCCGCGGCCGTAGAATTGCTCCCGATGCGCGCTTGCGCCAGCCGGACCTCGCCCACGCCATGGAATCCCACCTCACCGACATCAGCCGCGTCATCCAGCTTGCCGTCGCGCCGGTATTCCTGCTGACCGCGATCGCGACCATGATCAACGCGCTCAACTCGCGCTTGGGGCGCATCGTCGATCGCCGCCGCGTGGTGCTGGAACGCCTGCCGACCCGGACGCCGGAACAATCCGAGGAGTCGACCCGGGAAATCCGCAAGCTCGAGCGACGCAGCCGGCTGGTGTATTACGCGATCTTCTGCGCCGTGCTCTCGGCCCTGCTGGTCTGCCTGGTGGTGGCCGGTGCCTTCCTCGGCGCACTGCTCGGCGTCGATCTCGCGCGCAGCGTGGCGGCGCTGTTCATCGCCGCGATGCTGGCGATGATCGCCGCGCTGGGCCTGTTCCTGCGCGAGGTTTACCTGGCCGTGCGCGGCGGCACCCATTACCGACCTTGAACTTGCGCCACCTGATCGCCACCGCCGCCCTCGGTCCGGTCCTGCTCGCCCAGGGCAGGCGCGTGCGCCGCCGCGTGCCGGCGCTGCCCGAACCCGAAGGTCCGCGTGAAGGCGAATGCGGCAGCGGCCCCGCCCTGCGCCTGCTGATCGTCGGCGATTCGGCCGCCGCCGGCGTCGGCGCGCGGACGCAGGACGAGGCCCTGAGCGGGCAGCTCGCCGTGTCGCTGGCGCCGACTTTTCGCGTACGCTGGAAACTGCTGGCCTTCACCGGTGCCACCACCGGCGACATGCTCGATCACCTGCGGCGGGAAGCCGCCACGGACTATGACGTGGTGCTCACTTCGCTCGGGGTGAACGACGTCACCGGCCGCCACTCGCTCGCCACCTGGCGCCGGCAGCAGCGCGAACTCGTCGCCCTGCTGACCGGGCGCTTCCATGCCGGGCAGGTCCTGCTCAGCGGCCTGCCGCCGATGCATCGTTTCCCGGCGCTGCCGCAACCGCTGCGCTGGTATGTCGGCAGCCGCGCGCGCGACTTCGACCACGCGCTGGAGGAACTCGCGGGCGGCCTGGCGTGCTGCGAATTCCTCGGTCTCGGCCATGAGATGATGGATGTTTCCGCCATGGCCAGCGATGGCTTCCATCCCGGGCCGCCGATCTACGCGGTGTGGGCGCAGGAAGCCGCGCGGCGCATCATCCACCGACAGTCGCAGCATCCAACGGAGCCAATCACATGATCGACCTTTACTACTGGACCACGCCCAACGGCCACAAGATCACGATGTTCCTCGAAGAGACGGGCCTGCCGCATCGCATCGTGCCGATCAACATCGGCAAGGGCGAGCAGTTCGCGGCGGACTTCCTCAGGATCTCGCCGAACAACCGCATCCCGGCCATGGTTGACCACGCGCCGGCGGATGGTGGTGCACCGCTGTCGATTTTCGAGTCGGGCGCGATCCTGCTCTACCTGGCCGACAAGACCGGGCGCTTCATCGCGCCCGACCTGCGCGGGCGCAACGAAACGATACAGTGGCTGTTCTGGCAGATGGGCGGACTCGGGCCGATGGCCGGACAGAACCACCACTTCACGCAGTACGCGCCGGAAAAAGTGCCCTACGCCATCGAGCGCTACACCAAGGAAACCGCGCGCCTGTATGCGGTGCTCAACAAGCGCCTGGCCGACCGCGAGTTCGTCGCCGGCGAGTATTCGATTGCCGACATGGCGAGTTATCCGTGGATCGTGCCGCACGAGAAGCAGGGCCAGAACCTCGACGATTTCCCGCACCTGAAGCGCTGGTTCGACGCGATCCGCGCGCGCCCGGCGACGCAACGCGCCTACGCGCTGGCCAAGCAGATCAACCCGGCGCCGGTGATCACGGATGCCGAAAAGAAGGTGCTGTTCGGCCAGGACGCGAGCACGGTGAGGCCGGGCTGAGCTGGCGACCGAAGCTTCCGCGCGTGGCAGCGGCAGGGAATAAACCGCCTTCCGCTTCCGTCATTGCCGGGTGGTCGCGAAATTGCACGGCGCATCGAGGCCGGGAGCGGCCCCTTCCACCCAACCCAGAGGAGCAACCATGATACGCAGAACCTTTGTCCAGCTTGTGCTCGGCGGCACCCTGCTTGTGTCCGCAATCCCTGCCGCGCTGGCCGAAGCGGGCAAGCCGAACATCCTGATCCAGGTCAGCGACGGCGATACCAAGACCTGGAACCAGGCGCTCAACGTCATCAGGAACGTGCAGGCGGAATACGGCAAGGACAAGGTCAACATCGAACTGGTGGTCTTCGGCAACGGCTCGGGCCTGCTCAAGTTCGATTCGCCACTGGCCAACCGCATCGACGAGACGCTGGCGAGTGGCGCGAGCGTTGCGATGTGCGAGAACACGATGAAGGGGCAGAAGCTGACCAAGGACGACATGCATCCCAAGATCGGCTACGTCAAGGCCGGCATCATCGAGATCGTCGAGAGGAGCCGCCAGGGCTGGACCGTGGTCAGGCCCTGACGGCCTTGATCGGCGGCGCGGTTCCGGCGCCCTCATCCCGTCAGCAGGCCGTGCAGCATCTTGGTCGCGAGCAAGGCGAGGAAGCCGCCAAAGGCGCGTTTCAACTGTCTGACCGGCAGGCGATGGGCGAGTCCGGCGCCCACCGGCGCCATCAGGAAACTGATCGCGACCACGCCGACCAGCGCCGGCAGATACACATAGCCCAGCGAAAACTCCGGCAGTCCGGAAGCCTTGAGGCCGCTGCCGATGAAGCCGATGGTGCCGGCGACGGCGATCGGAAAACCCAGTGCCGCCGAGGTGCCGACGGCGTGGCGGATGCCGACGTTGCAGAACAGCATGAAGGGTATCGAGAGGAATCCGCCGCCGGCAGCCACCAGGCTGGAGAAAATGCCGATCAGCGTGCCCGTCGCCACCATGCCGGCTGTCCCCGGTAACTGCCGGTGCGCCTTGGGTTTGAAGTCGAGCATGATCTGCAGCGAGGCGTAGTACACGATCGCGGTGAACATGATCGCCAGCGGGCGCGTCGGTACCCATGCCACCAGGAAGGACCCCGCCAGCGTGCCGGCCACCAGGCCCGGCGCGAAGCTCTTCACGATGTCCCAGCGCACCGCGCCGTGGCCGTGGTGGGCGCGCATGCTCGACACCGAGGTGAACACGATGGTCGCCATCGAGGTGCCCAGCGCCAAGTGCATGCTGTGCTCCACCGGAAACTGCTGCGCCGTGAATAGCATGAACAGCAGCGGCACGATGGTCAGTCCGCCGCCGACGCCGAACAGCCCGGCGACGAAGCCGGCGAAGACGCCGAGCAGCGGGTAGCCCAGCCACCAGAGGCTCAACGCGGGGCTTTCATCAGCTTGCCGGTGATGAACTTCCATTCCGCCGGATCGACCGGCGTGATCGACAGGCGGTTGCCGCGCTGGAGGGCGCGCAAGTTGGCCAGTTCGGGATGGGCGCGCAGTTCGTCGAGGCCGACCAGCCGCGTTTTTTTGACGATGCGCACATCGACGTTGACCCAGCGCGGATTCTCCGGCGTCGATTTCGGGTCGAAGTAGGGGCTTTTCGGATCGAACTGGGTGCGGTCGGGGTAGGCCAGCTGCGCCACCTCGGCCAGCCCCGCGATGCCGGGTTCGGGGCAGGACGAGTGGTAGAACAGCACGCCGTCACCGACCTTCATCTGGTCGCGCATGAAGTTGCGCGCCTGGTAATTGCGCACGCCCCACCAGTCCACGGTCTGTCCGGGCATCGCCAGCACGTGATCGATGCCCACCACCGCTGGCTCGGTCTTCATCAGCCAATAGCGCATTTCAAATTTCCCCGAATTCGGTTGAGCGCGTTTTACCGCGTTTTGCGGCTTCCCGGCTGAACTATCGCGGTAGTGCCGGGGCGGATGGCATAGGGCGACACGACCATCGACCCAGCGGCGAGAGTCCGGGCGACGCCCGGTGTTGCCGACGCCGTCCCCGGCGCTCGGCAATTTCGCCGGTGCTTGCGGCGCCATCCCCGCCCGGCAACTGCTTGACGCCTGCGGCGCGGATAGCCGCATATACCGATTAGTTTTCCCGGTCCCAGGATAACAAAATTTGTTGTCTGACAAGCATGTCCGTGGCGGCGAATGCAGGGCACAATCGCGGTTCTCGCAAGGTCTTGTAGAAGACTGACAACCCACCAGAGATAAGCCATGGCCGACGCAACCACGCTGCAAACCCTGCTATCCACCGCAACCGACACCGCCGCCGCCATCGGCGCGCCCTCGCGAAAATCCCTTTCCCACGGCGAACTGCGCGCCCTGATCGCGCGCACCGTCGCCCGCCTCAACGAACTCGGCGCCGGCCGCAACGACCGCGTCGCCATCGTCCTGCCCAACGGCCCGGAGATGGCGGCCTGCTTCCTCGCCGTCGCCACCGGCACGGCCTCGGCACCGCTGAACCCGGCCTACCGCCAGGACGAATTCGAGTTCTACCTGGGCGACCTGAATGCCAAGCTGCTGATCGCCATGCAGGGCGTCGACACCCCGGCGCGCGCCGCCGCCGCCAAGCTGGGGGTGCCCATCGTCGAACTGGTGCCCGACACCGCGGTCGGCGCCGGCAGCTTCAGCCTGCTAGGCGCCGGGGCCGGCAGCGCCGCCGCCAATGGCGGCTTCGCCCAGCCCGACGACGTGGCCATGGTGCTGCACACCTCGGGCACAACTTCGCGGCCGAAGATCGTGCCGCTGTCGCAGAAGAACCTGTGCGCCTCGGCCGCCAACATCCGCCGCACGCTGGCCTTCACGCCGCAGGATCGCGGCCTCAACATCATGCCGCTGTTCCACATCCACGGCCTGATCGCCGGGGTGCTGGCGCCGATTTCGGCGGGCTCCGAAGTTTTCTGTTCGTCCGGCTTCGATGCCCTGAAGTTCTTCGGCTGGATGGACGAGTGCCACCCGACCTGGTACACCGCCGTGCCGACCATGCACCAGGCGATCCTGACGCGTGCGCCGCGCAACAAGGAAATCATCGAGAAGAACCCGCTGCGCTTCCTGCGCTCCTCGTCCTCGTCGATCCCGCCGCAGGTCATCACCGAACTCGAAGCCGTGTTCAAGGCGCCGCTGATCGAGGCCTACGGCATGACCGAGGCCACCCACCAGATGGCCAGCAACCCGCTGCCGCCGGCGACGCGCAAGCCAGGCTCGGTCGGCCTCGCCGCCGGACCGGAAGTGCAGATCATGGACGAAGCCGGCAGCATCCTGGCGCCGAACACCGTGGGCGAGATCGTGATCCGCGGCGCCAACGTCACCGTCGGCTACGAGAACAATCCCAAGGCCAATGCCGAAGGTTTCACCAACGGCTGGTTCCGCACCGGCGACCAGGGCGTCAAGGATGCCGAAGGCTATGTGTCGCTGACCGGGCGGCTGAAGGAAATCATCAACCGCGGTGGCGAAAAGATTTCGCCGCGCGAGATCGATGAAGTCATCATGGACCATCCCGCCGTCTCGCAGGTGGTCTGCTTCGCCGTGCCGCATCCGAAGCTAGGCGAGGAAGTCGGCGCCGCCGTGGTGCTGAAGGAAGGCGCGACCGCCACCGAGAAGGACATCCAGGCCTTCGTCGCCACGCGCGTCGCCGACTTCAAGGTGCCGAAGAAAGTCCTGATCCTGCCCGAGATCCCCAAGGGCGCCACCGGCAAGCTGCAACGCATCGGCCTCGCGCAGAAGCTGGGCCTCGCCTGATTCCACTCAACCAATAACAACGACCCTTAACCCCGAGGAGAAAGCCATGAAGCTGACCAAGATCGCTACCGCCATCGGCGCCATTGCCGCGCTGTGCGCGGCGCCGCTCGCCCAGGCCTGGGAGCCCACCAAGCCCGTCGAGTTCGTCGTTCCCGCCGGTACCGGCGGCGGCGCCGACCAGATGGCGCGCTTCATCCAGGGCATCGTCACCAAGCACAAGCTGATGAAGCAGCCGATCGTGGTGGTCAACAAGTCGGGCGGTGCCGGAGCCGAGGGCTTCCTGGAAGTCAAGGGCTCGGCGGGCAACCCGCACAAGATCATCATCACCCTGTCCAACCTGTTCACCACGCCGCTGGCCACCGCGGTGCCCTTCAACTGGCGCGACCTGACGCCCGTGGCGATGCTGGCGCTGGACGAGTTCGTGCTCTGGGTGAATGCAGAATCGCCGCACAAGACCGCCAAGGATTATGTTGCCGCGATCAAGATGGGCGCCGACAACAAGTTCAAGATGGCCGGCACCGGCGCCAAGCAGGAAGACCAGATCATCACCGTGCTGATCGAGAAGGCGGCCGGCAAGAAGATCACCTACGTGCCCTTCAAGGGCGGCGGCGATGTCGCCGTGCAACTGGTCGGCAAACACGTCGACTCGACCGTGAACAACCCGATCGAGGCCGAGGCACACTGGCGCTCGGGCAAGCTGCGCGCGCTTTGCGTGATGGATGGCGCCCCTCTGCCCTACAAGAACAAGGTCACCGCAACCCAGTCCTGGGCCGACATTCCCACCTGCAAGTCTGCCGGCATCGACGCCGAGTACCTGATGCTGCGCGGCATCTTCATGACGCCGGGCGCGACGCCCGACCAGGTCGCCTACTACGTCGACCTGTTCAAGAAGCTGCGCGAGTTGCCGGAGTGGAAGGAGTTCATGGAGAAGGGTGCCTTCAACCAGACCTTCATGGCCGGCAAGGAATATGCCGACTGGGTGGCCAGGGCCGAGGCCCAGCACGTCGCGCTGATGAAGAGCGCGGGCTTCCTCGCCAAGTAAGCCGGTGTCGGACCAGGAACAGGGAGCCGGCCTCAACCGGCGCATCCCCGAGGCGGGAGTGGCGGCGCTGCTCCTCGCCGCCGGGATCATCGTGATCACGGACAGCCTGCGGGTCGGCATCGAGTGGGCCGACGACGGCCCCAAGGCCGGCTATTTCCCCTTCTTCATCGGCATTCTGCTGGCCTTTTCCTCGGGCTGGACCTTGCTGCAGACGCTGCTCGGCTGGAGCCGTGAGACCAATCTGTTCTCGCAATGGAGCGAACTGCGCGACGTCGGCGCAATGCTGCTACCGACAACCGTGTTCATCGTCGCCGTGCCATTCCTCGGCCTCTATTTTCCGGGCGCGCTGCTGATCGGCTACTTCATGAAGCGCCACGGCGATTTCGGATGGGTGACCACGGTCCTGACCGCGCTGGGCGTGCCCCTCACTTTCTTCCTGATCTTCGAACGCTGGTTTCTGGTGCCGCTGGCCAAGGGCCCGATTGAAGCCTGGCTGGGGTTCTGAGATGGATGAACTCAACAGCCTGATGCAGGGCTTCGCCGTGGCGATGACCCTGCCCAACCTCGGCTTCATGCTGCTCGGCCTGCTGCTCGGCATCCTGATCGGCGTACTGCCCGGCCTCGGCGGCGCCAACGGCGTGGCCATCCTGCTGCCGCTGACCTTCTCGATGAACCCGACCAGCGCCATCATCATGCTTTCCTGCATCTACTGGGGCGCGCTGTTCGGCGGGGCGATCACCTCCATCCTGTTCAACATCCCGGGCGAACCCTGGTCGGTGGCCACCACCTTCGACGGCTTTCCGCTGGCGCAGCAGGGCCGCGCGGCGGAAGCGCTGACGGCGGCCTTCACCTCATCCTTCGTTGGCGCCTTCTTCGCCGTGCTGGCGATCACCTTCCTCGCCCCGCTGCTGGCGAAGTTCGCCCTACAGTTCGGCCCGCCGGAATTCTTCGCCGTGCAGATGCTGACCTTCTGCAGCTTCATCGGCATGAGCAAGGACCCCCCGATGAAAACGCTGGCCGCGATGATGCTGGGCTTCGCCCTGGCCGCCGTGGGCATGGATACCGTTACCGGCCAGCTGCGCATGACTTACGGCTTCACCGAAATGCTCAAGGGCTTCGACTTCCTTATTGCGGTGATCGGCCTGTTCGGCATCGGCGAAATCCTGCTGACCATGGAGGAAGGCCTCGCCTTCAAGGGCAAGTCGGCCAAGATCAATTTCCGCATCGTCTGGCAGACCTGGAAGGAGCTGATCCAGTACTGGCGCACCTTCATCCGCTCGACGCTGATCGGCTGCTGGATGGGCATCACCCCGGGCGGCGCCACACCCGCCTCCTTCATGGGCTACGGCATGGCGCGCCGCGCCGCCAGGGACAAGGAATCCTTCGGCAAGGGCAATGTCGAGGGCGTGGTGGCGCCGGAAACCGCGGCCCACGCCGCCGGCACCAGCGCCCTGCTGCCGATGCTGACGCTGGGCATCCCCGGCTCGCCCACCGCCGCCGTGCTGCTCGGCGGCCTGCTGATCTGGGGCCTGCAACCCGGGCCGCTGCTCTTCGTCGAGCAGAAGGATTTCGTCTGGGGCCTGATCGCCTCGATGTACCTCGGCAACCTGGTCGGCCTCTTCGTCGTGCTGACCACCGTGCCATGGTGGGCGGCGATCCTGCGCATCCCCTTCCCGGTGATCGCGCCGGTGATCATCGTCATCTGCGCGATCGGCGCCTACACCGTGCATAGCTCGATCTTCGACGTGATCATGATGCTGGTGTTCGGCGTGCTCGGCTACCTCTTCAAGAAGCTGCGCTACCCGATGGCGCCACTGGTGCTGGCACTGGTGCTGGGCGACATGGCGGAATCCTCCTTCCGCCAGTCCATGCTGCTGTCGCAGGGAGCCGTGAATATCTTCTATTCCAACTGGCTGGTCGGCAGCCTGATGGCGCTTTCCGTCTTCCTGCTGCTGCTGCCGACGTGGGGCGCGCTGAAGAACCTGCTGCGGCGGCGCGAGGCGCGCGCCTACCTGCGCTGAACGGAAGGTGTGCCGGCGGTTGCCGGATTTGAACAAGGATTTGACATGAAGTGGCTGCGTTTCAGGCATCAGGGCAGGACAGGCTTCGGCGTCCTCGAAGGCGGGCAGGTCGCCGTTCATGCCGGCGACATGTTCGGCGAGTCGGGAGCGACCGGCGAGCGGGTTCCGCTGACGGATCTGGAATGGCTGACGCCGAGCGTGCCGGGCAAGATGGTCGGGCTGTGGAACAACTTCCATGCCGCCGCCGAGAAGAACGGCTGGGCGACTCCGTCCGAACCGCTGTATTTCCTCAAGGCGGCCAGCAGCCTTTGCGCGCATGGCCAGCCGATCCACGCCCCGGCCAGCTACGACGGGCGGGTCATCTACGAAGGCGAGCTGGCGGTCGTCATCGGCAGGACCGCAGCGGCGGTCAGCGTCGAAGAGGCGCCTTCCTGCATCTTCGGCTACAGCTGCGCCAATGACGTGACGGCGATGGAACTGCTCAACCGCGATCCGAGTTTTCCGCAGTGGACGCGGGCCAAGGGCTTCGATACCTTCGGCGTATTCGGCCCGGTGGTCGACACCGATTTCGATCCGGCACGGGGCGAGGTGGTGGTCCTGCTCAACGGCCGCGAGCGGCAGCGTTACCCGCTGGCCGACATGATCTTTCCACCGGCGCAGCTGGTATCGATGATCTCGCAGGACATGACCCTGCATCCGGGCGACGTCATTCTCTGCGGCACCTCGCTGGGCGTGCTGCCGATGAAGCCGGGCACTCGGGTAGAGGTCGTCATCGACGGCATCGGCACGCTGGCCAACGACTACGTGAAACTGCCATGAAGATCTGCATCGTCGGCGCCGGCGCCATCGGCGGCATGATCGCCGCGCGCCTGGCCCATGTCGGCCACGAGGTCACGGTGATCGTTCGTGGCGCCAACCTGGAAGCCGTGCGCCGCAACGGCGGCATGAAGCTGATCTGGGAAGACGGCACCGAGATCCTTGGCCCCGTACGCGCCACCGACAGTCCGGCCGAGGCGGGCATACAGGATTGCGTGATCCTCGCCCTCAAGGCCCACCAGTTGCGCCCGCTGCTGGGCCAGATGCCGGCGTTGCTGGCGGAGCACACCTCCATCGTCACCATGCAGAACGGCATCCCCTTCTGGTATTTCCACCGCCATGGCGGCGAGTACGAGGGGCGCACCGTGGAAAGCGTCGATCCCGGCGGCGAACTGGTTGCCGCATTGGGCGTCGCGCGCATCATCGGTTCCATCGTTTATCCGGCCTCGGAGCTGATCGCGCCGGGCGTCGTCCGTCATATCGAGGGCAACCGCTTCACGCTGGGCGAGCCGGACGGCAGCGACAGCGAACGGATCCGCGCGATCGCCGGCGCGATGCGCGACGCCGGCTTCAAGGCGCCGATCAGCAATGACATCCGCAGCGAAATCTGGCTCAAGCTCTGGGGCAACGTGATCTTCAACCCGGTCAGCGCGCTGACCCACGCCACGCTCGAGGACATCTGCCGTTTTCCATTGACCCGCGACCTTGCGGCGAAGGTGATGGCCGAGGCCCAGGCCATCGGCGAAAAACTGGGCGTGAAGTTCAAGGTGTCGATCGACAAGCGCATCGCCGGCGCCGAGTCCATCGGCGCGCACAAGACTTCGATGTTGCAGGATGTCGAAGCCGGCCGCGCCCTGGAACTCGATGCGCTGGTTGGGTCGGTGGTCGAAATGGGCCGCATCACCGGATTGCCGACGCCCCACATCGACGCCGTTTACGCCTGCGCCAAGCTGTTGGACAAAACCCTGCAGGACGCGAAGGGCCGCTTGCAACTGGGCTGACCGCAGCCCGCTTCCCGTTTTTGCCGCTGCCGCCTGCGCGTCGCGGCGGTGCGCTGCCTACTGGTCGACGCCGACGATATCGTCCGCTTCGAATTCGTCGGGAATCGTGCCGTCGCCGATGCCGGTGACCATGGCCGCCATGGTGTCGCTCTGCTTGACGAAATACTCCGCGCTGATCGGGTCATAGAAGCGCTGGCCGAGGGCGAGTTCGCTGAACTTGATGCGATGGCGGGTAAGATGTGCGGACATGCGGATCCAATACTCGGTCAGGTGGTGTGTCTGGGTGGTGGTGCCGGGAGCAAGGCTGGCCCGACGGCGGCGCGAACTGAATCGCGCAACAGAATTCGATTCCCCCGCGAGTGCCGTTTGGCCGGCATCCTGAACCTGCGTTCAGAGTGGCCACGTTCCTGCCGCTTCAGGTTCGCCCGCCGGGGGCGATCACAACAGCGGCGTCTTTGGGCTGCGGCCGATGCCAATGGATATTGGTTCAAGGAATGTATGGCCTTGGCGAACACCGCAGGGGAAACCCGGGGAAACCAAGCAACCCTTTCGCGTATCGGCGGCGGAACCTGCCTCAGAACAACTGCGAGTGTTGCGCCAGCGATGCGTCGAGCTTGGCCTCGATGGAATCGATTCTACGCTGAATCGTTTCGCTTTCAAGTGCCGCCGCAACATGTGCCGGAGTGTCGTTGGCCGCGAGCAATTCGTGGGCGAGATTGAGGGCCACCATGACCGCGACGCGCTCGCCGCTGCCCCGTGCGCCCGTGGCCGACCTGTCGCCGGCTTCCTTGAATTTCGCATCCAGTAGCGCCACCGCAGCCTCGAGTTTCGCGCGCTGTTCGGGTTCGCAGGCAACGCGGTAATCCTTGCCCAGCAGCTTGATGTCGAGGGTCTTGCTCATTCTTCGGGCAACCGGGTCATCAGGGCTTCGAGGCGTTGGCGGGCAACTTCGATCCTGGTCGTCAGCGCGGCTTTTTCCGCCTCCAGCCCGGCCACATGGGCGCGCAAATCCTGATTCTCGCCGCGCAGGCTGCTGCATACGGCCAGGATCTGTTCGACCTTGTGCTCAAGTTGATCGAGGGAAACGCTCATGGGCTCCAGTTTCCGGGAAAAGCTCAATCAGGTCAAGCAACAAGCCTTCGATTTGAATGTGGATTGACAAGGGTCGTGGGCATTTTCGCGCGCTCTGGCAAAATGGATCCATGCCCCACGAAGTCTTCTCCGCAGCCGGCCTGCGCCGTGCGCTGGTGATCAAGCTACGCCATCACGGCGACGTGTTGCTGGCCGCTCCGGTGATCTCCACGCTCAAACGCATCGCCCCGCAGTGCGAGGTCGATGCGCTGGTCTATGCCGACACCGCGCCGATGCTCGAAGGCCATCCGGCGCTGGCGCAACTGCACCGCATCGACCGCAACTGGAAGCGCCAGGGTCTGCGCCGCCAGGGCGGCGCCGAATGGCGCCTGATCCGCGATTTGCGCGCCCGGCATTACGACCTCGTGGTGCACCTGTCCGTGCATACGCGCGGCGCCTGGCTGGTGCGACTGCTGCGGCCGCGCCGGTCGGTGGCGCCGAAGTTCCGCGGCGGCTTCTGGGCGCGCAGCTTCACCCATTTCTATCCGGCCCAGTCCGACCCGCAACGCCACACGGTCGATACCAACCTCGACAGTCTGCGCGCGCTCGGGGTGACGCCGACCGAGGCCGACCAGCGCGTCGTCCTCGTGCCCGGCGCCGAAGCCGAGGCGCGCGTCGGCGAACTGCTGGCACGGCATGGCGTGGGCGCGGGCGGCTTCATCCATGTTCATCCGGCGTCGCGCTGGGCCTTCAAGTGCTGGCCGGCCGAGCGCGTCGCGGCGCTGTGCGACGCGCTGGCGGCGAAGGGCTGGCCCCTCGTGCTGACGTCGGCGCCGGACGCCGCCGAAAAGGCGCTGATCGGGGACGTGTGCGCTGTTCGCAATAGCAACGCCGTGTCGTCGGCGCCGACTTTTGATCTTTCCGGCCAGCTCTCGCTCAAGGAACTTGCCGCATTGACGGCGCGGGCGCGGCTCTTCGTCGGCGTCGATTCGGCGCCGATGCACATCGCCGCGGCGATGGGCACGCCGGTGGTGGCCATCTTCGGCCCCTCGGGCGATCGCGAATGGGGCCCGTGGGGTGCGGGACACCGGGTGGTCGCCTCGCCGGACCATCCCTGCCGGCCCTGCGGTATGGCGGGCTGCAACGACAGCAAGGTCAGCGATTGCCTGACCACGCTGCCGGTGGCGCAGGTTCTCGCAGCCTGCGAAGAGCTGTTGTGAAGCTAGCCATCGTGCGCCAGAAGTACACGCCCTTCGGCGGCGCCGAAAGATTTGTTGCGCGTGCGCTGGATGCCTTGCGGGCGCGGGGCGTCGATGTCAGCATCATCGCCCGGCAGTGGCAGGGCGAGGCGCCGGGCATCCGTGTCGATCCGTTCTTTATCGGACGTACCTGGCGCGATGCCGGTTTCGCCCGCGGCGTGCGGCGCCTGATCGCCGAGCGGCGCTTCGGGCTGGTGCAAAGCCACGAGCGCATCCCCGGCTGCGACATCTACCGCGCCGGCGACGGCGTCCATGCCACCTGGCTGGAACTGCGCGGCAAGCCGCTGGACCGCTTCGCGCCCTGGCATCGCTACACCCTGGCGGCGGAGGCGGAAATGTTCGGCCACCGGGACCTGCGGGCGGTGATCTGCAACTCGCGCATGGTCAGGGACGACATCGCGCGCCGCTTCGGACTTGCCGACGAGAAGCTACAGGTAATCTACAACGGGGTCGACCTCGACGCCTTCCATCCGCGCCTGCGCGAGGAGCAGGGGCGGGCGTTGCGCGCCAAGACCGGCGTCATCGGCGCGACGCCGGTGATGCTTTTCGTCGGTTCCGGCTATGAACGCAAGGGCCTGCCGACCCTGTTGCGTGCCATGGCGGGCATGCAGCGGCGAGACGCGCGGCTGTGGGTGGTCGGCCGCGACAGGCAGGAAATGCTGATGCGCAAGCTGGCGCAGACGCTGGACATCGATGATCGTGTCATGTTCCTCGGCGCGCAGACGGACGTGCGGCCGTTCTATGGCGCGGCCGACCTGTTCGCGCTGCCGACGCGCTACGACCCGTTTCCCAATGCCGCGCTGGAGGCGCTGGCTTGCGGCCTGCCGCTGGTCACCACGACGACCTGCGGCGCCGCGGAACTGGTGACGGAGGCGAATGGCGCGGTGGTCGCGGCGGGCGACGCGGCGGCGCTGGCGGCCAGCCTCGATCACCTGTGCGGGCGCGCCCCCCTGATGCGCGATGCCGCGCGCGCCAGCGTCGCCCATCTCGAACTGACGACGATGGCGGCGCAGCTGATGGCGCTCTATTCGCGGCTGGTGTAAGGCCGGGCGTCGGCCACGATAGGTCGCAGGCGCTCGACGAAGGCCTTGAAGGAAAAGCGCGCAAGGTGGGCCTGCGCCAGTTCGGGTTGCGGGCGCGCACGGCCGGCGAGCAATTCGTCGAGCAGCCGGGCGAAATCCGCGCCGGCATCGAGGCGCGGATCGCGGTAGAGGAAGCCGGTCGTGCCATCCAGCACGGTTTCGGTGAAGGGCGGCGCATCCACGGCGATCACCGGCGTGCCGCAAGCCTGCGCCTCGATCACGTTGAGGCCCAGCGCCTCCTTTTCGGGCAGCCCGGCGAGCAGGTAATCGAGTTGCCGGTAAATGCTGCCGACATCCCCCTGCTGGCCCCAGAAGCGCACCTGGCCGGGCGGCAGCGCGGCGAGCGCGCGGTCGAGGTCGCGCACCGAGGCGTAGCCGCCGCTGCCGAAGATTTCCAGGTTCACCTGCGGATGCCTGGCCAGCACCGGCGCCAGCTGCGCGAACAGTTGCGGGAACTGCTTGATCGGTGTCAGGCGCGAGACGATGCCCAGCGTCAGGCCGGCGCGGCGCTCGAAGGCGGGATGCGGGCGCAGCGCTTCGGCAACGGGTTCCAGCGCGCCGAGCAGGCGGTCGCGGCCCTTGCGGCGGTCCCAGTCATAGCGGCTGGCGCGGCGGATGGCGCAATCCCCCCCGGTGGCACGCGCGCCGAGTCCGGCGACACCCAGCAGCGGCGTGCCCCAGGCCGGCAGGCCGGCGGCCAGCAGGCCGTCGCGCACCCAGCCGGAAACCGGGTAGATCCGGTCGTGATCGGTGAAGGCGGCCGGGTCGCGTCCCTGCACCGGCATGTGGGCGATGGCACTGCGCAGGCGCCGTGGCATCGGTTGCCGCAGCGCGGCTGGCAGCGGTCCGTGCGAGAGCAGCCAGAGCGGACCCGCAGGCAAGTGGCGAGGCAGGTCGGCGATGCCGGCCACGGCGATGCGTCGGGTATCGGCGGGCAAGCCGAGCCGGTCCCAGAATCCGGCGCGCGGGTGAACCAGCAGTGTCGTCGCCACGCCGAGTTGCGACAAGGCGCGGCAAAAGAAGGTGGTGTAGACCTCGCCGCCGCCGAAATGGTTTTGGAGGTTGATTTGTACGTGCTTCATGGCTTTTCCGGCGACCTCTTCATCGCCGCGATCAGCACGCCGCAGAGGAAGGCGAAAAGACCCAGCCGCCAGCCGGACATGTGGCCGTCGATCAGGCAGCGCAACAGGTAGCCGCCGACCAGGAGGCTGAGCATCAGGCCGGCGGCATCATCATGCCGACGGTATTGGCGCCAGCCGCCCCGGATCGCCAGCCCCGCCGTGAGCAATAGCAGGGCGAGGCCGGGCAGGCCGCTGCCGATGGCGAAATCCAGCAAGCCGCTGTGGCTGCTGACCATGCCGCGGTGGCCGTAGGCCTGCTCGATGGCGCGACCGAAGGCATCGCGGCCGAATCCGAGTCCGAGCGGCTGTGCGGCGATCGCCGTCACGGCGCGGTGCGCCCAGGCGGCACGCATGTAGGCGGAGTCCTCCAGGATCGCGCCGGAGGGAGTCGTCGGCTGCAGGGCGGGGTCGGGGGTCAACCAGTAGCGGCTGGGCGAATTCCAGCCGATCGCGGCCGACTCGGCGAAGCGGCTCCAGCGTGCGTCCAGCGCCAGGGATACCCCGCCGAGCGTCGCTACCGCGAGCAGCAGGAGCACGAAACGCGGGCGGCGACCGACCATCAGGGCCGGTGCCAGCGCCAGCAGGATCAGGCTGACCAGGGTGCCGTTGCGCACCCGCGCGGCAAGGTCGGCAGCCAGCGTCATTGTCAGCGCGATCCAGCCCGGCTTGGTGGCAAATACCGCATGGCCGGTACGCGCCGCGAGTCGTTCCGCGAGCAGCAGGGCGAGCAGGAATCCATTCAAGCTGCTGTGGTAATCGCGCTCGCCGAAGGGAACGATCCCCTTCGAGCCGTCGCCTACGGCGCCGGTGGTCGCCAGCAGCCAGAACTGCCAGGCGAACATCCACAGCATGTGTGCCAGCAGCGCGGCCACCACGGCGCGCAGCGCGAGGCGGGGTTCAATGCGTGCCGCGGCGCCGATCGCCAGCGCCGCAACCAGCAGCGGCACGATCCAGTCACCGCGCAGGCTGTCCAGAGCAAAAGTCGGCGCCGGCGCCACGGTGAGCGAATGCAGGACCAGCCAGGCGGTGGTCGCGACCAGCCCCCACGCCGCCGGTTTCAGCAGCGGCGGCAGTCGCAGTCGCGCCGCGCCGCGCCAGGTGGCGAGCAGCGCCGCCAGGCCGACCAGCAGCAGCAGGTTGCGCAACGCGATGGTGTGTGGAATCGGGAAGACGAAGACCACGGCTGCCAGCCAGGCCTGCCAGAAAACCTCGATTGCCGTGGCCGCGCGCTTCACTTGCCCAGGCCGCCGAACCAGGAGCGCAGCCAGTGACGCGCAATGCGACGGCGCTGGGCGGTATCCCGCGCATGCCGCCACAGCAGCGCGATGTCGCCTGCCACGCGCAGCCGTTTCAGCATGGCCGAGGCGGCGGCGCGATCCGGCATCTGGGCCAGCTTGTGAAATACCGCGAGGCCGCCATCGACCATCTGCCCGCGCAACAGCGCGGCAAGCTCCGCGTCGTCGAGGCCGTCGGCGATCGCCGTCAGCATTCGCGTGTTCGCCACCGTGCTGTCGGCGATCCCCTGCAGCCGGCGCTGCTTCTGCTCCGGCGTGAAGCGTCGCTGCGGAATCCGGTAATGCACCGCGATCCGGTCGATGTAGCGCACGCGCTGCGCGGCGAGCAGGGCACGCGTGGTCCAGACCACGTCCTCGTGCACCAGCGGCGGGATGAAGCGCAAGCGAATCGCCTCGATGAGATCCCGGCGGTAGAGGTGCATCCAGACCATGTGCAGCAGCCGACCGGCAGCGAGTCGCTGGCGCAGCCACTCACGACCGGCCATCACCCCGGTCGGCGCCACGCCGGCGTAGATCGGGTAGTCCGCTTCGCGTCCCTCGAAATGGTAGTCCGCGTTGAACAGAACCATGTCGAGGCGGTCCTGCTCGGCCAGGCGCAGCGCCTCGGCGTAGGCGTCCGCCGCGACGAAGTCGTCGGAATCGACGAAGGCGAGGTAGCGGCCGGTCGCGGCGTCGAGCCCGGTGTTGCGCGCCGCGGAAAGCCCGCCGTTCTCGCGCCGGATCACGCGCATCCGCGGCAGGCGCGCTCCCCATTCGGCGAGGATGCGCGGGCAGTCGTCGGTCGAGCCGTCGTCGACGACGATGATCTCGTCGGCCGGCGGATCGAGCGCGGCCAGGCTTTCCAGGCAGCGCGGCAGGTAGGGTGCAACGTTGTAGACCGGGATCACCAGGGACAGCAAGGGGGTGCTCATTGCAGTCGGCCCCGCTTTCCCCCGTGCCATGCCAGCAGCGCGTCGTGCAGCGTCGCCGCGCGATGGGCGTAGGTGTGGCGAGCCATGACATGGGTGTGGCAGCGTTCCGCGAGGTCGCGCGCGGCGGCGAAGTTCGCCAGCCAGAACTCGATCCGCGCCAGGCAGTCGTCCAGCCCTTCGAACTCGGCCCAGTTGTCGCCCGGCGTGAAATCGTCGCGTGCATGCCTGCGCTTGTCGCAGAGCAGGAAGCCGCCGCAGGCCGGAATGCCGTAGCAGCGTTCCGGCAGGCCCGTGGCCAGCGGCGCGCCGTAGTCGCACGAGGCGCCGAAGTTGAGGTTGATGCGGGTCTTCTGGATCAAGCCTACCTGCTCTTCGATGCTCATGCCGGAGGCCTCACGGAACAGGTAGCGGATGCTGCGTGCGGCCAGCCGCTTTCCCAGCGCGGTGAAGAACTCCTGGCGGCCGCGCATCTCCTTGTAGCGGCTGCCGTCCATCGCGCCGAAGAAGCTGACGTCATGCTCATAGCGGGCCGGGTCGCGCAGCTCGGCCAGCGTCGCGCCATGCAGGTGATAACGGGCCGTATCGGCGGCGTTCGGCAGGTAGAGCACGCTGTCGGCGAAATTGCGCCGTGCGTCCATCAGGCTGTGCGTGGCGTAGAGGTCGAACAGGCGTGCGCGGTCGAGCCAGTCCAGGCGCCAGGCGGCGCGGTTGAGGTAGTGCGGCGCGTCCTGGTTCCACGCGAAGAGCGGGATGCCGCGGCGACGCAGGAAACGCGACATGCCCCATACCGTCAGCGGATGGCGCAATCCCTCGTAGAACCAGGTGTAGGCGCCGAGCATGCGGTCGGGATCACTGCGGTCGGCATCCTGCCAGCGCCGACTTTCGCGCATGACCAGCCCGCGCGCGGCCAGCTCGCGG
This sequence comes from Sulfuritalea sp., assembly GCF_017302275.1. GTDB lineage: Bacteria > Pseudomonadota > Gammaproteobacteria > Burkholderiales > Rhodocyclaceae > Sulfuritalea. Next base: position 32,574 of record NZ_JAFLDR010000017.1, read on the forward strand.
CGCAGGGCCGGATGCAGGCTGCCGTGGGCGATCAGCAGGACATCCCTGACGGTCATGAACTACCCACCCCCCAACCCCCGCCCCGGGGACGGGGGTGCCCGCGGTTCGCGGCCATGCCGCTCCAGATCGCTGGCTGCTCCGCCCTTGGGGCGGCCCGGCAGGCGGCACTCATGCTGGCCTGTGGAAGAAGAACACGTTCTTGCGGATCAGCGAGAAATCCAGCGCGAAACCCTTGCCGACCAGCCCGGCAAACATCTCCGACAGGACGCGGTCGCCGAGTACGTCGGGATGGGTCTCGACGCAGATCTTGCGCACCATCGAAAGGTCGGCGGCGGCGAAGAATTCGGCTTCGCCGCCCTCGATGTCCACGATCATGAAGCTGGGCCGGATACGCGCCAGCTCGCTGTTGAGGTCGACCTGCTTCACGATGATGGCGCGGCCGCCGTCGCGATGCGCGGACGAGGCCCAGAAATCAGCCTCGATGCGAAACTCGCGTTCGCCTTCGCCTTGGGCCAGCAGGGCGTTGGTCAGCGTTGGCGCCACCGCATTGCGGGCATGGGTTTCGCGGATCAGCGGGATCAGTTCCGGGTTGGCTTCGTAGGTAAAGACCTTGTCGCTGCCAGTGCGCTTGGCACAGTAGGCGGAGAGGTAGCCGAGTCCGGCGCCGACCTCGAACACCACGTCGTCGGTTGCCAGCCGCCGGGAAATGATTTCGATCTCCTTCGCCTCGTAGTCGCCGAGGTAGATCTCGCGGGCGATGCCGGGCGACACCAGCGGGTGCCTGACCGGCAGCATCACGCCATGGTTGTCGGCCCAGTCCGGCTGCTTGAAGCGCCAGGCGATTTTTTTCAGCTTGCGTGCGGTACGGCCGTTGCTGCGCATGGTCTATTCCCTGTACTTTCTTATCGTGGCCGGTACTCCGGCGACCACCGCATGTGACGGCACGTCCTCGCGCACCACCGCGCCGGCGGCCACCACGGCGCCGTCGCCGATTGTTACGCCGGCCAGGATGATCGAGTTGGCGCCGAGCCAGACATCGCGGCCGATGCGTATCGGCCTGGCATCCACCGGTTGCGAGCGGATGGTCGCGCCGCGGGCGTAGCCGTGCTGGTAGGAGATGATGCGCACGCCGGGTCCGATCAGCGTGTCGTCGCCGATATCGACGCCGCCGGTGCCATTGACGATGCTGAAGTTGTTCACCTCGACGCGGTCGCCCAGGCGCACGCCGCCGTTGCCGCCCTGCACGTAGGCATAGCGGTTCAGCGTCACCTTGTCGCCGAAGCGAACGCCGGGGCTGCGCGAGGCGTCGACCGATGCATCGGCGTGGATCTTGCAGCCGCGGCCGAGTTCGATGCGATCGTAGCCCTTGATGTAGGCGGCGAAGGACACGCGATTGCCGGCGCGCCGTTGCTGCAGCACAAACAGGAAATGCCTCAGGAAGTTCACGTCGGTTCCAGCGGATGCGTTTCGAGCCAGGACAGCAGCACGGCGAAAGTGTACATCAGGCGGACATTGCCCCGTCCCAGCCGTGCCTCGCGCCACAGGGCGGCCAGCGCGCCTGCCGCCAGCCAGGGTGCGCGGGTCGCGGCGGCCGCCACCTGGGCATCGCCCCAGTCGTGCCAGGGGCCGGCGAAGTTGGTGCGCAAGGGCACCGAGAAGCCGTGCTTTTCGCGGTTCCAGACCGCTTCGGGCAGGTGCTTGCGTGCCAGCGCGCGCAGGATGGCCTTGCCGCCGCCGGCATCGAAATGCACGCTCGCGGGGAGCCTGAGCATGCGTTCCTGCAGCGCGTTGGCCAGCAGCGGCACGCGCACTTCGAGGCCGTGCGCCATGCTGGCGCGGTCGGTCTTGGCCAGGCAGTTTTCGGAAAGGTAGGTCCACAGGTCGGCGCGCAGCAGCGCGCCGCGATCGTAGCTGCCGTGGCGCGCCGCGAGATCGCGCCAGAGTTGCAGCGTGGATTCGGGATGCGCCGCGCGCGCGACATCGGGCGCGAGATAGGCGCGCAGGTCCTTGCGGCTGCCCGGGTAGTCGCCCAGTTCGACACGGCGGTAGAGCAGCAGCTCGGCGCCGGCCAGCGCGCGCCGGGTCAGGCTGCCGGGCGCGAGGCCATGCCGCAGCATCATCCGCAATGCGCGCCTGGCGGCGCTGTCCGGGTAGCGGTCGGCGCTGTCGAGAAAGCGCGGGTAGCCGCCGAACAGTTCGTCGCCGCCGTCACCCGAGAGCGCCACGGTGACATGCTTGCGTGTCAGCTTTGAGAGCGCCCAGGTCGGCACATAGGCCGGGTCGGCCAACGGCTGGTCGAGGTCGGCCAGCGCCGCCGCCAGCGCGTCGGCGCCAAGTTGCGGCGCATCGAGCACGTGGTGCTCGGTGCCGTACTTCTCGGCCACGGCGCGCGCGGCCGGGCTCTCGTCGAAGCCGGCCTCGGCGAAGCGCACGCTGAAGGTCCGGATCGGCCGCGCCCCGGCCTGCGCCATGTAATGCACGACCAGGCTGCTGTCGATGCCGCCGGAAAGAAAAGCGCCGAGCGGAACGTCGGCCACCAGCTGGTCCTCGATCGCCTGCGCCAGCAGGGCGTCGGTCTCGGCGACCAGCGCTTCGTGTCGGGGCGCCGCCTCGCCGGCATCGGGGATGGTCCACCACTGGCGCACCGTAGCGTCGGCGCCGACTCTCCAGGTCAGGCAGGCTCCGGGCGGCAGGGCATGGATGCCGCGCACCAGCGTGCGCGGCGCCAGCGGCGTCTGGAATGCGAGGTAATCGCGCAGGCCTTCGGCGTCGAGGCGTTTCGGGAAGGCGGCCAGGGCGAAGAAGGGTTCCAGCGTCGATGCGGCGACGAATCCTTGTCCATGTACGCCCCAGAACAGCGGCTTGATGCCGAGCCGGTCGCGGGCAAGGAAGATGCTGCCGTCGGCGCGGTCGTGGATGGCGAAGGCGAACATGCCGTCGAGCTTTTCCAGCACCGCTTGACCCCAGTGCAGGTAGCCCGCCAGCAGCACCTCGCTGTCGGAGCGCGTGGCGAAGGCGCGGCCGGCCGCTTCGAGTTCGCGGCGCAACTCCGCGAAGTTGTAGATCTCGCCGTTGTAGACCATCGCCAGGCGACCGTCGGTCGTCGTCATCGGCTGGCGCCCGCCGTCGATGTCGATCACGGCGAGCCGCGCGTGGCCAAGCAGGGCGGCGCCGTGGGCCAGGGTCTCGCGGGCGTCGGGACCGCGTGTGCCGAGTGCTCCCAGCGCGGCGTCGAAATCGCGGCGGAAAGCTTCGCCGACCGTGAGCAGGATGCCGCACATCAGAGGCTCTCCCGCGCCAATGTTTCCCAGGCGTCGAGCGCGCGGTCGGCCGCATAGGGCGCCAGCGCCTGCGCGACGGTTGCCGGCGCCGGTTTCGGCGCCGCCAGCGTGGCGCGCATCGCCTGCGCCAGCGCATCGACATCGGCGCAGGGAACCAGTTGCTGCGCCAGTTCGCCGCCGAGGATCTCGCGCGGGCCGGACGGGCAGTCGGTGCTGACCACGCGCGTGCCACAGGCCAGCGCCTCGATCAGCACGTTGGGCAGGCCTTCGTGGTCGGAACACAGCACCAGCAGGTCGGCGCCGGCCATCCACGGGTAGGGGTTGGCCTGAAAGTCGGCGCTGACGACACGGCCTTGCAGGTCGGCTTGTGCGATCAGCGCATCGAGCCGGGGATCGGGCGGCGTCAGCAACACCAGTCGTTGCGTCAATCCGGCGCGCGCGAAAGCGGCCAGCAGCAGATCATGGCGCTTCTGTGCGGCAAAGCGGCCGACGTGCAGGATGTAAGGGTCCGCGGGTCGCGACGGGCAGGGTTCGGCGGCCTGGGCGCGGATCGCGGCGAAGTCGAAGGGATTGCCGATCACGCGCACCGAACCGGCCCCGATGCCGAACTGCGACAGCAGGTCGTCGGCAACGCCCTGCGAGACGGCGACCAGCCGGCACCTGCCATAGAGCCGGCGATAGCGCGCCGCGCGGCGTTCCGCCTTGGCGGCGTGCAGGCGCGCGATCTCGGCCGAAAGCGTGTTGGCGATGCGACAGACGTGGCGCGGCGCGCGCGCCAGTACCGCCACTTCGTCGGCAAAAGGCAGCGTCGATACCAGCAGGTCCTGCCCCCGCGATTTCAGCAGGCGAGCCAGCCGCCAGGCCAGGCGGCGTTTGCCCAGCCAGCCGTGGCCGGCGCGGCTGGCCAGGGCGTGGAAGCGGCAGCCGGCAGGCGGCGGGTAGAGGCCGGCGTCTTCGCAGACGATGAAATCGACCTCGTGGCCGCGCCCGGCCAGTCCGGCGGCTATCTTGGCCAGTGCCTTTTCCGCGCCACCGCCGGCAAGGTTGGTGGTGAACAGGGCGAACTTCATGGCGCCGGATGCTCGGCCAGCGCCTGCTGTACCGCCGTCCAGACGCGGTCCACCGTGATCGCGGCCATGTCCGCCTCGGGTGTGCAGCGGTCGGCCAGCGGATGATCGATGGCATACAGGCAGGGATGGTCGAGCGGGGCCAGCACGCGGCTTGGCGAATAGCCGTGGTAGAGCGCGACCATCGGCCGCCGCAACGCGCCCATCAGGTGCGTCGGCCCGGTGTCGACGCCGACATACAGATCGATCCGGTTCATCAGTGCCGCGGTTTCGCGCAGGCTCAAGCGGCCGGCGCACAGCGTGGCCGAGTCGCCGAGTTCCGCCGCGAGGGCCGTGGTGCGTGCCTTCTCCAGTTCGCCGCCGAAGATCAGGAAGCGGGCGCCGGGCCAGCGCGCGCGGATGCGCCGGCAAAGTTCGCTGAAGTGGCCGGGCGGCCAGTCACGGTAAGCCTTGGTCGGAAAGCTCGCCACCTGGAGGCCGAGCAGCGGGTGACAAGCGTCGATGCCGTGCTCCGCCAGGAAACCTGCCGCCCATTGCTCTTCGCCGGCGGTAACGCAATAGCTCAGCGCCCTCCCGGCCGGCGCGGCGCCGACGGCCGCCGGCAGCAGCAACTGGATGTCGACCGCGTGGGTGGTCTGCAGCGCCGGATGCTCGACGGCCCGGTACAGGCGCCGGTTGAGTGCCTCGTCGGGCTGGCGGAAGGCCACGACGCGGCGCGCCACGCGCAGCGCATACTCGACCAGCGGCGCATCGAAGTTGCAGACGAAGGCGAGGTCGTAGCGCTTGCCAGCGAATGGATTCCCGATGCGGCCCATGAAACGCGCGCGCTGCTTCTCGATGCCGCCGGTGCGGCGCACGAACGGAAGGTGGCGCACGACTTCCTCGCGCTTGGGATGCGCCAGCAAATCGATCCGCGCCTGCGGCCAGCGGGCGGCGACGGCGCGCACCGCCGGTGTCACCAGCAGCGTGTCGCCGATGCGCGAGACATTGATGTAGAGGATGTCGCGCGGCGCCGGCAGGCCGGTTTCAGTCGCGGCGGACGAACTCATAGAGGTAGTCCGGGAACGAGAATTCGACCGGTTCCAGACGCCAGCCGATCAGGCGCTTGAGCAGCAACGCCACGGGTGAAAAGCGCTTGACCAGGTGGTAGGCCGCGAGTGCGATGCCGGCACGGCGGGCCAGTTCCATGGCCAGCGTCGGCGTGATCCAGGCGACATGGTCGAGGTTGACCACCATCACGCCGTCGCGCTTGAACTGGCGAAAAAACTTGCGCGAGAAGGGATTGGGGGTGGTCACGAACAGGCGCCCTCCCGGGGCCAGGTGGCGCGCGGCGAATTTCAGCAACAGCACCGCGTTGTCGACATGTTCGACGACGTCGCCGATGAAAACGAGGTCGAAACGTTCGCCGAGGTCGGCCTCCGAGGTGGCGTCGACGCAGCGCACGTTGAAGCCGCGGGTGTTGAGTTCTGCCACCAGCGGTTCCAGGATGTCGATGCCCACGCAATAGGCCGCCGCCCTGTGGATGCGGCCGTGGCGCCAATCCGGCAGGTCGAAGTAGCGCGCGCTGTGGGACACGACGCCGATGTCGAGCACGCGTTTGCCACGCACCAGGCCTTCGATGTGGCCGAGCAGGTCGTTGCCGGTATGCACGGTTTGCGCGGTCTTCAGCCAGGTGCGCACGGCGGCCTTGGCCTCGCGGTTGTTGGGATCGTCGGAGACCGTGGTCCAGTCGAGGGGCGTCGTCATGATGATCGGGCCTGGCGGAAGATGGTTTCCATGCGATCAAGCATGGTGTCCCGGGAAAAGTCGGCGCTGGCGACACGGCGCGCGTGGTCGCCCAAGTGTGCCGCAAGCGCTGGATTGTCGAGCAATCGGTTGATGGCGGCGGCCAGCGCGGTGGCATCCTTTGGCGGTACTACCAGTGCCGTCTCGCCGTCGCTCACGGCTTCGAGGATTGATCCTACCGGCGTGGTGACGATGGGCAGGGCGCATAGCATGGCTTGCAGGATGGCCTGCGGCACGCCCTCGTTGGCGTAGGACGGCAGGCAGAACACGTCCATCGCCTGCAGCCAGTGCTCGGGGTCCGTGCGTTGTCCGGCCAGCGTGACGCGATCGCCGAGGCCGAGCGCGGCGATCTTGTCCATGATCGGCCCTCGCATCGGGCCTTCGCCGACGATCACGAGCTGAAGATCCGGCCGCTGCAATTGTGCGAACGCATCGAGCAGGTAGAGATGGCCTTTCCAGCTGCGCAGGGTGGCGACGATGCCGACATGGGTCTTGCTTTGGTCGAGCCCCAGCACCGTCTTGGCGGCGGCCTTGTCGGCTGGGGCGAAGCGCTCGGTGTCGATGCCGGTCGGCACCGAGGTGATGCGCTCCGGGTCGAGGTCGAGGGTGTCGAGCAGGTGCCGGCGCAGGCTCTCGCCGGTGGTCGCCACCGCGCGTGCCTGACGATAGAGCCAGCGGTTGGCGAAATTGCCCGCGACCGGCGCCGAGATATGGCGGGTACGGACGATCGACGGCGGCGCCTGCAGCGTGGCGCAGGCCAGCGCCACCAGCCAGGAGTCGGCCGAGCTGTGGGTGTTCACCACGTCGGGGCGGGCCGCGGCGAGATGGCGGCGCAGCGCGCGCAAGCCGGCGATCGTCTTGAATTCGATGGGAAGGACCGTCACCGGCACGCCGAAGCGCGCTGCCTCGGCGGCCATGCGAGCGTGGGCCGGGCAGGCAACGCTGACCTCATGGCCGCGCTGGATCAGGCCGCGCGATTCTTCGAGGATGCGGATCTCCTGTCCGCCCCAGCCACAGGAGGCCTCGGTGTGAAGGATTTTCACAACGAGGGCTCCTCGTAACAACTCCAGGCCTCGGTGTGAAGGATTTTCAAGCGGCCTCCGCAAATTGCAGCCGGTAGAGGCTGGCATAGACGCCACCAGCCGCCAGCAACTCGGCATGGCTGCCGACCTCGGCAATGCGCCCCTGCGCCAGCACGACAATTCTATCGGCATGTTCGACTGTGGACAGGCGGTGCGCGATGACCAATGTTGTACGTCCGCGCATGAGGGCTTCGAGCGCTTCCTGCACGGCGCGCTCCGATTCGCTATCGAGTGCCGAGGTGGCTTCGTCGAGGATCAGGATCGGTGCGTCCTTGAGGATGGCGCGGGCGATGGCGATGCGCTGGCGCTGGCCACCGGAGAGGCGCGATCCGTTCTCGCCGATCACGGTGTCGAAGCCCTGGGGCATGGCTTCGATGAACTTCAGCGCATGGGCAGCGCGTGCGGCAGCCTCGATCTCGCCGCGAGTCGCATCGCGCTTGCCGCCGTAGGCGATGTTGGCGGTGACCGTGTCGTCGAACAGGAAAACATCCTGGCCGACATGGGCGATGTTGGCGCGCAGGGATTGCAGCGTCAGGGTTTCGATGTCCTGGCCGTCGATGCGGATTCGGCCGCTGCCGGCGTGATAGAAGCGCGGCACGAGATTGACCAGCGAAGTCTTGCCGCCGCCCGAGGGGCCGACCAGGGCCACGGTTTCGCCGGGACGGATGCTGAGGTCGATGCCGGACAGCGCGTCGCGATCGGCGCTGGCGTAACGCAGGCCGACACCGGCGAACTCGATTTCGCCGCGCGCCTTGTCCTTACCGCCCAGGCTTACCGTGCCCTGATCGACTTCCGCGGCTTCGTCGAGCATGCGGAACACGCTCTCGGCGGCGGCCAGGCCGCGCTGCAGCGGTGCGTTGATGTCGGCCAGGTGCTTGAGAGGCGCCAGCAGCAGGAGCATCGCTGTGATGAAGGAGACGAAGCCGCCCACGGTGGTTTCGTTGCCGGCCGATTGCTGCAGGGCGACCCAGACCACGATGGCCAGTCCGACCGAGGCGAAGATCTGCGTGATCGGCGCCACGGCGGCGGCGGCGATCGCCTGGCGCATGCCGTAGCCGCGCAGGGCGTTGTTCACTTTGAAGAAGCGCGCCGTGGCGTGTTCCTCGCCGCCGAAGATCTTGACCACCTTATGGCCGCGGATCGATTCGTGCAATACCTGGTTCATCTGCGCCATGCCTTCCTGCGAAGCCAGCGAGAGCCGTCGCAGGCGCTTGGAAAAGGCGCGCACCACCAGTGCCGTGAGCGGGATCACGGCGAGGCTGATCAGGGTCAGCTTCCAGTTGAGCCACAGCAGCCAGCCGACCAGGCCGAGCACCGAAAGCGTGTCGCGGATCAGCACGGTCAGCGTCGAGGTTGCCGCCGCCGCGACGCCATTCACGTCATAGGCGATGCGCGTGGCCGGAATCGAGGAGGCGTGGGCGTCGAAGTAGCTTGCCGGCAGCCGCATCAAGCGTTCGAACATGAGTTGGCGCAGGTCGGTGATGACCTTGTTCGAGACCCAGGACATGCCGTAGCCGGCGAGGAAGCCGGCCACCCCGCGCAGCACGAAGATGCCGACGATGGCCAGTGGCAGCCAGGCCAGCCAGCCCTGCTCGCCCTGGCCGAAGCCCTTGTCCAGCAGCGGCTTCATCAGCGCCGGGAACAGCGGCTCGGTGGCCGCCGCCAGCGCTGTGGCCGCCAGGGTCAGGGCGAAACCCTTCCAGTGCGGGCGCACGTGGGAGAGCAGACGGAGGTACAACTCGCGACTTCCGGTCATGATACGACCCTCCCCCCAGCCCCCTCGCCAAGCGAGGGGGTGACTGCGGTTCGCCGCGGTGCGGCTCCGGGTATTGGCTGGCGCCCCTTCGGGCGGCCGTGCGGGGCGCTCATGGCTTCATCCCCGGCAGGGTCCACGGCGTCCAGCCGCTGATCGCCGTCATGCCGTCGGCAATATCGAAGGGCTGCGCCGTGGTGCAGGCGATGAATCCCGGGATCGCAGAATCGCCATAAAACTCACGCAGCCGGCGCAGGCCGCGCAGGTCGTGACTGTCCGGCCGCTCCTTGTACTTGCATTCGATGCCGAACAGGCGCTGCTGCCACTCCACCAGCAGGTCGACTTCGTGGCCGCCGGAATCGCGCCAGTACCAGAGCGTCGCCTCCGGATGTTGCCAGTGCCGCCAGCGCAGCCATTGGCCGACGACATGGTTCTCCCACAGCGCGCCGCCGACATGCTCGGGTGGTGGCGCGTCGTCGGTCAGGCCCATGAGGAAGGCGGCCAGCCCGGTGTCGGTGAAATACAGCTTGGGCGACTTCACCAGGCGCTTGCCCAGCGAGCGGTGGTAGGGCTCCAGCAGCAGGATCTGGTTCGAGGCCTGCAAGGCACCGATCCATTCACGCGCCGTCGTGGCGGAGATGCCGACGTCGCGGCCGAGGTCGGACATGTTGAGGGTCTGGGCGCAGCGCGCGGCGCAGGCGCGCAGGAAGCGCTCGAAATCGCGCAGGCTGCCGACGCGCAGGATGTTGCGCACATCGCGTTCGAGGTAGGTCGCCAGGTAGCCCTGGTACCAGCGCTCGCGCGAAACGCCGGCGTCGCTCCACAGTCCGGGATAGCCGCCGCGCAACCAGAAGCGTCCCCAGGTACCATCCTTGGCAGCCGGCGAGGCCAGCCATTCGGCGCCCGACAAGCCGAGGAAGGGAATCACCGCCGCGCGGCCCGCCAGGCTGTCGGAGATCTCCTGCATCAGCGCGTAGTTCTGCGAGCCGGTGAGCAGGAACAGTCCCTTTTCATTGCGGTGCGCGTCGACATAGGCCTTGATGTGGCGGAACAGCGCCGGCGCGTACTGCACCTCGTCGATGATGACGGGCGGCGGGAAGCGTTGCAGGAACTCGGCCGGTCGCGTCTCGGCCATTTCCGCCTGGCTCGCGGTGTCGAGCGAGACGTAGCGGAACTCGGGAAAATCATGCTCCAGCAGCGAGGTCTTGCCCACCTGGCGCGGCCCGACCAGCGCCACCACCGGGAAGCTGGCGGTCAGCTTGCGCAGTTCGTCGGCGAGCGTCCTCTTGATCCACATTTTGCAATTTTAAGGTGGCGGCGCGAAATTGCAAAGCCGGCGGCGCAAAATCAATGCGCCGCGTCCCAGTTGGCGCCGACGCCCACTTCCACCAGCAGCGGCACCTTGAGCCGGGCCACGCCGCCCATCAGCCTGGGCAGCGCCTCGCGCAGTTGATCGAGCTCTTCCGCGGGAACTTCCAGCACCAGTTCGTCATGCACCTGCAGCATCAGCAGCGATTTCAGCCCTTGCGCATCGAGCCAGCCCTGCACCGCCAGCATGGCGCGCTTGATCAGGTCGGCCGCCGTGCCCTGCATCGGCGCGTTGATGGCGGCGCGTTCGGCGCCCTGGCGGCGACCGGCGTTGGACGAGCGTATCTCGGGCAGCCACAGGCGACGGCCGAACACGGTTTCGACGTAGCCCTTCTCGCGCGCCACGGCGCGTGTCTCTTCCATGTAGCGGGCGACGCCGGGATAACGCGCGAAGTAGCGGTCCATGTAGGCCTGCGCCGCCGTGCGGTCGACGCCGATCTGTTTCGCCAGGCCGAAGGCGCTCATGCCATAGATCAGGCCGAAGTTGATCGCCTTGGCGGCGCGACGCTGCTCGCTGCTGACCTCGATCGGCGTCAGGCCGAAGACTTCGCCGGCGGTGGCGCGATGCACGTCCTCGCCTTGGGCGAAGGCTTCGAGCAGGCGCGGGTCGTCGGACAGGTGGGCCATGATGCGCAGCTCGATCTGCGAATAGTCGGCGCTGACGATACGGCGATTTGCCGGCGCGATGAAGGCCGAGCGGATGCGCCGGCCTTCCGCGGTGCGGATCGGGATGTTCTGCAGGTTGGGGTCGGTCGAGGCCAGCCGCCCGGTGACCGCCGTGGCCTGGCCGAAGCTGGTATGCACGCGGCCGGTGGCCGGGTTGATCATTTTCGGCAGCTTGTCGGTGTAGGTGTTCTTCAGCTTGGCGAAGCTGCGGTGTTCGAGGATCTTCTTCGGCAGCGGATAGTCCTCGGCCAGTTTCTCCAGCACTTCCTCATCGGTCGAGGGTGCGCCCGATGGCGTCTTCTTCACCACCGGCAGACCCTGCTGGTTGAAAAGTATTTCGGCGAGCTGCTTGGGCGAGGCGAGGTTGAAGGGCTGGCCGGCGAGTTGCTGCGCCTCGGCTTCGATGGCCATGATCTTGCGCCCGAGCTCGTCGCTCTGCTGCGCCAGCGTCGCCGCGTCGATCAGCACGCCGTGGCGTTCCATGCGGAACAGCACTTCGGCCACCGGCAGTTCCAGGTCGCGGTAGAGCGCTTCCAGCTCCGGCGCGGCGGCGAGCTGCGGGCGCAGCACCTGGTGCACGCGCAGCGTGACATCGGCATCCTCCGCCGCGTACTCGGCGGCGCGCCCGACATCGACCTGGGCGAATGAAATGCGGCTGGCGCCCTTGCCGGTCACCGCGTCGTAGCTGATCGTCGACAGGCCGCAGTGGCGCGCCGCCAGCGCACCCAGGTCGTGGGCCTTGTCGGACTCCAGCACATAGGATTGCAGCAAGGTGTCCTCGACGATGCCGCGCAATGTCACATCGTGGTTGGCAAATACGTGGCGGTCATACTTGAGGTGCTGGCCGAGCTTGGCGTGGCGCGACGACTCCAGCCAGGGACGCAGCCGCTCCAGCGTTTCCGTCAGCGGTAGCTGCTCCGGCGCGCCGGCATAGTGGTGGCCCAGCGGCAGATAGGCGACCGGGCCGCCCGCGATGGCGAAGGAGATGCCTACCAGCCGCGACTGCATCGGGTCAAGGTCGGTGGTTTCAGTATCGAGTGACACCAGCGTTGCCGCGTCGAGGCGCGCCAGCCAGTCCTGCAACGCCGAGTCGTCGAGGATGCACTGGTAGCCGCTGCGGTCGGGTTCGGTCATCGCCGCCAGCGGGACTGCGCTAACCGCCGTCTCGCCAGCGCCGACTTTCGGCCTCGGCGCGGGCGCCTCGCCCTTCAGTTCGCGCAACCAGCCCTTGAATTCGAGGCGGGCGTAGAGTTCTTCGAGCTTCGCCGTGTCCGGCGCTTGCGGGGCCAGCTCGGTCGCCTGCAGGGGCAGCGGCAATTCGCAGGCGATGGTGACCAGCTTGACGCCCAGGGGCAGGAAGCCGAGGTGTTGGCGCAGGTTCTCGCCGACCGCGCCGCCGATCTCGCCGGCATGGGCGACGATGGCATCGAGCGAACCCCAGGCGTCCAGCCATTTCACGGCGGTCTTCGGCCCCACTTTGGGCACGCCCGGCACGTTGTCCACGCTGTCGCCAATCAAGGCGAGGTAATCGACGATGCGCTCTGGCGGCACGCCGAACTTGGCCTTGACGCCGGCGATGTCGAGCTTCTCGCCGTTCATGGTATTCACCAGCGTGACGTGCTGGTTCACCAGTTGGGCGAGATCCTTGTCGCCGGTGGAGATCACGCAATCGATCCCGGCCTGTGCCGCCTGCCGCGCCAGCGTGCCGATGACGTCGTCGGCCTCGACACCGGACTCCATCAGCAGCGGCCAGCCGGCGGCGCGGATGCATTCGTGCAGCGGCTCGATCTGCGCCACCAGGTCATCGGGCATCGGCGGGCGGTGGGCCTTGTAGTCCGGGTACCAGTCGTCGCGGAAGGTCTTGCCCTTGGCGTCGAACACCACCGCGCGAAAATCTGCCTTATAGTCGGCTTCAAGCACGCGCAGCATCGACAGCACGCCGCGTATCGCCCCGGTCGGCTGGCCGCCGGAGTTGCGCAGGTCCGGCAGCGCGTGGAAGGCGCGGTAGAGGTAGGACGAACCGTCGACGAGCAGCAGCGTGGGCATGGAGGTGATGCTGAATGAATGAGAAGGACAAACTGCCGAAGGTCCTGGCGCGCGGCGCCCGCAGCGCCGAAGCCGCTGCGCCGACGACACCGGCGACCAGCGCGCGCGAAGCCTGGCGGGTGTTCGGCATTATGGCAGAGTTCGTCGAGGCGACCGAGCGCCTGGCGGCCGTGCGGCCCGCCGTGTCGATCTTCGGCAGCGCACGCCTCGATCCCGATTCGAACTACTACCAGCTCACCGAGAAAATTGCCCGCCTGTTGTCCGATGCCGGCTTCGCCGTGGTCTCTGGCGGCGGACCGGGCGTCATGGAAGCGGCCAACAAGGGCGCCTTCGAAGGCAAGAGCATGTCGATCGGCCTCAACATCCAGCTGCCGCACGAGCAGCAGGCCAACCACTACCAGGACATCTCGCAAAGCTTCCGCCATTTCTTCGCCCGCAAGTACATGTTCGTCAAGGTCGCCGCCGCCTACGTGGTGATGCCCGGCGGCTTCGGTACGCTCGACGAGCTGCTCGAAGCGCTGACCCTGATCCAGACCGGGAAAACCCCGCGCATCCCGCTGATCCTGGTCGGCAGCGAGTTCTGGGCAGGGATGCTGGACTGGTTCCGCGAGCGGCTGGTGGGCGAAGGCATGATAAATCCCGAGGACATCGACCTGTTGCAGGTCATCGACGAACCGGAAGCGGTGGTGGCGGCGATCTTCGACCACTACGAGTCGCGCGGCTTCGGACCGCTGCCCGAAGAGCACGAATTGCTGCTGAACCTTTGATAAACTTGCTTCAGGCTTCGTTGGCGCGGGATTCCCGCCGCGCGGGCCGTTTTCCCGAGGATCTGCCATGCGCCGCACCATCGTCCTGTTGCTTTCCGCCCTTGCGCTGAATGTCGCCGCGCAGACCCAGCCGCCGAAACTGGAGCCGATTCCCGAGCCGCCCCCGCCGCCGCCCGGGTCGCTCAACGAAGCGCTGGAACCGCAGGTCACCATCACCCGTCGCGGCGAGGACAAGGTCGAGGAGTTCCGCATCAGCGGCAAGCTCTACATGATGAAGGTAACGCCCTCGCATGGCGTGCCCTACTACCTGCTCGACCACTCCGGCAACGGTCAGTGGGTGCGCCAGGATTCGAAGGATGCCGGCCTGCGCGTGCCGATGTGGGTGATCGGCACGTTCTGAGCGTTCCCGCAGACGCCGCCTGTCCCGGGCTCGCGTCGGGATACGTTTCCAGCGCCGTGACGCCGGCACCGTCCCCGAGGGATACCGTTGCACACGACATTCGACATCGCCCGCTACGGCCAGGTTTTCACCCCGCCTGAGATCGTCGCGCGCATGCTCTCGCTGCGTCGCAACCATGGTCGCGCGCTTGATCCCGCTTGCGGCGACGGCGCCTTTTCGAACCGCATTCCCGGCTGCGTGGCGATCGAAATGGATCCCGCCCACTGCCCGCCCGGCGCCTTCAACCTCGATTTCTTCGCCTATCCGGAAACCGAGAAGTTCGCCACAATCATCGGCAATCCGCCCTATGTGAAGGCGCGTGACATCCTGCCGGAGACCGCGCTGCGCCTGGCCTCCAGCCTGCTCGATGGCCATGCCAACCTTTACCTGCATTTCATCGAGAAGTGCGTGCGCCACCTCGCGCCGGGCGGCGAACTGATCCTCATCACGCCGCGCGATTTCCTCAAGGCCACCGGCGCCGGGCGGCTCAACACCTGGCTCAGCGACCAGGGAACCATCACCGATTTCGAGGACCTCGGCGACGCCAGGATATTCGCCGGCGCCACTCCCAACTGCGCCATCTGGCGCTTCGAGAAAGGCAACGCCAGCCATCGCCTGACAGATGGCCGGCGCATGGCCTTGTCCGGCGGACAGCTGATGTTCACGCGCGGCATCTACAGCCTGCCTTTGGCCAGCGTGTTCGCCGTCAGGGTCGGTGCGGTCTCCGGCGCCGACGAGATTTTCAGCAACCCGGAATTCGCCAATGCCGATTTCGTCTGCTCGAAGACCGCGCAAAGCGGCGAAACGCGACGCATGATCTGGCGCGACCGCGAAGGTCCCATCGACTGGCTGGAGCAGCACAAGGAACGCCTGCTGGCACGGCGCGTCACCCGTTTCGACGAGAACAACTGGTGGAAGTGGGGCCGTCGCCATTTCGTATCCGACGCGCCGCGCGTCTACGTCAATGGCAAGACGCGAAATGCGCGGCCTTTTTTCCTGCATCCCTGCACCAACTATGACGGAGCGGTGATCGCGCTGTTCCCGCACCGGAAAAATCTTGGCGCGGCTGAACTGCGGCGCCTGGCGGAAATGCTCAACGACGTCGACTGGAGCGAGCTCGGCTTCGTCTGCGACGGCCGCTTCCTCTTTGCCCAGCGCAGCCTGGAACAGGCCCTGCTGCCCGAGGCCTTCGCCGAATTCGCGGTCAGCGGCCTGGTGTAAGATCGCCGAAAAAAACCGCTTGCGGTTTGTCCAGGTAAACGAAACCGATGGTTCCACACCTCACCACCGCGCTGACCGGTCCGCTGCTCGACCTCGAGCGCCGCATCCTCGACAACGGCACCACCGTCGAGCGCTGGCTGCGCACCCAGTGGCTGGAGCACACGCCGCCGTTCTACAGCTCGGTCGACCTGCGCAATGCCGGCTTCAAGCTCGCACCCGTCGACACCAACCTCTTCCCCGGCGGCTTCAACAATCTCAATCCGGCCTTTCTGCCCTTGTGCGTGCAGGCCGCGATGTCGGCCATCGAGAAGATCTGCCCGGAGGCAAGGAACCTGCTGCTGATTCCCGAGAACCACACGCGCAACCAGTTCTACCTGATGAACGTCGTGCGCCTGGCGACCATCCTCGGCCACACCGGGCTCAACGTGCGCGTCGGCAGCCTCTTGCCGGAGATCACCGCGCCCACCACGCTCGACCTGCCCGACGGCCACACGCTGGTGCTGGAGCCGTTGAAGCGCATCGGCACCGAGGGCCGCCGGCTCGGACTCGATGACTTCGATCCATGCGCCATCCTGCTCAACAATGACCTTTCCGGCGGCGTGCCGAACATCCTGGAGAATACCAACGAGCAGTTCCTGATCCCGCCGCTGTGGGCCGGTTGGCACGTGCGCCGCAAGTCGAAGCATTTCGCCGCCTACCAGGACGTCGCGATCGCCTTCGCCAATGAACTGGGCATCGACCCGTGGCTGATCAATTCCGAGTTCGAGACCTGCGGCAGGGTGAACTTCCACGAGCGCTCCGGCGAGGAATGCCTCGCCGCCAACATCGACACGCTGCTCTACCGGATGCGTGCCAAATACAAGGAATACGGCATCCAGTCCGAGCCCTTCGTCATCGTCAAGGCCGATGCCGGCACTTATGGCATGGGCATCATGACGGTGAAGGATGCCAGCGAGGTCAGGAACCTCAACCGCAAGCAGCGCAACAAGATGGCCGTGGTCAAGGAAGGCATGCAGGTCACCGAGGTCATCATCCAGGAAGGCGTGCCGACCTTCGAGCGCGTTGACGAGGGCACCGCCGAGCCGGTGGTTTACATGATCGACCGTTATGTCGTCGGTGGCTTCTACCGTGTCAATACCGCGCGCGGCATCGACGAGAACCTCAACGCGCCGGGCATGACCTTCAAGCCGCTGGCCTTCGAGACCGGCTGCACGCTGCCCGACGCCCAGCTCGCGCCCGACGCGCCGCCCAACCGTTTCTATGCCTACGGCGTGATCGCGCGTCTGGCCATGCTCGCCGCCGCGCTCGAACTCGAGCGCGCCGCACCGACGGAGTAGGTCGTGAAGTTCGCCTTCATCCTCGATCCGCTGGAAGGCCTCAAGGCCTACAAGGACTCCAGCATCGCGATGATGCGCTGCGCAACGAAGCGCGGCCACGAGACATGGGTCATCCAGCGCGCGGCGCTGACCTGGCGCGATGGCAGCGTAGCCGCTCGCGCGCAGCGCCTGGAAGTCGGCGCTGATGACACGGCGTGGTACTCCGTCGCCGAAGAATCGGTGCTGCCGCTCACCGCCTACGACGCCGTGCTGATGCGCCAGGACCCGCCCTTCGATTTCGAGTACGTTGCCGCCACCTGGCTGCTGGAACGCGCCGAGGCCGAGGGCGCGCGCATCTGGAACAAGCCGCGCTCGATCCGCGACCACTCCGAGAAGGTCGCCATCGCCGAGTTCCCGCGGTACGTGCCGACCACGCTGATCGCGCGCGACCCGGCCGACATCCATGCCTTCATCGACGAACTGGAAGACGTCATCCTCAAGCCGCTTGACGGCATGGGCGGCAGCAGCATTTTTCGCGTCACGCGGACGGATTCCAATCGCAACGTCATCGTCGAAACGCTGACCGGCTTCGGCGCGCGCAGCATCATGGCCCAACGCTACCTGCCGGCCATCAGCCACGGCGACAAGCGCATCCTGCTGATCGCCGGCGAGCCGGTGCCCTATTGCCTGGCGCGCATCCCCAAGGCCGGCGAATCGCGCGGCAACCTCGCCGCCGGCGGCAAGGGCGTGGCGCGCCCGCTGATGGGGCGCGACCGCGAGATCGCCGAGGCGCTGGCGCCGATCCTCTGGGCGCGCGGATTGCTGATCGTCGGACTCGACGTGATCGGCGACAGCCTGACCGAGATCAACGTCACCAGTCCCACCTGCTTCGTCGAGATCACCCAGCAAACGCGCTTCGACGTTGCGGCGATGCTGGTCGATGCCCTCGAAAGGGAATGCGCCGCCTCCTGACGCTGCTTGCCGCGACCGTGCTGCTCGCCGCCTGCGGGCAAGCCGAGCCGTGGCGGCAGGAATCCTATGTCTTCGGCACGCGCGTCGATCTGGCGATTGCCGGCATGCCCGAGGCGCGCGCGCGCGCCGCCGCCGAGCGCGTGCTGCGGGATTTCGATTACCTGCACCGCAGCTACCACGCCTGGCAACCATCCGATCTCTTGACCCTTAACGAGGCCATTGCCGCCGGCCGTGGCCACGAGGTATCCGCCGAGTTCGCCGCCTTCATCCGCGAAGCGCAAGTCGCCGCCGCCGCTGGCGACCACCTGTTCGATCCCGGAATCGGTCGCCTGATCGCCTTGTGGGGCTTCCATACCGATGACATCCAGCCGCGCCTGCCCGAGCCGGGCGCCGTGGCGGCGCTGGTGGCGCGGCATCCGTCGATCGCCGACCTGTCCGTAAGCGAGGGGCATTGCCTGGAGTCGCGACGCGGCGAACCGAAGTCACCTGCTTCCGGGCGGGGGGCCGGGGGATGGTGCGTCAAAAGCCGAAGCAATATCGCAGCCATCGACTTCGGCGGCTACCTGAAGGGCGTCGCGCTCGACCGCGCCGCCGCCGCGCTGAAGCAGGACGGCATCGCCAATGCGCTGATCAACATCGGCGGCAACGTCATTGCGCTGGGCAGCCGCGATGGCGCCGGCACGCCCTGGCGCATCGGCATCCAGCATCCGCGCCCGCAGGCCGTCGGCGGTGCGCCGCTGGCCACGCTGGATCTGCGCGACGGCGAGGCCATCGGCACCTCGGGTGACTACCACCGCTTTTTCGAAGTCGGCGGGCGCCGCTATCCGCACCTGCTCGATCCGCGCAGCGGCTTTCCTGCCGAGGGCACGCAGGCGGTGACGGTGCTGATCGTTCCGGGTCCTTCGGTGGGCATGAAGTCCGACGCGCTGTCCAAACCCATCTTCATCGCCGGCCGCGACTGGCGTGCCATGGCGCGAAAGCTCGGCGTCGCCGCGGTGCTGAAAGTCGGCGCTGACGGCACGGCACAGGCGACCCCGGCGATGCAGGCGCGCATCAAGGTCGAAGTTCCGGACCTGAAGCTGGAGGTAGTCCAATGACAGACGACCCCGACAGGGAACGCAACGTGCGCCGCACGGTCGCCATGCGCCGCCATGCGCCGCATCCGTCGCATCGTCGATGCCGATAACCAACTCGAAGCGCAAAAGACGCGCTGGGCACGGCGCATCCTGCTGGCCTTGCTCGCCGCGGTCGCGCTCGCCTTGGCATGGTTCGCCTTCCGATAGAATGCCGCCATGATCGGAATCTTCCTTCTCACCCACAGCACCTACGGCGAAGCGCTGATCCAGTGCGCCTGCCACGTGCTCAACAAGCGGCCGCTGCAGATCGCCCAGCTCGGCGTCGCCGCGCAGGACGATCCGCTCGACGCGCTGCCGCTGGCGCGCGACATGCTGAAGCTGGTGGATACCGGGCAGGGGGTGCTGATCCTTACCGATATCTACGGCGCCTCGCCCTCCAACCTCGCCATGAAGCTGCTCGAACCGGGACGCGTCGAAGGCGTTGCCGGAGTCAATCTGCCCATGTTGCTGCGTGCGCTGACCTACCGCGACAAGGACATGGAAACCCTCGTCACCCGCGCCGTGGCCGGTGGCCGCGACGGCGTGCTCAACATGCTGAAGCACTGATGACGACCTATCCTCCGACCCCTTTTCCTGGAAAAGGGGTGACTAAGGTTCAGCGACTTCGTCGCATCCATCAAATTGGACGCACGCCCCCTTGGGGCGGCCCGGCGGGCGCGTGACATGCCGCGCGCCGAAGCTGAAATCCTCAACAAGCTGGGGCTCCATGCGCGGGCCTCGGCCAAGCTCACCCAGCTCGCAGGCTCCTTTCCCTGCGAGGTCTGGATGGAGCGCGGCAGTCGCCGCATCAACGCCAAGAGCATCATGGGCGTGATGATGCTGGCCGCCGGCAAGGGCTCGACCGTGATCGTCGATACCGAGGGCGAGCGCGCCGACGAGGCAATGCGGCAGATCCTCGACCTGATCGCCGGCAAGTTCGGGGAAGCGGAGTGAGCGGCGGCAGTCGCCGGGGCGCTTGCAGCCAATGACCTTCAGCCTGCACGGTCAGGCGGTATCCGGCGGCATCGCGATCGGCCGTGCCCACCTGGTATCGCATGTGATCCTCGAAGTCGCCCAATACCAGTTGCGCGAGCGCGACGTCGCGGGCGAGCTGGCCCGCTTCGACAAGGCCGTCGAGGTCGCGGGCGCCGAGCTGAACGCGCTGCGCGGCGAAGCCAGCGTCCCCGGTGCGCCTGCCGAGCTGTCGGCCTTCGTCGACCTGCACGCGATGATCCTCGCCGATCCGGCGCTGACCGACGGTGTCCGTGCCCTCATACGCGAACGCCGCTGCAATGCTGAATGGGCCATGGTGCAGCAGATGCAGCAGGTGGTCGACCAGTTCGACGAGTTTGAGGACGCCTACCTGCGAGAACGCAAGCAGGATATCGTCCAGGTGGTCGAGCGCGTGCTCAAGGTGTTGCTGGGCAAGGCACGCAAGCTGGCGCGGCGCAAGGCTGCCGCAATCGACGACGAGCTGATCGTGGTCGCCAACGATCTGTCGCCGGCCGACACGATCCAGTTCAAGAGCCTCAAGATAGACGGCTTCGTGACCGACCTCGGCGGATCGACTTCGCATACGGCGATCGTGGCCCGCAGCCTGGCGATTCCCGCCGTGGTCGGCATGCAACACGCCCGATCGCTGATCCAGGATGACGATCTGCTGATCGTCGATGGCACGCGCGGCGTGCTGATCGTCGATCCCGACCTCGGTGTCCTGCAGGAGTATCGCCTGCGGCGTTCCGCGCTCGCTCTGGAACGCTCCAAGCTCAAGCGCCTGGTCGCGGGACGCTCGCAAACCCTGGACGGGGAGAGTGTCTTCCTCCACGCCAACATCGAATTGCCGCAGGATGCCGAACGCGCCAAGGAAGTCGGTGCCGACGGCGTCGGCCTGTATCGCACCGAGTTCCTCTTCATGAACCGCGACGAACTGCCCGGCGAAGACGAGCAGTTCGAGGCCTATCGCAGCGTGGTGCGGGCCATGGGCGACAAGCCGGTGACGATTCGCACCCTCGACATCGGCGCCGACAAGGAAGCGCGGGCCCTGCGCAATCGGGCCGGCAACCTGGCGGCGCCCAATCCGGCGCTCGGCTTGCGCGCGATCCGTTTCTGCCTCGCCGAGCCCCAGCTTTTCCTGGTGCAGTTGCGCGCAATCCTGCGCGCCTCGCACTATGGCAAGCTGCGCCTGCTTATCCCGATGCTGGCGCATGCCACGGAGATCGAGCAGACCCTGGCGCTGATCGAACTGGCGAAACTGCAGCTGCGTGAAGCGCGGCAAAAGTTCGACGCGGTGGCGATCGGCGGCATGATCGAAATCCCTGCCGCGGCTCTTTCGCTGGGTCCCTTCCTGCGCCGGCTGAACTTCCTTTCCATCGGCACCAACGACCTGATCCAGTACACCCTTGCCATCGACCGCACCGACGGTGCCGTCGCCCACCTCTATGACCCCCTGCACCCGGCGGTGCTCAAGCTGATCGTGCAGACCATCCAGGGCGCGCAGCGAGTAGGCATGCCGGTCGCGGTATGCGGCGAAATGGCCGGCGACCCCAAAATGACCAAGCTGCTGCTAGGCATGGGCCTGCGCGAATTCTCCATGCATCCGGCGCAACTGCTCGAGGTCAAGCAGCAGGTCATGATGTCCGACTCCGCGCAACTCGCGGTACGCGTCGCCAGGCTGCTGAAGTCCGACGAGCCCGACAAGATCAGCGAGCAACTGGACAAGCTCTAGCCCGATTGACAAGCCGCGTGCCACGCGGCATAGTCTGCCTATTGCGCCAATTTGACTCGGCTTGCGGGCGCACTACAAATACGGCTAAGCGAGACGGAAGTCACAACGCCCGGATCGCTTGTCTCACGCGCTCGCGGGCGTTGCTGTTTGCGGACGTCGGAGCGCGGCAATGCGCCGGTTGACGCGCACGTTATATGGAATTTGCATGTCAGGTGTCGGTCTCGTCGCTGCGCAACGCGCGCATTTCAGCCAGCCGCTTCAATTGAAGGGCGGTGGGGTGCTGCCCGCCTTCGACCTGGTCTATGAAACCTACGGCACGCTCAATGCAGCGAAGTCGAACGCGGTCCTTGTCTGCCACGCTCTGTCCGGCCATCACCACGTCGCCGGCCATACCGCCGATAATCCTGCCAACGTCGGGTGGTGGGACAACATCGTCGGGCGCGGACGACCGCTCGACACCGACCGCTTCTTCATCGTCGGCGTGAACAACCTTGGCGGCTGCCACGGCTCCACGGGTCCGGGCAGCCCCAATCCGGCCACCGGCAAGCCGTGGGGCGCGGACTTTCCCGTGGTCACGGTCGAAGACTGGGTGGACTCCCACGCCCGCCTCGCCGACCACCTCGGCATCGACGCCTGGGCTGCCACCATGGGCGGTTCGCTGGGCGGCATGCAGGCCCTGCAATGGGCGCTGTCGTATCCTGAGCGGGTGCGCCACGCCCTCGTCATCGCCGCGACGCCCAAGCTCTCGGCCGAGAACATCGCCTTCAACGATGTCGCGCGCCAGGCCATCCTGACCGATCCCGATTTTCACGGTGGCCACTTCTACGAGCATGGCGTGCGTCCCCTGCGTGGCCTGCGGCTGGCGCGCATGCTCGGCCACATCACCTACCTGTCCGACGACCAGATGGCCGAGAAGTTCGGCCGCCGCCTGCGCACCGGTGCCGGCAGCTACGGCTTCGACGTCGAATTCGAGATCGAGTCCTACCTGCGCTACCAGGGCGACAAGTTTGCCGGCGTGTTCGATGCCAATACCTACCTGCGCATGACCAAGGCGCTCGACTACTTCGATCCGGCACAGGATCACGGCGACGACCTGGCGCGCGCTCTGGCCGGTGCCCGCGCCAAATTCCTGGTGGTCGCCTTCAGCACCGACTGGCGTTTCTCGCCCGAACGCTCACGCGAGATCGTCCATGCCATGGTGCATAACGGGCAGGATGTGGCCTATGCGGAAATCAACAGCGCCCACGGCCATGATTCCTTCCTGATGGACGAACCGCATTACCACGCCGTGGTCGACAGCTTCCTGAAGCGGGTCACGACATGAGCGCCACCATGGAACGAGCGGATTTCGACCTCATCGCCAGCTGGGTGCAGCCCGGCGAGCGCGTACTCGACCTCGGTTGCGGCGATGGTTCCCTGCTGAAGCGCCTGATCGAGGAACGCGGCGCCAAGGGCTACGGTGTGGAACTGGAAGATGCCGAAGTGCTCGCCGCCATTGCCAACGGCATCAACGTGATCCAGGGCAACCTGGAGCAGGGTCTGGCCGGCTTCGATGACCAGACGTTCAACCACGTCGTGCTTTCGCGCACCCTGCAGACCGTGCGCCACACCGAGCGCATCTTGAGCGAAATGCTGCGCGTGGGACGCGAGGCGGTGGTCAGCTTCCCCAACTTCGCCTACTGGAAGAACCGCATGGCCGTGATGGCCGGGCGCATGCCGGTATCGGAAGACCTGCCCTACGAATGGTTCGACACGCCCAACCTGCGCTTCTTCACCCTGCTGGATTTCGAGTCGCTGTGTTCGAAGATGGGCCTGGTCATCCGCGAGCGGCAGGTGCTGGACGACGCTGGCCGGGCCGTCGTCGAGGAGCCGAACTTCCTCGGCAGCCTGGCGGTTTACCGGCTGGGCCGCTGACACCGGCGTAGATCAGTCGGGGGCTTTTACCTCGGTCGCCGGTGGCGGCGCTGCCGGCTCGGGGTTTTCGGTACCCTCTTGAATCGCTGGGCCGCTGGCCTTGCGCAGGCGCTTTTCCTCTTTCTTGGCTTTCTTGGCCAGATCTCGCTGGCGCTTTTCGAACGAATAATTTGGTTTTGCCATCGGGGACCTCGGTCGGGGATAGTGGAAGCGGGTTGTCCCCAATTGTACGGCACCCGCTCATCGAATCGGCGCCGCTACGCATCGTAGGCGAGCAGCACGACGTCCGCCGCCTTGTGCCGCAGGGGGATCAGCGCCTGGTAGGCGGCAGATGCGTGCCAGCCGGCGAGCGCCGTCGCATCGGGAAAGCTGGCGACTACCGCGCCGGCATGTGCGTGCCCGCCGGAGAGCACCGTGGCCAGCGTGCCGCGAAAAATCAGCTCCCCGCCCCAGGGCGCCATCGTTGCCGGCACGCGGCTGCGGTACTCGTCCCATTTCGCCGCGTCCTTCACCGTGATGTGTCCGATCAGGTAGGCCTTGCCCATGTGTCGATCTCCGCCGTGGGTAGTTCTCAGACCAGTTCGCCGCGTACCACCGGGATGACGCCGCCGCCGACGCTGATCTCTCGTCCGGCGCCGGTGCCGCCCGCACGCAGGCGCACCAGCGAGGGCCGGCGTACTTCGTAGCCCTGTTCGATGCGCAGGTCCAGTTTGGTGCGCTCCAGGTAGCCATGGTCCAGCAGCCAGGCGCCGAGGAAGGCCGCACCGTTGCCCGTCGCCGGGTCCTCGCGCACGCCGTGCGCTTCGAAAAAGAAACGGGCGCACAGGTCATTGCCGGCGGCGTGGGTTTCGCGGCAGAACAGGTAGGTCAGCGGCGGGAAGCCTTCTGCCAGCAGCGGCGCATAGGCGGCAAGGTCGAGCCGCGCACGACGTAGCGCATCCAGGCTGTTGAGCGGAACCACCATCGCCGCGGTGCCGGCGCCGAACTGTTGCACCGGCGCCCGGGCGTCGATGTCCGTCGTGGCGAGGCCCAGCGCCGCCGCCATGCGTTCCGCCGCGCAGGTCGGGCCGGCGCTCACCGGCGGTGCCTGGAACCAAAGAGTTTCTTCGCCTGTGGCCTCGGCCTCGAATCTCACCGGCACCTGGCCCACCGGAAGATTTAGCCGCACCGGGCCGGGCTCCTGCGGCGCAAGGTGATGGCGCACTACCCATGCCGTGCCCAGGATCGGGTGGCCGGCGAAGGCGATCTCGCGCGCCGGGGTGAACAGGCGCACGCGGTAGCCGCCATCGGCCTCGGGCTGCGAGCCGACGAATGTCGTTTCCGAGTAGTTGGTCTCCGCCGCCACCAGCTGCATCGTCGCCGTGTCCATGTCGTCTGCGTCGAGCACCACTGCCAGCGGGTTGCCGGCATAGGCATGCGCGGCAAAAACATCGACGATGTGGAACGGTCTTGCCATGATTTTCCTGCCTTGCGGGAGCGATGGCCGGATTCTACCGGCGGGCTGCCTTGGGCACGCTCGCACGCTTGCGCAGAAGTCGGCGCCCCACAGCGACTTCCTTCGGTCGCTGGCGGCACGGCCAAGACCGTGTCGGCGCCGCCTGGCCAACGTGCGCCGGCTAGAATGCGGTTCGCTACATTACGGGATCGAATGGTGACGCACATCCGCCGAATTCAGTCGCACCTCGAACATTGATGCCGCACTGGCTTGCCGCGCTGTTCACCCGGCGCATGCTGATCTGCGTGTTCACCGGATTTTCGTCCGGCCTCCCGCTGTACCTCTTGCTCAATTTGGTTCCGGCCTGGCTGCGCTCGGAGGGAGTGGACCTCAAGACGATCGGCCTCTTCGCACTGATCCAGTTTCCCTACACCTGGAAGTTCCTTTGGTCGCCACTGCTCGACCGCTATGCGCCGCCTCTGGGCCGGCGCCGCGGCTGGATGCTGATTACGCAAATCGGCCTGCTGGCGGCGATCGCCTCGCTCGGGTTGTTCGCGCCGGGCAGCGAGATCGTGCCCATCCTGTGGCTGACGGCCGCGGTGGCGCTGCTCTCGGCGACGCAGGACATCGCGCTTGATGCCTACCGGCGCGAGATCCTGTCCGAGCAGGAGCTGGGCCTCGGCAATTCGGTGCACGTCAATGCCTATCGTATCGCCGGGCTGGTCCCGGGTTCGCTCTCGCTGATCCTGGCCGACCGCTTGCCCTGGCTCCAGGTGTTCGTCATCACGGCGCTATTCATGCTGCCGGGCATGCTGCTGGCCTTGTTCGCGCGCGAGCCGGCGGTGGCCGGCAACGCGCCGAAAACCCTGCGCGACGCGGTGGTGGAGCCTTTTCACGAGTTCATCAACCGTGCCGGGCCCAGGGAGGCGCTGCTGATCCTCGGCTTCATCTTCCTCTACAAGCTGGGCGATTCGATGTGCACCGCGCTGGCGACGCCCTTCTACCTCGACATGGGTTTCGCCAAGTCCGAGATCGGCATCGTCGCCAAGAACGCCGGCTTGTGGCCGGCCGTGATCGGCGGCCTGATCGGCGGGCTGTGGATGGTGAAGCTGGGCATCAACCGCGCGCTGTGGCTGTTCGGCGTGGTGCAGTTGGTGTCGATCTTCGGGTTCGCCTGGCTCGCCTGGATCGGCCGCCACGAGACGGTCGGCGCGCTGGAACTGGCGCAACTGGCGCTGGTGATCGGCTTCGAGGCGCTGGGCGTCGGGTTGGGCACGGCGGCTTTCGTCGCCTTCATCGCGCGCACCACGCATCCGCGCTACACGGCTACGCAGTTCGCGCTGTTCACCAGCCTTGCCGCCGTGCCGCGCACTTTCATCAACGCCACCACGGGGTTCCTCATCGAGCAGCTCGGCTGGTTTCCCTTCTTCATGCTGTGCGCGCTGCTCGCCGTGCCGGGCATGGTGCTGTTGCTCAAGGTGGCGCCCTGGAATCCCGAGCACGAAGCTCCGAAGCCTTGAAGGGGAGCTTGCCGGCGTGACAAATGTCACACTCAGCTGGCATTCGTGGCGGCAATACAACAGGCTTCAAGGAATTTGAGGCAACACTCAACTTTTCATCCGACGCGACGTTATATCCTCGGAGGCGCGCGGTTCCATTCAAGGAGACGGCAATGTTGATGGTGATGGAAATGAGTACTGGCAAGCTTATTGAGGATGAATTCGGAGCGTTCGAGGACGAAGTCCTCAACGCCGAATGGACGCCGGCCAGCCCCGAGCTTCGGCTTGGACTGCAGGAAGTCCAGCATCGCGCGACGACCGCCAAGGACGTCGACGCCGATGCATTCCTCGCCGCGATGTACGTCGCGCAGCGCTAGGCCGCTGATTCCTCCGCCGCCGGCTGGCTCGGCGGTGCGCGGCGCGCTTGTTGGTATCATCGCGCGCTTTCGCCTTCCTGAACCGCACGATGACCTCCCCCGCCGAAACCGCTCTTCCGCTTCCTCGTCGCGCCGATTTCCCGCATTTCCTTGCCATCCCGACGCGCTGGATGGACAACGATGTTTATGGCCACGTCAACAACGTCGTCTATTACAGCTATTTCGATACGGTCATCAACGAATGCCTGATCCGCGAGGGCGGGCTGGATATTCATGACGGAACCGCGATCGGTTACTGCGCCGAATCGCAATGCCGCTACCTGGCGCCGCTGGCCTTTCCGGAAATCATCGACGCCGGCCTGCGCGTGTTGCACCTGGGGAAATCCTCGGTGCGCTACGAGATTGCCCTGTTCCCGCAGGGCGACACCGCACCGGCCGCCGTCGGCTGGTTCGTCCATGTTTTCGTCGCCCGCGCCGACGATAAGCCGACACCGATTCCGCCTGGCATCCGCGCTTGCCTTGAGCGCCTGAAGCGCTGAGGCTTCAGGCGGTGACCAGGCGCACGCGGCTGGACTGCAGCGCCTGCACCACGGCTTGGTCCCGGATTCCCAGGTGCAGGCAGTTTCCGGCGCCGAGGATGTAGTCTTCGGGATCGCCGTCGCGCGTTACCCATAGCTCACCTTCCAGGCAGACCAGCGTGGCGTCGATCGCGGGGAGGACCAACATTTCTCCCTTGGCGAGTCGCCGGCGGCCAAGTTGATGCATTCCGTCCTGGAATTCTGTAGCATGACCGTCGCGGATGCCGGATTGACCTCCGCGCATGGCGCGGGCTCGCTGCGAGCGGCTGATGTAAACCAGGGAGGCAATCGGTATGGCTTGTGCGGACATGATGTTTGGCTCCGTGTGGGATTGGAATGAGCCCAGTATCGGCAGCAACGAAAGCCCTGACCAGCGAAATCGCGGCCTGGAATTCATGAGTCATTGGAATGGATGACAAGCTGCCGCCGCTCGACGCACTACGCGCCTTCGAGGCTGCGGCGCGCCATCTGAGCTTTACTCGCGCTGCCCAGCAGCTTTTCATCACCCAGTCGGCGGTGAGCAAGCAGGTGCATGCGCTGGAGTCGGCGCTGGCGGTACGCCTGTTCGAGCGCAAGACACGCGCCCTGCTGCTGACAGCCGCCGGTGAGCGGCTGCAGCGCGCCGTTGCCGCGGCTTTCGCCGAACTGCGCGCGGCGAGCGCCGATTTGCGTGGTGGCGACGAACCGACGGTGACGCTGGCGACGACGCAGGCCTTTGCCAGTTTCTGGCTGATCCCGCGCCTGGCTCATTTCCGCCGCAGCCATCCCGGCATCGACATCCGCATCTCGGCCGATACTCGGCTGGTCGACCTCGACCGCGGACGCTTCGACGCTGCCGTGCGCTACCTTCAGGACCGCAACGCGCCGGCCACCGCGTTGCGCCTGTTTGGCGATACGGTGCTGCCGGTGGCGAGTCCGGCCCTGCTGAAAAGCGCCGGCCCGCTGGCGAAGCCTGCGGACCTGGCGCGCCATGTCCTGCTGACCTATGAGGACGGGGAACAGCGGCGTCCCTGGCTTTCGTGGCCGGCCTGGCTGGAAATGGCGGGCGTCGCCGACCTGCGTCCGGCCGGCAGCGTCGCTTTCAACCAGTACGAACCCACCATTCGGGCCGCACTTGATGGCCAGGGCGTGGCGCTGGCTACCCTGGCGCTGGTCGCTGACCTGTTGCGCGACGGCAAGCTGGTCGCACCGCTACCGCAGCGTTTTTCCAACCCGCGCGCCTATTATTTTCTGCTCGCCGAACGCGCCGCCGCGAACCCGGCGGTCGAGGCGTTCCGGGTCTGGCTGGCGTGTCAGGTCGAATCCTGCTCCGCTGCCGACGGTATACTGTCGGCAGCCTGATCCGACCTCGCTAAGGAGCACCGATTGACTTCGCCACATGTACTGATTGCAGTTGGTCTTGCCGCGCTGGCGCTACCCGCCGCTGGCGCGAGCGTGTCCTGTCCCGACCTGGCGCAGGCGGCGCAAATCGCCGCCTGCCCAGCCGAGGAAGAACTTCGCTACACCTTCGACGGTTTTTGCGCCAGCGATGCCCGGGCCTACAAGGGCGATACCGACGTCTGCACCGACTATCAGAGTTACCGCAGGCTGAAGAACGTGGCGTTGTGGGAGTCCGTCGACGGTGCCTTCAGCGCCTATGTGTCCTGTGATCGTTCGCCGGCCGAGGTCAAGGCGGCCAGAGTGTCGTCGCTGCGCCTCGCCAGGCAGGGGAAAATCAACCTCGTGATCTGCGGCTACGGAGAGGGACTCAATTTCACGCTGCGCACCCGTGCAGAATGCCGGCTGGATGGCGGCGGCGTGATGTGTGCGACAGATGCAGCAGCCTGCAAGGCAACTTGCGACTGACGGTGCGGAGAAGGGCATGCCTACCCCGAAAGACAGCAAGGCGACACCCGAAGCGAAACCGCCCGCCGACCCGCCGCCGCAGTCCGTATGCCTGCGTTGTGGCACGCCCGGCCCCGTCGGCGGCGACGGCTTTTGCGACAAATGCGAAAAGGCGCTGGAGCAGGCCTGCCTCTGACGCCGCGCCTACTTGATGGCGGGCTCGCCCGCTGACGTGGCCGGGTCAGCGCCTCCGGTCTTGCAGCCAGTGACCGGCGATGTAGACCGGTCGGTGAGCGTCGCGGCATTTTCCGCGAGTTGCAGCACCATGGTGCCCTTGCCGTAACGCGTGCCCTCGGAACCGACCCGGTCGAGCCGCAGTTCGCGCTCGGGCAGGATCAGCCAGACCGCGTCGCCGCCGTCCAGCCTGCGCACGTAGATGCGCTTGCCGCCGGCACACTGGTATTCGGTGGCGTTGGCCGGGGCGCGGGAACGCTCCGGGACGCCTGTGTCGCCGCCAAAGGGCCAGACCTTGACCGCCATTTCGCCGCAGCCGGAGAGCAGCGCGACAGCGGCGAACGTGGCGAGCCGTACGAGGTTTGATTGCAGGGGCATGCGGGGCTCCTTTTCAGGCCGGCATGGTGCCACAAATCGGCGCCGCGCCAACTGTCGCGCGGCAAAGTTCCCTGTGGCAGGCCTTTACAGTCCGAGCGCGGTGGCGATTTCCCGTCGTGCTTCGTCGATTGCCCGTTCCAGGCCGCGCAACTCCGGAACGCCGGCGGGCGGGTCGTTCAACGCGGTTTCCAGCGCCGAGGCCCTGAGTTGGAGTTCGTTCAGCCCCAGCGTGCCGGCCCGGCTCTTGAAGGTATGGGCCATCCGGGAGGCGAGCTCGGTCCGCCCGGCCGCCATGGCGCGACGGATTTCCGGTGCCACGGACGGACTTTCCTCCACGAATTTCGTCAGCCAGTAGCGATAGCGCTGCTCGTCGCCGAAAAAGCGGGTGAGCGCCGCCGCCGTGTCCACGCCGCGTATCGCCGGCAGCGTGGGCCGTACCGGCGTGGGTGCGGGCGCGGGTTCGGCTGGCGCAGGGGTTCCCGCCGCCCGGTGTTCGGGCAGCCATTTGGCCAGCATCCGGTAAAAGTCGTTGGCATCAAAGGGCTTGCAGACGTGGTCGTTCATCCCGGCGTCGGTGCTGATGCGCTTCTCGTGGGCGAGGACGTGCGCTGTCATGGCAACAATCGGCAAGCGGTCGAAGCCGGGCCAGGTGCGTATCAGGCGTGTGGCCGACAGGCCGTCGAGGACCGGCATCTGGATGTCCATCAGCACCAGGTCGAAACGGCCCGCGTCGGATTCGCCGAGGATTTCGACCGCTTCCTGGCCGTTGCATGCGGTGCGCGGCGCGATGCCGACGGCTTGCAGCAGCTCAACGGCGATTTCCATGTTCATTGCATCGTCTTCGACGACCAGCACGCTTGCTTGCGCGACATGCAGATCCGGCGGTGAGATAGCCTGGCCAGGTTCGTCTTCAGGCGGGTCGGAGTCCATACCGAGGCCAAGCCGGATGGCAAGGCAAAAGTTGCTGCCGACGCCCTCCCGGCTGTCGACGTCTATCCTGCCATCCATCATTTCCGCGAGGTGCTGGCTGAGCGCAAGGCCAAGGCCGGTGCCGCCGAATTTCCGCGTCATCGAGACGTCGGTTTGCGCGAAGGGCTGGAACAGGCCACCGATGTCGGCGGCCCGGATGCCGACGCCGGTGTCGGCGACGCTCATGACGAGGCGTATCGAATCCGCCGCCCGCGTCTGGGTGGAAACGTGGACGTCAACCCGGCCTGTCGGAGTGAATTTAATGGCGTTGCCGATCAGGTTGAGCAGGATCTGCTCGATCCGCAGGGGATCACCCGCCAGGCGGTCGGGAACATCGTCGTCAATGCTGAATTCCAGCAGGAGCCCCTTGGACTCCGCCTTGTTCGCCATCAGGCCTTCGGCATGCCGGATCATGCTGCGCAGGCTGAAGGGAATTGTCTCGATCTCCATGCGTCCGGCGACGATCTTCGACAGGTCGAGCAGGTCGTTGATGATCCGCGACAGGTGCTTGCCGGCCTTGCCGATCTTCTCGAGGTAGTCGCGCTGCGCCGGGTTCTCGCAGCGACCGAGGGCCAGCGCCGACAAGCCGATGACAGCGCCCAGCGGGGTGCGCAGTTCGTGGCTGACGTTGGCGACGAAGGCGTCCTTTGCCTTGTCGGCGATTTGTGCCGCTTCCAGCGCGCTGGTCAGCTGAACGGTACGTTCCCGCACCAGTTGTTCCAGCCGTACCTGCTGTTCCTGAAGGTGTCTTTCGGCGAGCTTGTGCTTCCCGATGTCGCGCATTGCCGCGCCCAGCGCGGCCCGCTTTGTCTGGCGCACGCCCATCCGGCGCAAGGCGTGGGCGCCGAGGTAGGCGGCCTGTCTTGCGGCCCGCGGGCTTCCCTTGGGTACTTGCCGCGACAGGGGGAGGGCTTTTCGAGTAGCCGGGATTCTGGGTGCCATTGCTCGATGTCTGGGTATTGTCGGTGGAGCCTCACGCCGCTGAACGCGTTCGGCGGCGTACCGCGCATCGTTTCCCGCCAACAAATCCGGCGCGTGCGATGGAATTCGCGGCAGTCCGCCAACCCGAGCCTAGGCCAAAGCGGGACAAATTCCTACTGACAGAAATGACAGGTTTTTTGGCAAAAAAGCGATTTTTTGTGAAAACGAGGGCCTTTGTGGCACGAAAGGCGTGCAACCACAGGTCCGTCCGTTTGGAACACAATGAAATGCGTAGCCCCGTTCGTATCGAAAACCTTGCCAGAAAGGACTCCTGATCATGAAAACCAAAGTAACCAGCCTTCGTCCCGTGCCCCAGTTTCGTGCCCCCGACCTCGCGGACTTCGCCGCCTTGCGGGTGGAAAAGTATTATCGCGAGCGGGTACGCGATACTTGGGCTGGCGGCCATATCATGCGCGGCCGTCAGCCCGGCACGGATGCCTTGCAGCTTTGCAGCAACGATTACCTGGCGCTGGCCAAACACCCGCACATCTTGCGGGCGATGAGCGAAAGCATCCAGCGCGATGGAAACGGCCTGCTGATGTCCGGGATATTCGTCCACGGCGCCTGCCCGCACACCGATTTCGAGCAGCGCCTGGCCGAATTCATGCAGGCCGAGGCCGGCGTGCTCTGCCAGTCGGGTTACAGCGCCAATACGGGCCTGATCCAGGTGATCGCCAGCGAACAGACCCCGGTCTATGCCGACATGATGGCGCACATGTCCCTGTGGGAAGGCATCAGGCTTGCGGGGGCCAAACCGATCACGGTGTTCCACAACGAAGTCGAGCACCTTGAACGGCAGATCCTTCGCCACGGCCCGGGCGTCGTCGTGGTCGATTCGATCTACAGCACCACGGGCAGTATCGCCCCGCTGAGCAAGATCGTGGAAATTTGCGAAGCGCAGGGCTGCATCCTGGTCGCCGACGAATCCCATTCCCTGGGCACCCACGGACCGAACGGCGAAGGCCTGGTGGTGGAACTCGGCCTGGCCGAGCGCGTCCATTTCCGTACCGCCAGCCTGGCCAAGGCCTTCGCCGGACGCGCCGGATTCGTCACCTGCTCGCGGCGCTTCGCCGAGTACTTCAAGAGCGAGTCGAATCCCGCGATTTTCAGCTCCACGCTGTTGCCGCACGACATTCGCGGCCTCGCTGCCACGCTCGGCGTGGTACGCCAGGAGGGCTGGCGTCGCGACCGCCTGCGGGCCAATGCGGCGTATTTGCGCACCGAGCTCGACGCGCTGGGTTACAACCTCAACGACAGCGAATGCCAGATCGTTTCGCTGGAATCGGGCAGCGAACAGAACACCATCGCCCTGCGCGACGCGCTCGAGTCGCGCGGCATCTTCGGTGCGATCTTCTGCGCGCCGGCCACCCCCAAGAGCCGCTCGCTGATGCGCTTCTCGGTACATGCGGCGTTGACCGACGACGAGTTGGCGCGCATCGTCGCGGTTTGCGGCGAAATCCGCGACGAACTTGGCGTCGCGTCATGGGCTTCGACGCGCCGCAAGCTGCGAGGAAAAGCCGCCAATGCCGGGGTGGTTGAGGCGGGCCATGCGCCGCCGCAGGTCGCCGCGGCGTGATCGCGTGGCCGCCGGGGCTCAGGCCAAAGGCGTCAGCCCCTGGCGCGCTTCGCGATCGAGATGGTCGAGGTATTCGCTGTAGGGATAGACGTACTTGAGGTTGAAGGCACCGGGGTTCTTGACCAGCGAATAGAGGTACCAGTCCTCGCCCTTGAATTCGATCGCCGGGTGCAGGCAGGGCTGCCAGTCTTCGTAGATCGGCGAGTAGTTGCCGCCGGTCTTCCAGAAGTAGGGCAGCGAACTGCCGCTGCGCAGTTGCCGCAGCAGCTCCTCGGGCGCGTTCTGGTCGCTGGCGATCTCGTAGTGTCCCTGGATCATCTCTTCCGTCTGCACGATCAGCAGGTAAGCCGTGCCATGCATGTCGAGCATCAGGATGCCGTCCGGTGAACATGACAGGTAGTGCTCGACGATCCCCAGGCTGCCCCGGATCTCGGCGAAGCGTTGGGCGAATCCCGGGTCGCGCAGAAATGGGTGCGAGCCAACCGCCAGCGCGTCGGAGAGCATGTGTTCGATCTGGTCGAAATGCTCCTGTTGCAGTTCGGCGATCGCCGAATTCAGCAAGTCCATGACATCGTCGTTCTGCTTGCGGATGAAGCGATCGATGATCTTCTCGTTGAAGGCACGCACGGCAACCTGCTCGTCGGCCTTGCCGGTCAGCAGGATCTTCTTGATCGCCTTGTTGCGCAGGTTGCGGCAGAACTCCAGGCCGTCGATCTCCGGCATGTCGTAGTCGACCACCACCACCGATACCTGTTCGAATCGGCGTTCGTTGTGTATTTCGCGGTGGATCAGGTCAAGGCTGACGTCGATCACGTGGCGCGTCTGGCTTTTGTCGCCACGGTGCCGGTAAAGGGAAAAGAAGCGCTCCACCAAGGGTTGCGCGGCGGTCGCGCCATTGAGCGCGACCAGTGCCGCGAAGGGTGAATGGAACAGGCGGAACGCCAGCCGCGAATCGAGCTGCAGGCTGAGGTTGGACAGGAACTGCCGGCTGTCATCGATGAAGGCGACGGTGGTCGGAAAATGGAAGGGCTGGATGGCGCGGTTTTTCATGATCGAGGGAAGCTCAGGACGAATTCGGTGAAGTCACCATGAACGGAGGTGCACTCGATGGTACCGCCGAACGAGGTCATCACGTCGCGACAGAAGGCCAGGCCAATGCCGGCGCCGAGCACGCTGTCGTCGTGCCCGGGCGAAGTATAGAAGCGCCGGAAGATGTGGGGCAACATGTCCGGTGGAATGCCGTCGCCGGTGTCGCGCACCGTGAGCCGGTTCCCGGAAGGAGAGGCGTCGAGCCGGATCGAGACCTCGCCCTTGCCGGCCTTGGCGATGTGGCGCAGGGCATTCTTGATCAGGTTGAACAGCACGTGCACCATCAGCAGTTCAGAGCCGCGAAACGGGAAGTCCCCCGTGCCATCGCGGAACACCACCGCCCTCTCTTCCTCGGAAAACGGATAGCGGTGCATGGCGACATCGACGCAGGCGGCCATCGAGCATTGCTGGAAGTCCTGTTCGACCGCGCCGGTGACCCTGGCGTTGACCAGCAGCATGTCGATGATGGCATTCGAGTGACGAGCCTCCGAATCGATGCGTGCCAGCACGACCTTCAACGAATCGACGTGAGTTGCGCGGATCGGGCTGACCGGCAGGCCGTTGGCTTGCGCCATTTCATGGGCCTCGATCAGCGCGGGCAGGTAATGGGCCAGGCCCGCGGCGCCGGCGCGGATGCTGAGCAGCGGCGTGCGCAGTTCGTGGGCAATGCTTCCGGCCGTCGCCAGCATCGCGCGCTCCTGCTCGATGCGGATGCGCTCGCTGTCGTAGTTGGCGACGGCGCCCCCGGCTACCGCGAACAGCGCGATCGCAAGGTAGTCCCAGCGCTCGAAGGCGGCCAGCGGGACGTCGCTGGTCAGCGCGTAGGCGAGGACGGCGAGGCTGCTGCCCAGCACGAACTGCCCGATCAGCGTGACCCAGTCGAGCAGCAGGATCATGACGAATACCGCCACCAGCGCCGATCCGATCCAGACGTCGGCGCCATAATTTTTCAGCAGCATGTAGGTGAAGAAAAACGGCAGCGAATACAGAAGGGAGAAATACCAGTAATAGGGCAGCCGGGACTTGAGCCAGCCTGGCCAGTGCTTGCTGAACAGCATGGGCACGAAGAGTGCCGTTCCGATCAGGCGCAGGGTCAGGCTTTCGTAGCGCTGGGGGAAGATGAACGTCCAGACGTACCAGTAGAGTGGGAAGGCGACGATCGCGAGGATGGCGAAAGCGGTCAGGCGCCGCTCGATATAGACGACATTGCGCAGCGCCGGCTCCAGCAGTCGGGCGACCAACTGCTTCAGGAAGGGTACGAGGACGGTCATCGCTTTGGTCGGCTCAACTTGGGCACCGCGTGGCACGCGCGGCATGCCCGGCCGAATAGGCAGGCGGTCTGGATAGGGAAGACATGGTCATGTGATCGGCGAAGTTTCCCAAAAATGTCATACAAGCGCTGCCGATGCAAGCGGTCCGTGCCCGGCTGCGCGTGAAATCCCCTTGCACTGCCGGTTCGCGGGAGGCCTTGTGCGAGGTGGGCGGGATGATTGCGCGGCGAAAATGTCATGATCGTGAATGCTTCGCCTTGACAAGGCAATGTTGCGCCATTACAAAGCCTGTTCTTCCTGTCTTGTCGAGTCTCGCCGACCCCGTCATGAGTGAATCTCCGTCCGACCGTCCGCATCGGGAATCCGGCTTGCTGTTGTATTCCGGCAACGCGCGGCGCGATTTCTTCGACGGTGCGGTGCTCGGTGCGCGCAACCTGGGCTTCGAGTATTGCGGTTACCTGATCGGCCTGCCGGTGTCGGCCACCGAGTGGCGCTTCGTGATGACCAGCAATTTTCCGCGCGCGTGGCAGCGGCGCTACCTCCGGCGCGGTTATCACTCCATCGATCCCACGGTCGAGTACGCCAAGACCGGCGTCGAGCCGATCACATGGTCGCGCGAGTTGTTCGCCACCGAGCGTCTGCAGGATCTTTCGCGGGATGCCGACGCCATCGGTTTCAATCACGGCTGGACCCAGCCTTTGCGCGATGCTCGTGGCAGGTTCGGCGTGCTGACGCTGGCACGTGGCAGCACGCCGATCGAAGCGGACGAGTTGCGTGACAAGCTGCCGATGATGCAATGGCTGGCGCGGGTGGTCCATGACCGGCTGTTCGCCGAATTCATGGCCTGGCAGCGCAATGAAACCATCAGCCGGCTGACGGAGCGCGAACTGGCTTGCCTGCGACTCGCCGCCGCCGGCGGCACGGCCGGCGAGATCTCTGCGGCGACCGGCGTCGCCGAGCGCACGGTGAACTTCCACATGGCCAACGCGATCGACAAGCTCGGCGCGGTCAACAAGACGCATGCCGTGGCGCTGGCGCTGCGGCTGGGGCTTTTCGCCTAGCGCGCAAGCGGTAATTCGACGCGGGCGGACGGCCTATCGAGCCGCGCCGTGCCGGGCGACGAGTTCGTGCAGCAACTCGAGTTGCCGGGGCAGGCAGCGGCTTTCCAGGTCATAGCCAGCCACCACGGTGTGGCGCGCGGCGGCGCGGATCGATTGCAGCCGGTCGCGTTCGTCGATCGCCCCGGCCAGGGCTTCGGCGAGCGAATGGTGATCGAAAAAGTCGACCAGGCGGCCGTTTTCGCCGTCCCGAATGACCTCCTGCACCGGTGCGGTGCGCGAGGCCACCACCATGCAGCCCGCCGCCATCGCCTCCAGCAGCGACCAGGAAAGCACGAAGGGGTAGGTCAGGTAGGCGTGCACGGTCGACACCTGAAGCAGGCGCAGGTAATCGGCGTAGGGCACGCGGCCGAGAAAGTGCACGCGGCCGGCGTCGAGTTGCGCGCCGACTTCCGCGAGCATGGCCTGGCGCCATGTGCCGCCGCTTGCCGGCTTGTTGCCATAGCTGACCTCGTCGCCGCCGACGATCAGTATCCGTGCCCGCGGACGCAGCCGCAGCAGCAGGGGCAGGGCGCGCATGAAGCTGTGGAAGCCGCGATAGGGTTCCAGGTTGCGGGCGACATAGGTCACCACCTCGTCGTCCGGGCCCAGCGCGATGCCTGCCTTCTGCAATGAAATCCGCGCGGCAGGTTCGGGCGCGACGCGGCGGGTGTCGATGCCCTCGTGCACGA
Organism: Sulfuritalea sp.; assembly: GCF_017302275.1. GTDB lineage: Bacteria > Pseudomonadota > Gammaproteobacteria > Burkholderiales > Rhodocyclaceae > Sulfuritalea. Next base: position 70,091 of record NZ_JAFLDR010000017.1, read on the forward strand.
TGCGCATGCGATCCTGGACGATGGCCGGAAAGCGGCTTTGCTGCCAGCGCGTCGGCGCCAGCAGCAGGTCGGCGCATTCCATGCTCATCCACTGCGTGGTGTTCTTGATCCGCAGGCGCAGCGCATCGTCGGCTGTCACCGGGAACTCCGGGTCGAAGCCGACGTCGGCACCTGTCGCATGGTAGTAGTACTCGGCATGCAGCGCGATCGGCACGTCGGCGAACACGTCGCGCAGGAACAGGGCTTCACCCCAGCCGGGGTGCGCCACGACAAGGTCGGGACGGAAGCCGCCGGCCTTGAGCTGCCGCAAGACGCCGACCACCTGCTGCCCGCGCCTGATGGCGGCGTCGTAGCCCTGCAGGTAGCTGTGGCTCGCGGACGAGGCTGGCGCCGGCGCGTAGGGTGCCAACTCGACCCCGCGCAGGGGCGCGCCAGTGCGCCGCAGGTTGCCGTCTTCGCCGACGGCGACGACCCGGTGCGCCCCATCGGCGGCGAGGCGCGCCGCGACATGGCGGAACTGTGCGGGAAAGTTCTGGTGGAGGAAGAGGATGTTCATCGCTGGGCGGCCCCCGCCCGCCGTGCCGGTTTCGATCCGGCGCCATCGCTTGCAGGCCGACGATTCCGGACCGGGGGCGACAGCGGCGATTCGCGGGCGGGCATGGCGCGGCCTCCTCGATTGGGGTCGTGCTATAGCGCGTGCACCCGATCGCCCCGGGCGAAGCCGAGCAGCGGACCGGGCACGCCATGGCCCAGCGCGATCACCTTGAACAGTTCGCCCATCTCGTTGGGCGAGATCAGCACATTCACCGCACCCCGCGCGCGCAGGTCGGCGGCGCCCGCCGACGCCGAACCTGCCGTGTCGCCGGCGCCGACTCTTTCACGCGACATCAATTCCCCGATGCCGCAGTTGAGCAGGAAGTTGGACTGGCTGGCATAACCCAGCACTTCCAGCCCCGAGTCGAACGCGGCTTCGGCGGCGGCGGTGAAATCGACGTGCGAGGTGATGTCAGACAGGCCGGGAAACCAGAACGGATCGTCATGCACGCGGTGCCGGTAATGGCAGCGCAGGGTGCCGCCGTTGCGCTGCGGATGATAGAGCTCGTGGCGCGGCAGGCCGTAGTCGATCAGGATCATGGCGCCCTGCTCCAGGCGGCGCGACAGGTCGCTGACCCAGGCGCGCGCGGCCAGGCTGATCTCGCTGCGATAGGGCGCCGCTTGCGGCAGCGCGCGCGCCGCTTCGAGCAGCGCGCCATGGGCCGGGCGTTCGCTGGCGACCAGGCGGCCATCGACCACGCCGACGCCGCCTTCCATTATCTCGCCGCCGTCGCCATTCCAATGCACGACCTGGGTCGGCATCGCGTCGAGCACTTCGTTGCCGACCAGGCAGCCGGAAAAGCGCTCGGGCAAGGCGTCGAGCCATTCGACGCGATCGGCATATTGCGGCGCCTGTTCGGCCAGCAGCGCTTGCTGGCGTACCCGCAGTTCGCCGGAAAGTTCGAGGATCCGGTAGCGCTCGGGCAGGCGGCCGAGGGCGTCGAGCCCGTTCAGCAGGTCGACCGCCAGGCGTCCGCTGCCGGCGCCAGCCTCGATCACCTGTGGCGCGGAAGCAGCCAGGATCTGTGCTACCTGACGGGCCAGGGCATGGCCGAAGAGCGGGGTCAGTTCCGGCGCGGTCAGGAAGTCACCGCCTGCACGGTGGTCGCCGAACTTGTGCGAGCCGCCGGCGTAATAACCGAGGTCGGGCTGGTACAAGGCCAGTTCCATGTAGCGGGCGAACGGGATCCAGCCGCCGCGCGCGGCGATCTCGGCGGCGATGATGGCGCCCAGCGCCGCGCTGGCGGCGCGCGCATCATCACCGGGAAGTGGCAGGTCGGCGGCGACCAGAGTCATTCGATAGCGTCTACCAGGGCCGCCATCGCCAGGCTGTCGGTGCCGCCCTGCTGGCGCAGCCCGGCGACCACGCCCGCGCGGTTTGTCGCGGGCTGGTTCTGGCTGATTTTCCATTTGCCGCTGAGTTCGACGATGGCGATTTCGATGCCGACGATCGTCGCCAGCATCTTGTCGATATAGTCGGCCGGCGCATCGTCGACCCGCCAGGGATGCTCGAAACCCGACTCATGGCGCTCGACCAGGTCATCCAGTTGCCGCCGCAGCCAGGCTGCATCGTCGACCGCGCGCAGGCGGCCACGGGCGTGCACCACGACGTAATTCCAGGTCGGCACGGCGCGTCCGTGCTCGCGCTTGGTGGCGTACCACGAGGGCGTGACATAAGCCTGCGGGCCGTGGAAGATGGCCAGCACGTCGCTGCCGGCGGCATCGCGCCAGAGCGGGTTGGCGCGCGCGACGTGGCCTTGCAGCCGGCCGTCGGGCGTCAGGTGCAGCGGCAGGTGGTCGGCCCCGGGTCCGGCCTTGCCCTGCGTCACCAGCGTGGCGAAGGGGCGCTCGCGCATCAGCGCGTGCAGCACCTCGACGCGGCTTTCCGCGAAATGGGACGGCAGATACATGCGCGCCTCAGAGCATGACGCCGCGATTCTCGCCGCGCTCGTACACTATGTTGGCGCGGCCGACCAGCAGGGTGTCGAGGGTGCCGATCTGGCTCACGTCCTTGTTGGCGTAGGGCAGCTTGTGCAGGATGTAGCGCAGCGCGTTGAGCCGCGCGCGCTTCTTGCAGTCGGACTTGATCACGGTCCACGGCGCATCCGCCGTGTCGGTGTGGAAGAACATGGCTTCCTTGGCCTTGGTGTAGTCGTCCCACTTGTCGAGCGAGGCGAGGTCGATCGGCGACAGCTTCCACTGCTTGAGCGGGTGCGTCTCGCGTTCCTTGAACCGGCGGCGCTGCTCGGGGCGCGACACCGAGAACCAGAACTTGATCAGGTGCACGCCGCTCCTGACCAGGGTGCGCTCGAACTCGGGCGTCTGGCGCATGAATTCCTCGTACTCGGAATCGGTGCAGAAGCCCATCACGCGCTCGACGCCAGCGCGGTTGTACCAGGAGCGGTCGAACAGCGCGATCTCGCCGGCGGTGGGCAGGTGTTGCACGTAGCGCTGGAAGTACCACTGGCCGCGCTCGGTATCGGAAGGCTTTTCCAGTGCCACGACGTGCGCGCCGCGTGGGTTCAGGTGTTCCATGAAGCGCTTGATGGTACCCCCCTTGCCGGCCGCGTCGCGGCCCTCGAACAGCACCACCACCTTCTGCCCGGTTTCCTTGACCCAGGCCTGCAGCTTGAGCAGCTCGACCTGCAAATGGTATTTCTGCTTCTCGTAGTTCTTGCGCGTCATCAGGTGGCGGTAGGGATAGCCGCCGTCGCGCCAACCCGGCGCCAGTTCCTCGTCGGGGTGTTCGCTGGTCACCACCTCGCGTTGCAGCAGGGCTTCCTTCAGCGCTTCGACATCGTCGGGCGAGGCGCCCTCGACCACCGCGGTCAGCGCCTGCGCCAGCTTGGCGCCTTCGCCGGGCTTGGCGTGGGCGACGATGTCATGGATCGCCTCGATCTTCGAATCGCGTGCGGCGGCGGAACGGTCCTTGACGACGAAGTTCTTGATGCCGGCAGGCTTGCGCGATGGTGCGATGTCACCAGATGCGGGGCGCCGCAGCGGCTTCGCGGTGGTCGTAGGCTTGGCCCCCGTTCGGGCTGGGGATTTGGACGGAGCCTTGCGCGCTTTGGTGGCGGGTTTGGTCGGGGGTTTGGCGGCCATTCATGTCTCCTGGTCGGCGTCAAGCAGTTCGTGGATTTCCAGCCAGCGGGATTCCGCTGTCGCGATATTCTGGGTCAGTTGGCCCTGGCGCAGTGTCAAATCGTGAAGCAGGTGGCTGTCGGCGCTGGCGTAAAGGCCAGGGTCGGCGAGCCGGGTTTCCAGCAACTTGAGCTCGCCGTGCCAGGCGGTGAGCTGCTGTTCGATCTTATCGCCTTCCTTGAGCAGGGGCCGCCGTGCCGCCAGCGCCGACTCTTTGGGCAGCGCCTTTGCCGCGGCCCGGCGGGCGAGTTCGGCATCCTCCTCCTTGCGCTGCTGGCTCTTTTCTCGCTCGGCGGCCTTCTCGGCGGCGCGCGACTGGTTGAGCCAGTCGGCGTAGTCGTCGAGGTCGCCGTCGAACGGGATGACCTTGCCGTCGGCCACCAGCCAGAGTTCGTCGCAGGTGGCGCGCAACAGATGACGGTCGTGCGAAACCAGAACCATGCCGGCCTCGGTTTCCTGCAGGGCGATGGTCAGCGCCTCGCGCATTTCGAGGTCGAGGTGGTTGGTCGGCTCGTCCAGCAGCAGCAGGTTGGGCGCGGTGCGGATCATCAGCGCCAGCGCCAGGCGCGTCTTCTCCCCACCGGAGAAGCGTCCACAGGGCGCGTCCACCATGTCGCCACGGAAGTCGAAGCCGCCGAGGTAATTGCGCAGGTCCTGTTCGCGGGTGCGCGGCTCCAGCTTGATCATGTGCCACAGCGGCGACTCGGCGGGACGCAACTGCTCGAGCTGGTGCTGGGCGAAATAACCGAGTTTGAGGTTGCGGCCCGCTTCGCGCACGCCGATCAGCGGCTGCAGCTCGCCGGCGAGCAGCTTCATCAGCGTCGACTTGCCGGCGCCGTTGCGGCCGAGCAGGCCGATGCGGCTGTCGGGGCGCAGTGTGAAGCGCAGCTTGTCGAAAATCACCGTATCGCCACTAGTGCCAGCATTTGGGTTTGCGGCATAGCCGACTTTCGCATCGTCGATCAGCAACAGCGGATCGGAGAAGCCGGTCGGCTCGGGAAAACTGAAGGAAAACGGCGTGTCGATGTGGGCGGCGACGATGTCGCCCATCTTCGCCAGCATCTTGATCCGGCTCTGCGCCTGGCGCGCCTTGGAGGCCTTGGCACGGAAGCGGTCGATGTAGCTTTGCAGGTGGGCCGCCTCGCGCTTCTGCTTGGCCGCCAGCGCCAGGTCGTTGGCCAGGCGCTCGGCGCGGGCGCGCTCGCAGGCCGAGTAGTTGCCGGTGAACAGTTGCATCTTGGCGGCCTCGATGGCGAGGATGTGGCTGGTGACGACATCGAGGAAATCGCGGTCGTGCGAAATCAGGATCAGCGTGCCGGGATAGCCCTTAAGCCAGGCCTCGAGCCAGATGATGGCGTCGAGGTCGAGGTGGTTGGTCGGCTCGTCGAGCAGCAAAAGATCGGAGCGGCACATCAGCGCGCGCGCGAGATTGAGGCGCACCCGCCAGCCGCCGGAGAATTCGGCCACCGGACGCTGGAAGTCATCGTCGGCAAAGCCCAGGCCGTGCATCAATGCCGCGGCGCGCGCCGGCGCGGCGTAGCCGTCGATCTCGCCCAGGCGCGAGTGCAGCAGGCCGATCTGTTCGCCGGCGTGCTCGTCGTCATGGTGCGCCTCGGCGGCGGCCAGGTCGCGCTCGATCTGGCGCAGCTCGGTGTCGCCGTCGAGCACGAAGTCAAGCGCCGCATCGGGTAGCGCCGGGGTGTCCTGCGCGACATGGGCCTGCACCCAGCCCGGCGGCATTTCGAGGTCGCCGCGGTCGGCATGCAACTCGCCGCGCAACAGGCCGAGAAAGGAGGACTTGCCGCAGCCGTTGGCGCCGGTGAGGCCGACCTTCCAGCCCGGATGCAGTTGCAGCGTGGCGCCGCTGACCAGCGCCTCTCCGTTGCGGGAAAAACCGAGGTCGCGCAGCAGGATCATAGGAGTCGTATCGGTGAGGCGTTTTCATGATGGCAGCCACGGCGACCTTCGTAGCACGCCGCGATCTGCGCCATGTCGGCGACTTCGTCGCCCGACAGCATGATGGTTGCCAGCAGGCCGACTTCGCGCTTGCCGTAGTCGACCGAGGACATGATCACCGGCACGCCGGCCGCCACGGCGATGCGATAAAAGCCGGATTTCCATCCGGCCTGCAAGCGGCGCGTGCCTTCGGTGGCGATGATCAGGTGCAGGTTGTCGCGGCGGCGAAATTCCTCGGCGATGCGCTCGACGAAGCCGGTGCGCTGGCGCCGGTTCACCGAGATGCCGCCGAGGCCGCGCATGATGGGACCGAAGACGCCGCGGAACAGCGTGTCCTTGGCCACCCACTGCGCGCCGTAGGGCAGGGCGGCGAGCGCCAGCATGGTCATCGGGAAGTCCCAGTTCGAGGTGTGCGGGTAGGCAATCACCACGGCCTTTGCCGGCCGCTGCGGCAGGTCGACCAGCTTCCAGCCCATCAGCTTGAGGATGAGGCGGGCCGCGCCGCGCAGGAGGCTCATCCCAATCCTTGACTGGCGAGGTACTCTTCGTAGTTGCCGCGGTAATCGACGATGCTGCGGTCCGGCTTGATGTCGATGATGCGCGTCGCCAGCGAGGAGACGAACTCGCGGTCGTGCGAGACGAAGATCAGCGTGCCGTTGTACTTTTCCAGCGCGGTGTTGAGCGACTCGATGGATTCCATGTCGAGGTGGTTGGTCGGCTCATCCAACAGCAGCACGTTGTTCCGCAGCAGCATCAGCTTGCCGAACAACATGCGGCCCTGCTCGCCGCCGGAGATCACGTTGACCGGCTTCTTCGCCTCGTCGCCGGAGAACAGCAGGCGGCCCAGGGTGCCGCGCACCAGGGTTTCGACGTCGCCGCCGTCATAACCACCGGCGCGCACCCACTGCACGATCCACTCGGTGAGCGGCGTCTTGCCGGCGAAGTCGGCGGCGTGGTCCTGGTGGAAGGCGCCGGGACGGGCCTTCTCGGCCCACTTCACGCGTCCGCCCAGTGGCGTCAGGCCACCGAGTTCCGGCCCCGCCAGCAGGCGCAGCAGCGTGGTCTTGCCGACGCCGTTCTCGCCGATGATGGCGACCTTGTCGCCGGCCTCGATGCTGGTGGAGAAGGACTTGATGATCGGCACCTTGGGTTCATAGCCGAAGCCGAGGTTCTCGATCTCGCAGGCCAGGCGGTGCAGCTTTTCCTTCTCGTCGTATTCGAAGCGGATCCACGGGTACTGGCGCGAGGAGGGCTTGATGTCCTCGGGCTTGATCTTGTCGATCAGCTTGAGCCGGCTCGTGGCCTGGCGCGCCTTCGACTTGTTGGCCGAGAAGCGGCGCACGAAGCCCTGCAGGTCGGCGATGCGCTCCTTGGCCTTGGCGTTGGCCGAGACCTGGCGTTCGCGCGCCTGCGTGCTGGCTTCCATGAAATCGTCGTAGTTGCCGCCGTAGACCTTGATCGTGCCGTAATCGAGGTCAGCCATGTGGGTGCACACCTGGTTCAGGAAGTGCCGGTCGTGGCTGATGATGACCATGGTCGACTCGCGCTCGTTGAGGATGTCCTCCAGCCAGCGGATGGTGTCGATGTCGAGGTTGTTGGTCGGCTCGTCGAGCAGCAGGATGTCCGGGTTGGCGAACAGCGCCTGCACCAGCAGCACGCGCAGCTTCCAGCCCGGCGCCACCTCGCTCATCGGCCCCGAATGTTTTTCGGTCGGGATGCCGGCCCCCAGCAGCAGCTCGCCGGCACGTGCCTCGGCCGTATAGCCGCCATGCTCGGCATAGTGATGTTCGAGGTCGGCGGCACGCATGTAGTCGTCCTCGGACGCCTCCGGATTGGCATAGATCGCATCGCGCTCGGACATGCAGGACCACATTTCGGCATGACCCATCATCACCACGTCGAGCACGCGCATGTCCTCGTAGGCGAACTGGTCCTGCTTGAGGTAGGCCATGCGCTCGCCGGGATCGAGCGAAACGTTGCCGGCCGTGGCCTCGAGCACGCCGGCGAGGATCTTCATGAAGGTGGTCTTGCCCGAGCCGTTGGCGCCGATCAGACCGTAGCGGTTGCCCTCACCGAACTTGACGGAAACGTTTTCAAAAAGTGGCTTGGCGCCGAACTGGATGGTTATGTTGGAAGCGACGAGCATGGGGCGGGAACCGGTGGCGACTGCGGAGGCAGCATTCTACCGGCCCGGGGGCGAGCTCAATGGGAGTCGGCGCTGGCGATACGGCGATTTGCGCCCGGTGACGGGCTCAGGCCGCCTTGGGCGGCGGCTTGAACTGCATGGCCTTGAATTCGAGGAAATCCTCCAGGCCGTACTTGCCCAGTTCACGCCCATTGCCAGACTGCTTGTAGCCGCCGAAGGGCGCGTAAATGTTGAAGGGGCCGCCGTTGATCTCGACCTGGCCGGTGCGCAGCCGGCGTGCCACGCTCTCGGCGCGGGCGTCGGTGGCCGACCAGACGCCGCCGGAAAGGCCGTAGATCGAATCGTTGGCGATGCGCACGGCATCGTCCTCGTCTGCATAGGTGATGATGGACAAGACCGGGCCGAAGATTTCCTCCTGGGCGATCACGGCTTTCGGATCGACGAGGCCAAACACGGTCGGCGCAACGTAGTAGCCACCGGCCGGCAGGCCTTCCGGCAGCGCGGAGCCGCCGGCGAGGAGTTCGCAGCCTTCGGCAATGCCCTTGGCGATGTAGTCGCGCACCCGGTCCTGCTGCATCTTCGAGGCCAGCGGCCCGATCGTGGTGCCCGGCTCCATCGGGTCGCCGAGGCGATATTCGGCGGCGGTCGCGGCCGCGATGCGCGCGGCTTCCTCGTAGCGGCCCACCGGAACCAGCAAACGGGTCTGCGCGGTGCAGGTCTGCCCGGCATTGAGGTAGCAATTGCCGACCACGCCCTTCACCGCAACGGCGAAGTCGGCGTCGTCGAGCACGATGCCGGCCGACTTGCCGCCAAGTTCCAGCGCCACGCGCTTGACCGTGTTGGCGGCAAGCTGGGAAATGCGTTTGCCGGCGGCGGTGGAACCCGTAAAAGACACCATGTCCACCTCGGCATGCGTGACCAGGGTTTCACCGATCTCGGGGCCGTAGCCGGTGACGAGGTTGAACACGCCGGCCGGCACGCCGGCCTCATGGATGATCTCGGCCAGGGCGAAGGCATTCAGCGGCGCCACTTCCGAAGGCTTGAGCACGACGGTGCAGCCGGCCGCCAGCGCGGCGGCGACCTTGGCCGCGATCTGGTGCAGCGGATAGTTCCAGGGCGTGATGGCAACCACCACGCCCACCGGCTCGCGCAGGACCTTGGAGTGGCCGACCTGCTCCTCGAAAGCGAAATCGCCGAGCAGGCGTGCATACATGCCGAAGGTGGCCGTGGGCGAACCGACCTGGATGCGCTGCGAAAGCTTGTAGGGCATGCCCATTTCCAGGGTGATGGCGCGGGCGATGTCATCGGTGCGCGCCTTGAGGCCTTCCTGGATCTTCTTCAGCAGCTCGGCGCGGCGTGCCGGCGGCGTTGCCGCCCAGGCGTCGAAGGCCTTGCGCGCGGCGGCAACCGCCGCCTCTGCATCTGCCGCATTGCCTTGCGGGATGGTGGCCAGCAGAGCCCCGTCGGTCGGCGAATGCACCTCGATGCTGCCCTTGCCGGCCGGCGCGAGCCAGGCGCCGTTAATGTAGAACTTGTCCTTGCTGATCATGTTTTTGCTTTCTTGGAATCAGGGTTTTGCGTTGGGGAAGAACAGCTGTTCGCCACCGATCTTATAGGATGCAATGGCCTGCTGCCCTTCGGCCGCGACCAACCAGTCGATGAACTTCTGGCCGTCGGCCTGCTTGACGTGGGTATGTTTCGCGGGATTGACCAGGATCACGCCGTACTGGTTGAAGAGCCGGGTGTCGCCCTCGACGACGATGCCCAGGTCGCCGCGATTCTTGAAGTTGAGCCAGGTGCCGCGGTCGGCGAGGATGTAGGCGTTCATCGAAGCCGCAGTGTTGAGTGCCGGGCCCATGCCGGATCCGGTGTCGCGGTACCACGCGCCCTTTTTTGTCTCCAGATCGACGCCGGCGGCCTTCCAGTAACGCAATTCGGCGGCATGCGTGCCGCTCTTGTCGCCGCGCGAGACAAAGGGCGCCTTCGCCGCTTCGATGCGGCGCAGGCCTTCGAGGATGTCCTTGCCGGCCGCCTTGGCGGGATCGGCTTTGGGCCCGATGACGACGAAGTCGTTGTACATGACTTCCTGGCGCTTGACGCCGAATCCCTCGGCGATGAACTTCTCCTCGGCGGTTTTGTCGTGCACAAACACGACATCGGCATCGCCACGGCGTGCCATGTCCAGCGCCTGGCCGGTGCCCAATGCGACCACGCGCACCTTGATGCCGCTGGCTTTCTCGAAGGCCGGCAGCAGGTGGCCAAAAAGGCCGGATTGTTCGGTCGAGGTGGTCGACGACACGGTGATGAAGCGTTCCTGGGCCAGGCTGTGACCGGCCACCAGCAAACCGGCGGCAGCGAGGGCGGAGCAGAACAGGCGGCGAAAGATCATGGGGTTTCCTCCTTTAGAAAGCGTTGCGCCGCTTCGGTTTGCGGCTGGGTAAAAAATCGGGCGACGGCCGTCTGCTCGATAATGCGGCCGCGGTCGATGAAGATGATTTCCTCGGCAATCCGTTTGGCCTGGCCCAGGTTGTGGGTGGTCATCAGGATGCGCGTGCCGCTGGCGGCGATTTCATCGATGATGCGTTCGACTTCGCGCGTGCTGGCCGGGTCGAGGCTGGCGGTGGGTTCGTCGAGGATCAGCAGTTCCGGTTCCAGCGCCCAGGCGCGAGCGAGGGCCACGCGCTGCTGCTCGCCGCCCGAGAGCAGGCGCGCCGGCCGGCCGGCGATGGGCTCGAGGCCGAC
>NZ_JAFLDR010000018.1 GCF_017302275.1 Sulfuritalea sp.
AAAATGGCCATAAACTGTCGGGAAACCACCACTTGTAACAGTATTATAAAACCATTTATTGCCAACGGTTAACGGTAGATATAAACTATCATCTGTTTGTGATTTTAGTTTTACAGGTAAACTCAAGGCGTGCCGGCGCCGGCTTCTGCGCCGGCGGGCGACCAGCGGCGGGACGCGGCACCGAATGATTGTGCTGCGGTTCGAAGCCGGGCATGACCGAAGCCGGTATTTCGCGTTTCAGCAGGCGCTCGATGTCGCGCAACTGGATGCGCTCGTCGCTGCTGACCAAGGACAGCGCCTCGCCGCTGGCGCCGGCGCGGCCGGTGCGGCCGATGCGATGGATGTAGTCCTCGGGCACATTGGGCAGCTCGAAATTCACCACGCGCGGCAGGGAGTCGATGTCGAGTCCGCGCGCGGCGATGTCGGTAGCGACCAGCGCCGCGAGCTTGCCGGCCTTGAAATCGGCCAGCGCGCGGGTGCGGGCGTTCTGCGACTTGTTGCCATGCAGGGCGGCGGTGCGCACGCCGGACTGCTCGAGCTTGCGCGCCAGCGCGTCGGAGCCGTGCTTGGTGCGGCAGAACACCAGCACCTGGTGCCAGCCGTGGGCGGCGAAGAGATGCAGCAGCAGGTCGCGCTTCTGGTCCTGGTCGACCTTGATCACGGTGTGTGCCACCAGTTCGGCCGGCGCGTTGCGGCGCGCGACTTCGACCATGGCCGGGTCCTTGAGCACCGTGTGGGCCAGTTCGCGCACCTCGGCGGCGAAGGTGGCGGAGAACATCAGGTTCTGCCGCTGTTTCGGCAGGCGCTCGATGATGCGGCGGATGTCGCGGATGAAGCCCATGTCGAACATGCGGTCGGCTTCGTCGAGTACCAGGGTCTGCACCTTCGACAGGTCGACGGTGCGCTGGCCGAGGTGGTCGAGCAGGCGGCCGGGCGTGGCAACCAGGATGTCAATGCCGCGGCGCAGGGTCTGGATCTGCGGATTGATGCCGACGCCGCCGAACACGGCAAGGCTGCGCAGCCCCGTGTGGGCGCCGTAGACGCGCACGCTCTCCAGCACCTGGGCGGCGAGCTCGCGCGTCGGCACCAGCACCAGCACGCGCGGTGCGGTGTGGGTGACTTTCTGCAGCGGGCTGCTGGTTGGGCCACTGTGCACCGCGGTCAGGCGCTGCAGGATGGGCAGCACGAAGGCGGCGGTCTTGCCGGTGCCGGTCTGGGCCAGCGCTTCGAGATCGCGGCCGGCGAGGATGTGGGGGATGGCCTGCTGCTGCACAGGCGTGGGCGTGGTGTAGCCCTGCTCGCCAATGGCGCGCAGGAGCTCGGCCGACAGGCCGAGTTCGGAGAACTGCATGTTGATTACCTCTGAAGCCGACCCCCGCAAACGTGCAGGCCAATCTGGGCGGAAACTTCTATGGGGTGTAAACCTTCGAGGGACTGAATGTCGCCGTTTAGGCACGACCGGCAGACTGGGGCGCGGTCGCTAGGGAGGTGAAGCGGGGCGGACTGTAACACAGGCCGCCCGTGGCGCCGGAATTACTTTCGCCGTGCCGCCGGCGCCGACTTTTCAATTCAATGCGACGTCAGATTTCCATCATGACGAAATCGGCCTTCGGCACGCCGCATTCGGGGCAGACGAAGCTGTCGGGTACGTCGGCCCAGAGCGTGCCCGGCGCCAGGCCGTGGGTTTCGTCGCCAAGGGCCTCGTCATAGACCCAGCCGCAAACGATGCATTGCCATTTCTTCATTGCCATCCTCGAACATGAAATCGCCAACCGCCATCTTAGCGGCTGGCGCATGCGCTCGCCAGCGGAAAACCGTTCCGGCTTCGGCGGTGGGGTGAAGGCTCAGCCCGGTTGCCGCCGCTGCGCGAACAGACCGAAAGTGCTCGTGCTGGTTGCGATGCGTTTCCAGTTCGGGTCAGGCGGCCGCGTCGGCGCCCAGGCTGCCGCTGCTGCACGCCGCGATATCGAACAGGCGTGGGTGCTCGCGGTCGATCTGTTCCACCCCCGCCAGGAGCTTGTCCTCGAACCGGGGTCGCGCTGGTCGATCGAGTGGCCTCTCAGGGCTTGAGGAAGGTCGGGCGCAGGCCCTGCCAGGAAAGCCGCGGCCATTCCAGCGCGTCGAGCATGTTCTTGACGCGCAGGCCGAGCTCGGTATCGCCCTCGATCGATAGGCTGCGATTGAAGAACAGGGTGTCGGGGTCTTCCTGGCGGCTGACCATCTGCAGGAAGGCCGAGAGGCGCGCGGTGAAGTGCAGGTCGGGCTGGCCGGAGGAAACGAAGACCGGGCGAAAGGCACCCTGGCGATAGGCGAAATCGGCCACCATGCCGGTGTCCAGCACGGTCACGCGGAAGTGCCGGCCTTCCAGTTCCCGCAGGCTGTCCTCGGGCAGCACGCCGAGCTTTTTCGCGGCATTCAGCGCCAACGCCAGGTTCAGCGAATGCGGCCATTGTGGCAGGCGCGCCCCAAGGCGGGCCACCAACGTAGGCAGTGCGAAGGGGGGAATCGTCGGAAGTTTCAGCGGATTTGCCATGGTCTGCCTCTCATGCCGCCTGGTGCGCGGTGCCGGCGCGGCCGAACCAGAAGCCGTTCACCAGCCCCGCCGAAGCCCAGGCCGCATTGTCCTCCACCGGCTCACCCTTGCGCGCCCGGTCGAAGGCGTCGAGGATGTCGAAGGTGTGCGTCGCCTGTGGGCTGATGCGCACGGCCTCGATGCCCAGCGCCAGCAGTTGCGGCATCTGCATGAGCAGGCTGTGGGTCTGCGCCGACATGGTCTGGATCCCGTTCAGCGTCAGGAAATGCTGCCCCTCGCGGGTATCCACCAACATGCCGTCGGGATGGTCGAGGCACTTGAACTGGCAGTCGTCCTTGTTGAGGCCGTAGTGGCGCGCCGTGAAGCAGCGCGCCGAGAAGGCCAGCGGCAGCTTGCCGAAGGCGAACACCTCGGTCTCCATGCCGGCCGGACGCGACGCGTGCAGGGTCTCGATGATGTTGCCGGCGAGTTCCAGCGGCGGCAACCAGCGTTGCGCACCCTGGCCGGCGAAGAAGGCCAGGGTCCGTTCGTTGTAGATGTTGAGGTGCGGCCCGGCGACGATGCCCAGGCCCTCATCCTGTGCCATTTTCACCGCGCCGAGGTCGTTGGCCTCGACCAGCCCGCCGGCATCCGCCATCAGGCGGCGCATGGCCTTGAGGTCGCTTTCCGATTCGAGCAGGGCCTGCGCCGTGAGCACCACTTCCTTGCCGGCAGAGCGCAAGTCCTTGGCCAGCCCGATCCAATCGGCAGTGCGCAGTTGCTGCCGGCGCGAACATACGGCTTCGCCCAGGTAGATGCGATCGATGGCCGGATGCTGCGCCGCCTGGGCGTAGAACTCCATGACCTCGGCCTTGGGCCAGAAGAAGAGCAGCGGGCCGAGTGTTATCTGCATGTGACCTAGCGCCACGGCCGGTTGTAGGCGCCCAAAGTAATTTGGGAACCCTCGGCGACCTTGCCCAGTTCAGCCATCCAGGCCGGCTTCACGACGAACTTGTCGGGCGCGGCGACGGCGGCGTCGATGGCCTGGCGCAGGTTGCGCGTGACCTGGGCGACGTAGGTCGGGCTGCGCTGGCGGCCTTCGACCTTGATCGCTGAGACGCCGATGCGAATAATCTCCGGCAGCATCTCCACCACATTAAGGCTGGCCGGTTCCTCCATCGCATAATAGGTTTCGCCGGCGACCTCGAAGCGGCCCTTGCAGATCGTCGGGTAACCGGCGTTCTCGTCATTGCCGTAGCGGTCGATGAGAATGCCGTTGAGCCGCACGTCCATCTCGGTCGGCTTCTTCTCCCACTGCACGAACTTGGCCGGGGAGCAGGCGCCGACGGTATTGGGCGACTCGCCGGTGGCGTAAGACGACAGCCAGCAGCGGCCCTCGTTCATCACGCACAGGCTACCGAAGCCGAACACCTCGATCTCGACTTCGGTGTGGCGGATCACGTTCTCCACCTGGGCGAGCGTCAGCACGCGCGGCAGCACGGCGCGCTGTATGCCGAATTTCTCGCGACAGAAGTTGATCGCTTCGTAGCTGGTCGCCGAGGCCTGCACCGAAAGGTGGCGGCGCATGTCCGGATGCGCCTGCGCGGCGTAGTCGAGCACCGCCGGGTCGGCAATGATCACGGCGTCGACGCCGAGTTCGGCCGCCTTGTCTACCGAGGCTGTCCAGTCGGCGAAGCGCCCGGCCTGGGCGTAGGTGTTGATCGCCACCAGCACCTTGCGCCCGCGCTGGTGGGCGTAACGGATGCCCTCGGCGAGGGCTTTGTCGTCGAAGTTCAGCCCGGCGAAGTTGCGCGCATTGGTGTCGTTGCGAAAACCCAGATAGACGTCGTCAGCGCCGTTGTCCACCGCCGCCTTGAGCGCCGCCAGGCTACCTGCCGGACACACCAGTTGAGGTTTGGCCATTGCTGCCCCCACCAAAAAGAGGGCGCGAGTGTAGACGAAAGGCCTGAAAAATCAGTTGATCAGGGTCAAAGGTGGGGGATTGAGGTACCCGACGGAGTGACCACCGTGCTGCCGGCGCCGACTTTCGGAGTGATACCTGCGACCATTGGAGTTGGCTCGCCCTGCAGACGCCATGGCGTTTGAGACCGAATCCGCGATGCGCGTAAAGCTGCGCTGCGGCAAAGCGCGCCGTGTCACCGGCGCCGACTTTTCGGCCTCAGCGCAGGTCGGAAGCCAGCGACGCCCTTGCCGCTTCCGGCAGGGCGCCGGTGTTGGCGGTATAGGCCGGGTGGTCGACGCCCACCGAGATCGCGGCGCCGCTCTTCGCGGCGGCGATCATGCCGGCGGAAAACTCGAAGCGCAGGAAATGCACGGCCGAGGTCTTTTCCTCGTTCTCGCGTTCGAGGTCTTCGTCGGCGATGGCGAATACCGGATCGTGGCCGTCGATGCGCACCCAGACGCGGTCCTCGACGCCCTTGAGCTTGGTCAGCATGGTGCGGCGCTGGTTCTCGTCGGCGTATTCGATCTGCATCGTCACCTTGAAGTTGCTGCCGGTGGGCACCAGCGGCACGTAGGATTCCAGTTCATGCCGGATGCCGTCTTCCTCGAAGATCTTCTCGACGCGCAGCATTTCCTGGATCTGGTAACGGATCAGCAGTTCGTTCTCGAAGATCAGCAGGATGTTTTCGCCCAGCTTGACGCGGCGCAGCTTTTTCTGCGCCATGACCTGCTCGCGCATGGAGGTGCGCGCCTTGGCATAGGCTTCGAGGGTCATCAGGGAGTCGCGGGTGATGGTCATTGCGGTTTCCATTTATTCGATTCCGTAGGCAATTCTGAGCAGCGTGAGCGGATGTTGCTTCTCTTTGCGCCCGGCGGCTCCGGCTTCGTTCATGCCCTGCAGGATGTGGCGGCCGGCGATGGCGCAGTCGGAACTGACGTAGTCCGGCTCGTTCTGCGCCATGGCCTTGAACACCGGCTTGCCGATTTTCATCGACAGCTCGTAATACTCTTCCTTGACGCCCCAGGTGCCGTCGTGGCCGGCGCAGCGCTCGACGGTGTTCACCTCGGCGCCGGTCATCTTCAGCATTTCCTCGGTCTTCCTGCCCACGTTCTGCACCCGCGAGTGGCAGGGGATGTGGTAGGACACTTTGCCCAGCGGCACCTTGAAATCGGTCTTCAGCAGGCCGTCCTTGTTGCGCAGCACGAAGTATTCGAAGGGGTCGTACATCGCCGCCGCCACCGCCTTGCAGCGCGCGTCATCGGCGAACAGCAGCGGCAGCTCGGCCTTGAACATCAGGGTGCAGGACGGCACCGGGGTGACGATGGCGTAACCGGCTTGCGCCAGATCGTGCAGCAGCGGGATGTTGCGTTCCTTGTACTTCTCCACGGTCTCCAGGTCGCCCAGTTCCAGCTTGGGCATGCCGCAGCAGGTCTCTCCCTTGACCACGACGTAGGGCACTTCGTTGTGCTCGAGCAGCTTGAGCAGGTCATGGCCCAGCCCCGGCTCGTTGTAATTGACGTAGCAGGTGGAGAACACGGCGACCTTGCCGGGCGTGTTGGCGCCATCCTTGACCGGGTGGTTATGGCTGGCCGTGGCGTCGGCACGGAAGTTGGCCGAGTCGAACTCGGGTAACTGGCGCCGGGCGTCGACACCGAGCACCTTCTGAAGCACGGCGCGCGCCGGGCCATTGCGGTTGGCGGCGTTCACCACCTGCGCCACCACCGGGATCGAAGACAGGGTGCCGACCAGCTCGGTCGATGTCAGCAGCTTGTCGCGGAACTTCATCTTGCCCGTCTTGTACTGGATCGCCTTGGCGCGCAACATGGTGTGCGGGAAATCCAGGTTCCACTGGTGCGGCGGCACATAGGGGCACTTGGTCATGTAGCAGACGTCGCACAGGTAGCACTGGTCGACGACCTGCCAGAACTTCTCCTTGGGCACGCCGGCGGTTTCGGCGTCGCCCGCCTCGTCGATGAAGTCGAAGAGCTTCGGAAAGGCATTGCACAGCGAGATGCAGCGGCGGCAGCCATGGCAGATGTCGAAGATGCGTTCCATCTCCTGTTCGCAGGCGGCCTGGTCATAGAACGCGGGGTTCTTCCAGTCGATGACGTGTCGGGTCGGTGCTTCGAGATTGCCTTCGCGCATGGCGTCCTTCCTTGAGCGTTACTTTTCGGGGGATAGGGCGTCGGGGTCGGGAGTCGGCGCTGGCGGTACGGCGGCTGGAACACCGCCGCCGTCCGCGGGCCTTTATCAGCTGTTCAGGCTGTCCAGCGTCTTCTGGTACTTGTTGGCGTGCGAGCGCTCGGCCTTGGCCAGCGTCTCGAACCAGTCGGCGATCTCATCGAAGCCTTCTTCGCGCGCGGTCTTGGCCATGCCCGGGTACATGTCGGTGTACTCGTGCGTTTCGCCGGCGATGGCCGACTTCAGGTTGTCCGCGGTCGCGCCAAAGGGCAGGCCGGTGGCGGGGTCGCCGCACTTCTCGAGGTATTCGAGGTGGCCGTGGGCGTGGCCGGTCTCACCCTCGGCGGTGTTGCGGAAAACGCCCGCGACATCGGCATAGCCCTCGACGTCAGCCTTGTTCGCGAAATACAGGTAGCGCCGATTCGCCTGCGATTCGCCGGCAAACGCGGCTTTCAGATTGCCTTCGGTCTTGGATCCCTTGAGTCCTGCCATGGTGTTTCTCCTCAACGTTGAATGGAAAGGGTCGCGCCGTCGCGCAAGCCCGAGTCAAAGGGCGTGACGCCTCTTGCCCTGATTGCAATTTAGCCCAGGCGTGTTACAAGTTCTAATTGATTTTTTTCACTGCCCCGATAGCGCTCGACTATTGCTCAATGGATTGCCCGGGTTCCGGGCAGGCGGCAGTCGAGCACGGATTGGCGCATCACATCGATGGCCTTGTGGCGCGGGAAGCTCGAGCGCCAGACCAGCCCCACGCGCCGTGTCGGGCTGGGCTTGACGAAAGGCTTGACGCGCAGCAGTGGATCGTCGGCCGGAATGCCATCGACACTGCTCGATGGCATCACGGTCACGCCGACGCCGGAGGACACCATGTGGCGGATGGTTTCCAGCGAGCTGCCCTCCAGCACCTGCGGCGATTCGCCCTGGCTGGCACGGTGGCAAAGATCGAGCACCTGGTCACGAAAGCAATTGCCCGCGCCCAGCATCAGCAAGGGTTCGTCGAGCAGTTGCTCCGGGCGCAGGGTCTTGGCCGTCGCCCAGGGGTGGCCGGCCGGCACCAAGGTGCGAAAGTCCTCTTCGTAGACCGGCTGGACGACCAGTCCGGGCTCGCCGACCGGCAGGGCCAGCACCAGCACATCGAGTTCGGAGGCCTTGAGGCGCTCGAGCAGCGTCTCCGTGTAGCCTTCGGCGATGTACAGCGGCATTAGCGGCGCGCGCGCCCTGACTCGCGGCACCAGCGCGGGCAGCAGCCAGGGGCCGATGGTGTAAATCACGCCCAGACGCAGCGGGCCGTTCAAGGGATCCTTGCCGGCGGCGGCGACCTCGGCCACGCGCGCGGCTTCGGCCAGGGCCTTTTCGGCCTGGGCCACCACGTCGGCACCGATAGGCGTGGGGCGAACCTCGCCCGTGCCGCGCTCGAACAGGGCCACGCCTAGTTCCTCTTCCAGTTTTTTCACCGCCACCGAGAGCGTCGGCTGCGAAACATTGCATTTATCGGCGGCGCGGCCGAAGTGGCGTTCACGGGCCAGGGCAACGATGTAGCGCAGTTCGGTCAGGGTCATGGCGGACGGGTATCGGGATCGTGATGCTGGCGCCGGTTTGCGGCACGGTCGGATCGGCCGTTCGCTCCTGCGCAATGTGGCACGAGACTATCACGGTCGTGCGTTCGTCGCCGATCCCGACGGTGAAGCCCTGCCCGCGCGCCACCCGGATCGCCGCCGTGTTGCCGGCCTGGATCAGCCCGTGCAGTCGGCTCTGGCCGCTGCGCACGGCGATCTCCAGCAGGGCGGCAAGCAAGGCCTGGCCAAGCCCCCGGCCGCGCCAGGCCGGCAGCACCATCAGGGCGAATTCCGCAACCGTCGCCACGGAGACATTTTCGGCGTGCGCTATCGCCGTGCCGTCGGCGCCGACTCCCAGCAGCACCACCCGGTCGCGTCCGTCGGCCTCCGCAAGGCGCTGCAAGAGCGCCTGATTGGGCGCATCGCCGTGGGCAAAATGGCGTTCATAGAGGCCGGACTTGTCCATCTGCCGGATCAGGCCGGCCAGCGCGGGGTGGTCCGCCTGCGTTGCTGGCCGTATCCGGAAGCCTTCACCTAGCATCGCCCAGGGGTGGCGCGCGCTCACGGCCGCTCTCCGGCGAGGAAGTCCACCGTGGCGGCGATGACGGTCGGGTCCGCAAGCAAACGGCGATGTCCCAGGCCGGTGGTTTGGAGCAGGCGTGCCCTGGGCCAGGCGCGGACATGGCGCAGTCCGTGGGCGATGGGAACTTCGCTGTCCTTGCCGTCGTGGATCACCAACAGCTCCTGGCGACCGCCGCTGCGCTCGGCCTCGAATTCGCTCCAGGCAAGGCCGAAATGGTATTCGATGCGGCGCTGCACGGCGGCGGCGAGGGCTTGCGTCCAACCGAGGGCGTCGGCGATGCGGCGGGTCGAATCGCTCAGGCTGGCCGGCGGGGCAATCAGTACGCCGCGTTCGACGCCGGCGGCGCGACGCGACATGATCATCGCCGCCGCCGCACCGCCCATCGAGTGCCCGATCAGCGCATGTACGTGCCCCAGATGGTCCAGCATGGTCTCCAGCGCGCGCAAAAAATGCGGCAGCGAGGACTCGGCGCCACCGGTCATGCCGTGCCCCGGCGCGTCATAGGCCACGACCGATAGACCGCGTGCCAGCAGGGGTGCGATGAAGGCCCTGAGTTGGGTGCCGCGCCCGCCCCAGCCGTGCACCAGCACCACCACCGGGTCGCGTGCCCGCCCCCAGCGCCAGCCAATCAGGCGGCCGGTGACCATGGGCACCGGCAGCAGGCTGGCATCTTCCATGAGGCGCAGCTCGGCATCCGGAAACTGGTGCCTGGGCGGCGTCAGCAACTGGCGCACGCCGGACTCGATGGCCTTTCCCGGCGCAAGCCGCCATAGCAAGCGATACCACGTGCGCCGCCCGGCCAGACCGAGCCTGAACTTAAAGGAGCGAACGATCGTGCTATTAATGGGCCAAAAAAAAGCAGGGGTCAGATTCAGTTCCATGATCACTCCTTGCCGCGCTCCACGGCATAGTCGCGGACCAGTCGATCGAAGGCGAAGAGCGCCCGGCGGTCCGCGTCCGGGTCGTTCAACAGGCGCCGACTTTGCTGCGCCACCTGATAAATCCCTTCCAGTTCAAAGGCAAGCTGCTCAGGATCGGTATCCGGCCGCAGATCGCCCGCTTCAACCGCCTTGGCCACGGTTTCGACCAGGGTGCGGCGCAAGGCAATCAAGCCTCGACGCACCTCGTCGCGCAGGGCGCCGGGCTGGTCGTCGAACTCGGCCGCAGCGGCATTGATCACGCAACCCCCGGGCAGATTGGCCACCCGCGTCCAGTCCAGCCAGTTGAGAACAATCGCTCGCAGCCGGGCCACGCCCCGCGGCTGGCGAAACGCCGGCCGCAGCACGACTTCGGCAAAACGCTGCTGCGCCTCGCGCAGCACGGCAAGCTGCAGCTCCTCCTTGGAACCGAAGTGGGCAAACAATCCGCTCTTGGACATCTTCGTCCGTTCCGCCAGGATGCCAATGCTCAGGCCTCCGACGCCGACGCAACTCGCCAGCGAGAAAGCCTCGTCGAGTATGGCCTGCCGTGTTTGTTCGCCTTTGCCCATGGCCGCTTTATAGAACGATCGTTCGTTTGTGTCAAGTGCCTATATCTGGCCGTGCAAGCGCTAACCGAACCCATGGCATCGGACTTGCCACGGCGCGATAATCGGCGCCATGTCCGCAAGCTACCCGCCCCTGATTGCTGCTTTGCTGGCCGGGCAGGGCTTTCCCCAGCCGCCGGCAAGGGTCGATCTGGTCGAGACGCATGCCTCGTGGCTGGTGCTGGCCGACGATCTCGCCTACAAGATCAAGAAGCCGGTCACCCTGCCGTTTCTCGACTACGGCAGCCTGGAACGACGGGAAGACTGTTGCCGCGCCGAATTGCAGCTCAACCGGCGCCTCGCGCCGGGGCTCTACCTCGACGTCGTGCCGATAGGCGGCAGCCCGGAGCGCCCACGGATCGGCGCCGAGCCGGCCATCGAGTGGATGGTATGCATGCGCCGCTTCGACGAGGCGGGGCGGCTCGACCATGTCGCGGCACGCGGCGCACTGCGGACTGAACAGGTGGCACAGCTCGCGGCGAGCCTGTATGCATTCCATACCGCCGCGCCGATCGCTCAACCTGGCAGCCGTTTCGGCGAGCCGGCGCGGATCGCCGAAACCGCGCGCGAGAACTTCGTCGAACTGCGTCAGTTGCTGCCCCGGGCCGAGCAGCCCCGCATCGAAGCGCTCGCGTCCTGGACCGAAACCGAGTTCGCCCGACGTGCCGAGGACTTTGCCGCGCGCAAGCGCGAAGGCTGCATCCGCGAAGGCCACGGCGACCTGCACCTGGGCAATCTGGTGTTGATCGACGGCCATGTCACCGCCTTCGACTGCATCGAGTTCAATGACGATTTCCGCTGGAACGACCCGATCAGCGAAATCGCCTTCGTCTGGATCGACCTGCTCGACCATGGCCGACCCGGGCTTGCGGCGGCATTTCTCAATGCCTGGCTGGAAGCAGGCGGGGACTTCGCGGCGATCAAGCTGCTGCGCTTCTACGCCGTGTATCGCGCGGTGGTGCGAGCCAAGATCGCCGCGCTGCGCGCGCGGCAGGAGGACGAAGCGGCGGCAGCCGGAGAAACCGCCACAGCCTGCGGCTACCTCGATCTGGCGCGGAAAATCGCCGTGCCGCCGGCGCCGACTCTTGCCATCACCTGTGGCCTGTCGGGCTCGGGCAAGACCACGGCCAGTAGCGCCCGGCTGCTCGACGCCGAACGGCCCGAGGCGGGCCGTCTGCTGCGCATTCGCTCGGATGTCGAGAGGAAACGCCTGTTCGGCCTGGCGGCGGGGGAAAGCAGCAGATCTCCGCCCGACGGCGGAATCTATACGCCAGAAGCGACGGCGCGCACCTATGCCCGGCTGCAGGCACTAAGCCGCGAACTGCTGCTTGCCGGCTGGCCGGTGATCGTCGATGCCGCCTTCCTCAAGCGCGCCGAGCGCGACCGCTTTGCGGAACTGGCGGCGGAACTCGGCGTCGGCTTCAGCATCCTCGCCACCGAGGCGCCACCGGAAGAACTGCGTCGGCGCCTGCTGGCGCGCAGCGGCGATGCCTCGGAAGCGACCGTCGATGTACTCGAAAGGCAGTTCGGGTGGTTCGAACCCTTGAGCGCCGCGGAGCAGGCGGTGGCCGTGAGTTCGTGAATGGTGCGGCCTGTCTCGGCGGCGCCTAGGCTACCTTCAAGTAACGCTCCTTTGCCGCACGGGCCTCGATAGCCTCCTCGGGAGTGTAGGCGTGACCGGACCAGAGCATGCGATAGGCAATCTCCTCGTTGCCGTTCTCGCAAAGTTCGAGGACATGCCGGAACAGCGGCTGGAAGGTCGCGGAACGATGGCTCTGCTCATGTTCTTCGAGCGATTTCCAGAAGGTAACGATGAGCGCCTCGCGATCCTTCAGCGGCGAGGCGACGGCCTGGCCGACAGTGGATCCTTCGTTGGAAATCTGTCCGGTGTTCAAGACCACGAAGCCACCGATGAAGCCCGTATCGGAGTGATATGTCTTGACGTTCTCGCACATTTCGGCGACCCGCATTTCCAGGTCATCGACGGTGAACTCCGGTCGCAGGACGACGCGATTGACCGTCACGGTTCCATCGCCGTCAAAGCCATTGATGAGTGAGGACATACTTAGCTCCCCGGCTTATTTGGCGGGGCGGGAAGCCACCGCCTCGGGCATCACCGCCTCCCATGACGAGTCGAATGCCGACTCGCTGCTCGGCACCGGCAACGGCCGCTGGTCGGCAGCCGAGCGCGGACGCGCGCAAGCCTGACGGAGCGGGAAGCTCGCCGATCCGCTACGTTCTGCAATGGCACAAAGTTCGTTCAGGGTGTTCATGATGGGTAACTCCATGGTTGCGACAATTTCAGGATATTAATGTCGACAGAATCAGTCAACTATTGCTTCGATAGTGCGGGGCTATCAATGCTCAACCCCGGCCCGACATTGCCTTGAATTCCGTCTGGCGCTGACGGCCCCGTTGCCTGAAGGCCGCCACGCGCGGGCGGTATTCGATGCCGTCGTCCAGCCGCAGGCGCCAGGTATCGAGCGCATGCCAGATCAGACGCGCCTCGCCGTCGGCCAGGTGGCCGTCACTGCGGATGACGTCGAATATCAGGCGCACCAGTTTCTGGCGCTCCGCGACGCTGCCGACCTCGGCGAACAGCGTTTCCAGGAGCGCCGGCGACAGCAGGTAGTTGCCCCGGCCGTCGGGCAATCCCGTTGCGTCGGCGCAGAATTCGTAGAGCACCTCGAAGAAGGCTTCGCGCGTAACGCCCAGTTCGGCAAAGGCCCGGTTTTTCGCGAGGCCGTCCAGTTCGGCAGCATCCATCCGGCCGTCGGCCAACAGTGCCAAGACCACCAGGCGAGCCTTGGCGCGCGGGCTATCGGTCGGGTAGGACCGCAAGGGGCGGCCCGGGTAGTTGATCGGGGAGAAGCTTTCCCTGGCTTGTAGGGTCATCATGGCGTCTCGCTCCTCAGGCCGCCAGGCGCTGCGACAGCGCGGCAGCGTGCACGGCAAGCATCGGCTGGCGGGCTTTCAGGCGCCGGGATTTCGAGACGCGACTCTGGGCGCAGGCGATCGCCAGTATTTCCGGCAGCCGCTCATGCCGCGCCACGCGCGCCACAGTCGCCGGATCGACAGTGCAAAATGCCTTGCAATCGTTGAGGGTAATCATGTGCCGTCTCCTTGGTGGGTTGATCCTCCGCAGCAGGCTTGCTGCGTATGAAGCGCACTGTAGAGAAACCTGGGCTTCCAATAAATGGATAATTATGGATAGAATGATCCCATTTACTGGAACAGTCGATGACCCCGGACCAACTCAATTTCCGCCACCTGCTGTACTTCTGGGCGGTTGCCAAGGAAGGCAGCATCACCCGTGCGGCGGAGCGCCTGAATCTCTCGGTACAGACCATCAGCACCCAGCTCGGCCTGCTCGAACAGCAGCTGGGCCAGGCGCTGTTCGCGCCGCAGGGCCGCTCGCTGGCGCTGACCGAGGCCGGCCGTGCCGCGCTCGACTATGCCGATCAGATATTCCTGCTCGGCGAGCGGCTGCGCCATGCCGTGGCCGACCACGCATCGGGACGCCGGCGCTTCGCCGTGGGCCTCAGCGAGGCGGTACCCAAGCTGGTCGCCTACCGCCTGCTGCAGCCGGTGCTGCAGGCGCCGCTGTCGATGCGCCTGGAATGCATCGAAGGCAATGTAGACCACCTGCTGGCCGAACTGGCGCTGAACCGGCTCGACCTGGTCCTGACCGATCGCTCAGCGCCGACCGACGCCCATCTCAAGCTTCAGTCGCGACTGCTGGGCACGGTCGGCATCGACCTGTACGCCGCCGATGGCCTGCACGACCGATATGCCGCCGACTTTCCGCAGCGCTTGAACGGGGCGCCGGTGCTGCTGCCGGTACGCAGCAATCCCCTGCGTGGCGCCATCGATGCCTGGTTCGCGCGGCACAACCTGAAGCCCGAGGTCGTCGGCGAGTTTTCCGACAGCGCCCTGCTCAAAACCTTTGGCCGGGCCGGGCTCGGCCTGTTTCCGGCACCGTCCGGGATGCATGCCGACATCCTGGCGCAGTTCGGCGCCCGCCCGCTCGGCACGCTGGCCGACGTGCGCGAGGACTGGTATGCCATTGTCACCCAGCGGCGGATCCAGCACCCGGCCGTCGAGGCGATCCAAGCCGGCGGCATTGCCTCGCTGCTGGAATGAGAACGGACATCATGGCAGCGCAAGATCGAGCAATCGGCTCAACTCTACGCCGAGCACGATGATCCAGACGAAGATCGCGATGCCGACGCCGGCAGCGGCGATGTCCTTGATGACCTTGATCTTCTCGTTGTGGCGCGTCTCGACGAAATCGCACAGCGCCTCGATCGCGCTGTTGAAGATTTCGGCGACCAGGACGAAGGCGGTCACCACCAGGATCAGCAGGAAATCGACCCAGGCACGGGCGCCGAAGGCAACCGCCAGCACCACCACCGAAGCGATCAGTTTGTAGGTCACCGACCAGTCGTAGAGCACGGCATAGCGCAGCCCGGAAAAAACGGTGCGGACCTTGCGCAGCGGGTGGTAGCCGGCGTCGCCGGTGCCGAGAAACTTGTGTCTCATCGTGACGTCTCCCGCCATGCCGGCAGACGACGCAACAGCAGGACCCAAAGGGTCGCCAGCAGGGCGCCGGCGGCGACATCGCTCGGAAAGTGAACTTGCAGGTAGAGCCGCGACGCAATGACTACGGTCACGACGGCGAGAAGGACGGCGATCTCGATCCGCCCCGGCGCCGCTCCCGGCCGCAGCAGCCAGGCCAGGGCAAAGGCGGTGACCTGCGCCGCATGGGCGCTGGGGAAGCTCCAGTCCTCGGGCATGGCAATCAAGGACGGAAACAGGTCGGGCCGCGGCCGCGCCGCGACCAGCTTGACCAGATGCCCGAGCGCGGACGCGCCGATCAGGGCCAGCGCGACAAAGGCCGCGCTCCTGTCGCCACGCCGCCGCCACCAGAGCAGCAGCACCAGCGGCAGCAGCACCACCAGCGAACCGAACCAGGTGACGGCGGCGAACACGCCGTCAAGCCACGGTGTTCGAGCGGCGTGCGCCAGCGCGAGTCCGGCGTTATCCCATGAATGAAAGCCTTCCAAGGCGACCCCTCATTCGCGCCTGGCGGCGGCGGCTGAAGGTTCCAGCCTTTCCTTGCGCAGCGACATCCCGATCGAAATGCCGATGAAGGTGGCGACCACGGCCAGCGAGAAGCCGATCGGGATCTTGTAGAGGTCGATCAGCAGCATCTTGACGCCGATGAACACCAGCACCGCCGCGAGGCCGTACTTGAGCAGCGAGAAGCGGTCGGCCATGTCGGCCAGCAGGAAGTACATCGCGCGCAGGCCGAGGATGGCGAAGACGTTCGAGGTCAGGACGATGAAGGGATCGGCGGTGATGGCGAAAATCGCCGGGATCGAATCGACGGCGAAGATCAGGTCCGAGATCTCGACCAGAATTAGGGTCAGGAACAGGGGCGTCGCGTAGCGCACGCCGTCCTTCCAGACGAAGAACCTCTCGCCGTGGAGTTCGTCGCTGATCTTCATGTGGCCCCGCAGCCAGCGGATCAGCGGGTTGTTCGCCATGTCGGGCTTTTCCTCGGCGAACCACCACATCTTGATGCCGGTGACCAGTAGGAAGGCGCCGAAGATGTAGAGCATCCAGTGGAACTGCGTGATCAGCCAGGCGCCGGCGAAGATCATCACCGTGCGCAACACGATGGCGCCGAGCACGCCGAGCACCAGCACGCGTTTCTGCAATTCCAGCGGGATGCCGAAAAACGAGAACAGCATCAGCCAGACGAAAACGTTGTCGATCGCCAGCGATTTCTCGATCAGGTAGCCGGTCACGAATTCGAGCGACTTCTGGTTGGCGACTTCGCGCCCAGCGCTGCCGTCCAGATGCCACCAGAGCGCCGCGGCGAAGAGGAATGATACGGAGACCCAGATCGCCGACCAGGTGGCGGCCTCGCGAAACGATACCTTGTGCTGCTTGCCACCGCCGACCACGAACAGGTCGATCGCCAGCATCACCAGGACGATGGCGAGGAATCCCGCCCACATCCACCACGTACCGATTGTTTCCATTCCATGCTCTCCTTGTCAGACCCGGTTCGCCGTTCCCTCCGCAGCTCCCGCTGCAAACGAAACGGCCCTTTATCCAGCGAGGACGAAGGGCCGTGTTTTCGACAAGGGAACCTCCGCCATCGCGGCAAAGGTCTTGCTCGTACCTGCCTTGCGACAAGCACCCGGGGCGCCGGGGAATCCTTCAGCGACAAGGATTTCCGTATTGACGACGCCGCGGCGGAGAGCTACTCCCCCTTGGGATGGCGGCAATTTACTTAACTTGATAAAAACAGTCAACTACTTCGTGAGGGGACGAATGGAAGTCCGCGTCGAACCTGATTGCCGCCGCCAGACCGGCCGACTCAGTGCCTGCTGCGCTGCGGATGCGCAGCGTGCCATTCGGCCAGCGCCGGGGCTACGTCGCTCAGCGCGCCGATCACGCGCACGCCGGCGACGCTGCGGCCGCGGCCGGCAAGGCCGGCGCCGCCGGCCCAGAGTCCGGTGGCGGCCGGCAGCGCGGCACGCAGTTCCACCAGCGCATCGCGCGCCTTGCGCCAGGGATAGGCGGCTGAAAATGAAAGGGCGACGATGTCGGCATGGGTTCCCCGCGCCGCGCCGGCGATATCGGCAATCGGGGTTTGCGCGCCGAGCGACACGGCAAAGGCGCCGTTGGCGGCGAGCAGCGCCTCGGCCATCAGCAGGCCGAGCAGGTGCTCCTCGTCCTTCACCGTGGTCAGCAGCACCTGCGGTCGCGTGCCGCGGCCGCCCAGTCCATGGGTCGCCGAGCGCAGCAGGTTCTGCACCAGTTCCGTGTATAGGTGTTCCTCGAAAATCGCGATTTCCCCGCTCATCCAGCCGTCGCCGATGCGCAGGTTGAGCGCCGGCACGGTCTCGATGACGAAGCGCTCGAGGCCGTCGCGCGCCAGACGCTGCGACAGCTCGGCGCGCAACGTGTCTATGTCGCGCGCCTTGAGCAGGGGCACGATCCACTCCGCCGTGTCGCCAGCGCCGACTTTTTCGGGGGATGCCGCCAGCCTCTCGGTCAATGCCGCCATCGGCTGGCGCAGCAGGGCGCCGGGGCGCTGGCCCTGATCCATCAGGCGCTTGATCAGGCGCAGGTGCTCTACCTGCTCGGCCGGATAGACGCGTTCGCCGAACGCATCGCGCAAGGGCTGCGGGAAGCCGTAGCGCCGCTCCCAGACGCGCAGGGTGTCCTTGCCGAGTCCGGTGTCGCGTTCGACGGCGGCAATGCCGATTCCCTGCGCCGGGCTGGCCGTGATTTCAGGCGGGGTGTTGTCCATGAAATTATTTTATGTCCAAGACAAAGTGGTTGACAAGAGAAATTTCAGGCCGTATCTTACGTCCGAATTATTGATTTGTCCAGGACAAAATAATGAACATGAAAAGCTTGGCCATGCTGCTCCTGACCGCTGCCGGACTCGCCGCCGCGCTGCCCGCTGCTGCCGCGAACTGCCCGGCCCTGCTTGACCACAGCTTCCAGCGCCTGCAGAACAGCGCCCCGCAGTCGCTATGCCAGTACCAGGGCAAGGTGCTCCTGGTGGTCAACACGGCAAGCTTCTGCGGGTTCACCGCCCAGTATGAAGGCCTCGAAACTGTCTACGACAAATACAAGAGTCGCGGCCTGGTGGTGGTCGGCTTTCCGTCCAACGATTTCGGTGAACAGGAACCGGGCAGCAACAAGGAGATCGCCGACTTCTGCCGCATGACCTACGGCATCAAGTTTCCGATGATGGCCAAGACCGACATCGCGGCGCCGAAAACCCACCCCTTCTACAAGCAGTTGATCGCCAAGAGCGGGGCCGCGCCGAAGTGGAACTTTCACAAGTACCTGATCGACCGCAACGGCAACACGGTCGAGAGCTTCGACACCCGCACCGCACCCGACGACCGCCGCCTGATCGCGCAGATCGAGCGCCGCCTGGCGGAAAAGCCCTGAAACCCCTACCACGCCCAACCGAGGAGAACGCCGTGAATGCACCCGAAAGATTTTTCATGCCCGACATCCAGTCCAGCCGCGACCACCGCCAACTGGCGATCCAGCAGGTCGGGGTCAAGGGCCTGCGCTATCCGATGACCCTGCTCGATGCCGCAGGCGAGGCCCATCCCACGGTCGCCACGCTGACCATGAGCGTCGGCCTGCCGCCCGAGGTCAAGGGCACGCACATGTCGCGCTTCGTCGAGATCCTCGAGCGCCCGCGCGCGGCGCTGAGCCTCGCCGACCTCCGCCGCCTGTTGCAGGAAACCCTGCTGCACCTGCAGGCCAATTCCGGTCGCATCGAGATGAAGTTCCCCTATTTCATCCGCAAGCAGGCGCCGGTCTCGAAGGTCTCCAGCCTGCTCGACCTCGATGCCGCGATCACGGTGTGGCGCGACGAGGGCGGCCCGATCGAAACCGAACTCGAGGTCACCGCCGCGGCGACCAGCCTGTGCCCCTGCTCCAAGGAAATCTCCGATTACGGCGCGCACAACCAGCGCTCGCACCTGACGCTGCGGGTGCGCTTGCTGGAAGACATGAGCCTGGAGCAGCTGGTGCGCATCGCCGAGGACGAGGCCTCCTGCGAAGTGTTCGGCCTGTTGAAGCGCCCCGACGAAAAATGGGTCACCGAGCGCGCCTACGACAACCCCAAGTTCGTCGAGGACCTGGTGCGCGACATCGCCCTGCGCCTGCGCGGCGACCGGCGCATTGCCGAGTGGTCCGTGGCATCGGAAAACTTCGAATCGATTCACAACCATTCCGCCTACGCGCTGATCGAGGGACGCAATGTTTGACTTCCTGCTCGGCCTCGCCCTCACCGCCCTGCTGCTGCGCGCCGCCGCACGCCTGCCCGAGCGGTCCCGCGTACGCGCCACCCGACCTGAAAACACACGGAGCAAGACATGAAAATCGCCGTCGTCGGCGCCGGCATCTCCGGTCTCGCCGCAGCCTGGCTGCTCAAGCAGCATCACGAAGTCACCCTGTTCGAAGCCGGCGACTACCTCGGGGGCCACACGCACACCGTCGACGTGGACCTGGCCGGTACGCGCTTTCCGGTGGACACCGGCTTCCTGGTATTCAACCATCGCACCTACCCGAACCTGACCGCGCTGTTCCGCGAACTGAAGGTCGACACCGTCGCCAGCGACATGTCGTTCGCGGTCAGCATGGTGGAACCCGACCTGGAGTGGGCGGGCTCCAGCGTCGCCACGCTGTTCGCGCAAAAGCGCAACCTGGCGCGCACAGGCTTCTGGCGCATGCTGCAGGACACCCTGCGCTTCAACCGTGAAACAGCGGGAGCTTTGCCTGAGGTAACACTGGGCGACTACCTCGCAGAACACGGCTACAGCGCCGAATTTCGCGACTGGTACCTGCTGCCGATGGCCGCCGCGATCTGGTCCTGCCCGACGCAAGCCATGCTCGGCTACCCGCTGACCACCTTCGTCCGCTTCGCCCGCAACCACGGCCTGCTGCAGATCTTCGACCGGCCGCAGTGGCAGACGGTGCGTGGCGGCGGCCGCGAGTATGTCGAGCGCATCGTCGCGGAACTGGACGACGTGCGCCTGGCAAGCCCGGTGAAATCGGTGCTGCGCGACGCCGACGGCGTCTGGTTGGGCCTGCCCGGCGGCGAATGCGAACGCTTCGACGAAGTGGTGCTGGCCTGCCACAGCGACCAGGCGCTGGCCCTGCTCGGCGGCGCGGCCACCCCGGCAGAGCGCCACATCCTCGGCGCCATCCGCTATCAGCCCAACCGCGCCGTGCTGCATACCGATGCCGCCCTGCTGCCGCGCGACGAGCGTGTCTGGTCGGCCTGGAACTACATGTCCGGCGAACGCAGTGGCGGCCAACAGCCTGTCAGCGTCTCCTACCTGATCAACCGGCTGCAGCCGCTACCGACGCAAACACCGGTCATCGTCTCGCTCAACCCGCATGTCGAACCCGACCCGGCGAAAGTGATCGGCGACTGGGATTACGACCATCCGATCTTCGACCAGGCGGCAATCGGCGCCCAGGCGCAGCTCGATGCCATCCAGGGCGTCGAACGCCTGTGGTTTTGCGGCGCCTGGGGTGGCTACGGTTTCCATGAAGACGGCCTTAACTCCGCGCTGGCGGTGGCGGACCGTCTCGGCTGCCGCGCGCCCTGGCAGTCCGCCCCGGCAGGGCTCGAAAGCGCGGCATGAAACCCGAACTCTGCACCGGCAGCGTGATGCACGCGCGCTTCGCCGCAGGGCAAAGCCCCGCCGCGCACCGCTTCGTCTATCCGCTGTTCTTCCTCGCCCTGCCGCTGTCGCAGTTGCAGGACGCCGGCAACCGCTGGTTCGGCGTCGAGCGAGCGCGGCCGCTCTCGCTGCGTTTCCGCGACCACGGCGCGCGCGACGGCTCGCCGCCGGAGCCGTGGATCCGCCGGCTGCTCGCCGCCGAGGGCATCACCGCAGCCGACGGTGAGGTGGTGCTGCAAACTTTTCCGCGCATCTTCGGCTTCGTCTTCAATCCGGTCAGCTTCTGGTTCTGCCATGACCGCTCCGGCGCCCTGCGCGCGGTGCTGGCGGAAGTCCGCAACACCTTTGGCGACCATCACAACTACCTGGTCGCCCATGCCGACCAGCGCCCGATCACGTCCGCCGACACGCTGACGGCGCGCAAGATCTTCCACGTCTCGCCCTTCTTTCCGGTGGCCGGCGAGTACCGCTTCCGCTTCGACCTGAGTGCCGAACGCCGCCTGGTCGTGCTCGACTACTGGCTCGATGGCGAGCGCGTGCTGGCCACCTCGCTGCAAGGTGCGCCGCAGGCGCTGGCCGCCCCCGCCGCGCGGCGCGCGCTGCTGCGCCAGCCGCTCTTGACCCTCGCCGTCGTCTGGCGCATCCACTGGCAGGCCGCACAGCTCTGGCTGAAACGCGCCGTCTTCCATTCCCGCCCGCAACCTCCCCTGCAGGAGACAACCCGATGAACACCCTGGTTTCGAATTCCCTTCCCCTGTCGCGGCAACGCCCCGCCGCCGTGCCTTCAGCACTGGCACCCGCGACGCGCACCGCGATCAAGCTGCTGCAGAACATCGAGGGCGGCAGCCTGCGCCTGATCCTGCCCGATGGCCAGCACATCATGCTCGGCCACGGCGCCGAGCGCGCGACGCTGGAAGTCAACGATGAACGCGTGTTCCGCCGCGTGCTGGCCGAAGGCGACATCGGCTTCGGCGAGAGCTGGATAGCCGGCGACTGGCACAGCGACCACCCCGCCGAACTGCTGACCCTGCTCGCCGAGAATCGCGCCCAGCTGGCGCGCGCGGTGCATGGCAGCTGGCTACCGGTCCTCGGCCACCGCCTGCGCCACCTGCTGCGCAGCAACACCCGCGCCGGCTCGAAGCGCAACATCCTCGCCCACTACGACCTCGGCAACGACTTCTACAAGCTCTGGCTCGACCCGTCGATGAGCTATTCGTCGGCGCTGTTCGGCACCGATCCGCAGCAGTCGCTGCAGCAGGCGCAACGCCAGAAGTACCTGCGTCTGCTGGAGATGCTCGAGCCGAAACCGGGCGACACGATCCTCGAAGTCGGCTGCGGCTGGGGCGGGCTGGCGGAGATCGCCACCACCGAGTTCGGCTGCCGTGTGCATGGCATCACGCTGTCGCCTTCGCAACTGGAGTGGTCGCGGGCGCGCGCGCAGCAGAAGGGCTTTGCCGACCTCGCCGACTTTTCGCTGACCGACTACCGCGATGTGCGCGGCCGGTACGACCACATCGTCTCCATCGAAATGTTCGAGGCGGTCGGCGAGCGCTTCTGGCCGGGCTACTTCGCTCAGTTGAATAACTGCCTGAAGCCGGGCGGGCGTGCCGCGGTGCAGACCATCACCATCGCCAACGAACGTTTTGGCGCCTACCGGCGCGGCACCGACTTCATCCAGCGCCACATCTTCCCCGGCGGCATGCTGCCTTCGCCCGCGGTCTTCGAACGCCGTGCCGCCAGCGCCGACTTTTCCGTGCTCGACCGCCATGCCTTCGGCATCGACTACACGCGCACCCTGGCCCACTGGCATGGTGATTTCGAGGCCGCCTGGCCGCAGATCGCCGTGCAGGGTTTCGACGAGCGCTTCCGCCGCCTGTGGCGCTTCTACCTCGCCTACTGCGAGGCCGGCTTCCGTTCCGGCGCCATCGACGTCTATCACTTCCTGCTGGAAAAGCCGCGCGCATGAAGACCGCCCTGCGTCGATACCTTGTCGGCCTCGGCCTGCTGCTGCTCGCCGGCGGCGCGGCGGCGGTGCTGCCGCCGGACTGGCGCATCCAGGGCCAGGGTGAAATGCGCTGGTTCGGTTTCCGCCTCTACCAGGCCAGCCTGTGGGCGCCTGAAGGGCGCTGGCAGGCCGCCCAGCCCTATGCGCTGGAACTACGCTATGCGCGCGACATTCCCTCGGCGCGCCTGGTGCAGGCCAGCATCGAGGAAATGCAGCGCCTGGGCAGCGCCGACGATGCCCGCCTGGCGCGCTGGAAGCTCGAGCTGGAGCGCGTGTTTCCCGACGTGCGCGAGGGCGAGGTGATCCACGGCCTGCACCTGCCGCAGCGCGGCGCCGAGTTCTACCACCAGGGCAGGCTCACCGGGCGCATCGAGGACGTCGAATTCGCCCGCGCCTTCTTTGCCATCTGGCTCGACCCGCGCACCCGCGAACCGGGGCTGCGCGCGAACCTTCTGGGAGCCGGATGATGTCCGCCGCCGCGATGCCGACGCGGCAGATGGTGGCTTATGGCGCGCTCGGCTTTCCGCTGGCCTTCGCCGCCCTGCCCTTGTACGTCCATGTTCCCAACCTGTATGCCGACAGCGTCGGCCTGCCGCTGGCGCTGGTCGGCGCCGTGCTGCTGCTGACGCGCTTCGCCGACGCCCTGATCGATCCGCTGCTGGGACAGTGGAGCGATCGCCTCGGCAACCGGCGGCGGCTGATCCTGATCGCGCTGCCCCTGCTCGGCCTCGGCCTGGCGGCGCTGCTGGCGCCGCCCGCGGACGGCGGCACGACATGGCTGGTGCTGACCCTGGCGTTGACCTTCATCGGCTTCAGCCTGGCCACCATCAACTATCACGCCTGGGGCGCCGAGATCGGCGAAACCCCGCAGGAGCGGGTACGCGTTACCGCCGCGCGCGAAATGTTCGCGCTGGGCGGCGTGGTGGTGGCCGCCGCCCTGCCGTCGCTGCTGGCCAAGGATGTCGCCACGGCGATGCAGCACCTGGGCTGGGTCTTCATTCCGATTCTGGCGCTGGCCGCGCTGGCCACCTTCGCCGGCGCGCCGCCGGCAAACGCAGCGGCCGGCACGACGCAGCAAGGCCTGCCGCTCTCCGCCGTGTTCGCCGACCCGCGCTTCCGCCGCCTGCTCACCGTACTCGCCGTTGGCGGCATCGCCTCGGCGATCCCGGCGACGCTGGTGCTGTTCTTCATCGCCGACGTGCTGCAACTTCAGGAGTGGCAGGGCCTGTTCCTCGTCATCTACTTCGTCTGTGGCGGCCTCGCCCTGCCGGGCTGGGTGGCGCTTGCCCGCCGCTACGGCAAGGTGCGCACCTGGCTGGCGAGCATGGTGCTGGCGATCGCCAGCTTCGTCTGGGCCTTCCTGCTCGGACCCGGCGACGGCCTCGCCTTCGCCCTGATCTGCGCCGCCAGCGGCGCCGCGCTCGGCGCCGAACTGGCGCTGCCGCCGGCCCTGCTGGCCGACCTGCTGGCGGACGGAAGACGCAAGGGGCGGGCTGCCGCCGGGGCCGGTGCGTATTTCGGCGTCTGGAATTTCGTGAACAAATTCAACCTCGCGCTGGCCGCCGGCATCGCCCTGCCGCTGGTCGCCCTGTTCGGCTACAAAGTCGGCGCCGGCGATACGGCGAATCAGGGGCTGTTCGCCCTGGCCGCCACCTACGCCCTGCTGCCGGCCGCGATCAAGGTGGTTTCCCTGCTGCTGCTGTGGCGCTGGCAGCATCATTTCGAAGGAAGGACATCATGATGAAAACACTGCGCCGGCTCGGCATCGTGCTGCTCGCCGCCGTCTTCCTCGGCGGTTGCGCCAGCATCGACGTCGAGCAGTACCGCGCCGAGAAGCCGCAACTCGACCTGCGCAAATTCTTCTCCGGCACGCTGGACGGCTGGGGCATGTTCCAGGACCGCTCGGGCAAGGTGATCAAGCGCTTCCATGTCGTGATCGAGGCGAAGTGGCAGGGCGACACCGGCACGCTGGACGAGCGCTTCACCTGGTCCGACGGCGAAGGCGGCGGCAATCCGCCGCGCCGCGTGTGGACCCTGCGCGACACGGGCAACGGGCGTTTCATCGGCACCGCCGGCGACGTGGTCGGCGAGGCGCTGGGCGAGACCGCCGGCAACGCGCTGCGCTGGCGCTACGTGCTGGCGCTCAACGTCGACGGCAAGACCATCAACGTCGATTTCGACGACTGGATGTTCCTGGTCGACGACCAGGTCATGCTCAACCGTTCGCTGATGAGCAAGTACGGCTTCGCCCTGGGCGAGGTCACGCTCTCGCTCAAGCGCAGGACACCGTGAACCAGCCCATCCGCGACTGGACCGCGCAGCGCGTCTGGATCATCGGCGCCTCGTCGGGCATCGGCGCCGCGCTGGCGACGCAACTGTTGCAGCGGGGCGCACATGTCGCCGTTTCGGCGCGGCGCGCCAAGGAACTGCAGGCGCTGGTTGCCGGGCATGACGAAGCTCGCGTGCTGGCCTTCGACCTCAACGACCGCGCCGCGCTCGGTCGTGCCTGCGACGATCTGTTCAAGGCCTGGGGCGGCATCGACCTGGTGGTCTTCTGCGCCGGCGCCTATGCGCCGATGCGCGCCTGGCAGCTCGACGCCAACGACATTGACCGCGTGCTCGACATCAACCTGCGCGCGCCGATGGCGGCGGCGGCGCGGCTGATTCCGACCCTGCTGAAACAGGGCAGCGGCGCGCTCGCCTTCGTTTCCAGCGTCGCCGGCTATCGCGGTCTACCCAAGGCGGCGGCCTACGGCCCGACCAAGGCGGCGCTGAGCAACTTCGCCGAAACCCTGTACCTCGACCTCGCGCCGCGCGGCCTGTCGGTCTTCCTCATCAACCCGGGCTTCGTCGCGACGCCGATGACCGCCGCCAACGATTTCGAAATGCCGGCGCTGATCAGTCCGCAACAGGCCGCCGAAGAAATCATCGCCGGCTTCGGCCGCGGCAGTTTCGAGATTCACTTTCCACGCCGCTTCACGCACTGGCTCAAGCTGCTGCGCCTGCTGCCCTACGGTGTTTACTTCGCGCTGGTAAGGCGCTTCACCCGGTTGTGACCGCCATGAACCACCTGCAAGAGTTGATCGACTGGTTCGAACACCTGAGCCCGGCAACGGTCGACCGCGTGCCGGACTTCTACGCCGCAAACGCCGAGTTCAAGGATCCCTTCAACGAGGTGCGCGGCACGGAGGCCATCGCCCGCATCTTCGGCCACATGTTCACCCAGGTCGATGAACCGCGCTTCGTGATCGACAGCCGCTTCAGCGGCGAGGATGGCGTGATGCTGCTGTGGGACTTCCACTTCCGCACCCGCGGCCGGCGGCCGCAGGCGATCCGCGTGCGCGGCGCCAGCCACCTGCGCTTCGATGCCGCCGGCAAGGTCGTGCTGCACCGCGACTACTGGGACACCGCCGAAGAGCTGTATGCCAAGCTGCCGCTGCTGGGCGCGCCGATGCGTTTCCTGCAGCGCATGGGCCGCGCCTGACATGCGCTGCCGGACGCGGTGCCGCGCCGTGTCGCAGGCGCCGACTTTTGGCTGAGCCCGACGGTGGACGCAACCGCCGTCGTCGCCATCGAGGCGCGCCTGGAATGGCACAGCGATCAGGCGGCCCATGTCGATCGCCTGTTGGTAAGGCCCCCGGCGCTGCAGGCCGATGACCGCTGGCGGGCGGCGGGCGAGGACGTGCTGCGCGGCGACACCGCCGCGCTTGACCCGGCGCCCTTGTGCCAGCCCTGCGGGCAGCCGAATCTCGCGCTGGCGCGGGCCGGCTTGCGGCTGCCGGCCGAGCTTGCCGTCGGCCGCCATTACCCGCGCGGAATCTTCGGCCGGGCGCCGGGCAGCCCGCGCGACATGCGCCCCGTGCGGCTGGCGGAGCTTGCGGATGACGGCACGCTGCAGCTTGACCCCAACCATCCGCTGGCCGCCGCCCAAGCTCGCATGATCCTCGCGCCCGCAGCGGCGCCGGCGGCACCCGCGCTGCGGCTCGAAGAACTGTTTGCCGGACCCGGCATGCAGCGTCTGCCCGCGGCGCCCGCGCTCGCCTACTTCACGCCCGGAGCCTTCGACCGGTCCGACGCGGCAAGCGACATCGCCTTCTACGCCCGGCCACGCCTGACGCAACACCTCGACGCCCGCTGCCGGGCCGAGCTCGCGGCCCTCTACGGCCGCCTGCTGCAGCCCGGCATGCGCGTGCTCGACCTGATGGCCGGCGTCGACAGCCACCTGCCGCCGGCGCCGGCCGGGCTGGAAGTGGCCGGGCTCGGCATGAACGCGGAAGAACTCGCCGCCAACCCGCGCCTGACGGAACGCGTGGTGCAGGACCTGAACGCCAGCGCCGTCCTGCCCTGGCCCGACGCCGGCTTTGACGCCGTGCTCAATACCGCATCGATCGAGTACCTGCTGCGACCGGCTGCGGTGGTCGCCGATGTGCTGCGCGTGCTGCGTCCCGGCGGCGTGTTTGCCGTGGCCTTTTCCGACCGCTGGTTTCCGACCCGGGCCATCGCGGTCTGGTCCCGGCTGCACGCCTTCGAGCGCATGGGCCTGGTGCTGAGCCTGCTTTACCAGGCCGGCTTTACCGACCTGCATACCGAGTCGCTGCGCGGCGCGGCGCGCCCGGCCGACGATCGCTACATCACGGTGCGTGATTTCGCCGATCCGCTGTTCGTGGTCCGGGGCCGCAAACGCGACTGAGGACGGCGGCCCGCCGCGTGCTCAGTGCGCACCGGCGCCGCGCAGGCGCGCGACCAGCTTCACCACCGCCAGCGCCAGCGCACCGGCCACCACTCCGAGCAGGATGTCGAGCAGGGTCGGCACCACGGCGGCGAGCAGGCCGCCGATGCCCGCCACGGCGCGCAACGCGGCATCGAGGTGGTGCAGGACATCGTGGCTGCCCGGCATGCCGTGCATCAGGATGCCGCCGCCGACCATGAACATCGCCGCGGTGCCGATCACGGTCAGCGCCTTCATCAACTTCGGCGCCGCGAGCAGCAGGGCGCGGCCGACCGCGGCCTGTGCGCGGCCGCCACGCTCCAGCAGCCAGGCGCCGGCATCGTCCAGCTTGACGATCCCCGCAACCAGGCCATAGACGCCGATCGTCATCAGCACGCCGATGCCTGACAGCACGGCGACCTGGAACGCAAAGGGCTTGTCGGCGACGGTGCCCAGGGTAATGACGATGATCTCGGCCGACAGGATGAAGTCGGTGCGGATCGCGCCCTTGATCTTGTCGGCCTCCATGGCCACCAGGTCGATTGCCGGATCGGCCAGCAGGGCGATCTGCTCGGCGTGATGGGCGGCATCCTCCGCGGCCGGGTGCAGCCACTTGTGGGCAAGCTTTTCGACGCCCTCGAAGCAGAGGAACACGCCGCCCAGCATCAGCAGCGGCGTGATCGCCGCCGGCAGCAGGGCGCTGATCGCCAGCGCCGCGGGCACCAGGATCGCCTTGTTCTTCAGCGAACCGACGCCGACCGCCCAGACCACCGGCAGCTCGCGCTCGGCGCGCACGCCGGCGACCTGCTGGGCATTCAGCGCCAGGTCGTCGCCGAGCACGCCGGCGGTCTTCTTCGCCGCGACCTTGGTCATCAGCGCCACATCGTCGAGGATGGTGGCGATATCATCGAGCAGCGCAAGCAGGCTGGCACCGGCCATGGCTATTTCATTCGATCCGAGAGAACGGCAGGCAGTTTATCCGCGATGGACGCGAAATCCTCGATTCGACAAGCCGACAGACGACTGCGGCGCAATAGGGCAGCGACTGGATCGCCAGGATGGCGATCCAGCCCAGTCGCCCCGTGTCGTCCGGGCTGCGACTCAGCGCCAGCAGGCATATGCAGAACACCAGGCCGACGAGCAACGCGAACTCTTCCTTGATGCCCCGCACGAAGCGCGGTCCGGAATCTGGCGCTTCCGGTGCGGCGTCCGCCGCCGCGGCCACATCCTGGTCGGCGGCGGCGGATGCTTTCTGCGTGATCTCGAACACCGCCCGGTGGCTACGCAGACCCTGCAGCACGCCGCGCGCGATGCGGTGCGACAGGGCCATGCCGGCGACCGCCGCACCCAGGCGGTCGGCCAGGCCGCAGGGCACGCACCGTGTATAGAGCAGCGGGCCGATCAGCAGCCGGGCGGCGAAGAAGGCGATCAGCGGCAACACGAACAGCCACAGTGGCGGCTCGACGGTAGTCGGCAGGTAGACCATGCCCAGGCTGAAGGCGATCACGATGATGGTGAACAGGAAATGCAGCGTGTCGCCCAGCCATGGCAGCCAGCCGGCCAGAAAGTGGTAGCGCTGGGCAAGCGTCAGGCGCGAGCGGCCCAGCAGCGAACCGGCGTGCAGCCGGAAAATCTGCGTCGCGCCCTGCGCCCAGCGTTTCCTTTGCCGGGTGTAGGCCGAAAAATCCCTCGGCAGCAGGCCGGTCCCGAGCTGGCGGTCGACGTAGACCGCCCGATAGCCTGACTGCAGCAGGCGCAGTCCGAGTTCGGTATCCTCGCAGATGCAGTCTTCGTTCCATCCGAGGCGACGCAGATCGGCGGCCCGCACCAGCGTCATCGTGCCGTGCTGGATGATGGCATTGCGCTCGTCCCGGTGGTGCATGCCGATGCGGAAGAAGCCTTCGGTCTCCCAGTTCATCATCCTGTCGAAGCGACGCGCAGACCAGTGCCGATG
Source organism: Sulfuritalea sp. (assembly GCF_017302275.1). Classification (GTDB taxonomy): domain Bacteria; phylum Pseudomonadota; class Gammaproteobacteria; order Burkholderiales; family Rhodocyclaceae; genus Sulfuritalea. The sequence goes on from NZ_JAFLDR010000018.1 coordinate 29,232, forward strand.
GGCTTGCGGCGCCTGAACCAGGCCAACCGCAGGATCCTGGAAATGGTTCTGCACCTGACGGAACCACTGCGGATCGACCACGTAGTCGGCATCCACCACCGCGATCCACTGCGCCGCCGGGTCGGTGAGCGCCAGGGCCTGGTTCAGGGCACCGGCCTTGTAGCCGGGCAGTTGCACCCATTGGGCGAAGCGCAGCCGCGAATCCCGCCGGGCAGCCATCCAGGCCGCCAGCTTTTCGCGCGCGTCCGGGTCGCTGGTGTTGTTGTCCACCACGATCACCTCGAAGGCAGGCCAGTCGATGGCCAGCAGGGATTCGACGCTTTCGATGACCATCCCGGGCGGCTCGTTGGCGCATGCCATATGGATGCTGATGAAGGGTGGCGCTGCGGGGGAATATTCCGCTGCCGGCGCGACGTCTCCCGGCCCGTCCGGCCAGAAGCGCTCGGAGAATTCGAATGCCTGCGCCAGCAGGGTGGCGCTGATGAAGGCGAGGGCGGCCACCACCAGCACGAGTCCGAAGACGTCGGTCAGCGTCAGGTAGTGGGCCAGCGGGATGGACACCAGGATGACGCCCGCCGAGACGACGGCCTGGGCGATCGCGCAGAACGTGATCCGCCCCGCCAGCCGCATCCGCGGCACGGCCAGCAGGAAGGCCAGCATCATCGCCGCGCCCAGCACACTGGCCGCCCTGGCCTTGTGCCGCCAACGCGGGTCTTTGACTACCGGTCCGCTCAGGTCGAACTTGGGCTGGCGCCAGGCATCCCACAGGCCCCAATACGCGCCGGCGCGCCCTTCGGTGGACATCTTCCACGGCTGATCGAAGGCCTCGATCAGGTAGTAGTCGAGTCCCAGCGAAGTAGCCCGCTGCAGGAAGTTGCGGACGAAGAACGCCTGGTTCGCCGCCGTGGCGCGGGCCTTGCCCAGGGTCGGGCCGTTGCTGGGCCAGCCGATTTCGGCGATCACGACCTTGCGCTCCGGGAAGCGGGCCTGCACCCGTGCGACCTGCTTCAGGCTGGTTTCCACGGCGGCGTCTATGGATTCCTTCTCCCAGTAGGGCAGCACGTGGATGGCGATGAAGTCCACGTGCTGGGCCAACTGCGGCTGAGCCAGCCAGACATGCCAGGGTTCGGCGGTCGACACCTGGACCGCCGTGCCGCGCAGCGCCAAGCGAACCTGGTCGAGATAGGCGACGAGGCGGTTGGGCGGCAACGCGGCCTTCAACTGCGTTTCATTGCCCACGATCAGCCGATGGACGTTCGGATGCGAGCGGGCAAGGTCGATGGCGGCGGCGAGTTCGCGCTGGTTGCCGTCCAGCCTTTCATTCAGCCACGCGCCCAGCATCACCTGCAGGCCGTGCTTGCTGGCGATCGCAGGCAACTCCGGATGGGCGGCCGCGGTATAGGTGCGGATGCGCTGCGTGTGGCGCGACAGCAGCGCCAGGTCCCGGTCCAGGTCGGTGGCCGACGGGCGCTCTCCCTCGATCGGGCTTTCCCAGCGGTCGGCGCCGCTGTAGGAGAACCCGGCGACCGGCCCGCCGTGGTCGGGCGCTTGGATCTGCCCATGAAACAGCGCCCAGACGGCGAGGTTGATGCCGGCAATGCCCAGGGCGATCATCAGTGCGGCGGCCCATCGCCCGTGGCGCTTGGGCGATGCCGTGGTGGCCATCGGGGACGGGATGGGTCTTTGCACTGCAGTGGCCGGCTGGATCGGCGCTAGGGCCGCGCCGGGGCGGGGCCGAAACCGCTGAGCAGCAGGCTCGTCAGGTGATGGATGCCGCCCAGCACCGTGCGCTCGGGCCACAGGCCTTCCGAGAAGCCCTGGGCCTTGAAGCGGTCGAGCAGGCGCCGGTCACGGCTGATGATGTGCACGGGCACATCCCAGGGCGGTCGCTCGCCGGTGATGTTGGCCGTCGGCTGATGGTCGCCGATCAGCACGTAGATGGTTTCCCGCGCTTCCGGCAGTTTGAAATAGCCGCTCAGCCAGCGATACACATAGTCGACGCTGGCCAGGTAGCTGGGGCGCATGTCGAGCCAGTCCACTTGCTGGGCAGCGACGGCTTCCAGTTCCTCCCGATCGAATGGCGTGGCGGTCAGCGCGCGCTGCCAGTCGGGCTGGTAGGGCGGGACCGGACTGAAGGGGAAGTGCGAACTGATGGTCGGAAAGAACAGCACCCTCGGCGGGCTGTCGGCGGTTCGCGGGAACTGCTGCTCGTAGCGGGCCAGCGCGATCTGGTCGGGAATTTTCCAGAAGGTGATCGGCGGACCCTGGTAGCGCAGCGCGGGGCCATCGATGTAGTGGTCGAACCCGTAGTACACATGCTCGGGCCAGGGCCACGAGACCGCGTGATACACGCCGAAGGTCTGGTAGCCGGCCTGCTTGAAGAGGTGCAGCAGCGTGGGCCGGCGGGTGGTCAGCAGCAGGTCGTGGCGCCGCGGGTCCGACAGGTCGATGCCCGACAGCAGGGACAGGTGCGCCAGGTCGGATGCGCCGCCGACCGTGGGCGAGCGGAAGAATCCCGAGACGACCTGGCGACCGCTGGCCGTCAATGCGTCCTGCAGGGCCCGACGCGCGGGATCCGAGGCCGGTCGCGCCTGGGGATGGTCGTAGAGCACCGCACCGAAGGACTCCAGGAAGATGAAGCTCACGTCCCGATTGGCCAGTGCCGAGAATACCTGCGGACCGTGCGTGGCCAGGGCGTCCTCGGTTGCCGTGACGGCAGGCAGCGCCCCCGCCAACCGGCCCGGCGCATGTACATCCCAGAGCAGCCCGATTTGTCGTGCATAGGTCGGCAGCATGGCGTCGGACGCCCAGCGGCCCGTGCCGGCGACCCCCGCCAGGTGCGCAGCCGCCAGCAGGGCCGCGCCGAAGCTGATCAGCCAGGCCGGAAACGACCGCAAGGACCACGGCACCAGGGTCTGCGTCAGCGTCGACAGGCAAAGCCGGATGACGGCAAAGAGCAGCCAGGCGCCGCCGAGCACTGCCGCCGCCGCTGCGGCGGACAGCCACGCGGGGTGGTCCTTGGCCGTCACCCAGAGGAATCTCGGCAGTTGCGGCAGATCCCAGTAGAGGTTGACCGGCCGGCCGAACAGGCTGGGCGCCGTGACATCGGCGTAGCGGCCCAGGATCAGGCACAACACGAGGGCCGACAGGATCCCCAGCGCGCGGCGTGACAGTCCGGGCCGGCGCGCCGCCAGCCACAGCAGGAGCAGCCACAGGGCGACGAACTCCGGCGCCAGCCGGGCCTGCGGAACGATGCCCGGCGTCGGCCACCAGGGCCCGAAGCTCAGCAGTCCGTTGAGGAGCAGCAAGGCCACCGCGCCTTTCAGTGCCGCGGGCCAGTTCAGGGGCATTCGCAGATGCGTTATCGGCATTTCGTCCCGGCCGTCGATCCTTGGCCGGCCTTCGCCGGCAATCGCCCGCTGGCAATGTAGCCCATGCGTTAACGTGAAACAACCGTTGCGATGTCTATGAAAACTATCGAGCGTAGCGAGCCAGATGGTAGCCCCTGCCCCGGGGCGGGGGATGGGGGGTGGGGGGCGATCCATTCGCCTTGCGCGTGTTTCATCTTCAAGGGTGGAGTCAGCGCAGCATGAGCGTTTGGCAGAGGAAATTCAGTGCGACACACGTGAGTATCTTGACTCCCTTCGCCTCTGTCAATTTTTTGCGGATCCGCAGGGAGAAACAGGGCAGTCCGCGAGAAAACCGCCCACACCGCCGTATCGCCAGCGCCGACTTTCGGGCCCGTCCTGCGCCAGGACCGGCCGAGATTTGCAATGCCCATCAAATCGTCAGCTTGCGATAAATCTCCGCCACCTTCAGCGGCAGCTTGCGCACTTCGTCGAGCACGGCGTAGGCGGCGGGGCCGTACATGCGCTTGAGGTAGTCCGCGCCTTCGCGGTCGATGGTGATGCAGAAGGGGCGCACGCCGGCGCGGCGCGCTTCGAGCAGGGCCTGGCGCGTGTCCTCGATGCCGTAGTCGCTGCGGTAGTCGTCACCGAAATCGTCGGGACGGCCATCGGAAATCGTCACCAGCAAGCGGTGGCGGGCCGGTTCGGCGAGCAGCTTTTCGGTGACGAAGCGGATCGGCGGCCCCATGCGCGTGTAGTCGCGCGGCTGGATCGCGGCGATGCGCGCCTGCACCCCGGCGCCGTAGGCCTCGTCGAACTCCTTGATGCGGTAGAGGTCGCTGCGGGTGCGCGTCCAGCCCGAGAAACCCCAGATCGCGTAGCGGTCGTCGAGCATTTCCAGCGCCTCGCAAAGCAGCACCAGGGCTTCGCGCTCGGCGTCGTTGACCCAGCCCTGGGTGCTGCCGCTCATGTCCACCAGGAAGACGGCGGCCAGCGAACGCTCGTCGCGCTGGCGGCGGCAGAACAGGCGCTCTCCGGGCTCGGCGCCGCCGCGCCGATCGGCGATGGCCTCGACCAGCGCATCCATGTCCACGTCCTGGCCGTCGGACTGGCGGCGCAGCACGCGGTCCTCGCCGCGCATGGCCTCGAAGCGCCGCCGCAACTGGCGGATCAGCGGCGCATGGCGCGCACGCACGGCAGGGACGTAGCTTTCGTCACCGCCGCCGACCGCGTGCAAATAGACGTGGCACCACTGCCGCCGGTAGGCCCGGCGCCGGCAGTCCCATTCGTCGAACAGCGCATCGGCGCGGGTTTCCAGCGTGCCCGGCTTGCCGTTGCCAACCCCATTCGGCTTCCATTCCGCGGCGCCGGCCGGCACCAGCAGCTCGGGCGTGATCTCGCCCAGGTCCTGCAGCAGCGACTGCGCGGCGGCCAGTCCTTCCGGCGGCAGGGTGACGCTGGCGCCGTCGATCTTCAGGTCGAGTTCCAGGCGCTCCGGATCGGCATCGACGTCCAGCTCCGGCGGCGCGCCGTCCTGGCCGGCGTGCATGGACTCCAGCAGTTCGGCAATCGACAGGCGCAGCACCTGGCTCTGCTCGCGGATGCGCGCGGCGCGCAGCTCGCGCGCGACCGCCGGGTGCAGCGCGGGCAACCAGGCAAGAGTCGGCGCTGGCGACACGGCGATTTCGGCATGATCGCGCAACCAGGCGATGCTGTCGCCCGCTCCGGCGGCAGGCCCGGCGAGCACCGTGCGCGCCGTACCGAGTTGCGGCGGCAGGTCGGCCAGCAGGGCCGCCACCTCGGCGCGCAGGCCCGGCAGTTCGCGCTCCAGCTTGGCACCAAGACGCAGGTTTTCGAGCAGGGCCAGCCAGTTCAGCGCATGGCCGGGTTGCACGAAATCCGCCAGCGCCGCGTCGATGTCGATGGCGTAAGTGCCCCAGCGCGCCTGCGCCCAGAGCATGGCGGCCAGCGCCAGGTAGCGGTCGGCCGAGGCCTCGCGCGATGCCAGCTCCACCAGCGGTGGCAGGAACACGGTCTCGGTGTCGGTCCACGGCCGGGCATCGGCCTCGACGCGCAGCGGGCGGCCCGACAGCCCCTGCAGGAAGCGCAGCAGGCGGGGCGTGATGGCGTCCAGGCTCACCGCCGCCGGCGAGACGCCGCGCGCGAAACCCTCGATGTCGCGCAGGCGCATCACCGCCGCGCGCAGGCCGACGCGGTCGAAGCCGTCGAGCGCGGCGACCACCCAGGCCTCGGCCTGGCGCAGGCTTAGCGCGCGCAGGGCCTGCGGCGCCAGCAGCATCACCAGGTAGGCGATTTCGAGATGGGTGCGCGCCGCCACCGTGGCCCAGTGCAGGGCGAAATCCTGGGTGGCCCGCTCGGCCGGCAGCAGCGGCTCGATCAGCTCGTCGTAGTTGCGGCCCGAGGAAACGTCGAAGCTGAAGATCGCGTCCAGGCGTTCGCCCAGCGCGGCGCGATCGAGCGGTTCAGAAGACGGCACGGATCAGGTCGTCGACGGCGGACACCGAATCGGCATCGTCCGACAGCGCGCGCCCGATGGCCGCGGCGCAGGCATCGCGCGGCGCCACCCCGGAGGCGATCAGGTGGCCGGCATGCACCAGCAGGCGGGTGCTGGCGCCCTCGTCGAGGCCCTGGCCCTTGAGATTGCGCGTGAGGCCGGCGACCTTGACCAGTTGCGCGGCGACCGCGCCGGCGATGCCGGTCTCGCGCGCGACGATGGCGGCCTCGAGTTCCGCCGGGGGGTAGTCGAAATCGAGGGCGATGAAGCGCTGGCGGGTGCTCTGCTTGAGTTCCTTCAGCACGCTCTGGTAGCCGGGGTTGTAGGACACCACCAGCATGAAGTTGTCGGGGGCGCGCACCAGCTCGCCGCGCTTTTCCACCGGCAGCACGCGCCGCGTGTCGGTCAGCGGATGGATCACCACCGTGGTGTCCTTGCGCGCCTCGACGACTTCGTCGAGGTAGCAGATGGCACCGGCGCGCACGGCGGCGGTGAGCGGGCCGTCGAGCCAGACGGTTTCCTCGCCGGCCAGCAGGTAGCGCCCGACGAGATCGGCGCTGGTCAGGTCGTCATGGCAGGCGACGGTGACCAGCGGCCGGCCGAGCTGCCAGGCCATGTATTCGACGAAGCGGGTCTTGCCGCAACCTGTCGGTCCCTTGAGCAGCACCGGCAGCTTCTTGCCCGCCGCCGCGCGGAACAATTCGACCTCGCGGCCGACGGGCTGGTAATAGGGTTCGGCGGCGAAAGTTTCGAGTTCCGGCGCCAGGGCGTGGAGATGGGGTCGGTTCATCGCGTGGGGTCCTCTGCCGGTCTTGGCCTGCCGGCTGGCTTCACTTTAGCAGCTTCGGCGGCTAGTATCTGCTGCCAGTCCCGGGAGAAACCCATGCTGATGACTGCCGACGCCTACCGCGAATCCCTGCGCCGCCTGAAGCCCCAAGTCTATGTCGATGGTCTCGCCGTGGCGTCGGTCGCCGACGACCCGGCCCTGGCCCCGGGCGTCAATGCCGTGGGCCTGAGTTACGACTTCGCACTGCGCGAGGACACCGCCGTGCTGATGCGCGTGGCCGCGGGCGACGGCGGCAAGGATTGCAACCGCATGCTGCATGTGCCGCAAAGCTGCGACGAGCTGCTGCAGAAGCTGGAGGCCGTGCGCCTGATCTGCCGCTACACCGGTTGCGCCCAGCGTTACCTGGCCGGCGACGCCATGGCCGGCATCCTGCAGGCCGCGCCGGCGCTCGACGCCGTGCACGGTACCGAGTACGCGGCCCGCGCCCGCGCCTACCATGAGCACATCCGCGACGCCGACCTGGCCGTCGGCATCGCCATGACCGACGCCAAGGGCGACCGCTCGCAACGTCCGCACGCCCAGGCCAACCCCGATGCCTACGTGCATATCGTCGAGCGCCGCGCCGACGGCATCGTGATTTCCGGCGCCAAGGCCATCGTCACCGGCGGGCCCTACATGCACGAATTGCTGGTGATGCCGGGGCGTGCCATGACCGACGCAGACGCCGAGTTCGCCGTCTGCTGCGCCGTGCCGATCGACGTCGATGGCCTCACCCTGGTGGCGCGCCCGGCGGGGCGCCCCGGCGAGGCCGCAGCGCTGTTCTCCAACCGCTACGGCCAGAGCACGGCCGTTTGCCTGTTCGACAAGGCCTTCGTGCCCTGGGAGCGCGTCTTCCTCGCCGGCGAGTGGCGCCACAGCGAGGAACTCACCTATGCCTACGCCACCCACCACCGCCACACCTGCATCGCCGCGCGCGCCGGCTACGGCGACCTGCTGATCGGCGCCGGTACGCTGATGACCGAGGCCAACGGCCTCGACACCGGGCATGCCCACGGCCTGCGCGAAGCCATGACCGAGTTGATCACCATCGTCGAGGGCTTCTATGCCTGCGGTGTCGCCGCCTCGGTGTATGCGACGCAGGAAGCCGGTGGCATCGCCATGCCCGACGCGGTGTTCGCCAACATCGGCAAACTGCTGCTGGCGACGCAGATCTACGACATGCAGCGCCTCGCCCACGAAGTTTCGGGCGGCCTGATCGTCACCCTGCCCGGCCCCGACGAGGACCACAACCCGGCCACCGCCGGACGCATCTCGGAAGTGCTGACCGCGCGCTCGGACGTGCCCTACGAGAAGCGCATCGCCGTGGCGCGCTTCATCGAGGACCTCACCGCCTCCTACCAGGCCGGCTGGTATTCGGTGATCAGCCTGCACGGCGGCGGCTCGCCGGCCGCCATGAAGAAGGAGATATTTCGCCGCTATCCGCTGGCCGATCGCGTCGAGCTGCTTGAAAATCTGCTTGACCGGGGTATGCTGTCCGACTCGCGGTGCCGTATCGCCATCGGTCGCCAGCCCGGGCGCTGTTGTGCCGAGGGTTGCAAGCCCGACAACTGAAGCCTTCCACCCACTTTTTTTGCTGAGCCCCGCCATGAACATGACTGGAATGCATGCCGCCCTGGCGGCAATCCTGATATGCCTCGCCACTCCCGGCGAGGCCGGCCGTGCCGGCAGTCGCTCGTCGTCCTCGAAGTCGAGCGCCAGCCCGCCGCCGTCCGCAACGAAGAGCGCGTATCGCGACGCGGCCACGCCGGCTAAAAGCGGAGGGATCAATATCAACATCAATACCGGCAGTTCGTCTGCCGGTGGCGCATCGTCGACCGGTGTGGCCGCCGGTGCCGCAGTCGGTGTCGCGGCGGGCGCGATCGCAGGATCCGCAGCGGCGAAGAAATCGCCCGACGACCCGCAGCGCGAGATGGACCGGCAGAGCCAGCAGGTGGAGCTGGCGCGGATCGCCGACGAAAAACGCCGGGCGGATGAAAAGCGCAAGGCCGAGGAACTCGAGCGGCTGGCCAGGGAAGCCGAGGAGGATCGCAAGCAGGAAGCGGCGCGCCTTGCAGCGGAAAAGAAAAAGAGGGAAGTCGCTCGGCAGCAAACCGATGTCACCCCCCGCTGCGTGCTGAAGCCGGTAATGACGGACGCCGAGATCGCGCGCTGCCGCTGAGTCGGCGCCGACGGCACGGCGGCACATCGTGCCGCCGCCGGATTTACTTGCGCTCGCCCCCCACGTACTGGCTGCGCAAGCGCTCCAGCCCCTGGCGAAAGGCCTCGGCATCGCCGTAGTCGAAAAACCGCGGATAGCGCCCGTGCGCTGCTTCGACGCGCCGCGCATGCTTGATCGGGCACCAGTATTGCTCGGTGCGTGCGGCCACTTCGCGGGTGTAGGCGGCGATGCCGTTGCCGTAGGAACAGTAGAAGCAGTTGAATTTTTCGACCAGGTTCAGGTAGGGCAGGTCGGCGCGGTCGAACACCAGGTAGTCGGCACGGCGCACTTTCGGGATGCGGTAGATAGGGAAACAGACCGCCTGATACACGCTCACGAAAAGGTCGAGCAGCAGGAACGGGATCCAGCCGGCGTAGATCAGCGGCGCTGTCAGCGCGACCAGCGGCCGCGCCTGCCCCACGAAGCGGAGCAGGCCGACCCGGTAGCGGCGCTGCTGGCACAGGAACTCGTCGGCGAGCTGCGTCCGCTTCTGGCCGAACTCCTCGCGCGCCTTGCGATACTCGTCCTCGAGCTCGTCCTGAAGGGCTCGAATGCGCGCCAGCAGTTCATCAATAGTGGGTGGCACCGCATTCTCCAGGGGATCGTCAAAAAAATACGGGCGTCCCACGGACGCCCGCTGCTTGCCGCAAGCTGCCCGATCGGGCGGGCCGTTACTGCGTGAGGTAGTCCGTCACCGCGACCCAGCGGCCGTTCTGGATCTGGCCGACCTTGGACTTGTCGTTGCCCAGATGCTGCTTGGGTCCGAACTTGTACTCGGGGCTGCCGAACATGTCGCGCGCGAAGGTGGTGCTCTCCAGGGTCTTGATGAAGTTGTCGGTGGTCAGGTTCGGCCCCGTCTTCTTCGCCGTCTGCATGAACATGTCCATCGCCACATAGCCATAGGCCGAGAACAGGCCGGGGTCCTCGTTGAACTTGGCCTTGTAGGATGCGAACCAGTCGCGCACGTTCTTCGACGGGTCGTCTGCGTACGGTACCGCGACCTGATGGAAGGCATAGAGCCCGTCCATGGCCTTGCCGCCCAGCTTGTGGATCAGGTCCGTATAGGCCGCCGAGGAACCGACGAAGTTCGGGTTCCAGCCCATCTTGCGCGCCGTGCCGATGGTGCCGATGGTCTCGCGGATGATGGTGCCGAGCACGACCGTGTCGCAATCCGCCGCCTTCATTTTCGACACCTGGGCCGAGAAATCGGTGGCGCCGCGCTTGAAGGAGGTCTTTTCGGCGAAGGCCATGTTGATGTCCTTGAGGCCGTCCTCGGCGCCCTTGAGCACTTCGGTGCCGAAGTCGTCATCCTGGTAGATGACGCAGAACTTCTTGGCGCCGCGCTCCTTGACCATCCACGACATGCCCTTGCGCATCTGGTTGTAATAGGGCGCGGCGAAGGAGAACTTGAGCTTGTGCAACGGCTCGTACATTTCACGCGCCGCGGTGAGCGGGAAGAGGTTCATCACGCCCTTGTCGAACAGGGTCGGGAAGGTGGCGAGGTTCACCGCCGTGCCGATGGTGCCGACCATGGCGAAGAGCTTGTCCTGCTGCACCATCTTCTGCGCCGCGAGCAGGCCCTTCTTCGGATCGTAGCCGGAATCCTCGGCGATGAACTTGACCTTGCGCCCGTTGATGCCGCCGGATTCGTTGACCTCGTCGACGCGCATCTGCATGCCGAAGCGCAGGGCCTTGCCGAAGCCGGCCAGCGGCCCGGAAAGGTCCTGGATGGTGCCGATCACGATTTCGTTCTTGCTGACGCCCATCTGCTCCGCGGCGATCGCCGTGGTGCCGGCGCCGACTCCTGCAACGGCCAGCGCGGCGACGGCCAGTTTCATGCTTTTCTTCATGGTTTCTCCTCGTTATGGGTACTGCTGAATCAATCGGGCTAATCCCGGTACATCGACTCGATCAGCTCGGCATATTTCTGACTGACTAGCTTACGCTTTAGTTTCATGGTCGGGGTCAGTTCCTCGTCCTCGGCGCCGAGCTTCCTGTCGATCAGGCGGAACTTCTTGATCTGCTCAACGCGCGCGAACTGCTTGTTGACCCGCTCGATTTCGCCCTCGATCAGTTTCTGCACTTCCGCCGTCCGCGTCAGGCTGGCGTAGTTGGAGAAGGGCACGTCGTGGTCCTGGGCGAATTTCTCGACGTTCTCCTGGTCGATCATGATCAGGCAGACGAGATAGGGCCGCTTGTCGCCGATGACCACGGCGTCGGTGACATAGGGCGAGAACTTGAGCTGGTTCTCCAGCTCGGAGGGCGTGATGTTCTTGCCGCCCGCCGTGATGATGATGTCCTTGAGGCGGTCGGAGATGCGGAAGTAGCCGTCGCCATCCACCGTGCCGACGTCGCCGGTATGCAGCCAGCCCTCGGCGTCGATGGTCTCGGCGGTCTTCTCCGGCTGGTTGAGGTAGCCCATGAAGACGTTGGGCCCGCGCACCAGGATCTCGCCCTCGTCGGAAAGCCGCACCTCGTTGGGCGCGTTGGCGATGCCGATGGAGCCCGGCTTGATGCGCTCGACCGGCGTGCCGACGGCGACGCTGCCGGTCTCGGTCATGCCCCAGACTTCCAGCATCGGCACGCCCAGCGCCATGTACCAGCGCACCAGGTCGGGCGAGATCGGCGCGGCACCCGTGATCAGCATGCGACTGCGGTGGATGCCGATCAGCTTCCTCACATTGTTCAGCACCAGCAGCCGCGCCAGCCAGTGGGCGAGTTCGAGCCCGCTGCCGATGGCCTCGCCCTTTTCGTAGCGGCGCACCTTCTCCAGGCCGATGCCGATGGCCAGCTTGTAGGCCCATTGTTCGAAGGCATTGGATTCCTTGAGCGCGATGCTGACGCCGGAATAGAACTTCTCCCAGACGCGCGGCACGGCGCCGAACACGGTGGGCGCGATTTCGCGCACGTTCTCGGGAATGGTTTCCGGGTTCTCGACGAAGTTGAGCTTGGTGCCGGTGTAGAGCGAGAAATAGGCGCCGCTGGAGCGCTCGGCGACGTGGCACAGCGGCAGGAAGCACATCCGCTCGTCGTCCTCGTTCTGCGCCGTGGCACGGTTGAAGCTCTTCACCGCCGACAGCAGGTTGGCGTGCGAGAGCATCGCGCCCTTGGGCTTGCCCGTGGTGCCCGAGGTGTAGATCAGGATCGCCAGGTCTTCGGGCTTGCGCGCTGCGGTGCGCGCCTGCCACTCGGCATCGGCCGCCGCCTGGCCCAGGCTCGCAAGGCGTTCGCGCCCCAGCTCGCGCAGGCGCTCGAAACTGATCACCTGCTCGTCGTGCAGGTCGCGCAGGCCCTCCATGTCCCAGACCACGATGCGGCGCAGCAGCGGCAGGCGCTCGCGCACTTCGAGCAGCTTGTCGAGCTGCTCGTCGTCCTCGACGAAGACCAGCACGGAGTGCGAATCGCCGGTCAGGTACTCGACCTGGGGTGACGCGTCGGTCGGATAGATGCCCGAGCTGACGCCGCCGCAGGAGAGCACGGCGAGGTCGGAGAACAGCCATTCCTGGCGCGTGTTGCCGAGTATCGAGGCCGTCTCGCCGATGTCGAAGCCCAGTTCGATGAGGCCCATGCCGGCCTCGCGCACGATGACGCCGACCTGGTTCCACGACAGGCTCTGCCAGAGGCCGTACTTCTTCTGCCGGAACAGCGTCAGCTCGCCGCGTTGGGCGACGCCGTTCCAGAACATCTCGGCCATGTTGTCGCCAGGAACGACGACGCGTTCCTCGGCCCAGTAGCGCTTGCCGTCAAGCTGCCACATGGTTTATCTCCATGTCTTCTTCTTCTTCCAGCGCCGCCCTTCGCGCACGCCCGACTCCTTGGCGCCGAGGTAGAACTCCTTGATGTCCTCCTTCTCGCGCAGCGCGGCGCAGGTGTCGTGCATGACGATGCGGCCGATCTCCAGCACGTAGCCGTAGTCGGCGTACTTCAGCGCGATGTGGGCGTTCTGCTCGACCACCAGCAGGGTCACGCCGCGCTCGCGGTTGATGCGGATGATGATCTCGAAGATCTCCTTGGTCAGCTTGGGCGACAGGCCCAGGCTGGGTTCGTCGAGCAGCATCATCGTCGGCTTGGCCAGCAGGGCACGGCTGATCGCCAGCATCTGTTGCTGGCCGCCGGAAAGCTGGCCGGCCGGCTGGTCGCGGCGCTCCTTGAGGATGGGGAAGTAGGCGTAGACGTCCTCGATGTCCTTCGCCACCTGGTCCCTGTCGTGGGTGGGCCGCGTGTAGGCGCCCATCAGCAGGTTCTCGCGCACCGTCAGCAGCGGGAATATCTCGCGCCCCTCGGGCACCTGCACCAGGCCCTGGCGCACGATCCAGGCCGGATCGCGGCCCTCGAGCTTTTCATGGCGGAAGAGGATGCTGCCCTTCTGCGGATCGAGGATGCCGGAGATGGTCTTCAGGATCGTGGTCTTGCCGGCACCGTTCGATCCGAGCACGGTGACCACCGAACCCGGCGCCACCGAGAGCGATACGCCGCGGATCGCCTTGACCGCGCCGTAGGCAGCCTCGACGTTGTTGAGCTGCAGGATGGGCGGCGACTCAGTCGTCATCGGCGCCCCCCAGGTAGGCCTCGATCACGCCAGGATGCGCCTGCACTTCTTCCGGCGTGCCCAGCGTCAGCACTTCGCCGAGGTTCAGCGCCAGGACGCGGTCGGAAACACGCGAGACCAGGCCCATGTCATGCTCGACCATGATCACCGTGATGCCGAGGTCGGCCTTGATGTCCTCGATCCAGAAGCCCATGTCCTCGGTTTCCTCGGTGTTGAGGCCGGAGGAGGGCTCGTCGAGCAGCAGCAGGCGCGGCCGCATCGACAAGGCGCGCGCCAGTTCCACCACCTTGCGCACGCCGTAGGGCAGGCCGACGACGAGGCTGTCGCGGTAATGCTGCAGGTCGAGGAACTCGATGACTTCCTCGACCTGGCGGCGGAACTCGAGTTCGGCGCGGCGCACCGAGCCGGTGAACAGCAGGTCCTGCACCCAGCCGGTATGACGGTGGCAATGGCGGCCGACCAGCAGGTTCTGCAGCACCGTGGCGTGCTCGAAGAGTTCGATGTTCTGGAAAGTGCGGGCGATGCCGTGGCGCGCCACCACATGCGGCGGCATGCGCGAAATCACCTCGCCCTCGAAGCGCACCTCGCCCGTGGTCGGCCGGTAAAGCGCCGAGATCAGGTTGAAGATCGTCGTCTTGCCGGCGCCGTTCGGCCCGATCAGCGAGAACACCTCGTTGGGCCAGACCTCGAAGGAAACCTTGTTGACCGCAAGCAGCCCGCCGAAGCGGACCGACAAGTCGACGGCTTCGAGCATCGGCGCGGTCATGCGACCTCCCCGAGCGGGCGCAGCCCGCGAACAACCGTCACCCCCTCTCGCGGAGAGGGGGGCGTAGGCGGGGTTTCGCAAAGCACCGCTTTGCGCCGCCGCAGCCAGCCGGCCATGCAGGGCCGGCCGAGGAGCGGGGAGAGAGCCCACCCAACCCATCGAAGATGAAATGAGAGAACCTGTTTTCTCATTTCATTCTCTCGGATTTCATGTAGCTCTTCTGCCGCTTGAACATGCCCTTGCGATAGAAGGGAAAGATCTGCAGGAAGGTGCGGAACTTCAGCCAGCGGCCGTAGAGCCCCATGGGCTCGAACAACACAACGGCAATCAGGATGATGCCGAAGATGGTGGGTTGCAGCCCGGTCTGCTGGCCCAGCCCAGGCGGAAGCCAGTCCTTGCCGATGACGATCACCTGCTGCACGATGAACCAGAAGGTCGGCCCGAAGATCGCGCCCGGGATCGAGCCGAGGCCGCCGATCACCACCATCATCAACAGTTCGATGGACTGCAGGAAGCCGAACTGGTCGGGCGTGATGAAGCGGATCTTGTGCGCGTAGAGCGCGCCGGCGATGCCGGCCAGCGCCGCCGACAGCGCGAAGGCTACGGTCTTGTAATAGGCGAGGTTGATGCCCATGCTCTGCGCCGAGACCTCGGAATCGCGGATGGCAACGAAGGCGCGCCCGGTCGGGCTGCGCAGCAGGTTGAGCACGCCCAGCACGCAGAGCACGGTGATGGCGGTGACCAGGTAATAGAAGTTCCTGCCGTCGTCGAAATCGATGCCGGCGATGACCAGCTTGCCGAGCTGGAGGCCGGCGTTGCCGCCGGTGATGTGCTCGGCGCGCACCACGGCTTCCTCGATGATGAAGCCGAAGGCCAGTGTGGCGATCGCCAGGTAGATGCCCTTGACGCGCAGCGCCGGCAGGCCGACCAGGATGCCGGTGATGCCGGCGACCAGCGCCGACATGGAAAGCGAGAGCACGAAGGGCCAGCCCATGGACTGCAGCCAGGCCTCGGTATAGGCGCCCATTGCAAGAAAACCGGCATGGCCGAGCGAGACCTGTCCGGTAAAGCCCGAGAGCAGCATCAGGCCGAGGCAGACGATGGCGTAGATGCCGATGAAGCTGAATTGCGACAGCGCGTATTCGGAAAGAATGAAGGGCGCGGCGATCAGGGCCGCGGCCAGCAGGGCGTACCAGAATTTCTGGCCGCCGTGCTTGAACAGCGCGATATCCTGGGCGTAAGCCGTCTTGAATATGAAATGCATCAGACCTTCTTCGTCAGGTTTTCGCCGAACAGGCCATTGGGCTTGAACACCAGCATCACCAGCACCACGACGTAGGCGGCAATGTCCTTGAAGCCCTCGGGCAGGTAAAAGCCGGCCAGGGACTCGACGATGCCGATGACGAGGCCGCCGACCAGCGCGCCGGGAATGCTGCCGAAGCCGCCGACCACCGCCGCCGGAAAGGCCTTGAGGCCGACGAAGCCCATGTTGGCATGGACGAAGGTGATCGGCGCCAGCAGCAGGGCGGCGACGCCGCAGATCGCCGAGGACAGACCCCAGATCAGCATGTTCACGCGCCGCACCGGAATCCCCATGTAGAAGGCGGCGAGCTGGTTCTGCGAGGTCGCCTGCATGGCGATGCCCAGCCGCGTGTAGCGGAAGAAGGCGAACAGCAGCGCCACCAGGGCCACGGTGGCGACGATGATGGCGACATGTTCGAGGGATACCACAAGGCCCTTGCCGGTCTCGCCGATCCAGAACACTTCATCCTTCCAGGGCACCGGCAGGGTGTGCGTCTCGGTGCCCCAGTAGGGGATCATGGTCACCACGCCGCGCGCCAGGTAGCCGATGCCGATGGTCATCATGATCACGGTGAAGGCCGGCTGGCCGAGCAGGGGCCGCAGCACCAGGCGCTCGGTGCCCATGCCGAACAGGGTCATGACCGTGATGGTGATGAGGAAGGCCATCCAGAAAGGCAGGCCGGCCACCGTCATCGCGGTGAGGCCGACGAAGCCGCCGATCATCATGATGTCGCCCTGGGCGAAATTGACGGTCTCGGTCGCCTTGTAGATCAGCACGAAACCGAGCGCGATCAGTGCATAGATGCAACCGATCGCCGCTCCGCTGATGATCAGTTGCAGGAGCTGCACCACCCGATAACTCTCCTCCGGGAATACTGCTGTTGTAGCGCTCTTTCCGAGTCTGCTTGGATGCCAATTATGCATCATGCCGGAACGCGTGCGCGATGCTCCGCCGTTTCCCCGGGGCCGACTTTTCTCCGTCGTGCAAGGTGCGCCGCCGCTTTCCCCTGAAAACGGCACGCGCCAGACCTGGCTGGCAGCCGACTGGTCGAATCCACTATTAATTGATACCCTGTTTGCGTTGCTCCGTGACCTATTCCACACCGACCGAATCCCGGAGCAACGCCGGCATGCAAAAATTTCCGAAAGGAGGCCTGCAAATGGATACCGACTTCGATTTTCAGGATTGGGAACAACTGGCTCGGGCTTCTCCCGAGGCCTTCGAGGCTCGCCGCAAGGAAGCCATCGAGGCCTTTCTGGCGGGATCGTCCGTCGAGCAGCGCCGTCTGGGCAGGCGCCTGCAGCGCGAGATCGATTTCGAAATTCGGCGCGCGGGTTCGCCGCAGTTGGCGTTAGCCGCGATCGCAAGAATGGTACGGGACCAGATGGCTTTCCTCTGCGAGGAACTGGTCAGCCTGAACGAATCGCTGGTCGAATTCGATGCACTGACTCGGGCCCAGGCCGCGGTTCTGACGGCAGCGGCGACAACGGTTGTGGCAATGCCGGAGCCGCAGTCGATGGACTCGCGCGGCAGCTAGCAGGTTTGTCGCAACGGTGACGTGCGCCGGGTCATCCCGCGCGCGGCCTCAGCACTGTTCCCAAGGCAGTCCCTCGAACCGCCAGCCGTTCATCGAGCCACGATGGTGGTTGTCGTCGAGCTCACCTTCGAAACCGTGCAGGACGTTGTATACGGCGGAGAAGCCGGCGTCCTCGAGCGCCTTGCCCGCATCGACCGAGCGATTGCCGCTGCGGCAGATCAGCACCACCGGGCGGTCGTGGGCGTGGCCCGCATACTTTTTCACCTCGCCTACGAAGTGGGGATTGACATCCCAATCGGGACCGTCGTTCCACGAAACATGCAGCACACCGGCGGGATGGCCGACGAAGAGGAATTCCATCTCGCTGCGGCAGTCGATGAATAGCGCCTTGGGGTTGTCGTGGAGGAACTGCGCGGTTTCTTTCGGGGTCAGATGTTCCATGGGCACTCCTTGTCCGGATGTTTCGATTTTAGCCCAGCACTCCGACTGCAATGCCTGGGCGGGGCGTTGACGGTATCCTCGGCACCATGAAACCCGTTTGCCTGGCACTCCCACTGCTGTTCGCAATAGGTCTAAGCGGCTGCGACGCCACACGGCTGGCAAACCTGAGGCCGGGCAGTTCGATGGCCACCGAGGTCCGCGCGCTGTTCGGCGCGCCGGCGGCGGAATGGCCTAATCCGGACGGCAGCGTGACCTGGGAATATCCGCGCGGCCCGGAGGGAACGCGCACCTGGATGCTGACGCTCGACCCGCGCTCCGTGCTGCAATCGATCGGGCAGGCGCTGACGGAAGAAAACTTCGCGCGCATCCAACACGGCTGGCGCCCGGAGCAGGTGCGGCGCCTGCTGGGCAAGCCTTCAGGCACGGTCCGCTTCCCGCAGAAGGCCGAAGAGGTATGGGAATGGCGCATCGCTCCGCTGGAGCCGATCAACAGCGCGTGGTTCCATGTGCACTTCGGCCCCGACGGCAGGGTGACCGGGACCTCGCGCCGCGAGGAAGCGCCGGTGGGCGGGCCCGACCAGAACTAGGCGGCGGCTGGCCCGGCCGGCGTTTGCAGGTATCATCGTCGCATGAACCCGCTCACCCGCATGCTCGCCGCGCTGGCGTCCGTCCTCGGCTTTTACGGCTGCGACGCGGCACATCTGGCCGACCTCAAACCCGGCGTTTCGACGGCGCAGGAGGTGCGCGAACGCCTCGGCGCTCCGGGTGCTGAATGGCCCAACGCCGACGGCAGCGTGACCTGGGAATACACCCGCCAACCGCAGGGCACGCGCTGCTACATGCTGACGCTGAACCAGGGCGGCGTGCTGCAGAAGATCGACCAGGTGCTGACCGAAGCCAACTTCGCGCGCGTCGAAAAGGGCTGGAGCGCGGAACAGGTAAGACGTCTGCTGGGCCGGGCCGCGGGCGAAACGAAATTCCCGCTGAAACCGGAAGTGGTGCGCGAGTGGCGCGTCGAGCCGGTGACGCCGGGCAACAACGCTTTTTTCCATGTTCATTTCACCCTCGACGGCTTTGTCACCCACACCTCGCGCCGCGAGGAGCAGCCAGTCGGTTGAACCTTGCGCGGCCGGCCCGGTCGGAGCCTGTCCGTTGATGAATTGCCGAAAGGATTCCATGTTCCACGCCACCCAAACCCTGCGCGGTGCCTTGCTTGCCACCCTCTTCGCCTGCGCCGCCGCAGCCCAGGCCCAACCCGACCTGGCGGCACCCGACGCGGCGGCCGCGGTGGCCGCCGGCAAGATCACCCTGATCGACATCCGCACGCCGCCTGAATGGAAGGAAACCGGCGTCGCCAAGGGTGCCAATTTGATCAACATGCTGCATCCGCAAGGCGCGCCGGGCTTCACCAATGCCCTGCTGGACAAGGTGAAAGGCGACAAGAACGCGCCGATCGCGCTGATCTGCCGCACCGGCAACCGCACCACCCAGGTCCAGCGCTACCTGCAAAGCCAAGGCTTCACGCAGGTGTACAACGTCAAGGAAGGCATGGCCGGCAGCGGAGCCGGCCCGGGCTGGCTCAAGCGCGGATTGCCGGTCGACGCCTGCTCGACGCAGTGCTGAGCCACGGCGCAAGGGACAAAGTCGGCGCCGGCGCCACGGCGTTATAATCGCCCCTCGCTTCCGAGGAGCGCTGCAAGGTTGGCCTGCCGGCCATCACCCTAGGCTCGGAATCCGTTTTGAACGGCGCTCGCCTGACCTTGGTTAAACCGGGGCTTCGGTGAGCCGCATTGTGAGTCGCGCTCCCCGCCCCGGTCATGGATTGGAGAGACGCATGACCGCAAAGCCGACCGACACCGCCCCCGGCCAACACTGGCAACCCGACCGCAGCGCCGAATTGCGCGCCCTGATGGCGCAGCGCATCCTGATCCTCGACGGCGCCATGGGCACCATGGTGCAGCGGAAGAAGCTGGTCGAAGCCGACTATCGCGGCGAGCGTTTTGCGGCCCATCCGAAGGACCTCAAGGGCAACAACGACCTCTTGTGCCTGACGCGGCCCGACGTCATCGGCGGCATCCACGAGGCCTACCTCGAAGCCGGTGCCGACATCCTCGAAACCAACAGCTTCAATGGCACGCGCGTTTCGCAGGGCGAGTACGGCCTGGCCGAACTGGCCTATGAGCTCAACGTCACCGCCGCGACCCTGGCGCGCGGTCTGGCCGACAAATACTCGACGCCGGAAAAGCCGCGCTTCGTTGCCGGCGTGCTCGGCCCGACCTCGCGTACGGCGTCGCTCTCGCCCGATGTTAACGATCCGGGCGCACGCAATGTCAGCTTCGACCAGCTCGTGTCCGACTACCTGGAAGCCGCGCGCGGCCTCACCGCCGGCGGCGTGGACATCCTGCTGGTCGAGACCGTGTTCGACACGCTCAATGCCAAGGCCGCCCTGTTCGCCATCGAGAAGTTCTTCGACGAGGCCGGCCGGCGCTGGCCGCTGATGATTTCCGGCACCATC
Organism: Sulfuritalea sp.; assembly: GCF_017302275.1. Lineage (GTDB taxonomy): Bacteria > Pseudomonadota > Gammaproteobacteria > Burkholderiales > Rhodocyclaceae > Sulfuritalea. The sequence continues at coordinate 49,249 of NZ_JAFLDR010000018.1, forward strand.
ACCGACGCCTCCGGGCGCACGCTCTCCGGCCAGACCGCCGAGGCCTTCTGGAACTCGCTGCGCCATGCGCGGCCGATGTCCTTCGGTTTCAATTGCGCGCTCGGCGCCAAGGACCTGCGGCCCCACCTCGAGGAACTCGCCAAGCTGGCCGACTGCCTGGTGTCGGTGCATCCCAACGCCGGCCTGCCGAATGCCTTCGGCGGCTACGACGAGCCGCCCGAAGCCATGGCGGCCGAAATCCGCGACTGGGCGCAGGCCGGCCTGATCAACATCGCCGGCGGCTGCTGCGGCACCTCGCCCGACTACATCCGCGCCATTGCCCAGGCCTTGCAGGGGGTCGCCCCGCGCCAGACGCCGCAGGTGGAAAAGAAGCTTCGCCTCTCGGGCCTCGAAGCCTGCAACATCGGCGACGACAGCCTGTTCGTGAACGTCGGCGAGCGCACCAACGTCACCGGCTCCAAGGCTTTCGCCCGCATGATCCTCGAGGGCCGCTACGACGACGCACTGGCCGTCGCACGCCAGCAGGTCGAAAACGGCGCCCAGATCGTGGACATCAACATGGACGAGGCCATGCTCGATTCGGTGGCGGCGATGTCGCGCTTCGTCGACCTGGTCGGTTCCGAGCCGGACATCTGCAAGGTGCCGCTGATGCTCGACAGCTCGAAGTGGGAAGTGATCGAGGCTGGCCTCAAGCGCTTCCAGGGCAAGTGCGTGGTCAATTCCATCTCGATGAAGGAGGGCGAGGCCAAGTTCCTCGAACAGGCCCGCCTCGCCCGGCGCTACGGCGCGGCGGTGATCGTCATGGCCTTCGACGAGCAGGGCCAGGCCGACACCTTCGCGCGCAAGACCGGCATCTGCAAGCGCGCCTACGACTTGCTGGTGAAGGACGGCTTTCCGGCCGAGGACATCATCTTCGACCCCAACATCTTTGCGATTGCCACCGGCATCGCCGAGCACGACAACTACGCGGTGGATTTCATCAACGCCGTGCGCTGGATCCGCGAGAACCTGCCGCATGCGCGCAGCTCGGGCGGCGTCTCCAACGTCAGCTTCAGCTTCCGCGGCAACGAGGCGGTGCGCGAGGCGATCCACACCGTCTTCCTCTACCACGCGGTCAAGGCCGGGCTCACCATGGGCATCGTCAATGCCGGCCAGCTCGGCGTGTATGACGAACTGGCGCCCGAGTTGCGCGAGGCGGTCGAGGATGTCGTGCTCAACCGAAGAGTCGGCGCTGGTGACACGCTGATCGAACTGGCGACGCGCGTCAAAGGCGCGGCGAAAGAGCAGGTGGTGGACCTCGCCTGGCGCGAATGGCCGGTTGGCAAGCGCCTCGAACACGCCATGGTCAAGGGCATCACCGAGTACGTGGTGGCCGACACCGAGGAATGCCGCGCCGCGCTGGCCGCCGCCGGCAAGCCGCCACTGTCGGTGATCGAAGGGCCGCTGATGAACGGCATGAACGTGGTCGGCGACCTGTTCGGCGCCGGCAAGATGTTCCTGCCGCAGGTGGTGAAATCGGCGCGCGTGATGAAGCAGGCCGTGGCCCACCTGATCCCCTACATCGAGGAGGAAAAGCGCCGCACCGGCTCCACCTCCAAGGGCCGCATCATCATGGCCACGGTGAAGGGCGACGTTCATGACATCGGCAAGAACATTGTCGGCGTGGTGCTGGGCTGCAACGGCTACGAGGTGATCGACCTCGGCGTCATGGTGCCGGCCGAAAAGATCCTGCATGCGGCGAAGGAACACGGCGCGCAGGCGATCGGCCTGTCGGGCCTGATCACGCCCTCGCTGGAGGAGATGAGCCACTTTGCGTCCGAGATGAAGCGCAACGGCATGGGGGGTGACAATGCGGTGCCGCTGCTGATCGGCGGCGCCACCACCAGCCGCGCCCACACCGCGTTGAAGATCGCGCCGAACTACGACGGCCCGGTGGTCTACGTGCCGGACGCCTCGCGCGCGGTCGGCGTGGTGACCAAACTGCTGTCGATCGACATGCGCGACTGCTATGTGGCCGAAATCGCCGCCGACTACGAAAAGGCCCGCGCCCAACACGCCAACAAGAAAGGCGTGGCGCTGGTCACGCTCGCCGCCGCGCGCGCAAATGCCGCGAAGCTTGACTATGCACCCGTGAAACCCAACAAACTCGGCGTCACCGGGCTGAAGAACCTCGACCTCGCTGAAATCGCGAAGTTCATCGACTGGACGCCCTTCTTCCAGACCTGGGACCTCACCGGCCGCTTTCCCGCCATTCTCGACGACGCCGTCGTCGGCGAGGCCGCGCGCAATGTCTTCCGCGACGCCCAGGCCATGCTCGGACAGATCATCGAAGAAGAGTGGCTGACGGCGAACGCCGTCTTCGGCCTGTTCCCGGTGACGCGCCCAGTCACGAATGGCGAGGACATCGCCTTCCTCGGCGCTGACGGTACCGCCTTGATGACCTGGCATGGCCTGCGCCAGCAGCAGGAGCGCCCCGAGGGCAAGCCGCAGCAGAGCCTCGCCGACTTTGTCGCCCCGAGCGGCGACTACGCCGGCGCCTTTGCGGTCACCGCCGGCCTCGGCATCGAGAAGAAGCTCGCCGAGTTCGAGGCCCAGCACGACGACTACCGTTCGATCATGCTGAAGTCGCTCGCCGACCGCCTCGCCGAGGCCGCCGCCGAGTGGCTGCACCGCGAAGTCCGATGCAACCACTGGGGCTATGCGGCGGACGAAACCCTCGACAATGCCGCGCTGATCGCCGAGAAGTACATCGGCATCCGGCCCGCGCCCGGCTACCCGGCCTGCCCCGACCATACGGCCAAGGGCGGCCTGTTCAAACTACTCGACGCCGAAGCCAATGCCGGCATGCGCCTCACCGAGAGTTTCGCCATGACGCCGGCGGCTTCGGTGGCCGGCTTCTATCTGGCCCACCCCGAGGCGCGTTATTTCGCCATCAGCAAGATCGATCGCGACCAGCTTGAAGATTGGGCGCGCCGGGCCCAGTATTCACTACCAGAAGCCAGCAAATGGCTCGCCCCCTTGTTATGACCCCATCCAGGAGCACCCCATGCAGGAAAACCCGGCTTACTCAACTGAGCGGCTGAGCTTCAACGAAGCCGTTGCCTACGTGCAGCAGACCGGCAAGGCGGCCTTCGCCGCTATGCCGGTGTTCGGCGACGATGGCGACGACGAGAACGCCACGGCCGAAGGCGCCCGCATCTTCCTGCTGCTGCCCGACGAGGACGAGGGCTGGCTGCTGCGCTTCATCGCCGGGCCCTTCTTCACCTCGGCCTACGCCGCCAACGACGTGATTCCCGCCGAGGAAATCCCCGATCGCGTGCACGAGCTGCTGTTCATGCCGACGCGCTGCGAGGACGGCTGGCTTACCGACCAGTTGCAGGTTCTGCTGGGCAAGCTGACCCAGGCCGCCGGCATCGGCGAGCAGATGCCGGATTACGAGAAAATGCCGGTCAAGGGCGCCGGGCCGGAAGCCGTGTTCCCGGTGAATTTCATCGGCGGCTCGAAGAAGCCGCACTGAGCAAAATCGGCGTCCCGCCGGCACCGACTTTTGGCGGCCTGGCCTATTGCGCCGCCGCCGCGACTTTCGCCACCTCGGCGTTGAAATTCTGCACGCCGTTCATGACCCCGGCGGCGAAGGCCTCGCGGTCGATCGTCAGCTCGTAGTTGGTCACTGAACGCTGGATGTTGCCGCCGCCGAACACGCTCAGCGCACTGCTCAGCGCATTTCCCGCCGCCGGCGAGGCATCGGTTCCGGACGAGAGGGCGCCGACTTTCTCGCTGACGTTGATAACGGGTTTCGTCGTCGCCACGCCGGGAATGCCGCGCATCATGCGCGACACCGGCTGGCCAAGCCAGGTCGCGCGGGCGCTGGCCATGTTCATGCCATGCACCACGTTGGCGGTAGCCGACACCGAGTTGTAGCCGCGGCTGCCTTCGGCCCAGGCTTGTGGCGCATGAAAGACATAGTTCGGAATGATCAGCGTGGCATCGGCGATGCGCGTCTTGCCGCCGGCAATGAATTCGCTGAACAGGCCCCCGGCGAAACCGCTCTGGAACAGCTGCTCGTCGCTCGGGGCGACGGTCAGGGTGTTCAGGCTGCCCTCGGAATCCACTTTCGGCCCGGCCTCGCGGGCGGCATTGCGGAACACGTCGCGGTCCTTGACATCGGCATAGGTCAGGACGGTATAGCCGGCACCGCGCAACTGCCCGACCAGGTTGTCAATGGCCGCCTTCGCCAGTTTTTGGGCATAGGCCTTGTCGATGCCATTCACCTTGAAATTCGCCGCGGCCCGCGCCGTGGCATTTCCCTGCTGGAAAGCGCCGGACTGCTTGGTCGCCGAGACGCGGCCCTCGGTCACCAGCGTGACGTAGGCGGTGGGTATCAACAGAGTCTTGTTCGAACTCAGCAGGACTTCTGGATTGATCGCATCGACGGCGATCGGCATCGGCGTCGCCCGTTTCCCGGCGAGGGTTTCGGCGCTGGCATCCGCTGCCGAAGGTGGCGGCGCCGATGCCGCTTGAGTCGGTGCCTGAACCGGGGCGGCGGCATTCGGCGCCTTGCCCGGCGCCGAGGGATCGCTCGCCGAGCAACCCTTGGCAAGGAAGATCTGCGTCAGATGCTCCTTGCGGGCCAGCGCCTGTTTCTCGCGCTCGGCCGCCTGCGCCGCGTTCATCTGTCCCTGCTGTTCGGCGACGTTGGCGGCGGTCTTGGTCGCCACGGTGCCGAGCAGATGCCCGGTGAGGCCGCCGATCGAACCAAACAACCCTGTGCGGCTCGCCACTTCCGCCGCGACGCCCGCGGCCTGGCCGGCCGTTGCCGTGTCCTGTCCCGAGGCCTGGGCCGCCCTGGCCTCGGCGACGATCTTGTCCATCCCCTGCAGCTCATTGTGGGCCGAGAGGCAGGTCAGGTCGTTATCGGTAATCTTGACCCGCTCTATCGGAGCCGGTGCCTGGGCGAAAACGATCGCCGAAAAAAGGGTGAGGACAGAAGCCGACAGGCCGCGCACGTGAATCTCCAGGTTGCTTGGGGAGCCGAGATTCTATGCAATATTCAGCCGTCTGGCATGTCTCTCCGGAAGGCTCAGACGCCCCAGACCACAGGCTTCTGCTTCTTCAGCGACCACTCCAGCAGTTCCAGCAACGGCACGGCGCGCTGGGTCAGGCTGACATAGGGGCGGCTGCCGCCGCCTTCGGCTTTTTCGCTTTGCGGCTGGTCTTCCGGATCGCGGCCGGCACGCTGCTGCTTGTCATCCTCGATCGCCGCCTTGAGCCGGGCGATCGCCTCCGGCAGCTGTTCGACGGTTACGATGCCTTTGTCGGTCGGCTCCTTGCCCATGAGTTTCATCATGCGCTTGGCGACATCGCCGAACATGATGACGTCGCCCGAGGCGGGGGACTGGAAGGTCACGATCATAGTTCGCGCTCCCCGAGCCAATCGAGTATTTGCCGGGCGGGCTTTTCCCAGTCGCGTTCCAGCATCAGGCCGTGGCCCATGCCGGGAAAGATGTTGGCTTTGACGCCGTAAGTGCGGGCTGTCATCTGTACCAGCGACGCCGGAATCAGGTGATCATGTTCCGCCCCCTGCACCAGCAGTGGCGTGCGCTTCACGCTGCCTGTTCGCGGCATCGCGAACAGGGACATGTCCCAGATCGCCCGATGCGATTCGGATTGCGTTCTCTTGTAGTAGCGCTTCAGGTCGTCGACCGACACCGGCTGGGCGAACAGCGCCTCGCGCAGGGTTTCCAGCGAAGCTTTGCCGCCGCTCATCAGGCTGTTCATGTCCTGCATCATGCCCGGCTTGGAGAACATCATGCCTACTGCCGCCGCCAACAGGCCTTGTGGCGGCACGGCACACATCAGCACCGCGCCGGGTGCCTGGTATTTTTCAAGGTACTTCTGCACCACGAAGCCGCCCATCGAATGCCCGATGAGGACCGGCGGCGCCGGCAGCTGATTGACGACGCTCGTTACGTCGCGCGCATAGTCGAGGATGGAAAAGCTGTCGAGCTGCTTGCGGCCCGGCGAACCGCCGTGGCCGGAGAGACTGACGGCATAGGCCGCATAACCCGCGTCGGCGAAGAACTGCAGGAAATGTTCCTCCCAGCACCAGGCGGCGGCATATGCGCCGTGGATGAACAGCAGGGGTGTCGGCTGCGCCTTGCCCGCGGGGACGCGGACCAGCACTTCGAGGTGTTCGAAACGGGGTTGATTCATCGCTTGGGATCGCCCGAGGTCAGCTGGCGCGCTGGGATATGATTGGTGTCTCCGGCAATTCTACCGCGCACCATCCATGCTGAAATGGCTGATCGTCCTGTTCGCCACGGTTTTCGTGATCGGCCTGATGCAGTCCCGCTGGCGCCAGGCCGGCCGTCTGCCGGGCGACCTGCATTTCCGCCTGCGCGGCAGGGAGTACTCCTTTCCCTTCGCCTCGGTGGTGGTGTTTTCGCTGGTGGCGGCGTTTATTGGCTGGCTGCTTTGATCGCGGCCAGCGCCGCGACGCGCGCGCGGCCGATGCTCGCCGCGATGGCCTGTGCGTCACCGCCCTCGCGGGTGGTGGCCCGTGCGATGCCGCCCGCATCGACCACGCGCACCGCCGCCAGCGCCGCGCGCCATACCGCCGCCGACGGGTAGTCGCGCTCCTCCCAGCCCAGGCGGCCACGGTAGTCGGCCTCGCAGGCGAGCAGGATCAATTCGAAGCGTTCCGGGCGGCGCAATGCGTCGCAGCGTTCGAGCAAGCCGAGCATGGTGTCGGCGCGCAACTGCTCGACCCGGTGCATGTCGCCGTGGTAGCGCGCGACGAGGCGCGCCACGTCGCGGCATTCGATCGGCACGCGCAGTCGCTCGCAGATCGCCTCGACCAGCGCCACGCTCTTGGTTTCGTGGCCGTGGTGGCGCGGCAGGATGTCGGCCGGCGTGCGCGCCTTGCCCAGATCGTGGGTCAGCGCGGCGAAACGCGCGGGCAGCTCCGCGCCAAGGCGCGCCGCCATGTCGATCACCATCATCACATGCACGCCGGTGTCGATTTCCGGATGGAAATCGGCGCGCTGGGGAACACCCCACAGGGCGTCCAGTTCCGGCAGCAGGCGAACCAGCGCACCGCATTCGCGCAGCACGGCAAACATGCGCGAGGGCCGCGTTTCCATCAGGCCGCGCGCGAGTTCCTGCCAGACGCGTTCCGCCACCAGCGCATCGACCTCACCCGCCGCGACCATGTCGCGCATCAGCGCCAGGGTTTCCGGCGCCACCGTGAAATCGGCGAAGCGCGCGGCGAAGCGCGCCACGCGCAGGATGCGCACCGGGTCCTCGGCGAAGGCCGGCGAAACATGGCGCATCACGCGCGCCGCGATGTCGGCGCGCCCGCCGTGGGGATCGATCAACGCGCCACTTGCATCCTTGGCCATGGCATTGATGGTCAGGTCGCGCCGCAGCAGGTCGTCTTCGAGGCGCACCTCGGGCGCGGCGTGCACCACGAAGCCGGTGTAGCCCGGCGCGGTCTTGCGCTCGGTGCGCGCCAGCGCGTATTCCTCGTGGCTTTTGGGATGGAGGAAGACGGGAAAGTCGCGGCCGACCTGGACGTAGCCCTGGGCAATCATCTGCTCGGGGGTGGCGCCGACCACCACCCAGTCGCGGTCCTTCACCGGCAGGCCAAGCAGCTCGTCGCGCACGGCGCCGCCGACGACGTAGGCCTTCATATCAGCATTGCTAAGAGCTTGTAAAGAAATCGTCGCGAGCGGGCCGCAGCGGGGTGCGGCCGGAGCGCAGCTACCGGAGCGTATGTCGATATACGCGAGGATAGCGAGCACCGCCCAAGCCCCGATCCGGCACGCGCAGTAGATTTATTCATAAGCTCTCAGGCGCGCAGGTAGGTCGGCGCGATGACTTCCAGCGCCGTGGCGACGCGGCCAAATGGCAGGCCGCAGCCGCTTTCGCAAACGCTGGGCACGCGCATCGATCGCACGTTGTCGCGCGTCATCGGGCCATTGGGGATGAACTCCATGGCCCAGGCCTGCAGCCAGGCGATGGCCTCGGGCAGACCGATCACGGCGCGCGGATGGCCGGCGACGGCGCTCGCGTAACGCACCAGCTCGGCCAGCGCGTACTGCTTCGGCCCACACAGTTCGTAGATGGCGCCGATGCTTTGCGAATTGGCGAGGCTGTCGGCCACCGTTGCGGCCACGTCCTCGACCCAGACCGGCTGGAAGCGCGCGGAAGCACCCGCCAAAGGGAAGAAAGGCGCGATCCTGGCCATGCGCGCGAACAGCGTAAGGAAGGAATCGCCGCGACCGAAGATCACCGAGGGACGGAAGATCGTCAGGTCCAGCCCGGCCGCTTGCAACGCCGCCTCGCCGAACGCCTTGGAACGCAGGTAGCCCGAAGGCGCATCCGCCGCCGCCTTGAGCGCAGAGACATGCAGCACGCGCCGCACGCCGGCCGCCTTGGCCGCTGCGGCGATCTTCTGCGGCAGCTCGACGTGGGCGCGGGCGAAACCCTTGCCATACGGGTCACCCTCACCACCCTTGAGGACGCCGACCAGGCTAATCACCGCATCCTGGCCTGCCATCAGCCGCGCCAGCGTGGCCGGATCATGCACGTCCAATTCCAGCACGCGTGCCGTCGGCAACACGGTGAGGTGTTTGGCGCCGGCCTCGCGCCGTGTCGGCAGCGTGAAACAACAGTCGGCGCCCCACAGGGACTTCCTTTGGTCGCTGGCGGGACGGCGAGCCAGCTCGCGGACGACCGCGCTGCCCAAAAAACCGCTGCCGCCGATGACGAGAATGTTCTTCACGGCAACTGCTCCACGCCGTTCTCGCCCTGTCCGCGCGCACGGATCATCCCCAGTCGGGCCTTGAGCGATTGCGGCCTGCCTTCGAACAAGGTGTTGTAGTACACGGCGTTGCTCATTACCTTCTTCACGTAATCGCGGGTTTCGCTGAACGGGATGGTCTCTGCATAGATCGCGCCTTCCAGCGGCCGGTCGGCACGCCAGCGGCGGGCGCGGCCGGGACCGGCGTTGTAGGCGGCGGAGGCCAGCACCGGGTGGCTGTCGAGCGAATCGAGCACCATCTTCATGTAGTGGGTGCCGAGTGTGACATTGGTATCCATTTCGGTGACGCGTGACGGGTGGTAGTTGTCGAGCTTGATCTTCTGCGCCACCCACTTCGCCGTGGCCGGCATCAGTTGCATCAGGCCCTTGGCGCCCACCGAGGACTTCGCGTTCATCACGAAGCGCGATTCCTGGCGCATCAGGCCGTAGACCCAGCCATTATCCAGCGCCAGCTGGTTCGCCTTGGGCCGCACCCGGTCGCTGAAGGGCGCGATGTAGCGCAGGTTGTAATCGTGCTGGTTCTGGGTGCGGTCGGCGGTGTTGATGGCGCGGTCCCAGACTTCGTGGCGGCGGGCCAGTTCGGCGGCGGCGAGCAGGGCTCGGTCGTCCATGCCGCGCAGCGTCCAGACCCATTCGCGCACACCCTCGATGCGCATGTCGGTGCGCAGCAATGCCAGCGCGCGCTGGAAGCCCGGATTGACCGAAGCCAGCGCCAGCTCCTCGGTACTCGGTACGGCGGCGCGCGGCGGAATCTCGATGTTGCGACCGAGTTCCTCGTCCGCGAGGTTGCCGTAAAAATTCGGCTGGCCGCCGATTTTCAGGAATAGGGCGCGCGCTTCCTCGCCATGTCCGGCGGCCGCCAGGGCGCGGCCCTGCCAATAGGTCCAGTCGGACTGCGCGGACAATGCTGGCGGCATGGCGGCGATGGCGCGCCGCACCGCGCCCCAATCGTGCGCGCGCAAGGCCGCACGGACCTGCCAGGCCAGTTGTTCGTCGGACAGCATGGTGGCGGCCGTCCGCCCGTACCAGTCGAGTGCTTCCGGCAGGTGGCGCTGCGCCGCCTGCAACGCAATCTGGCCCCAGGCGTAGGCGCGCTCCTCGGCGGAAAACTGGGTTTCAATGCGGGCGAAACGCCTTGCCGCATCCTGCGGATCGGCGCGTGCAGCGCGCTGCACGGCGAACAGCACCACCTCGCGACCGCCGCGTTTCGCGGCGAAGCCGGCCGGCGGCTTTTCGAGATGCCGCACCGGCGCCTGGGCAATGGATTCGAGTCCGCGCCCGTCGAAACCTTCGCCGGCCGGCAGATAGGCCGCCGCGCTGCGCGCCGCGCCGACGCGCTTGGCCTCAAACAAACGGCGCACGCGCTGCCAGACTTCCTCGACCGACAGGTTGCCGGCGGCCACCAGGTTATCGACCAGGGCCTCGCAGGCCTGCGGCAAGTCCTGACCGCCGGTCCATAGCGGTCGCACCATTTCGGCCGTGTCCGCCGCCCGTGCGGCATAGCAAGCCACCTCGGTGTCGGGCAGGGCCAAGCCCTGCAGTTCGCGGCGGAAGCCATCCCAGTCCGCCTTCTTGCCCAGCGCACGCAACCAGTCGCCGCGCAGCTTTTCGGCCAGGTAGGCACCCGGATGGCGCGCCAGGTAGTCGGCCACGCCGGTGGCATCGCCGTCCTCCAGGTGCAGGCGCAGCAACCAGTACTCGGCCCAGGCCTGCAGCGGATGCCCTTGCAATGCCTCAACCTGGCGCGCCAGGCGCACCCGCTCGCCATTGCGCCAGGCGTCCCGCGCCGCCATGAAGGCAGCTTCGCCCCGTTCGAGCACATAGGTTCCCGCCGGGGCGCCGAGTGCCGACGGCGCGCACAAGGCGGCGACGAGGGCAAACGCCACGGGGGCGACTCGCGACGAAGACAGGAAAGGTTTGCGCTTATAGTTCATGCGGTGATCTCGATTCGACTTCTTTCAGCCCAACATTAGCACATGCCCCCGACGACGCCGTCCGCCGAACACCCCGCAGATTCGAGAGCTGTTCGCGCCGCGTTGCGCCGCGAACGGCTGGCGGCGCGCATGGCGCTGGACGATGCCGGCCATGCGGCGCTTTCGTCCCGCGTCGGCACCCATTTGGCGGCGCTGCTGGACGCGCTGCCGGCGCAGACCGTGGCCTTCTGCGCCCCGCTGCGTCGCGAGTTCGACGCCCGTGCGCTGGTCGTGCGCCTGCTCGACCGCGGCTGGCGCGCGGCGATGCCGGTGGTGGTTGCGGCCGAGGCGCCGATGGTTTTTCGCGAATGGGCGCCGGACGCGGTGATGGCGGTCGATCGCCACGGCATCCCGATCCCGCGCGATGGCGCCGAAGTGACGCCCGAGATACTGCTGCTGCCGCTGGTGGCTTTCGACTCACGGGGCTATCGCCTTGGCTATGGCGGAGGCTATTTCGACCGCACGCTGGCGGCGATGGTTCCGCGCCCGCTGGCCGTCGGCATCGGCTACGAACTGTGCCGGGTGGCCGACATCCACCCCGAACCACACGATATCGCGCTGGACGTGCTGGTCACCGAGGCGGGAGCGTTTCATCCGCGCGTCAAGTAGAGCGTTCCGGCAAAACCGTTACCGTTCGCGGTGAGCCTGTCGAACCGCGTTTCTCCCTGCCACGAGGGGCCTGCGACAGGCCCAGGCCGAACGGTTTCGTTGGAAACGTCTCGCGGGAATGGCCTGCTAAGGCCGCGCCGCGCTGTCCAGGCGCCGCAGGGCTTCGTCGAGCAGCGAGCGCCGTGTGCCGAAATTGAGCCGGACGAAGCCCGGCGCGCCGAAGTCCGCGCCATCGGAGAGACCGAGGCCGTGTTCCTCGAAATAGCGCGCCGGATGGGCTACGCCATGGTCGGCGGCGAATTCGCGCGCGTCGATCCAGGCCAGATACGTGGCTTCCACCGGCCGCATGTCGAGGCCAGGGATGTCCTCCACGGCGCGCTCGACCGCGCGCGCGTTGCCGCGCAGGTAGTCGAGCAGGGCCGCATGCCAGTCGTCGCACTCGGTCAACGCCGCTTCCGTCGCTACCATGCCGAGCGCATTGACGTGGGGCACGATGCCATGCAGCGCGGCACGGAAACGATGGCGCAGGGTCGCATCGGAGATGACGGCGAAGGCACAGCCGAGTCCCGGAATGTTGAAGGTCTTCGACGGCGCCAGCAGGGTGATGCTGCGTGCGGCCACCTCCGGGGCGAGTGTCGCGAAAAGTCGGTGCCGGTGATACGGCGAAAGCACGAGGCCGTTGTGGATTTCGTCCGAACAGACCACCAGGTCGTGCTTTTCCGCCAGCGCGGCGACCTGCCACAACTCGTCCTCGCTCCAGGCGCGGCCGGTCGGATTGTGCGGATGGCAAAGCTGGAACAGGTTCGCCCTGCTGCCCTTGAGCACCGCGTCGACCGCCGGGAAATCCCACAGCCAGCCGGCGGAATCGCGCACCAGCGGAGCACTTGCCACGTGCCGGCCGGAGTCGACCGGCGCCGACAGGAAGGGCGGATAGATCGGCGTCGCGGTGAATATCGCATCGCCCGGCTCGCCCACGGCGCGGCAGGCGACATTGAGGCCCGACACCAGGCCCGGCAGCCAGACGATCCATTCCGGCTCGATGCTCCAGGCAAACTTGCGCGCGAGGTAGCCGGCCACCGCCTCGACCTGGCTCGCGGTTGGCTGGTTGTAGCCGAACACGCCGTGCTCGACGCGACGCCGCAGCGCCGCCAGCACCGCAGGCGGCGCCGCGAAATCCATGTCGGCGACCCACAGCGGGATGATGTCCCGTCCGGCATGCCGCGCCCACTTCACCGAATCGGTGCCGGCGCGCTCGACGACGGCATCGAAGTCGAAGTTCATGCCGCCGCCGAGCCGCCCCAAGGCGGCATGAAGTCAAAAACAGGGAAGCCGCTCAGCGGCTGAACCGAGGTCACCCCTTCCCTTGGCGGCGAAGGCAGGGTTTCGCGGAGCACTGCTCCGCGCTGCCGCAGCCGGCTGGCTGTGCAAAGCCAGCCGTGGAAAGGGGCTGGGGAAAGGGCATATTTCATGGCGTGCGGAACAGGAAATCGCCGCCCTCGATGTGTCCGGCCGAGACCACCGCGCCATACTGCGGCTGCTGCGGGTATTCGCTGGTGACGCCCTTGCTGACCTTGCTCCAGACCTGCGCGCCGGGCGTCAGGCCGCCGGCCGCCTGCAGGGTCTTGATCAGGTTCCAGGCGAAGATCGAATGGCCTTCCTTGCCTTCGTCCGACACGGGCTCGTCGGCGCCCGAGGACAGCACCAGCACGGAACGCTGCTGCAGGATCTGCTCCGGCGGCAAGTCACGGCCCTGGGTGAGCTTCCGTTCGCCGGTCAGGGTGCCGGAATAGCAGCTGTCGGAAATCAACATCAGTTGACGCGACGGGATCGCGGCCAGCAGGCGCGAGATGTCGCTGTTGGAGATCCAGCCCTTCGCGGTCTTGACCGAGGCATCGACCGGAATCCAGTAGCCCATCTTGACGTCGTCCAGCAGGTAGCCGTGGCCGGCGTAAAACAGCAACACGCTGTCCTGCGGCCGCACGTCGGCCGCCAGCGCATTGAGCGCCTCGATGATCTGCGCCTTGCCGGCGTCCTTGACCAGCCGCGTTTCATAGCCGAAGCGCGATTGCAGCACACCGCCGATCTGGGTGATGTCGGCGATCGGCGTTTCCAGCGCCGGGATCGGCGCCGGGTAGGCGTTGTTGCCGACCAGGATGGCGAGGCGACGGCCCGCGGCGGGCGGAGACGTGGCAGCGGGCGCCGCAGCCGGCGCCGCCGACGATGTTTCGGCGCGCGCCAGGCACTGGCCGCCGGCCGGGCTTTGTCCCGCGCCGCATTCCGGCAGGTCGGCGGCGGCGGGGTTCTTGCGCAGTTCCTCCAGTGCCTCGCGGTACAGCAGCGTGCGCGCCTGATGGCGCTGCATCTGGATTGCCTGGAACTGGGACATCCCCGGGATGCCGCCGGCAAACGGCATCGGGCGCATCTGGGCCAGGACAGGCAGGCTTTGCAGCAGGGCGATCAGCAACAGCAGGCGTTTCATGGCGTTTCCTCCAGCAGGTGTCGCCGGTCCCGCGACCGGCGGCACCGGTGATCGAAATCAGGCAGCGCCCGAATCCAGCTCGCCCGCGGCGTCGGTGGGTGCAATGCTGTCCATTCTGCCACTGCGCGGGGCGCCTCGACGGAGACTGATCGCGCGACATCGTCAGGCCCTGCCGCGTGCGGCGCCGGATCGGCGGCGGGTACCCGCGCTACTCGAAACCCGGCCGGCATCCGAAGAAAAAAGGCCGCGCCCTCGAGCGCGGCCCTGCCTGCAACTGACTCGGACAAGGTTCAGAAGCGCATGCCGATATTGCCGGTCAGGACACCGGATTTCTGGTTCGACCGGCCGCTTTCCCAGGTCGCGGCGATGCCGGCGTTGATGCCCCTGGAAAGCGAAAAGAAATTCATGCCCAGCGCCCATTGCCAGGCCTGCTTGCCGATCGGGTCAGCGCCGGCCAGCGACGACTTGCGACGGTCGCCGAGATAGGTGACGCCGGCATAGGGCTGCGCGCCGTTGCCCATCCAGTAGCCGACCTGGGCGCCGACCAGCATGCGATCCAGCTTGTTCTTCGCCGCCGTGTTGGCCACCGCCACGCCATTGACCGTGGTCAGGCCGAGGTCCTCTTCACCATGCAGGTAGCCCAGCTTGCCGGAGAACTGGAAGTCCTTGACCCACCTGGAATAGTTGAGGTTGGCCGCATAGAACAAGCGGTCTCCGGTGGAGTCGGCCCCGCCGAGCGCTGAGGTCTTGCCCGAACCCAGGCCGACCGTGGCGTCGAGCGAGAACTCCTTGTTGATCTGGTAACCGAGGTAAGGCGCGATCGCCCAGCCCTTGGTGGTCGAGGCCTCCCTGGCGGCGGCGGCCGTCGGCTGCATGCTGCCCTCGCCGCGGTCGATGGCAGCGGACACGCCAAGGACCAGTCCGGAAACGAAAGTGTAGTCGCCGCCAACCACCGCGTTGGTGACCGAGAGGTCATTCTTGATCTTGTTGATGCCGATGTTGAAATTCTGGCGGGTTTCGTTGTCCGCAAGGCTGGCCCAGGCGTTCCACGGGCTCTTGCCGCCGGCAGCCATGCCCCTCACCGGTGTGCTGGTCACCGCCATCGGACCCGATCCTGCCTGCATGCGCGCTACGAGGGAAGTCGAAATCGCGCCGATCTGGGTGAAGGACGAGGCGGTCACCACCGCCTGCGATGCCGACGATCCGCCCGGGAAGCAGCCCGGATGGGCGGCGACGAAATCCGGGGGCGAGGCATAGGGCGAACAAAATGCCGAATTGCTCAGGCAGCTCTGGTATTGGGAATAGAACGACGAGGTGCAGGTGGTCGACGCCGAGGCGAGGTTGGAAAACGCCAGCACGCCCAGCGAAACGCCGGCGAGCAGTCGATAAAGGATGGAATTGGCCATGATGGTCCCCCCGAAAACAATTTTGTGAAGGCAAAAGCCTACTCCGCGCCTGCGGTTTCCTCAAGCAAAACAGGGCCGTTGCCCTTGCCCGCAGCCTTGGCTGCTGCGTATTTGCCACGCGACTGGCGCCGCTCGCTCACTTGCGGGCTTCGCGCGCGTTCCTCAAGGCTTTCCGGTAGAGCGCGACGAGCAGCGCGGCTTCGGGGTTGCCGGCGCGGTCCTGCTTGAGTTCCACCATCAGCTTTTCCACCCGTTCCAGTTCGCGCAGTTCGAACAGCGCCGACAGGAGATAGGCTTCCGGCTCCAAATCATCCGCGCCGGCCTTGCCGCGCAGTTCCTGGTAGGTGGATTCCAGCTTTGCCAGCACATCCGGCGCCGCCACCGAGCGCGTCCGCGTCGCCGTCTTGCGCCCGTCGCCATCGGAGAGCGGCGTGCGTGCAAGTTGGCGGGCCACCGCCAGCGGCAGCAATTTGACCGTCGGCGCGGCAAGGCCTCTGGGCTCGCCGCCGCGCGCCGTCATTTCCAGGCCGCCGGGACCGGCCCAGGATTCGTGGCGGCCGTGCTCGAAATAGGCCACACGCAGGCGCGCATCCTTGTCCAGGCTGAGACGGTCGCCCGCATTGAGCCTGGCGTAGGCTTCCAGGGGCACCGGAGCGCCGCCCTCCTGCTTCAGCACCTTGCCCTGCACCGACATCACGAGCGCGACTTCCGCCGCCCAGGCCGGGCCGCAGGCAATGCAGAAAAACAGGATGCGAAGATATCCGTGCATCATGGTCTCCCGTGCTGCCGCCCGTCGCAAACCGCTCTCTGGTTCAGCCGAGGAACAGCCGATAGGCGGGGTTCTTCGATTCGTCCCAGTAACGATAGCCCAGGTTCTTGAGGAAGACGCGGAAATCCTTCATCTCCTTCGGCGGCACTTCCATGCCGACCAGCACCCGGCCGTAGTCGGCACCGTGGTTGCGGTAATGGAACAGGCTGATGTTCCAGCCCGCACTCATGCAGTTCAGGAAGTTCATCAGCGCACCGGGGCGCTCGGGAAACTCGAAACGATAGAGCAGCTCGTTCTTCACCTGCGGCGCATGGCCGCCGACCAGGTGGCGCACATGGTTCTTGGCCATTTCGTCGTCGGTGAGGTCGAGCGTGGCGTAGCCGTTCTTCACCAGCAACGCGACCAGCTTGCTCGCCTCGGCGCGATCGGCCACCTGCAGGCCGACGAAAACATGCGCCTCGCCGGCATCGTGGTAGCGGTAGTTGAACTCGGTGATGTTGCGGCTGCCGATCAGGCTGACGAATTTCTTGTAGGCACCGGGCTTCTCCGGCAGCGTCACGGCCAGCACCGCCTCGCGCTGTTCGCCGACCTCGGCGCGCTCGGCGACGAAGCGCAGGCGGTCAAAGTTCATGTTGGCACCCGAGGCTACCGCGACCAGGGTTTTGCCCCGCGCCTTGTTGCGCCGCGCCCATTCCTTGGCGCCGGCCACGGCCAGCGCGCCGGCCGGCTCGAGGATCGAGCGCGTGTCCTCGAACACGTCCTTGATCGCCGCACAGATGGCATCGGTATCGACCAGCACCATTTCATCGACGTATTCCTGGCAGAGGCGAAAGGTTTCCTGCCCGACGTATTTCACCGCCGCGCCGTCGGCGAACAGGCCCACGGAATCCAGCCGCACACGGCGACCCGCCTTGAGCGAACGGTCCATCGCATCGGCATCGGTCGCCTCGACGCCGATCACTTTCGTTTCCGGCCGCAGGCGCTTGATATAGGCCGCGACGCCGCCGATCAGCCCGCCGCCGCCGACGCAGCAGAACACCGCGTCGATCGGGTCCGGATGCTGGCGCAGGATCTCCATGGCGATGGTGCCCTGCCCCGCGATCACCAGTGGATCGTCGAAGGGATGGACGAAATTCAGCTTCTGCTTCTTCTCCAGCTCCAGCGCATGCGCATAGGCGGCATCGTAGGAATCGCCGGCCAGCACCACCTCGCCGCCGCGCTTCTTCACCGCGTCGATCTTGATCTGCGGCGTCGTGGTCGGCATCACGATCACGGCACGGATGCCGAGCTTTTGCGCGGACAGTGCGACGCCCTGGGCGTGGTTGCCGGCCGAGGCGCAGATCACCCCGCGCTTCCTCTGCGCGGGCGTCAGGTGCGCGATCTTGTTGTGGGCGCCGCGCAGCTTGAAGCTGAACACCGGCTGCATGTCCTCGCGCTTGAACAGGATCCGGTTGCCGCTGCGCGCGGACAGGATGGGCGCCGGCTCCAGCGGCGTTTCGATGGCCACGTCATAGACGCGGGCGTTGAGGATTTTTTCGAGGTAGTCCATGGCGGCCGGCAAAGGGTTCGATAGCCGCGAAGCGTAACATGGGCCATGGACTTCGCCTTCACCGCCGAGGCCGGCCTGGCCGGCCTTTTCCTCGCCAGCTTCCTTGCCGCGACGCTGCTGCCGGGCGGCTCGGAAGTCGTGCTGGTCGCGGTCGTGCAACAACATCCCGACCAGGTGACGGCCGCCCTCGTGCTGGCCACGCTGGGCAACACACTGGGCGGCATGACGACTTACTACATGGGCCGCCTGCTGCCGCAATACCTGCCGCCGCAAAAGTCGGCGATGGCGCGACGGCACGGCGCGCCCATCCTGCTGCTGGCCTGGGCGCCGTTCATTGGCGACGCGCTGTGCGCCGCCGCCGGCTGGCTGCGCCTGCCGCCGCTGCCCTGCCTCGCCTGGATGGCCATCGGCAAGGCCGCTCGCTACCTCGTGGTGGTAGCGGGAATGGGGATGGTCTGAGTCCATAGCACTTTTCATGGCTCACTTGGCGTATCGCCAGCGATCAAAGGACGTCCCTGTGGGGCGCCGACAATTTCTGATCCGCTTCCAAGCTCCCATCGCAATTCGCCATTCTTCAAAGCCGTCGCAGCAAGTTCGGCGGCGCCCTCGTCTTCGGAAAGTGGTTTCAATCCACGCCCGGCCCTCGCGGGCCGGGCGTCCCGCTATCCAGCGCTGATTCCAGTTCGAGCAATCGGTTTCAATCCTCGCCCGGCCCTCGCGGGCCGGGCGTCGACCACGTCGGCGCGATTGCCGGAGCCCATTCCGAAGTTTCAATCCTCGCCCGGCCCTCGCGGGCCGGGCGTCCTGCCAGCTCGCCATTGACAACGATCAATATTTTGTTTCAATCCTCGCCCGGCCCTCGCGGGCCGGGCGTCCCCGAACCCGCAACTAAACCCTGGTACCTGACATGTTTCAATCCTCGCCCGGCCCTCGCGGGCCGGGCGTCAGGCCACGTTCCACATGCCCCCCCTTTACGAGCGGGTTTCAATCCTCGCCCGGCCCTCGCGGGCCGGGCGTCCATGCTCGCCATCGGCAAGCAGTACAAATGCGTGGTTTCAATCCTCGCCCGGCCCTCGCGGGCCGGGCGTCCGCAATTCCCACGGCTCGCCCAGGTTGGTGTTGAGTTTCAATCCTCGCCCGGCCCTCGCGGGCCGGGCGTCTCTATCTGGCGGAAACGCTGGAGGACACCGATCGGTTTCAATCCTCGCCCGGCCCTCGCGGGCCGGGCGTCAGCACATCGACGTTGACCGCCTCGACACCAACCTGTTTCAATCCTCGCCCGGCCCTCGCGGGCCGGGCGTCGCTGCAGGGCTGGGTGCGGCGCATGGCCGCGCCGTGTTTCAATCCTCGCCCGGCCCTCGCGGGCCGGGCGTCCACGACATCGCTATCGTCCGGCGACGTGACGAGCGTTTCAATCCTCGCCCGGCCCTCGCGGGCCGGGCGTCTTGCGCTTCGGCCCATTTGATCGGGTCCGGCATATTAGTTTCAATCCTCGCCCGGCCCTCGCGGGCCGGGCGTCCCGTGGCGGTGGAGGACATACCCATGGGCGAAGTGTTTCAATCCTCGCCCGGCCCTCGCGGGCCGGGCGTCATGTCCTCGGCCATCCTGACCCTGCACCACCTGGGCGTTTCAATCCTCGCCCGGCCCTCGCGGGCCGGGCGTCCCGGCGGCCCCGCTTTAGCGGCACCGGCACAGGAAGTTTCAATCCTCGCCCGGCCCTCGCGGGCCGGGCGTCCGCCGACGCAAGCCTGCCTGCGCGCCGAGATGTGGTTTCAATCCTCGCCCGGCCCTCGCGGGCCGGGCGTCCGGCATTCACGGCGAAGGTGCCGCCGACCACGAAGTTTCAATCCTCGCCCGGCCCTCGCGGGCCGGGCGTCTTGGGCCGCGCGCCGGGGTGGTCGATGACTTCCTTGTTTCAATCCTCGCCCGGCCCTCGCGGGCCGGGCGTCGCGCGTCGGCGATCTTGTTCTCGGCGGCGTCGGTGTTTCAATCCTCGCCCGGCCCTCGCGGGCCGGGCGTCGTAAAACCCATTCACCGTGCAGTCACCGTCTTTTGTTTCAATCCTCGCCCGGCCCTCGCGGGCCGGGCGTCTTCCGCCACCTCGATACGCTGCACCTCGAGCAACAGTTTCAATCCTCGCCCGGCCCTCGCGGGCCGGGCGTCGCCAGCAGCCCGGACATCGTCGCCTCGATGTCATCGTTTCAATCCTCGCCCGGCCCTCGCGGGCCGGGCGTCCCTGATTGTTGGAGGTGGTCGGGGGCTACATCGGGTTTCAATCCTCGCCCGGCCCTCGCGGGCCGGGCGTCCAACTTAGCTCCTCGCAGGTGCACGCGCGATATAGGTTTCAATCCTCGCCCGGCCCTCGCGGGCCGGGCGTCGGTGCCCCCGCCACGGCCCACTGCAATTTGCTGTGTTTCAATCCTCGCCCGGCCCTCGCGGGCCGGGCGTCCCAGTCCGATTTGGCGTAGTGAATCGAGCGGCGGGTTTCAATCCTCGCCCGGCCCTCGCGGGCCGGGCGTCAGAAGCGCAGACCGCATTACGACCACTGCCATTAGTTTCAATCCTCGCCCGGCCCTCGCGGGCCGGGCGTCCCCGGACCAGCGCCACGCCCTTCTGCTGCGGCGTGTTTCAATCCTCGCCCGGCCCTCGCGGGCCGGGCGTCAACATTCAGCGAGAAAACTTGAGCATGGCCGATGTTTCAATCCTCGCCCGGCCCTCGCGGGCCGGGCGTCTTTCATACATCCCCCTTGGCTTTGGCGATTGAACAGTTTCAATCCTCGCCCGGCCCTCGCGGGCCGGGCGTCTCAACCTGACGGCGAGCACCAACGGCCAGCGGCAGTTTCAATCCTCGCCCGGCCCTCGCGGGCCGGGCGTCTCCGAGACGCCGCGACGCTGGCCGATACGATCGAGGTTTCAATCCTCGCCCGGCCCTCGCGGGCCGGGCGTCGGCCTCGCCGCGCTCGCACGGACAGGCAAACACGTCGTTTCAATCCTCGCCCGGCCCTCGCGGGCCGGGCGTCTCGCCGACAGCACCGCTGCGATCGTTTTACCGCTGTTTCAATCCTCGCCCGGCCCTCGCGGGCCGGGCGTCAGTGGGCCGAAGCCATGAGCACCAGCTACGCCGCGTTTCAATCCTCGCCCGGCCCTCGCGGGCCGGGCGTCCAGGACGTTGAAGTCGTCGCCGGTGACCAGGACGGGTTTCAATCCTCGCCCGGCCCTCGCGGGCCGGGCGTCTGCAGCGACGTCGGTAACGGGACCGAGCCCTCGGGGTTTCAATCCTCGCCCGGCCCTCGCGGGCCGGGCGTCAAGTGAAGGTGATCGCGGAAGGCAAGCACAATGGGTTTCAATCCTCGCCCGGCCCTCGCGGGCCGGGCGTCCTATTTGTTCATCCGTCAAATCCTCATCCAGGGCGTTTCAATCCTCGCCCGGCCCTCGCGGGCCGGGCGTCCTTGTTGGGTGGTTCGGGGTACCCTCGGACGCGAGTTTCAATCCTCGCCCGGCCCTCGCGGGCCGGGCGTCGCTTCACCCTGGGTGACTTCATGGGCGCGTACAAGGTTTCAATCCTCGCCCGGCCCTCGCGGGCCGGGCGTCAGGTCTAGCGCAACGCCATGAATCATCACGAACAATTCCGATGTTTGCGCGGACCGTACAACGACTTGTAGTTGCGAGGCAACTTGAATTCTCGTCTGACGGAACTCAAAAAGCAAAATCATTGAGTTATCGCCGTCGCGAACCGACCGCGATTCTCCCGACGCTTGCGATCCGCGCGTCATAGCACCAGCGGACCTTCGAAATTCACGGCCTTGAACTTTCCGTACTCGCGCACATGAAGTTCGACCGGTTCATTCAGACGGTAGAAACGCAAACAGTCTTCCGCCAATTCGATCTCGGCCAGCAGACGGCGCTCAAGTTCCTCGAACTGCATGGCGTCGACCTTGCACTCGAAGACCGACTTCTGCACCCTTTGACCGACGCCTTCGCATACCCGCGCGACACGCCTCAGGCGCCGGCGCCCTGCCTTGGTTTCCGTGGATACGTCATAACTGACGATGACAAGCATGGCTATTTCGGCGTAAATGGCAAGTAGATTTCCGCATCGCCGCGCACGAAACGCGCGAGCAATCGGGCCTGAACGAAGGACGTTAGGCCAAAACCAACCGTGCTTTCCAGCAATGGGTGCGTCACGTCTTCCTGCTTGCGTTCCTGATAGGCCGTGACCACGGCCTTGCGCGCCTCGTCCTTGAGCACTGTGGCGCCGCCGGGACGTTCGACAAAGTCATCGGCGTTGATCTGACGCCGATTGATCAGCGTCAGCGCCAGCCGATCGGCCAGCAGCGGCCGGAATTCTTCCATCAGATCGAGCGCAAGCGCGGCGCGGCCTGGACGCACCGCGTGGAGAAAGCCCAGTTGCGGATCGAGTCCGACGCTCTCGACCGCGGAACGCAGGTCGTTCATCAGCATCGAATACAGAAACGAAAGCAGCGCATTCATGCGGTCCAGCGGCGGCCTGCGCGTACGCCCATCCATGGTGAAGGCGACGCGCGCGTCGGCGCGCACGATCAGGCTCAGTACGCTGAAATAGCGCTTCGCCGCGTCACCTTCGATGCCACGCACGCCATCAAGATCGGCGGCGTGCTCCAGCCGGCCCAGGGCGCGGGCGAACTCTTCGGCGACTGCGGCAAGCGCGGTATTGTCATCATCCCGCCCACTCTCACGCGCGCCGCGCAGCAGCACCTGACGGCAGTTCTTCAGCTTGCCGGCGATGCAGGACTTGGCCACGGCAAGACAAAAGTCGGCGCTGGCGACACGGCGATGCTGCGCCTGACGCAGCAGGACATTGCCCGAAACCGGGCCTTCGAGCCGCGCCTTGAAGCGGCCGTTGCCATCGAGCAGCACCAGGCTCTTGCCTTCGTCGGCGAGGCGATGCATCAGGATCGGCGAGACCATCACATGACCGAAGCAGACCACCGAGGAAAGATGGTGCAAGGGAATCCGCAGCCGGGTTTCGTGTTCGATCTCGACGCGCAGTGTGTCGTTGTCCAGATGCAGATAGCTGTCGGGCAGGGTGACGTAGAGCGTATTGAGCAGTTGCATGGTGTCAGACCTCCACGTCGAACAGGCCCGTAGTCCGGGGCTTCACCGCCGGCTGGCAGAGTTCGCGCAGCGAGCACTTGTCACAGCGCTTGTCAAAAGTCGGCGCTGGCAACACGGCGCCATCGAGCAGCGCGCGCACTGCAGCGGTCGCTTCTTCCACACGCAGGCGCAGGCCTGAATCGATGGCCACCTCGCGCCGACGCTTCGATGTGGCATAGAACAATGCGCCGACCGGCACAAGCTTGCCGGTCATTTCTTCCAGACACATGGCCTGCGCCCCAAGCTGCAGGTCGTCGCAGGCCGCGATCCACGGCGCCTTGCTGCGGCTGCCATGTTTGTACTCCACGGGATAGGGCGTGCCGTCCGGTTCGAACTCGACAACATCGGCCTTGCCGATCAGGCCGAGGCGGTCGCTCCATACCGGCAGCGCGCGCTCGGTGCGAACCCCGGCGCGGGTCTCGACGCCGGGCTGGTCGACCTGCTTATGCACCGCCTGTCCGCGCAGTGTGTGCAGGTTATCCGCGAACACCTGCTCGACGTGTATCAGCGCGCACTGGCGCGGGCAGTAGCACCAGTGCTGGATAGCAGAAAGGGGGATGGGGTCGGCGGGGTCGATCACGCCATAGGAGAAGCATGCAATTGAAAACCGAGTGCGCGCACCACCTTCATCACGGTGGCGAACTCCGGATTACCCTCGCCCGACAGCGCCTTGTAAAGGCTCTCGCGCGACAGGCCGGTATCCCGCGCCAGCTGCGTCATGCCCCGCGCCTTGGCGATCACGCCCAGGGCATGCGCGATCAGCGCGGCGTCGCCTTCCTCCAGGCAGACTTCAAGGTAGAGGACCATCTCCTCTTCGGTCTTCAGATGTTCGGCCGAATCCCAGGGCCGCAACTTGATCGCTTTCATGCTCCGCTCCTACAGGCGGCGGGCCAGGTCCAGCGCCCGCTTGATGTCCTTCGACTGGGAGGACTTGTCGCCTCCCGCGAGCAGAATCACCACTTCCAGCTCGCGCTGCGTGAAATACACGCGGTAGCCAGGACCGAAGTGAATGCGCATCTCCGACACGCCCTCGCCTACTGGCTCGCAATCGCCAAAATTACCCAACTCCGCGCGGTCGATGCGGGCCTGGATGCGAACCTTGGCCCGAATGTCGCGCAGGCCCACGAACCAGCCGTCGAAGAGGTCTGTGGTGAGAATCTGCTTCACGGGTTATTGTAGCCCATGAGATACAGGCACGAAAGCATAAACGTCAGATCAGCCGACGATCCGTTCCAAGGTGACGCGAGGAAAACCTTCCAGCGGGCCAGCCGCCGGCGCTGCAACGGCAAAGTCGGCAAACCCGCGGGCCGGGGTATCCGGATCGTTCTGCGCAACCTGCACCAGGTCGAACAGCGCATGCGCCTGGGCATCGCCAAGCTCGCCTTCGTGCTTGAAGACATACAGGCCGCGCGTCGACATCTCGCCCCGCGCGGCGGAACGGTCGTGCTCGAACATATTTTTCAGAGACTCCCACAGCAGTCTGAGATCGTCCTCACTGAAACCAGTCTGCTTCGCCAGGTGAGCGGAGACAAAGCCATGCGCGCGATAGAGGCCGTAGGGCACGGTGAACTTGCGGCCCATGGTGCGGTTGTCGCCGCCTTGCTTCTCCGCCTCGGCTTCAGTCGTCACAGCCATGCGAGTAATCGAATGCTCCAGGGCAACGACCGGTGCCACCGAGCGGCCAAAAGTCAGTTGCACGGGGCCGCGCACCTGCCCACAGTTAACGCCCATGGACATCACTGCGCCGAAGGTCCGCACATCGTAAAAGTTCCTGCACATCCACTGCCGCGCCTCGTCGACCGCATCGCCGCCCTTGCGCTTCTTGTCGTCGCCCCTGAGCAGGTCGGCCTTGCCGATACCTTCGTAGGCCCGCTCGTGCTGACGATTGAGGATGGCTTTTTCCTTGACGTAGATTTCGTAGGGCGGCTGCTCGCCACGCGACATGCCGACATAGTTGCGCACCTTACGTTTCAGGCTCACATCGGTCACCAACCCATCACCGGTTTCGGCGTCCATGCGCGGCAAGTTGCCGGCATCCGGGTCACCATTGGGATTGCCGTCCTTCACGTCGAACAGCAGGACAAAGTCGTAGCGGTTGTTGAGGCTCATGGTCATTCCTTAGTTAGCGGGTTGATCGGGAGTTTCGATGGCGTCGGGCTTGTTGAAGAAGGCCTGACGCTGGTGGTAGTAGCCGACGGCAAAGCGCGCTTGTTCGGCCAGGGACAAGCGTGTGGGAATGTCGCCAAGGCCGTCGACGATGGCACCCAGCAGCTTTTCCAGATTCACCGCCTCGCCCCTGTTCGGCAGCTTCGCAAGGTGGTGGTTCTTCAGCTTCATCAACAACGGCAAGACCGTCACCGGCGTGGCGGAAAAAGCACCGTAGTAGCGTTCTCGAATGCTGGCGTTCAGGTTGCCCTGGGCGCGCTCCTGCACTCGCTCCAGAGCGGCAAAAAGGCGGCCGAGTCGGTAGCCCGGATCAGTGTTGTGTTCGTTCAGCGACACGGCAATCTCCTTGTCGTTCAGGTTGCGGATCAGATAAGCCTTGAGCAGGGCGGCACGCGGATAGCTCACCTCGCGCTCGGCGCGAATTCGTCGCAAAGCGCTCTGCATCAGGGTTTCGGGGTAGCGCTCGCCCTTCAGGATGGCGCGCATGACATCGCCACCAAGATTCGGCGAAATGTTCTCGGCCTTGCCGAGCAAGGCAGTGGCAGCCAGGAGGCGAAACAGACTCAGGGGTGCTCCCGTCTCGTAGGCTGGCCGGGTGATGTCCACTTCGTCGAAATATCGGTAGAAGGCGCGGCCCAATTCCTCGACGCTGGCTACATGCCAGAAGCGCACCGCGATACGCGCGGCATTGGGCGCGAGACCAAGCACATGGAAGCGTTGGCTGTCGTCGCTGGTAAAGGGCCGACCATCCCGGACACTGCGATAAAGGCTGGCTACCGCCTGAGTACCGGCATTCGGGTCGTCGCGCGGTGGTGAGAGGAAGTCGAGAAAGGCCGACTCGAAGACTTCGCCGCTGGTCTTTTCTGCCCAGAACACCGTCGAAGCGTCACCCACCTGCACGCGCTGACGCGACCCCTTCGTAAGCAAGTGGTTTAGCGCAGTCGTGTAGGCAAAGGCGGCGCGCTTGCCCACCGGCGCATTGAAACTTTGGTCCTTGCCATAGGAATTGAAGGCGCCGAGATTGAAGGAAACGATGTTGGCGCCTGAGGTCTGCGCACCCCATACACCCTTTATGGCCGAGTGCAGCCGCTCGATGACATCCAACTCGCCGGAGACAAGACAAAGGCCATCCGGCGTGCTTGCACCCCGGCCAGTCAGCGCGGCAATTACCGCCGGCCGCTGGCAAATTAGATCGGTATCCGTGTTCAACTGGAAAGTCAGTGCTGGATTAGTTTCCAGGATTTCCTGCCACGCGGGATGGCTCGACAGCTTTTCCAATGCCTCGTCGCGATGCTCGTCAAGGAAAGACAGTACGGCCCGCAAACCGATATCGCCAGGCGCTTCGCCGAAAGCCTCGATCAACTTGCCACGAAACACCGCGTGCTGCTCAGCCACGCGCTCCGGCTTGCCGCGTGTATCCACGCCGAGGACATACTCGACGCTGTCCCACAGCAAATTGGCGGCGACCCCCGAGGTCTTCTTGACGCCTTGAGGCACGAGCACGGCCCTCGCCACCTTTTTTTTGCCTTCGCCCTCCCGTCGGTCGGCAAGCTGTACCAACCGGCCGCCCGCATCCAGCACCAGAACAAAGGGGATCGCCTTGGGCTCGAATCCCTCGGGCGCCAGACCACCCTCGGGATCACTTGCCTTGCGGGCGTAATAGTCGTTGAGCGCCTGAAGGATCATCCCCGCACCTCCGGGCTCTCCGCACTTGGCACCGCCAACACCCCGCCTTTCAATTCGGCGCGGAAGAAGCGCGGCTTGGGATCGGCCAGATTGGAGAAATCCATGTCGTGAAGCATCCAGCCCAGATCGCGGCTCTCGTCTATCGGTGCCGCTGCCTGATCGCCACCAGCCAGACGAAAATCGCAGGCGAATTCGCGGCAACCCAGGTAGGGCTGATTCACGCACTGACCCTTGCCGGCGCGGCGCTCGAACATTTCGCGGAACTTGGCCGGCGGGTTGTTGGCGCCGGCCGTGGGTAGTACCTCCAGGTCAGCATGCAGGCGATAAGCGACATCGCGCAGGAAAAGCCCCGCCCGCTGCTGGCGCTCGTCCTCGATGTAAAGCGCGAGGTCGCCGGTGCCCTTGTTCATGGCGCTCTTGACGCTGCCTACCGGGACCACCGCGCCTACTTCGTTTCGCCGCAGGGAAATCCAGCGGATGGGCTTCAGCACTTCGATCTTGCGGATGCGCCAGCGGATCGCCGGCTTCCACAGCACGGCCTCGAACACGGCCCGCGCCGCCGACGGCGTGATGACGTCGTAGCTGACGCGCTCCACCTTCATCTCCGGGCGGGTGAAGCAGGCGAAGTCACCGGTAACTTCAAGGCAATAGGATTTCACGTGCCCTCCTTTCATACGACCAAGCTCGATGGTTCATAGTCCGGCACCGCTGGCAACAAGCCCAGCCTCGGGTGATACAACACATCGCTTTTCTGAATCAGGAAATCCTCGTGCTGCTCCAGGTCACTACTACCCAGCAGTTTTTTCCACTGGTAGTCGTAAAGCGTGACGGCATGTCGTTGCAGGCGGCGCATCAGTTCACGATGGGGGCCTTCGGCCTTCAATCGCCCGATCAGGTCCACACCGTCGCCCCAGCGCACGAATACCGACTGCTGCCCTTCATCGGGGATCAGGTGAAATTTCTGCGCCGCCGTGCGGAACTGGATTTCTCCTCGCGCGGCATTGCCTGTCAGCAGATTCATCACGCCCTCCATGTCGTGGCTGTTCACGTTGCTATAGAACAGATCGAAGTATTGGGCATAGTTTGCCGGGCTCAATGGCTCACCAGGTGAGCCTGCCAATACTAATTGCGCAGCTTGTTCGGCCTTGAGCAAAAGCCCGCTGGGCGAGGGTTTCGGTGGGTTGAAGACGATCACCCGGCCGCCTTTTCCGGGCAAACGTCCTTCGCGATTGCAGCGGCCCGCTGCCTGGGCGATGGAATCAAGGCCAGCCATGGCGCGATAGACGACAGGGAAATCCAGATCGACACCGGCTTCGACCAATTGGGTGCTGACCACGCGCACGGGCTGGTCGTCCTTGAGCCGCTGGCGAATGGCTGCGATAACCTCGGCGCGGTGTGCGCCGCACATGCGGGCGGAAAGATGAATGGCGTCCGGCGCCAACATGCGCCATAGCGTTTCCGCATCGTCGCGACGATTGACGATACACAGCACTTGCCGATGATGTCCCAGTTCGTCGGCGATGTCGCACCACTCGCGGCGATCTTCGGCCGACTGCGGCAGGCTGACGGCAACGCGCTCCAGTTCGCGGTTGAGCCGGCCTGGGTCGGGGGCAAGCTCCCGTGCGTCA
The DNA here is from genome assembly GCF_017302275.1 of Sulfuritalea sp. Classification (GTDB taxonomy): domain Bacteria; phylum Pseudomonadota; class Gammaproteobacteria; order Burkholderiales; family Rhodocyclaceae; genus Sulfuritalea. The sequence continues at coordinate 77,471 of NZ_JAFLDR010000018.1, forward strand.
CCCAGGCCAACGAGAGGCCGCTCACCAAAGCGCGTGCGGGTCTTGGACAACTCCGGCTGGGTAGCCGTGGATAGGACGACCGAAACCCGATAGCGGGGAGCTATCAATTGCCGCAAGCCGTCGAGGATGGGCTGCAAGTGTTCAGGCGGCAGCAACTGCGCTTCATCGAGAATGACAACGCTTTCGGCAATGTTGTGCAGCTTGCGGCAACGCGACGGCTTGGCGGCGTATAGCGACTCGAAGAACTGGACATTGGTGGTGACGACTACGGGCGCGTCCCAGTTCTCTGCGGCCAGCCGACTCTTGGGTGTTTCGTTATCTATATCAAGGTTGCTGTGATGCTCGATCACCGGTGCCGGTTCGATGCCGGCGAACACACGGCGAAAAATGTCCGCGGTCTGCTCGATGATGCTGGTGTAGGGGATGACGTAAATCACTCGCTTGAGGCCATGCCGTGCGGCGTGATGCAGGGCAAAACCCAGGGATGCCAAGGTCTTGCCGCCGCCGGTGGGTACGCTCAGGCTGAACAGGCCCTGCGCTTCGTCAGCACGGGCGAGGCAGCCGTCACGAATTTCGGCCCGCAGCATCTTGACCGGAGTGTCGGCTATGGCGAAGGTCTCCGTCATGTAGCGGTCGTAGGCATCCCGCAATACGCCGATGTCCGCATAGTCTCCACGCTGGGAGGTGCGGGCGTCATCCATGAAACGCTCGGTATCAAGGTAGTCGGCATCGACCAGACTGGAAAAGAGCATGCGCAGCCAGAAATGTACTTCGCTTGTCTCGCTGATTGGCGGCCTCGGCAATCGGATTCCGGGATCAAGTATTTCAGTCGGAGCGCCACCCGATATTGCGTCGGCAAGCGTGGAACGCTCGTCCTTGATCTGTTGCGACAGCGCGGCCCCCACAGCTTCATCCGGGTGCCAGTCGGGCAGGCCGGCATGATGACCGGCAATCAGGTAGGCGAGTAACCGGCCATAAGCGCCATGAGTGTCCGCGGCGTGAATTGCACCGGCGATTGCATGCTTCACCTTGCCCGGAGCGGTTTCGATATGCGCATCGAAACCGCTAACGGAACGAATGTAAGTCTGGAACGCTGCCTGATACTTGCCGAGGTCATGCCATAGACCAGCGAGATTGCCCCATTCTGGCGGAGCGAAGACTACACAGGCCTGGGCCGTACGCCTTGCCACCTGTCGTAAATGCTCTTCGAGCTCATGAGTATCCCAGTCGCCGCGTCTACTCAGTCTGACGTGTGCAAGAAACTGCATCACCCGCCCCCTGATATGAATGAGGTCATCATACCGGTGGCATGGCTCACCACGCGCGCCACTAGAAACAAAAAGTCGGCGCTGGCGATACGGCGCTACCGGGCCTGCTGGACGCGTGAAACCCGCAAGAAGTAAATCAGCACTCCCGCCCCCGCAATCGTCAGGCTCGCCACCGCCGCAATCCAAAAACCGGCGGCGCCGCGCGCCGGGCCGAAGGCATCGGTGAGGCCCAGCAGGTAGCCGCCGCCCAGACCGACGCCCCACAGCGCGACGGCATAGATCAGCATCGGCACCGTGGCGCGCTTGTAGCCGCGCAGCACTTGGGCCATCACCGCCTGCACCGAATCGGCAAGGTGGTAGACGGCGACGATGCCGAGCAGCGTTGCGGCGGCGGCGGCAACGGTGGGATCGGACGTGTAGGCGCGCGCGAGCGGCGCGGCGCCGAGGAGCGCGCCCGCCGACGCTATAAGC
>NZ_JAFLDR010000019.1 GCF_017302275.1 Sulfuritalea sp.
GGCGCGGCGGCCGATCCTGCGGGCGCGGACGCCACGGCGGCGGCGGCGGCTGGCGCCGGTGTCGGTGCGCCCGGAGTGGCGACGGTCTTGCCTTCGAGAATGTTGTAGAAGTCGAAGCGCTGCCGCTCGGCGGGCTTGTCGCCGGGCTTGCCCGGCAGCGCTACCGGCGGCGCCTTGGGATTGGCTCCGTTGGCGGCCTTGTCCGCCTTGGGCGCGCCTTCGTACTTGTTCTGGAAGGGCAGCGGCGACTTGTTGAGGTACCAGACCACGCCGAAGGCGATGCTGACCCCGATCACCAGGCCGACGAACACGCCGAGCAGGGTGCCGCCGCCGCTCTTGTTCCGCGGCGCCCCGGGTTTCACCGCAGGGCGCACGCCCTGGTCACCCGTCTTGTCGAACTTGCCCATGGTCACATGCTCACCGGTTGCGATACGCCCAGCAGGGAAAGGCCGTTCTGCAGCACCTGGCGCGTCGCCAGGGCCAGCGCCAGGCGCGCGCGGCGGACTGCCGGATCGTCGACCAGCACCCGCTCGGCGTTGTACCAGCTGTGGAAGTCGCCGGCCAGGTCCTTGAGATAGAAGGCCAGCGCATGCGGCGCATGGTCGCGCGCCGCCTGCAGGATCAGGTCGGGGAATTCGGCCAGGCGCGCGCAGAGGGCGAACTCGCGTTCGTTCTGCAGCGGCGACAAGTCGGCGCCCGCCAGTTCGGCGGCATCGCCGTCCCACTGTGCCAGCACCGAGCAGATGCGGGCGTGGGCGTACTGCACGTAATAGACCGGGTTGTCGTTGCTCTGCGACTTGGCCAGGTCGAGGTCGAAGTCCAGCGCCTGGTCGCACTTGCGCAGCATGTAGAAGAAGCGGCAGGCGTCGTTGCCGACTTCCGCGCGCAACTGGCGCAACGTGACGTAGTCGCCGGAGCGGGTGGACATCGAGACTTTCTGCCCATCGCGAAACAGGCTGACGAACTGCACCAGCGTAACTTCGAGGCGGCTCGCATCGGCGCCGGCGGCCGACAGCGCGCCCCTGACGCGCGGGATGTAGCCGTGGTGGTCGGCGCCCCAGACGTCGATCACCTTGTCGAAGCCGCGCTCGAACTTGTTGAGGTGGTAGGCGACGTCGGACGCGAAATAGGTGTAGATGCCGTTCTCGCGCTGCACGACGCGGTCCTTCTCGTCGCCGAAGGCGGTGGACTGGAACCACTTGGCGCCGTCCTGGACGTAAATGTGGCCGGATTTTTCCAGTTTCTCCACCGCACGCGCCACCATGCCTGTGTCGTAGAGGCTGCGCTCGGAGAACCAGACGTCGAAATGCACGCCGAATTCTTCGAGGTCAGCGCGGCAGTCGGCCAGTTGCTCGGACAGCACGTGGCTGTGCACGTAGGCCCAGTCCTCACCCAGCAGGTCCTTGCCGGCGAGGATCAGGCCGTCGAGGCGTGCCTCGATGTCGTCGGTATCGGGTAAGCAGGCCAGCACGGCCTCGGCCGGATGCACGTAGCGGTCGCCGTGGGCCTGCCTGATCTGTTCGGCCATCTCGCGCACGTAGCCGCCCTGGTAGGCATTGGGCGGAAAGGGCAGCGGCTCGTCGAAAAGTTCCAGGTAGCGCAGCCATGCCGACAGCGCCAGGATGTCCATCTGGCGGCCGGCGTCATTGACGTAATACTCGCGCGTCACCTCGTAACCGGCGAAGGCCAGCAGCGAGGCCAGGCTGGCGCCGAAGGCAGCGCCGCGGCCGTGGCCGACGTGCAGCGGGCCCGTGGGGTTGGCGGAAACGAACTCGACCTGCAGGCGGCGCGCGGCGCGGCCGTTGCGCACCGGGCCGCGGCCGAAATCATGTCCGTTGGCCAGCACGGCGTCGACCACGGCGCAGCGGGCGGCGGCGGTCAGCGTGAAATTGATGAAGCCGGCACCGGCGATCTCGACCTTCGCCAGGGCCGACGAGGCGGGCAGCTCGCGCACCAGGCGCTCGGCGATCTGGCGCGGATTGGTCTTCAATTCGCGCGCCAGCTGCATCGCGACGTTGCTGGCAAAATCGCCGTGGCTGGCCTGCTTGGGACGTTCCAGGAGTATTTCGGCAAGTCCCTGGCCGGGAGCCACGCTGGCCAGTGCCGCACGCAGCAGGCCGGCGAGATGCTGGCGGGCGTCGAAGCCGCTACTGATTTTTTCGCTGGATGCAGCCATATCGGTGGTTGGGGGCTTTCGAAAGGCTGTGGATTATACTTCCCGTTTTAGCTACGGCCGCTTCGCTTAACGTCGATGAGGCCAACGTTAGCCTGCACTGAAATTTTCAATTTTAGCTACGGCCGCTTCGCTTAACCTCGATAATGCCGGCGTCGGCCCCCCACTGAATCCAGGTTCCTCGCCCGCCCCCGTGCGCCTCTTCCGCCTGATCCGAATCGCCCGCGTCGCGTACCTCTACGGACTCGACAGCCTGGTCCTCGAACACGAGGTCGAACCGGGCATGCGCACGCGCCTGCTGCTTGCTGCGCAGCGCCTGATGTTCTGGCGCGACCTGTCCGCACCGCGCGCCGTGCGCCTGCGCCAGGCACTGGAAGACCTGGGGCCGATCTTCGTCAAGTTCGGCCAGTTGCTGTCGACCCGACGCGACTTGCTGCCGTTGGACATCGCCGACGAACTGGCGAAGTTGCAGGACCGCGTGCCGCCCTTCCCGTCGGAACTGGCCATCGCCGAACTCGAGAAGGCCTACGGCAAGCCGGTAGACCAGATCTTTGCGCGGTTCGAACGGCAACCGGTCGCCTCCGCTTCGGTGGCGCAGGTGCATTTCGCGGTGCTGCCGGATGGCCGCGAGGTCGCGGTCAAGATTCTGCGTCCCGGCATCCAGCCGGTGATCGAGCATGACATCGCGCTGCTGCAGGTCGCAGCGAACCTGCTGGAAACGGTCTGGGCCGATGGGCGGCGCCTCAAGCCGCGGGAGGTGGTGGCGGAGTTCGACAAGTACCTGCATTACGAACTCGACCTGATGCGCGAAGCGGCCAACTGCTCGCAGTTGCGGCGCAATTTCGAAGGCTCCGACCTGTTGGTCCTGCCCGAGGTGCATTGGGACTGGTGCAGCACCAGCGTCATGGTCATGGAGCGCATGCACGGTACGACCATTTCGCAGATCGACGCCCTGCGCGACAAGGGCGTGGACATACCGCGCCTGGCGCGCGCCGGCGTCGAAATATTCTTCACCCAGGTGTTCCGCGACGGCTTCTTCCACGCCGACATGCATCCGGGCAACATCTTCGTCGCCACGGAGGGGCCGCGCAAGGGCAGCTACATCGCGCTCGATTTCGGCATCGTCGGCACGCTGTCGGACGTCGACAAGAACTACCTGGCGCAGAATTTCCTGGCCTTCTTCAAGCGCGACTACAAGCGCGTGGCCGAGGCGCACATCGAATCCGGGTGGGCGCCCAAGGAAACCCGCGTCGACGAGTTCGAGGCGGCGATCCGCTCGGTCTGCGAACCCTTCTTCGACCGCCCGCTGAAGGAAATTTCGCTCGGCCGCGTGTTGCTGCGGCTGTTCCAGACCTCGCGCCAGTTCAACGTCGAAGTGCAACCCCAACTCGTGCTGCTGCAGAAGACCCTGCTCAACGTCGAGGGCCTCGGCCGCGAACTCGACCCCGACCTCGACCTGTGGCAAACCGCCCTGCCCTTCCTCGAGCGCTGGATGAGCGAACAGCTGGGCTGGCTGGCGCTGGAGAACAACATCAGGCGCGAGGCAACCAACTGGGCCCGGCTGCTGCCGACACTGCCGCGCCTGGTGCACCAGGCGCTGACCGCTACGGCGACGCCCGCGCCCAACCTGGAATTGGAAAACCTCGCCGCCGAAGTACGCAGCCTGCGGCGACTGCTCTGGCTCGCATTCGCGGTCGCCGCGGGTGCACTGGCGTTCGCTTTCCTGCGCGCCTGAGGAGAGGGATTTACGCGGGATCGGCGCCACATTTATACTTTTGGCTCACTGACTACTGCTCACTGACATGCTGCTCTGGTTCGTCGTCCTCTATCTGATGGTCTCGGTCGGCATCGGACTGTTCGCCGCCACCCGGGTCCATAACGCCAGGGACTTCGCCGTCGCCGGCCGCAGCCTGCCGCTTCCGGTGGTGACCGCCACGGTGTTCGCCACCTGGTTCGGCGCAGAGGCCGTGTTCGGCGTCTCCGCCACCTTCGTCAAGGACGGCCTCGGCGGCGTGGTGGCCGACCCCTTCGGCTCCTCGATGTGTCTGATCATCGCCGGCCTGATCTTCTCGCGCTACCTCTACAAGCTCAACATCATCACCCTCGGCGACTTCTACCGAATGCGCTACAACCGCGCGGTCGAAGTCATCACCACCATCTGCATCGTGCTCTCCTACCTGGGCTGGGTGGCGGCGCAGATCAAGGCCCTGGGGCTGATCTTCTACGTCGTCACCGACGGCGCCGTGTCGCAGGAGGCCGGCATGATCCTCGGTGCCGGCATCGTGCTGACCTACACCGTGTTCGGCGGCATGTTCTCGGTGGCCATCCTCGATTTCGTGCAGATGGCGGTGTCGATGGGCGGCCTGCTGTTCATCGCCTGGACAGTCAGCGGAAAAGTCGGCGGTGGCGCCACGGCGGTGATCGACCACGCCGCGGCGGCCGGCAAGCTGGAATTCTTCCCGGCGCCCGACCCCTGGCTGTGGCTGACCTTCCTCGGCACCTGGATGACCATGATGCTGGGCTCGATCCCGCAGCAGGACGTGTTCCAGCGCATCACCTCGGCGAAGACGGCGAACATCGCGCTGTGGGGTTCGGTGCTCGGCGCCTCGATCTATTTCTGCTTCACCTTCGTGCCGATGTTCATCGCCTATTCGGCGACGCTGATCGACCCCGCGCTGTTCAACGAGCTGCTGGCCAAGGACACGCAGCTGGTGCTGCCGACCCTGGTGCTGCAGCACACGCCGCTGTTCGCCCAGGTGCTGTTCTTCGGCGCGGTACTGTCGGCCATCATGAGCTGCTCCTCCGCGACGCTGCTGGCGCCCTCGGTCACTTTCGCCGAGAACGTGGTGCGCGGTTTCTACCCGAACATGGGCGACCACCAGTTCCTGCGGGTGATGCGCCTGTGCCTGGTGGTATTCACCTGCATCGTGCTCGGTTTCGCGCTGAAGTCCGAAGCCTCGATCTTCAAGATGGTGGAGAACGCCTACAAGGTGACGCTCGCCGGCGCCTTCGTGCCGCTCGCCGCCGGCATCTTCTGGCGCCGCGCGACGACGCAGGGCGCGCTGGCGGCGACCTTCGGCGGCCTGCTCTCCTGGGTGCTGGTCGAAGTGCTGATCGGCGAAGCGAGCCTTGTGCCGCCCCAACTGATCGGACTGGGCGTGTCCATCCTCGGCATGGTCGTCGGCTCGCTGCTGCCGCAGTGGGTAGGCCACCGCCTGCCTGACCACGACCCGCACGCGATATTGCACCACCACGCCGCGTCGCAGACCCATCACGCCGACCCGGAACACCGACACTGAACCGGACAGCCGACAAGCAGACCCTCTACGAGCTTCTCGGCCTCGGCGACAAAGCCTCCCCGGCGGACATGCAGCAGACCCATGGCGTCCTTCGACTGACGCTGGACGCACAGTCCGAGAACGAGCAAGAGTACGAGCGCATTGCGATCCTGACGGACGCCCGCGATCTGCTGCTCGACCGGCCGAACCCATGGCCGTCGCAGCGACCGTGGCGCCAGCGCCGACTTTCCCCGTTCCGCCCGCAGCGGAAAGCCGGGATGCCGAAACCCCTGCCGCAAACATCGCCACCCAGAATGTCGCCATCGAACGCGCCAAGCGGCTCCCCAATGTGCACCCCATCCCCCCGATATGCACGAGGGGCCCCCGCGTGAGATCATTTCCACCACCGGAGCGTCGTCGAGAATCACCCTTGCCCCTGGACTCGATGCCAAACCGATCTGCCTTGGAAACGCCGGACGCATGGCGCGTGGAAGCCGGACATACAAGCCCGGATTTGCCAAAGGCCGCTTGATCCTTGCGCGGGGCACCATGCTCGGTGCAGCCAATCCCCGCGGCCAGCACCGACGCATCTCGAACAACCACTGTAACCACGGCGCCTCGGGTGGAGCGCGCGACCGAAGCCTCGGCGCGTCACTCACCGTGGAATCCGCGTGCCGGGCGCTCGACCGGACCTTGATCGTGATCGACGCCTTCCCGACCGACTGCCTGACCAACCTCCAGCGCAACCGGTAGCGTCGCATCGCCGCTGGCGAGGCTTGTCGCTCCTGCATGAAGGGGGCAGAATCCTGTTCGTGGCAATCGGCTCGCGCACCCACCTGACGCTCTACCTGACCGGCGGCTACCTGCTGCTGATCGTCTATGCCAGCCTGTATCCCCTTGCCGGCTGGCGCGACAGCGGCGGCAATCCGCTGGACTTCCTGTACGCCGCCTGGCCGCGGTATTACACCGACTTCGACCTGGCGACCAATGTCGCGGTATACCTGCCCTTCGGCCTCCTCTGTGCCGCCGCGCTGCGCCGCCGGTTGCCCGCCGTTCCGGCGGGGCTGTTGGCGACCCTGCTCGGCAGCGCCGTGAGCCTGTCGATGGAATTGCTGCAGAACTACCTGCCCGACCGCGTCCCCTCCAACCTGGACCTGGCCTGCAACGCCGCGGGCGCATTGCTCGGTGCCTGGCTGGGCGCCAGCAAGGCAAGCTACCTGCTGGACGAGGGACGCCTCGCCGACTGGCGGCGAAAAAACCTGATGCGCGGCTATGGCGTCGACCTGGGCGTGATGCTGGTGGCGGCCTGGTTGCTGACCCAGCTCTCGCCGGAATCGCTGCTGTTCGGCAGCGGCAACCTGCGCCTGATGCTCGACCTGCCCCCGGTACAGCCCTTTCTCGCGGAACGTTTCATCAGCGTCGAAACCACCATCGCCGCCTCCGGCCTGCTAGCGGCCGGACTGATCGTCACCCTGCTGTTGCGGCGCCATGCGCGACCGCTGACGATCGGCCTGCTGCTATTCGCCGTATTGGTCAAGGCGGCCACCCACGGCGTTCTCATGGGCCAGGCGGCGGCACTGGCCTGGATCACGCCCGGCAACAGCACCGGCATGGCGATCGGGCTGCTGCTGTGGTGGAGCGCCACCTTCCTCGGCATCGAATTGCAGCGCGCGGTGGCCGCGCTGGCGCTGCTGTTTGCCACCGTCATGGTAAATGTCGCGCCGGACAATCCCTACCTGCAGAATACGCTGAATATCTGGAACCCCGGCCAGTTCCTCAACTTCAACGGCCTGACGCGCCTGATTTCCTCGCTCTGGCCCTTCCTGGCGCTGCCATGGCTGATGTCCTACCGACCGAGAACAAATGACTCCGATTACTGACCTCACCACCCTGCGCGATGCGCTGCGGGCGTTCTGCGCCGCACGCGACTGGCATCGCTACCACACACCGAAGAACCTGGTCATGGCGCTCAGCGTCGAGGCGGCGGAACTGGTCGAACATTTCCAGTGGGCGACGCCCGAGGAAAGCCTGGCACTGGCGCCGGAAAAACACGCCGAGGTCGCCGACGAGATCGCCGACGTGCTGATCTACCTGACCGAACTGGCCGACGTGCTGGGCATCGACCCGATCGCCGCGGCACGCCACAAGATCGTCAAGAATGCGGCCAAGTATCCCGCGCCGGCCCGGTAGAATTCGCCCTCCGTCCCCCGCCCGGAACCCAAGCCATGAGCCACTTCACGCACCACGTTTTCTTCTGCACCAACCAGCGCGCGGCGGGCGAGGCCTGCTGCAACAACCACGGTGCCGGCGACATGCGCGCCTACGCCAAGGACAAGGTCAAGTCGCTGGGTAGCAAGCTGCCGGGCAGGGTGCGCATCAACGCGGCGGGCTGCCTCGATCGCTGCGAGAAGGGCCCGGTGATGGTGATCTATCCCGCGGCGGTCTGGTACACCTATGTGGACCAGGAGGACATCGACGAGATCATCGACCAGCACCTGGTCAATGGCCGCGTGGTCGAGCGGCTCATGGTGGACTGAAGGTGTCGCGCCACGAACGCGTGCTGCTGGACGGCCCCGACGGCAAGATCGAGGTCTTCGTCGAGGACCATGAAAGCCCAAGCGGCATTGCTCTGATCGCGCATCCGCATCCGCTGTTCGGCGGCACCGCCGACAACAAGGTGGTGACCACGCTGGCGCGCGCCTTCCGCGAGCGAGGCTGCATCACGCTGCGGCCCAGCTTTCGCGGCGTCGGCGGCAGCGAGGGCGCGCACGACCACGGCGACGCCGAGACCGACGACGTACTGGCGGTGCACGATTGGGCCCGCGCACGCTTCGCCAGCCGGCTTACCCCTGCCGGCACGCCGCTGCCCCTCTATCTGGCCGGATTTTCCTTCGGCGCCTACGTCACCACGCGGCTGGCGAAACGCCTTGCCACCGCCGGCGATCCGGCGCGCTGGCTGGTACTGGTGGGCACGGCGGCCGGTTTCGTCGAAGGCATGCGCCGTTACGAAACCGAGGCGGTGGCGCCCGACACGCTGGTCATCCACGGCTCGGAAGACGAAACCGTGCGCCTGGCCAATGTCCTGGCCTGGGCCACGCCGCTCGATCTGCCGGTGGTGGTGATACCCGGCGCCGACCATTTCTTCCATCGCCGCCTGCACCTGATCCGCGACTTGATCCAGCGCGCCTGGCACTGACGTCGATCACACGGGCGAGGCGGCGCTCTCCAGTGACGAAACCTGCTGTTTCGCGCAACCCGGTGTCAGTGCGGCATGGCCTCCCAGGTCTTGCGGATCTGCTCCAGCCGGTGGTTGCCGACGTCGCGCAGGGCGACGAAATTCAGGTAGCCCTGCATGCGGTTGTTGAGCCGCTTGCGCGTGTCGCCATCAATCGCCAGGCGGCCGGCGGCGAGCTCCTCGAAGCACTTGACGATGCAGGTCGCGGCATTGAGGTAGACCGCGACGTTCTTGTTCGACTCGGCCAGCCGGGCGAATTCCTCCACGGCACCGAGCAACTGGCCGTGCTTGGCCATGTTGGCGGCGGCGACGTTTAGCTGCCGCAGGTTTTCGCTGGCACCCTCGGCAATGCGCGTCGCGTGGGCCTCCCAGCCGCCTTTGGCCATCATGGTCATGATGCGCGCCTCGATCGACTGGTTGCCGATGTGGTCCTGGTACAGGGCCTGCGCCATCTGGCACGCCGTGTCTTCGTCGCCCATTTCGACCGCGGCTTCGAGCACGAACATCGACTCCTCGCGATCCAGCTCGTGCCCCCCCGCCGTGGTCGCGCCAAGGGCCTGGCGCATCTTCTGGTAGGCGTCGTCGACCGCCTTGCGGTCGCCCTTGGCCACGGCAGCGGCATAGGACACCGTCTTGCCGGAAAGCGCATAGGCGGGGTCGCTCTTGTGGAAGTCGGCGAGGTTGGCGGAGAGTCCTTCGAGTCGTTCCAGCGCCGCCTTGCTGCCGCTCTTGATCAGCATGCCGGCATAGGTGCTGAAATCGCCGGGGCGGATGAAACTCGAACCGCGCCCGTGCCGGTGCATCATCGCATAGGCATCGATCGCCGTCAGGGGGTCGTCGGTGGCCACCGCGATGCGCGCTATCTCGCGCTGGCGCTGGAGCGACTTGGGGTTCTTCTCCAGCACCAGCTTGAGCAGCACCTTGGTGGCTTCGAGGTCGCCCTTGCGTTCGTGCACCTTGGCCAGCAGGTCGTGCGCGTGCAGGTAATCCGGATTGTCGTGGATCAGTTCCTCGATGATGGCCGCGGTCTCGTCGTAGCGATCGAGGTGGAAGAAGGCGCGCGCCTTGCCCAGCTTGGCCCATGGCAGCACCGGGCGATCGGTCAGGATGGACTCGAAATGGTCGTAGGCTTCCTGGAAATGCTCCATCTGCAACATGCATTCGCCCGCGATGCGCTGGAATCCGGACGAATGACGCGGGTTGTCCAGCGAACTGCGCCGGCACACCTCCAGCGCCTCGCCGAAACGGCCGGCATCGAACAGGTCCGTCGCCCCCTTCAGCGCCTGGCGACGATCCCAGGCCTTGCCCAACCGTACGTGCAGCATGTCCGGCGAGATGGGCTTGATCAGGTAGTCGTCGGGGGCAAGTTCCACCGCCGAAAATACCTGCTCGTATTTGCGCTCGCCGGTGATCATGATCCAGATGGTCGACTGCGGCAGCAGCTTCTGTCGCCTGACTTCTTCGAGCAACTGCTGGCCGTCGCGGGTGTCGGAGAGGATGTAGTCGCACAATACGACATCGTAGTTGCCGCGATTCCGTATCCGGTAGAGCGCGTCGTGGTAGCTGTCGGAGACGTCGATCTTGGTGCCGCCCGCGTTCGCTATGGTGTTGCGCAACCAGACGCGCATGGTCTGCGAGTCCTCGATCAACAGGTAGGACAGAGTGCCGTAGGGGCAGGGCAGGAGCTGCGCGGCGGGCCGCCGCAACGGGGTCGTGCCAGGCTTGGCGTCGCCACCACCGTCGTCGTCAAACAGTCCATCCAGATCCGTAAGTCCAGCCATCGCCGACATCGCCTCCCGGCAAGCACTACGCCCACACCAAGCCCCGATATGCCCAGCGGCCCGCCGCCATTCGGCCGCGCGCCGTCATCGCATGGTACGCCCGCACGAACGGGTCGATGCGGGCTGTTAGAATTTTACCTTCAGCGACGGAACAGGAATATGTGCTGCATCACGGATCGCCCATGAGCCCACTGCGGGTGGTGTCGCTGCGCAAGTCCTACGAGGGCCGCGAAGTCGTCGCCGGGCTCGGCTTCGAACTGCGGCGCGGCGAGTGCTATGGACTGCTCGGCCCCAACGGCGCCGGCAAGACCACCACGCTGCGCTGCTGCCTCGGCCTCACCGCACCGGATTCGGGCGAGATTATCCTGGCCGGCGAACCGGTGCCGCAGCGGGCACGCGAAGCCCGCATGAAGATCGGCGTGGTGCCGCAGTTCGACAACCTCGACCCGGATTTCACCGCCGCCGAAAACTTGGTCGTGTATGGCCGCTACTTCGGCATGAAGGACGCCGAAATCAGGCCGAAGATCGCCGAGTTGCTGGATTTCGCCGGCCTCGCCGGCAAGGCAGATGCCAATATCCGCACCCTGTCGGGCGGCATGAAGCGGCGCCTGACCCTGGCCCGCGCGCTGGTGAACGACCCCGAACTGCTGCTGCTCGACGAACCCACCACCGGGCTCGACCCTCAGGCGCGCCACCTCATCTGGGAACGGCTCAAGCGCTTGCAGGCGCAGGGCAAGACCATCCTGCTGACGACGCACTTCATGGACGAAGCCGAGCGCCTGTGTCAGCGCCTGGCCATCATCGACGCCGGCCGCATGGTGGCCGACGGAGCGCCCCGCGACCTGATCCGCGGCAACATCGAAGCGCAGGTGGTCGAGGTCTACGGTGAAGATGCGCCCGGCTGGGCCCAGCGCGAGGCACAGGCCTTTTCGAATCGCGTCGAGGTCAGCGGCGAGACCGCCTTCTGCTACGTCGCCGACGCCACGCCCCTGCTGGCCCAACTCGCCGCCTGGCCCAGCCTGCGCACCCTGCACCGACCGGCGAACCTGGAGGACGTGTTCCTCAAGCTGACCGGCAGGGAATTGCGGGACTGAACCTGCGCCGCATCCGGCTCGCGCAGCGGAATACGAAAAGTCGGCGCCGGCGCGACGGCAAGCAGACATCGGAAACCACGGACGATCAGGTACCCATGGCGACAACCGGGTCGCCCGTGGCGACCCGGTTGCGCCCTTGCTGCTTGGCTCGATACAAGGCTTGGTCCGCGATGCCGACCAGTTGCGTCGGCACGGCTTGCATGGAAACGGCCATCGAGGCGACCCCAATGCTGATCGTGACATGGTCGGCAATCGCGGACCTCGCGTGCGGCATGGCGAGCTCCTCGACGGCGACGCGAATGCGCTCGGCGACGATGCAGGCCCCCGGCTGGTCCGTGGTGGGCAGGAGGATGGCGAACTCCTCGCCGCCATACCGGGCGACCTCGTCGCTGGATCGCTTGACGACACTCGACAGGGCGCCGGCGACGCGCCGCAGGCATTCGTCGCCCCCCTGGTGCCCGTAGGTGTCGTTGTAAAGCTTGAAGAAGTCCACGTCGATCATGAGCAGTGACAACGCACGGGACTCCCGAGTGGCGCGGCGCCACTCGGCATTCAGGGTGCTGTCGAAGCTGCGGCGGTTGGCCACGCTGGTCAGTCCGTCGCGCAAGGCCAGGCGTTCGAGCTCGGCCTGGGCCTCCTTCTGCTCCGTCATGTCGCGCAGTGTTTCCACCACGGCGACCACCTTGCCATGGCTATCGTAGATGGGCCCCGCATCGACGGCCAGGTACAGTCGCGCGCCCATGCGCGGCATGACGCACCAGTTTTCCGCCTTGCGCCCGTGCGCGGCGGCGGCCTCCCCGCCGACGTGGTCATGCGTGACGTAGAGCGCGTCGATTTCCCCGGTGCGACCCAGCGCGACCAGGTCGGCCAGGCAGGGACGCGGCTCGTCGTAGAAACCGCGCCAATGTTCCCGGGTGCCGATCACCTCGGCGGCCTTGATGCCGGTAAGGCGTTCGCAGGCACGGTTCCAGATGATGACCCGGCACCCGGCGTCGATGACAAAGGTCGGCACCACCAGTTGTTCCATGAGTCGAACGGAAAAATCCAGCTCGTCGACGCCTTGATGGCTCGCCGGAACGGTTTGCCTGCCGGTCATGCCTGCCTCCATTTGGTCGATATTATCCATGCAAGTGTAATGGCTAATCGACGGTATGGGGCTAACTTTCGGCATAGTGGCGAGGCGGCTGCCGGCGCGGTTGGCGCGACGAGTCGCCGTTTGCAGTTCCGTGCCACTGCTGGTCCACCTCGCCGCCCGAACCAGCCGGCGCACCCTGCACCGGCTGGCGAATCTGAAGGACATGTTCCGCAAGCTAACCGGACGCGAGTTGCGCGACTGATTCGGGACTATTTGACAAACAATAGTCGGTGCTGGCGATACGGCGATATTGCAATCAGGCGCCAGTCTGTAGAAGGCTCGCTGCACCGAACGTATCACAGCTCTCTCAACCGTTCTTCAACTAACCCCATTAGCTGTGCTGCCGGAATCTTCAGTGCTTCAGCCAAGCCCAATATTGTTGCAAGCGTTGGGCCTTTTTCCGCGCGCTCAAGAGCGCTGATATGGCTGCGTTCGGTGCCCGCGCGTTCGGCAAGTTGATCCTGTGTGAGCGCCTGTTGCAAGCGCAATTCCTGCAACACCTCACCAAAGATCTTCGTCGGTAGCTTCTTGTCCCGCATAAGCGGGCAAGGTTTGCCTATACACTCCGGCTTGTCTGCATACCGTTGTATGCGCTATCCTGCAAACATACTCAAATCGCAAGATGATTGTTCAGGGGGACTTTATGACCGGAATCCGATTTGCCACCGCCCTACTCTGCATTCCAGCCCTTGTGGGTTGCTCCCAGTTGGCAGGGATGCCCAGCGCAGAACCTTTTCCAGACGCGACGCTGCGGAAAGCAAAGTCCGCCGAGCACTGGAATATCATCGCCGGCGACGTCGCCGTGCAGACGACTGGATTGAGGAGTCGCCCGGAGCTTCAGGGAAAGGCGCTCTATGTCTCGCCCTCGGGGGACAACAGTGATTTCTCTCGTGGATTTCATTCGATGCTGATTTCCAAACTCGTCAATGGCGGGCTGAACGTCGCGACGAGGCCCGAGGGAGCCGTTCAAGTCACATATGAGGCGCAGGTCGTCCGGCATCTGGCGGGCCAAGGCGACTATCAGCCCGGCAGTGTGGCGGCTCTTGCTGGCGGCATAATCGTTGCGCGCGAAATAGCGGTAGGAGGCGCATCGTCCACAGCCAAGGCGGTCGGTGTTGCCGCGCTTGTTGCCGGTGCGGATCTATTGGCGGCAAATGCCCGGCTACACAGCGCAACGAATACCGAGGTGATCGTCACAACTTCCTTGGTCGACAACAACAGGTACTTGATGCGGAAGACCGATGTCTATTACATCGAAGACGCCGAAGGAATCATGTTCGAGGCACCGTTCCGTCCGCGGATCAAAACCTTGGGGGTAACCGGACAATGAGATAAATTGCCGCACTCATATGTGCCGTTGTCTTGAGCGCTGCTTGTGCCACGGGGCCAACCTATCAAGCTGCGGAAACCAGCGAGTTCACCCAGGCGAACTACTCCGCAGTCGATAAACTTGTCGCGGCCACTGCGGTGCCCATTGCAAAAAGTGCTCCATTGCTCGTGGCCACGATGGTCAATATCGACTCACTGAACCAGAGTTCGCGCTTTGGACGCCTGATCTCAGAACAAATCGCAACAAGATTGACCCAGCTGGGTCATGGCGTCGTGGAAATGAAGTTGCGAAACGACGTGTACATTCGAGAAGGAACCGGCGAACTGCTGTTGTCCCGCGACGTGAGGACTTTGTCCAAGAACCACAATGTCCAAGTGGTTGTGGTCGGCAACTATGCCGTTGCCGCCGGCTATGCGTATCTGACACTGAAGATGGTTACCGTCACGGACAATCGCGTTGTCGCGGCCGTCAACTACCTGTTGCCGCTTACGGAAAACAACAAGGCTTTGCTGATGCAGCCGAGGGAATAGAGGGCCGCAGGGATAGCCGGTTGCTTCAGTCGAAGAACTGCGCCTACCAAGTCCTATGTAGTGAATCTCGGCCGGAACAGCTTGGCTCTGGATCGAAGTGGATTTCCGGCCACTCGAATCGCCGTACCACCAGCGCCGACTATTGACAGGCACACGCCGTTGATACCAATTTGGTATCATGCTACAGTGGCGCATGCGGATCATTGCGCTATCCACCTTGCGGACCTTCTGGGAAAAGCACCCGGATGCCGAAACACCTTTGCGGTCCTGGTATGCCTTGGCGGGCCGGGCACACTGGAAAACACCGGCAGACATCAAGGCGGAGTATCGCAATGCCAGCTTCGTCGCCGATCGCAGGGTGGTATTCAACATCAAGGGCAATGACTATCGGCTGGTGGTGGCGGTTCGCTACGATCGGGGTCTGATGTATGTTCGTTTCGTCGGCACGCATCGGCAGTACGACAGGATCGACGTGGAAACAATCTAGGAGGCCGACATGGAACTCAAGCCCGTCCGCAACAAGAAGGAATATCAGGAGGCGCTGGCCGAGGTCGAGCGCCTGTGGAACGCACCGGCGAAGTCGGCCGAGGCGGACCGTCTCGACGTGTTGGCCATGCTGATCGAACGCTACGAGCGGCAGCACTTCCCGATCGCCGATCCCGATCCCATCGAATTCCTCGGCCACGTCATGGAAAGTCGTGGCCTGACACGCAAGGACATGGAAGCCTACATCGGGCCGCGTGGCCGCGTGGCCGACATCCTGAACCGCACCCGGCCGCTGACCCTGGAGATGATCCGGCGTCTCGCCGATGGCTTGCAGTTACCTGCCGAGGTGCTCATCAAGCCCTACCGCTTGCGCCGTGAAGCCGGTGAGCTGGAAGCGGCATGACCGCTGGTCAGGCATCCGCCTTCCCGCTTCGACGCCTTCCATGAGCGCCCAACTCCTCCTGCCGCGACTATCCCTGCGTGCCTTCGCCGTCTGGCGACGCAACTTCCTGGTCTGGAAGAAACTGGCGATCCCCTCGCTGCTGGGCAATCTGGCCGATCCGATGATCTATCTGTTCGGCCTCGGCTACGGCCTCGGCGGGCTGCTGCCGCAGGTCGGCGGCGTGTCCTACATCGCCTTCCTCGCCGCCGGCACGGTGTGCGCCTCAACCATGAACGCGGCCTCCTTCGAGGCGCTCTACTCGGCCTTCTCGCGCATGCACGTGCAGCGCACCTGGGAGGCGATCATGAACGCGCCGGTGACGCTGGAAGACGTGATGGCCGGAGAGTTGCTCTGGGCGGCGGCCAAGGCCACGCTGTCGGGAATCGCGATCCTGCTGGTGATCTGGGTGCTGGGCCTGATCGGCTCGCCACTCGCGCTGTGGGCGCTGCCGGTGATCTTCCTCACCGGGCTGGCCTTCGCCGCGCTGGGCCTGATCGTCACCGCGCTGGCGCCGTCCTACGACTTCTTCATGTACTACTTCACCCTGTTCATCACGCCCATGGTGTTGCTGTGCGGCGTGTTCTTCCCGACCGAACAGTTGCCGCCCGCGGTGCAGGCGGTGGCGGCCTGGCTGCCGCTGACGCATGCGGTGGCGCTGGTGCGGCCGCTGCTGTTCGGCGAAATCCCTTCCGGCATCATCGGCCACATTGCCGCGCTGCTGGCGGTCGCCGCGATCGCCTTCGGCATCGCCTCGGCGCTGATCCGCCGCCGCCTGCTGAAGTAAAATAAGGCCAGAGGCAAATTGGTCGCCCGCCCCCCTATCCCCCCTCACGGGGGGCTACTGTCTGGCTCGCTGCGCTCGATTGTGGCTAAGCACTCTTATTCTTGTAGTTCACGTTACGCATGAACCTCATCATCAACGGCGAAGCCCAACAACTGGCGGCACCGCTTTCCGTCGCCGCGCTGCTCGAGGCACGCGGACTGGCCGGCAGGCGCGTTGCCGTGGAGCGCAACGGCGAAATCGTGGCCAAGAGCCGCCATGCGGACACCCTGCTCGCCGACGGCGACCAGATCGAAATCGTCGTCGCCGTCGGCGGCGGCTGAAATTTTTCGGAACCCGAAACCATGAGCAACGATACCCTCGTCATCGCCGGCAAAGCCTATCGCTCGCGCCTGCTGGTCGGCACCGGCAAGTACCAGGATTTCGCCCAGACGCGCGCCGCGATCGACGCCTCCGGCGCCGAGATCATCACGGTCGCCATCCGCCGCACCAACATCGGCCAGGAACCCGGCCAGCCCTCACTGCTGGAAGTGCTGCCTCCCGCGCAATTCACCATCCTGCCCAACACCGCCGGCTGTTACACGGCGGACGACGCGGTGCGCACCCTGCGCCTCGGTCGCGAACTGCTCGATGGGCACCCCTTGTGCAAGCTCGAAGTACTGGGCGATCCGCAAACGCTGTTCCCCAACATGCCGGAAACGCTGAAGGCGGCCGCAACCCTGGTCAAGGACGGCTTCCACGTCATGGTGTACTGCTCCGACGACCCGATCCAGGCACGCATGCTGGAAGACATCGGCGTCGTCGCGGTGATGCCGCTGGCCTCGCTGATCGGCTCCGGCATGGGCATCCTCAACCCGTGGAACCTCAAGCTGATCATCGAGCAGTCGAAGGTGCCCGTGCTGGTGGATGCGGGCGTCGGCACCGCGTCCGACGCGGCCATCGCGATGGAACTCGGCTGCGACGGCGTACTGATGAATACCGCGATCGCCGCGGCGAAGGACCCGGTGCTGATGGCCGGCGCCATGAAGAAGGCGGTCGAAGCCGGCCGCGAGGCATTCCGCGCCGGGCGCATGCCGAAGAAGTTCTACGCCGCGACCCCCAGTTCGCCGGTCGGCGGAATGATCGGGCAAGGTGGCAAATGAGCCCCCTCGACAGTGCCGCGTCGCTCCGTTCTTCCCCCAGGGGGCCAAGAGGCACTTGGGGCGGCCCGGCGTGTCGCTTGTGAAACACCTCGTCGCCTGCGCACTTTGTATCCCGCTGTTCGGCCCGGTGCAGGCGGCGGACGCCACGCCGCAACCAACGCCGGCGATGGCACAGGCGGCGTCCGAACTCAGGCCGCGGCATCAGGGCTATGCCTTCGAGCAACCGCAACTGCTGCTGCGCCAGCGCCTGTTCGGCCTGGCGCACGGATTGTCGATGCTGGCGGCGGCCTGCCTCGACCTGCCGCGGCATTCGACGCCGATCCAGGATGCCTACGCGAGCTGGCATGGCAAACAGACCGGCACCATCGAGGTGCTGGTGCTCGACCTCGCCCGCTACTATTTCGGCGAGCGTGCCGACGAGGCCAGCTGGTTCGACCTGGCGCGCGCACTGGGCCTCAACGACAGCATCGAGCCTGCCTTGCGCGACGTCAGCCTGGACGATGCCTGCGCCAGCCTGCCGCAGGCGATAGTCGGGCCGCGCTACGATTTCGCGCGACTGCTGGCGGACGCCGCCGCGCCCGACAGCCCGGCGACGGTGGCGAACGCCGTGCCGCCGGCGACCGAAGGAAGTCCTCGTGGGACGCCGACTTCCCCCAAGCCCGCCGAATGAGCGCCGACGACGATCTCGAAACAGCGGATGGCGGCGCGCCCGGCCACGGCCACATTCGCAGCTATGTGCTGCGCCAGGGCCGCGTCTCCGACGCGCAGCGGCGCTTTCACGAACAAGGCATGCCGCGCTGGGGCATTCCCTACCAGGCGGCGCCGCTCGACCTCGATGCCGTGTTCGGCCGCCGCGCCCACCGCATCCTCGAGATCGGCTGCGGCATGGGCGAGACCACGGCCACCATCGCCGAGCTGCATCCGAGTAACGACTACCTGGGAATCGAGGTACACACCCCCGGCGTCGGCAGCCTGCTGAAGGAAATATCCACGCGCGGCATCACCAACCTGCGCGTGGTCCAGCACGACGCGGTCGAGGTGGTGCGCGACATGATCGCGCCGGGCGCGCTGTCCGGCATCCACGTTTTCTTTCCCGATCCCTGGCCCAAGAAACGCCAGCAGAAGCGCCGCCTGATCCAGCCGGCATTCGTCGCGCTGCTGGCGGAACGCCTCGCACCCAGTGGCTACCTGCATTGCGCCACCGACTGGGAAGACTATGCCCACCAGATGCTGGATGTCCTTGCCGCCGAGCCGCGCCTGCAGAACATGGCCAACGGCTTCACGCCGCGCCCGCCCTACCGGCCGCAAACCAAGTTCGAAAGCCGCGGCCTGAAGCTCGGCCACGGCGTCTGGGACCTCGTCTTCCGCCGCTCGTCGATGCGATGAGCATCGATCCGCGCACCGTCATCCTGCTTGCGGGCGTCATGGGCGGCATGATGTCGCTGGTGCTGTTCTTCATGCGCCGCAACTACCCGACGGCGATCGCCGGGCTCGGCGAGTGGGCCGCCGCCGCGGGACTGATCTTCGTTTCGACGCTGCTGCTCGGCGCGCGCGGAGCGATTTCCGACCTGTTGTCCGTCGTCGGCGGGAATACCCTCCTGCTAGCCGGCCTGGCGCTGTTCCACATCGGCAGCCAGCGCTTCATCGGCCTGCGGCCGTGGAAGCGAATCTGGGCCGGACTGATACTTTCCTCGCTGCCGGTGATGCTCTGGTACACCCTGGTCGAACCGCATTACGGCGTCCGCGTGTTCACCATGAGCCTGCTCATGGCCGTGCTCACCGCGGCGCATGCCTGGACCATCTCGCGCCACGGCATCCGCAGCCTGGCCAGCTACCTGTGCATCGGAGCACTCGTGGTGCAGGCCATCGCCCAGTCGGTGCGCTTGTTCTCGGCGTTCGGCACCACGCCCGACAGTTCCTTGTTCATCCTGTCGCCGGCACAGACCTACTTCGTCACCACCTATGCCCTTTGCCTGCTGGTGCTGAGCATCGGCGTGGTGCTGATGGCGACCGACAAGCTGCGCACCGAGTTCGAGCACATGGCGCGACATGACTCGCTGACCGGCGCACTGACGCGGCGCGCCTTCCTCGATTCCTGCGCACAGGAACTGGAGCGCGACCGGCGCAAGAACCGGGTCAGCTCCCTGCTGATCATGGACCTCGACCATTTCAAGGCTGTCAACGACAGCTACGGGCACCAGGCCGGGGATCGCGTGCTGATCGATTTCGTCGACCGGGTCGGCGGCCTGCTGCGCCGGCCGGACCAGTTCGGTCGCTTCGGCGGCGAAGAGTTCGTCGCGTTGCTGCCCGAAACCACTCTCGACGAAGCGCTGGTGGTCGCCGAACGCATACGGGCCGGAGTCGAGCAGGCGCGCGCGCAACCCGGTTGCACCGTGAGCATCGGTGTCGCCACCAGCGTCCCCGGCGAAGGCGCCATGGACACCATACTCGGGCGCGCCGACGAGGCCCTGTATCGCGCCAAGGCCGCCGGCCGCAACTGCGTCCGCGCCGCGGCCTGAGAGTCTCAACGTGAAGCACCCTGTTCGGAGACCCCTGTGATGGACGCGCGCAGCGCGCCAACTGGTAACCCCCCGCGAGGGGGGAAGGGGGGCGGGCGAATAGTTGGCTTTTGGTTACGGCCGCTGCGCTTAACGCCGATAATGCCGGCGTTAGCCTCCACCGAAACTTCGTTTTCTCGTGTTTCATCCTCGGCGAATGGCTCTCGCCGCCATTTGCGTTAGATGGATTTCCTCGCACATCCGCTCTGGCTGGTCGGCTTCCGGCCCTTCTTCGCGCTGGCCTGCCTCGCCGGCCTGAGCCTGCCCATGCTCTGGGTCCTGGTCCACCTCGGTCACGTGCCGGCCGCCGCGCTGCCGGTGGCACCGCTGCAGTGGCATGCCCATGAAATGTTCTTCGGCTTCGGCTGGGCGGTGCTCGGCGGTTTCCTGCTGACGTCGACCAAGAACTGGGTCGGAATTCGCGGCTATCACGGCGCGTCTCTGGTGATCCTGGTCGCCGCCTGGCTGTTCGAGCGCGCCGGCATGTGGCTGGGCGGCAGCTGGCCGGGCTGGCTGTTCCGGCTGTCCTGTCTGGGCTTCCTCGCCGCCATCGTCGCCATGCTGCTGTGGACCCTGGTGCGCCACCACAAGGACGACAGCTACCGCGACAACTATTTCTTCCTGCTGATCCTGCCGACCTTCCTCGTGGCGAAATTCCAGATGCTTGACGCCGGGCAGTTCCAGGCCGGCATCGCCATGGCCACGGGCCTGTTCCGCGTCGCCTTCCTGGTGATGCTGGAACGTACCCTGACCCAGTTCATGAAGAACATCTACCAGGTGGACATCCTGCGCCATGCCGGGCTGGACCGCGCCATCAAGCTGCTCGGCCTGATCCTGGTCGGCGCCGGCTGGATGCCGCCGCCGCTGGCCGCCGGCCTCTCGCTCGCGCTTGCCTTGCTGCTGGCTGGGCGCCTGGCGTTCTGGCAGCCACAACTGGCATTGCGCCGGATCGACCTCGGCATCATGTACCTCGGCTATGCCGCCATCGTGCTGCAACTGGTGGTCGAATTCGTCGCCGTGGCGGCGCCGCCGAACTGGATCGGCGCCTTTTCCACCCACATGTTCGGGCTCGGCGTGATGGGTCTGGTCATTCCCGCGATGCTGATCCGAATCGCCAAGGGCCACACCGGGCGCAAGGTGGTGTTCGAGCCCGTCGACCGGGGCGTGCTGTGGATCATGATCGGCGCCTTCCTGCTGCGCGTCCTCGCGCCGCAGCTGCTGCCGGCGTCCTACGCGCTCTGGCTGGCCTTGGCCGCCGGCGGCTGGCTGGCCGGCTTCGGCATCCTGGCCTGGCGCCTGATCCCGTTTTTGCTGCAGCCCCGGGTGGACGGCAAGGAACACTAGCGCGGCTAGCGACCCCTACCGCCCGAGTTCCAGGTCGCCGCGGTAGGGTTCGCGGGGATAGTGGAAGGCCACCGGGCCGTCCGGTTCGGCGTGGATGAACTGGTGCACCGAGGGATTCGACGAGTTCAGGAGTTCATCGGGCGTGCCGGCCGCGACCACCTTGCCGTCATGGATGAAGTAGGCATGGTCCACCACCTTCAGCGTTTCCGAAACGTCGTAGGTGACCACGATCGAGGTGGCGCCCAGCGCGTCGTTGAGGCGGCGGATCAGCTGCGCGATGACGTTGAGCGAGATCGGGTCGAGCCCGGCGAAGGGCTCGTCGTACATGGTCAGGCCGGGGTCAAGGGCGATCGCGCGGGCCAGCGCGACGCGGCGCGCCATGCCGCCGGACAACTCGTTGGGCATCAGCCCGCTGGAACCGCGCAGGCCGACCGCATGCAGCTTCATCAGCACCAGGTCGTGGATCAGGTCCTCGGGCAGGTCGGTCAGCTCGCGCATCGGAAAGGCAATGTTCTCGTAGACGGAAATGTCGCTGAAGAGGCCGCCGGCCTGGAACATCATGCCCATGTCGCGGCGCATGTCGTAGAGGCCGTCGTCATCGAGCTCATGCACGACGCGGCCGTCGACGCTAACGCGGCCGCGGTCGGGTCGCAACTGGCCGCCGATCAGCTTGAGCAGGGTGCTCTTGCCGGCGCCGCTGACGCCGAGGATGCCGACTACCTTGCCGCGCGGCACGGCGAGTTGGACGCCGCGCAGCACCTTGTTGCTGCCGTAGGCGAAGTGGAGGTTTTCGACCTCGATCAGGTTCCCGCTGGTGCCCTTCACGCCGCTGCGTCCTTGTCCGTGGTTTGCCGGGCGGTATGGTGACACAGAACGCGCGCCGTCAGGCGCGATCCTCGGCGAGGAAGCCGGCCAGCAGCCGATTGAGGAAACGCCGGCCCTGCATGGTCGGCCGCAGCCAGCCGTCGGCCGCTTCCAGCAGGCCCTCGCGCCGTGCCGCCAGCGCCGACTTTTCGATGGCGGCCAGCGGCAGGCCGGTGCGCTCGGTGAACAGCGCCAGCGGAAAGCCACCATTCAGGCGCAAGGCATTCATCATGAATTCGCCGGGCAGGTCGGCGCGCTCGATGTCCTGCCGGGTGGCGACGAAATCGCCGCGCGCGGCGCCCTCCAGGTAGGCGCGCGGGCTGCGGTGGCGCGTCTCGCGCCAGATCGAGGCGTGGGTCGACAGCTTGCCGTGGGCGCCGGCGCCGATGCCGAGGTAGTCGCCGAAGCGCCAGTAGTTGAGGTTGTGCGCGCACGGCGCGCCAGGCCGGGCGAAGGCCGAGGTTTCGTAGTGCGCGAAGCCGGCGGCACCGAGCCGGGCTTCCACCATCTCCTGCATGTCGGCCGCCAGGTCGTCGTCGGGCAGCGCCGGCGGCGCGCGGTGGAACGCCGTGTTCGGCTCCAGTGTCAGGTGATAGGCCGAGATGTGGCCGACCCCGCTGCCGCTCGCCGTGGCGATGTCGGCTTCGGCCTGTGCCAGCGTCTGCCCCGGCAGCGCGTACATCAGGTCGAGATTGACGCGCTCGAAATTGGCCAGCGCCAGTTCGATCGCGCGCCGCGCTTCGGCGCCGTTATGGATGCGGCCCAGCGCGGCGAGCTTGGCGTCGTCGAAACTCTGCACGCCGATCGACAACCGGGTCACGCCGGCGGCGCGGAAGGCGGCGAACTTGGCCGCTTCGGCGGTGCCGGGATTGGCCTCGAGCGTGATCTCGGCGCCGGGATGCAGTGGCAGTCGCATTCGGATCGCCGCCAGCAACGCTTCGGCGGTTTCGCCACGCATCAGGCTGGGCGTGCCGCCGCCGATGAAGATGCTGGACACCGGACGGTTCCAGACCTGCGGCAGGGCGGCTTCGAGATCGGCGACCAGGGCGGCGAGATAGGCGGCCTCGTCGACTTCACCACGGGCCTCATGCGAATTGAAATCGCAGTAGGGACACTTCCTGACGCACCACGGCCAGTGCACGTACAAGGACAAGGGTGGCGGCGCGACCAGTCCGGAGGAGTCTGCAATAGTCGGCGCCGGCGGGACGGCGACCACCGGAATGATCGGAATCACATCCCGAGCCGCAGCCGCGCGATGAGTTGCGCCAGCGCCTGTCCGCGATGCGAGCGGCGGTTCTTCTCCTCGTGCGGCAGTTCGGCCACGGTAAGCCCCAGGTCGGGCACCAGGAAGTAAGGGTCGTAACCGAAACCGCCCTCGCCGCGCGGCGCATCGACGATCTCGCCATGCCATTCGCCTTCGGCGACGATGGGTTGCGGATCGTCGGCGGCACGCATCAGCACCAGCACGGCGACATAGTGCGCGCGGCGGTCGGCGACGCCGGCCAGGTCGGCCAGCAGTTTGGCGTTGTTCTTCGCGTCCGATTTCGGCTCGCCGCCATACCGTGCCGACCAGACGCCCGGCGCGCCGCCCAGCGCCTCCACGCACAGGCCGGAGTCATCCGCCAGCGCCGGCAGGCCGGTCAGCTGCGCCGCATGGCGCGCCTTGGCGATGGCGTTCTCGACGAAGGTGACGTGCGGCTCCTCGGCTTCCGGCACATTGAAGGCCGACTGCGGCAACACCTCGAAATCGAAGGGCGCCAGCAGTTGCCCGAATTCGCGCAACTTGCCGGCATTGCCGGAGGCGAGGACGAGCTTTTTCACGCCGCCACCCCCGGGTCGCCCCAAAGTGGTGGCAAGCCACGCCCCGGAAGCCACGCCAGTGGCTGAACCGCGGTCAACCCTTGCCCTGGGCAGGGAGCTGGGGGGTTGGCTGTCCTGGTCACCGTAGCGCCAGCGCCGACTCTTGCGCCTTGACGATGTCGCCGATGCCGGCCGCGGCGAGTGCCAGCAGGGTGTCCAGCTCGACGCGAGAGAACGGCGCGCCCTCGGCCGTGCCCTGCACTTCGATGATGCCGCCGCCGGCGGTCATCACCACGTTCATGTCGGTGTCGCAGGCCGAATCCTCGGCGTAATCGAGATCGAGCACCGGGATGCCCTCGACGATGCCGACCGAGACCGCGGCAACCAGTTCGCGCATCACGTGCTGCGCCAGCTTGCCGCCGGCGACCAGGCTGCCGATGGCATCGTGCAGCGCCACGCAGGCGCCGGTGATGGACGCGCAGCGCGTGCCGCCGTCGGCCTGCAGCACGTCGCAGTCGAGCGTGATCTGGCGTTCGCCGAGCGCCTTGAGGTCGGTCACGGCGCGCAAGGAGCGGCCGATCAGGCGCTGGATTTCCTGCGTGCGGCCGGACTGCTTGCCCTTCGCGGCCTCGCGCGCGGTGCGGGTGTTGGTGGCGCGCGGCAGCATGCCGTATTCGGCGGTGACCCAGCCGGCACCCTTGCCACGCAGGAAGCCGGGCACCGACTCCTCGACGCTGGCGGTACACAACACCTTGGTGTTGCCGAACTCGACCAGCACGCTGCCTTCGGCGTGGCGGGTGTAGCCGCGGGTGATGCGCAGCTCGCGCAGTTGCGCGGCGTCACGGGAAATGCGTTGCGAGGGACGATTCATCAAGGAACTCCGTTGGCGTGAAATACGCTCTCCAACAATCGAGCGCAGCGAGCAAATCGGTCACCTCCCCCGCGAGGGGGAGGGCGGGAGGGGGAGGGCGTTGGACAAAGACCCCTCCGGGACGGAAGTCCCGGAGGGGGCGGGCGTTTGGGAATGACCCTCCTCGGCGGCAGCCCAGGCGGTGTAGGGTATGCGGCGGCGAATGTCGGCCACGGCAAGTTCGATGTCCTCGTCGCTGATCGGCGCCAGCTGCAGCCGGTGCGGCGCGTCGGGGCGCTGGTTGATGGTGGGCGAATCGGGATTGGGCGCGTCCCAGCGCATGGCGATCACGGTCAGGTTGTCGGCGCGGGGACCGGCGGCGCGTTCCGCCGCGTCGAGCAGGTTCGGCACCGACCTGGTCAGCGGCGCGCAAGCCAGCTCATTCACCAGCCGTTCGCCCAGCGGCGACCAGGCGCCATCGGTACACAACGCGATCAGGTCGCCGTCCTCCAGCGACACCATGCTCGCGACCTCTATGTGCGGCGCGACGCTGCCGCCCAGGCAGCTGAAGACGCGATTGCGCATCGGATGGGATGCCGCCTCGTCTCCGCTGATGGTGCCGTCATCGACCATGCGCTGCACCACGCTGTGGTCGCGCGTGCGCAAGACGCTGGCACCGTCCGGCGCGTGGCCGTGGATGAGGTAGAGCCGCGAATCGCCGGCATGCGCCCAGCAAGCCTGGCCGTCCTGCACCACGCAGGCGATGCAGGTGGTGCGCGGCGCGGCATGGGCGGCGATCTGGCAGGCGTGGGCGTGGTTGAGTATGTTGGCGTGGGCCCGCTCGAAAGCGGCGACCAGGAAGCGGCCCGGGTCGGCCAGGCGCGGCAGGGCCTCGCGGCGGAAGGATTCGACCACCGTATCGACCGCGAGCTGCGCCGCGATCTCGCCCTGCAAATGGCCGCCCATGCCGTCCGCCACCACCATCAGCAGCGCGTCGTCGGTGGCCAGCCAGGCGGCGCGATCCTGGTTGATGTCGCGCCCGCCGATGCGGCTGTCATGGACGATGGTGTACTTCATCGAGGCGTCAGAAGCCGAGGCGGGACAGCCAAGAGCGCGACTTGACGGCGTCCGGGTCGGCCATCAGCGAGGCGTGCAGGGCGCGTGCGTGCTGCGGCCGGCGCGGCGGATCGAGGCGCAGGCATTCGTCGATGGTGGTCAGCAGGCGCAACGAATAGTCGCGGCCCCAGCGCTGCCGGGCGGGCAGCAACTGGTCGTCGACCAGCCGCTCGTCCGCCGCCTGCGGCGCCGAACCGGCCAGCGCCGCGTAGATGCAGGCGCCGACGGCGTAAATGTCGGTCCACGGTCCCAGCGTGTATTTGCCGTGGTACTGCTCGGGTGCGGCGTAGCCCGGCGTGTACATCGCGCGCGGCTCGGGCGGACCGATGTCGACCGCGTAGCGCGCGGCGCCGAAGTCGAGCAGCACCGGGCTGCCGTCGGTGCGCAGCCAGATGTTGGCCGGCTTGATGTCGAGATGCAGCAGGCCGTGGCCGTGCACCTCGCCGAGGCCGTCGAGCACGCCGCAAAACATGCCGCGCATGAAGGCTTCGTCCATCCGGCCGCGATGCTGGCGGATGTAGTCGCGCAGCGTCTGGCCGGTCTCGTAGCGCATCACCAGGTAGACGGTCTCGTTGGCGCGGAAGAAATTCAGCACCTGCACCACGTTGGGGTGGACGATGCCGCTCAGCGCACGGCCTTCCTCGAAAAAACACTTGAGGCCGAAGTTGAATTCCGCCTGGTATTCCGGCGGGATGACGGGCGCCACCTGGCCTTCACCGCGAAGGGTCAGCGCATTGGGCAGGTATTCCTTGATCGCCACCGGGGTACCCTGGGCGTCCTGCGCCAGGTAGACGATGGAAAAGCCGCCGACCGAAAGCTGCCGCTCGATGCGATAGCCTTCCAGCTGGTAGCCGGGAGGAAGTGCCTGATTGTTCTGCGAGACCACGATTCGACCTGAAAAAACCACCAAATAGTGCGCCGGGCAACCTTCGGGCGCAGCGAGCCCATCAATAACCCCCCGCGAGGGGGGATGGGGGGCGGGCGTTCCAATAGCCCTTCCGGATCCCCGGAAGGGGGCGGACGTTCCAAACAGCCCTTCCGGAAACCGGGAAGGGGCGCGTTGATATACTGCCGCAATTTTCCTTGTTCGCCCCCTCGCTGTAAACAACTGCTTTTGGCGCCGCGAACCGGCTCCGGCACGGAGACCCCCCAACATGATCCACAGCATGACCGGCTATGCCGCCGCCAGCCGCGACCTCGGCACGGCGGTAATCAACCTCGAAATCAAGAGCGTCAATTCGCGCTACCTGGACATCGGCTTCCGCCTGAGCGAGGACCTGCGCTTCCTCGAAATGCCGCTGCGCGAGAGGATCACCGAGCGCATCGCGCGCGGCAAGATCGAATGCCGCGGTTACCTGCAGGCCCAGCCGGCTCAGGGCCATGCCAGCCGCCAGCGCCTGCCCGACAGCGCGCTGCTGGCGGAACTGGGCAGCCTCGACGCGGCCGTGCGCAAGGCGCTGCCCCAGGCCGCGCCGCTGTCGGTGGCCGAGGTGCTGCGCTGGCCCGGCGTACTGGCGGACGACTCGCTGAGCGGCGAACAGTTGCAGGCGGCGGCCCAAGGACTGTTCGCCACCCTGCTCGACGAGTTCGTCGCCTCGCGCGAACGCGAGGGTGCCAAGCTGGCCGACGTGCTTAGGAATCGCGCGGCACGCATGCGCGAGTGCGTGGCCGCCGCCGAGCCCCTGCTGCCGGCCGCGCTGGCGGCCTACCGCGAACGCCTGGCAACCAAATTGCGCGAAGCCGTGGCCAACCTCGACGAGGAACGCATCCGCCAGGAAGTCGGCGTCTTCGCCGCCAAGATCGACGTCGCCGAGGAAATCGCGCGGCTGGTAACCCACCTCGACGAACTCGACCGCGTCCTGAAAAAGGGCGGCGCGGTTGGCAAGCGGCTGGACTTCCTGATGCAGGAACTCAACCGCGAAGCCAACACGCTATCCTCCAAGTCGGTCTCGGCCGAGGTCACCGCGATCGCGCTCGACCTCAAGCTGCTGGTCGAGCAGATGCGGGAACAGGTGCAGAACCTCGAGTAGGCGGCGCCCGTCCTCGCCCCCCTAAGAGTCGGCGCCAGCGACACGACGATCGCACCGACCGAATGCCGGCTACGCCTGCCTTCATCGCCATCCATGCCGCCGCGCCCGCCAAACCCGCGCCTGGCGCCGCCTGCAACGGCTGCGGCGTCTGCTGCTGCGCGGTTCCCTGCCCGGTCAGCCGCGTCCTGCTCGGGCATCGGCAGGGCGCCTGCCCTGCCCTGACCTGGCGCGAGGGCGACCAGCGCTATGTCTGCGGCA
Organism: Sulfuritalea sp.; assembly: GCF_017302275.1. Classification (GTDB taxonomy): domain Bacteria; phylum Pseudomonadota; class Gammaproteobacteria; order Burkholderiales; family Rhodocyclaceae; genus Sulfuritalea. The sequence goes on from NZ_JAFLDR010000019.1 coordinate 28,228, forward strand.
TGATCACGCGGCCGGCCGATTTTCTGCGCTGGCTGCCGGCGCGCTGGGAGGCCGCGGCTGGTCGGCGTTCCGCGCGCTGGGTTGCGGCCGGCAGCGGTTGCGACTCGGACATCGAGCCGGAGTGATCCAGTTCGCGGAGCACGTGACGGAGCGGTGACGATGTCGATCCGGAACGCAGCAACTCAATGCTTGTGCTGGTGGTCCATTTTTTCCGACGCCTTGCTCGCCGTCGCCAGGGGTTTTGCCGGCGCCTTGACCTCGATCGAGGAACGCTTCTTGTCCTTGTCCTCGACCACCAGGGTCAGCGGTACCACGTCGCCCTCCTTCACCTGCTGCTTGAGGTCCATCAGCATGACGTGATAGCCACCCGGCTTGAGCTCGACGCTCTTGCCGGCGGGCAGGGCCAGGCCTTCCGGCAGCGCACGCATTTTCATGACGTCCTTTTCCATCTTCATCTCGTGCACTTCGACCACCCCGGCGACCGGTGATCTGGCCTCGACCAGGCGCGCGTCCTGCGCCGACGTGATTTGCATGAAGGCGCCGGTAGCCTTCTGCTGCGAAACCGTGGCGCGCACCCAGGGATCCTTGACGGTGACCTGGGCCTGGGCGGGCAAAACGAAAGCGGCGGACAGCAGGGCGGACAGCACGGTGGAACGGGCGATGCGATTCATGACGACTCCTTGGATTGGATTTGGTCCGCGTCGGAACGCGGTTCGGATAGCGCGCGCCAAGCTATTGTGTCGCGGCGCGGACGACGGGGCGAAACGGGATTCAGTCCGCAGCCGGCGGACCGCGCGGGGCGTGCGCGGTCAGCGGAGGATGGGGACGCCGCGCCAGCGGGCGCCGGTTCGGCGCGGCGTGGAAAGTCGGCGCTGGCGACACGGCAAGGCCATTGCCGGCGGCCAGCAGCGGAGCGCCGGCCGCGCAAAGCGTGCAGCAATCGTGAAGCTCGCCGGCCGGGGCGCTGCCGCCGTCCTGCCCAAGATCCACCTTGAGCACGCCGTGGCTGGTACATAGTTCGGTGACGATGCCGCCCTTGCCGCCGTCCGTCACCGCCGCACGCGCCATGCCGCTGCCAGCCAGCAAGTGCAACGCCACCGCCAGCAGGCCGAGCGCCGACCGCATCACGGGATGGCGTCGAATCGGGAACGGGCGGGCGAAGTTGCACATGGGCCGCGTATACTAATGCATCGATTCCTTGTCCAGCCCTGACACCCCTCAAACACCGCCAACCATGATTTCCGGAACACTTTTCATCGTCTCGGCGCCGTCGGGCGCCGGCAAGACCACGCTGGTGGGACGCTTGCTGGCCGACGATCCGAAGGTAAGGCACTCGGTGTCCTTCACTACCCGCGCCCCGCGCCCGGGGGAGCAGGACGGCCGCGAATACAACTTCATCGGCGTGCAGCGCTTCCTCGCCATGCGCGAGCGCGGCGAGTTCGCCGAATGGGCGGAAGTGCACGACAATTTCTACGGCACCTCGCGCACCTGGCTCGAACAGCGCATGCTGGAAGGCTGCGACATGATGCTGGAGATCGACTGGCAGGGCGCGCAGCAGATGCGGCGGCAGTTTCCCGAAGCCGTCAGCATATTCATCCTGCCGCCGTCGATCGCCGAACTGGAACGCCGGCTGCGCGGCCGCGGCGCCGATAGTGAAGATGTCATAGCGCGCCGGGTGGCTGGCGCCCTGGGCGAAATGCGCCACGTAGCCGAGTTCGATTTTGTTATAATCAACAATGACTTGGATGTTGCCCTCGGCGAACTCAAAGCCGCCGTGTGCGCCTCGCGCCTGCGCTTCCCGCGCCAGCGCGCACGTCATCCCGACGTATTCCGCTTTTTAGAACAGGACTGAAACCATGGCCCGTGTCACCATCGACGATTGCATCAAGCTCATCCCCAACCGTTTCCAGCTGACCCTGGCGGCGACCTATCGCGCGCGCCAGCTGACGCTGGGCAACACGCCCCAGGTCGAACCGGGCCGCGACAAGCCGACCGTGATCGCCCTGCGCGAAATCGCCGCCGGCAAGGTCGGCGTCGAAATCCTGACCCGCAGCAATACGTAAGCAAAATGCGAACGGGGTGAATCGTGACGGCGGCGCAGGTTCCACTCCGGCCACATCCCGCTTCGCCCCTGATGGACCCCGGCGTGGTGCCGGGCGCCCTCGACGAACCGCCGCTGATTTCGGCGGACATGCATCCGCCGGTCGACCTGGCCGAGGATCTGGAACGGTTCAACGCCCGGCTCGCCACCTACCTCAAACCTGAAGACATCACGCGCGTCGGCGCCGCCTACGTCTTTTCCGACGCGGCGCACCGCGGCCAGATGCGCGTCAGCGGCGGCCCCTACATCACGCATCCGCTGGCCGTCGCGGAAACCCTGGCGGGATGGCATCTGGACGCGCACGCGCTGATGGCCGCGCTGCTGCACGACGTGATGGAAGACACGTCGATCACCAAGGAACAGATCGCCGAACGCTTCGGCAAGGTCGCCGCGGAACTGGTCGACGGCGTCTCCAAGCTCGACCGCATCGAACACCAGAGCTTCGAGGAAGCGCAGGCGGAGAATTTCCGCAAGATGCTGCTGGCGATGGCGCGCGACGTGCGCGTGATCCTGATCAAGCTCGCCGACCGCCTGCACAACATGCAGACTCTGGACGCCATGCGGCCCGAGAAGCGGCGCCGGATCGCCCGTGAAACCCTCGACATCTACGCCCCGATCGCCAACCGGCTTGGCCTCAACGCCCTGTATCGCGAACTGCAGGAACTCGCCTTCCGCCATGCGCATCCTCTGCGCTATCGGGTGCTTTCCAAGGCGGTGAAGGGCGCCCGCGGCAACCGCCGCGAAGTGGTGAGCAAGATCCTGGACGCCATCCGGCAGGCGTTGCCGGCCGCCGGCATCGACGCCGACGTCAAGGGGCGGGAAAAGCACCTGTACGGCATCTACCGCAAGATGCGCGACAAGCATCTTTCCTTTTCGCAGGTGCTGGACATCTACGGCTTTCGCATCATCGTCAAGGACCGCCCCACCTGCTACCTCGCGCTCGGCGCGTTGCACGCGCTGTACCAGCCGGTGCCAGGCAAGTTCAAGGACTACATCGCGATCCCCAAGGCCAACGGCTACCAGTCGCTGCACACCACGCTGATCGGTCCCTTCGGCACGCCGGCCGAAATCCAGATCCGCGATGCCGACATGCACCATGTCGCCGAATCCGGCGTCGCCTCGCACTGGCTGTACAAGGACGAAACGACGCTCGACCAGTTGCAGAAGAAGACCCACAAATGGTTGCAGTCGCTGGTCGAACTGCAATCGGCGAGCGGCGACTCTTCGGAATTCCTCGAGCACGTCAAGGTCGACCTGTTCCCCGGCGAAGTCTATGTGTTCAGCCCCCGCGGCAAGATCTTTGCCCTGCCGCGCGGCTCGACGCCGGTCGACCTGGCCTACGCCGTGCACACCGACATCGGCGACCGCTGCGTCGCCTGCCGCATCAATTTCGAAACCATGCCGCTGCGCACGGAACTGCGCAACGGCGACCGCGTCGAGATCATCACCGAGCCAAACGCCGCGCCCAACCCCGCCTGGCTCGGCTATGTCAAGAGCGCGCGGGCGCGCTCCAAGATCCGCCACTTCCTCAATACCAGGCACGCCGAGGAATCCGCCGCGCTGGGCGAGCGCCTGTTGTCGCACGCCTTGCGTGACCTCGGCCTGGCCCTGGCCAAGTTGCCGGCGCAGGCATGGGAACGCTTCAAACGCGCCTCCGGGGCACGCTCGCAAAAGGCCGTGCTGGCCGAGATCGGGCTGGGCAAGCGCCTGCCGGCCATCGTCGCGCGGCGACTGGCCGAAGGCGTCGAGTCGACGAACGCCGCCACCGAAGCGCGCGGCAAGCAGGCGATCCTGATCCACGGCCCCGAAGGCGTTGCGGTCAAGCTCGGCAATTGCTGCCGTCCCATTCCCGGCGACCCGATCGTCGGCCTGATACGCAAGGGCCAGGGCCTGGTGGTGCACACCCACGATTGCACGGCGATCGCCAAACTGCGCAGCGAGCGCGGCAACTGGGTGGACGTCGAATGGGAAGCTGACATCAAGGGCATGTTCGAAGCCAGCATCCGCGTCATCGCCAAGAACGTGCGCGGCGTGCTGGCCCGCATCGCCGCCGGCATTGCCGAGGCCGGCTCCAACATCGTCAATATCAGCATGGATGACGACAGCGGCGAAGCCACCACCCTGTTCTTCACCCTGCAGGTCACCGACCGAATCCACCTCGCCCGCATCCTGCGCTCGCTCCGTCGCGTGCCGGAAGTGGTGCGCATCACCCGTTACGTCGATGCAAAACCCAGAAAGGAAAACTGATGGCACTCTATGAATCCGAGCACACCAAGTTCATGCGTGAATGGATGGAAAAGCATCCCGAGGAAAAGGCCGAGCAGCAGAAAGGGCGCGCGTTATGGTGGGACAAGGCGCCGCGTTCGCTGAACACGATGAAGGAAACCGAGGCCGCAAGAGTGCCGAACAAGGCCTATTACTACGACGCCAACTAAAAGCCGATCGCCAGCGGAGCGTACTTTCCGCCGATGAACCCCGCGTCGCCGGCCGGCAAGCCCCGGCGGGTCAAGAAGGCCTTCATGGGCGCCTTCGCGATCGCGATCATCGTCATCATGGCGGTCTTCGCGACCGCCATTTACATGGTGGAAGTCAAGGTGCGCGATCGCGATCTCGCCGAACGATCGTCGGCCGCGGCAAAACTCTTTGCCGCAAAACTGGAGAAGGACGGCAACCTGATGCGTGCCGTCGCGCATGCCATGATGGGCAACGCGGCCATCGAGCAAGCGTTCCGCAAGGGCGACCGCGACGGACTGGAACGCAGCGCCCGCGGCTTGTTCGAGACCCTGCGCGGCGACCACCGCATCACCCATCTGTATTTTACCGGGCCGGACCGGATCAATCTCTACCGCCTGCATACGCCTGCCGAGTACGGCGACCGCATTGACCGCGCCACCATGCTGCAGGCCCATAGCCGCAAGCAGACGGTGCAAGGCCTCGAACTCGGCCCGCTGGGAACCCTGACGCTGCGGCTGGTCATGCCTTGGCGACAGCGGGAACGCAGCCTCGGTTACGTCGAACTCGGCGAGGAGGTCAAGCACCTGATCGACGAAGTGCGCGACAGTCTCGCGGTGGATATCGTGGTCCTGATCGACAAGCGCTACCTTGAGCCGAAGCAGTGGCAGCGTGGCCAGACCCTGATGAATCGGCAGGGTGACTGGGATCGGTTCTCCAGCCATGTCGCGCTGGCGCAGACCTCGCCGTTGCCGACCGGGTTCGACGACCGAGCGCTCGCCCGTCTGCTGGGAGGTGAAGGCGTAAAGATTGCGGAGGGCGGGCGTTCACTGCACATGGCCATGGTCCCGTTGGAAGACGCCGCCGGCCATCCAATCGGCAAGCTGGCAATCGTCCGCGACGCAACGGCACTTGAAGCGACTTTCAACAACTACATGGCCGCCGTCGTCCTGCTGAGCTTGGCGGTGGCGGCCGGGGTGCTCGGCGTGTTCTACGTCGCGCTGGAACGCGTGGAGCACGACTACCGGCGCCAGCACGAGCTCGAGCACCGTTTGCTTCACCTCGACACCAAACACCAGCGCATGCTCCAGGTGGAGAAGCTTTCGGCGCTCGGCACGATGGTCGGCAGCATCGCCCACCAGCTCAACAATCCCCTGGTCGGTGTGGTCAACATGGCCCAGTTGGCCGAGCGCGGGGCCGAAGATCCGGGACGAACCCGCGAACTGCTGGCCGAGATTCGTCATGCCGGCGAGGACTGTCGCGGCTTCGTGCGCCGCATGCTGGAGTTCTCAAAAATTTCGTGCTTCGACAGCAAACCTACCGCGATCGCGGCGCTGATCGACGAAACGGTGTTGATGTTTCGTCAGACCGAAGCGCGACATCTGCCGGTGGACATCCAGTTGCCGGACGAGCCGCCGCTGTTGACCATCGACCCGATCCTGATTCGCCACGCGCTGTTCAACCTTTTGCAGAACGCCGCCCAGGCCACCGAAGGCAATGCCGGCATCACCATCCACCTGGAGCCGCTGGCCGACCCGGGCACCGGCGCGCCGGGTTGGTCGCTGTCGGTGGCCGACCGGGGGCGCGGCATCGCGCCCGAGGTGATGGACAAGATTTTCGTGCCCTTCTTCACCACCCGCAGCGACGGCACCGGCCTTGGCCTGCCGGTGGTGCTTCATGTCGTGCTGCTGCATGACGGGCACGTGACGGCCGCCAATCGCCCTGACGGTGGCACATTAATTGCGATCTGGCTCCCGCAGGCAGATCAGCATCCCGTTGGATAGGCTATCGATGACCGTTATTGTTCCAAATCCCGAAGCAAAGATGTTGCCCCGAGTCCTGGTGGTCGACGACGACCACTACACGCGCACGCTGATCGACCGCCTGATCGGCAAGGCCACCGAGGTTCGCCTTGCCGCAGACGGTGCGGAAGCACGCAAGCTGTTCGCCGCGGAGGACTTCAACCTGGTGCTGATGGATCAGCGTCTTCCCGCCGACAACGGGATCGATATGCTGCGCGAATTCCGTGCGCGGAGGCCGAAGCTGGTCGCCATCCTGATGACCGGATATGCCGATGTCCGCGACGCCGTGGCGGCGGTACGCGAAGGCGTTTTCGACTATCTGACCAAGCCCTTCGAGGACCTCGAATCGCTCGAAGCCGTGATCGGCAAGGCACTTGAACTGGATGGCGCCTACCGCGAGATCGACGGCCTGCGCGCGCGCCTGGACGCGGGCGACGCCACGGTCGCCGTGATCGGCCAGTCTGCCGCAATGGAACGCATGCTCGGCCAGGTACGTCAGGTCGCCGGACTCGATACCACCGTGCTGCTGGAAGGCGAAAGCGGCACCGGCAAGGAACTGGTCGCCAAGCTGGTTCACACCTGGAGCCCGCGCGCGGCGAAACCCTTCCTCGAAGTCAATTGCGGCGGCCTGCCGGAAACACTGCTGGAAAGCCTGCTGTTCGGCTATGAGAAAGGCGCCTTCACCGGCGCCAGCGTCGCCAGCGCTGGCTACTTCGAAAGGGCGGATGGCGGCACGCTGTTCCTCGACGAGATCGCCGACATGAGCCCCAAGCTGCAAAGCAGCCTGCTGCGCGTGTTGCAGGACCACCAATGCACGCGCATCGGCAGCAGCCAGGCGCGCCACGCGGATTTCCGCCTGATCTGCGCCACCAACCGCGCCCTGGCCGGCGAGGTAAAGGCCGGCCGCTTCCGCGAAGATCTCTACTACCGGATCAACGTCGTTGCTGTCCGCCTGCCGCCGCTGCGCGAACGCGCCGGCGACGTCATCCGCCTTGCCACGCATTTTCTCGATCACTTCAATGAAAAGTTCGGCAAGGCCTGCGGCCCCCTGACGCCAGCGGCGGTGAGTGCGCTCGAATCCGGCGCTTGGCCGGGCAATGTGCGCCAGATAAAGCACTGCATCGAGCGGGCGGTGGCGCTGCACCCGGGCGGCCCGATCGATGTGGTTCATTTGTGCGCGCCCGGATGCACCCAAGTTGAAGATCAGCCCGGACAAGAGCCGCTTGCGGCCAGCCTTGCCTACGAAGAAGCGCGCGCCCGTTTCGAGCGCGACTATCTGCAAGACATCCTCGCCCGCGCCGGCGGCAATGTCTCCGAAGCCGCGCGCATGAGCGGCATTCCAAGGCAGAATTTATATGTGCGGATGAAGCGCTGGGGAGTTGTCACCGAATAGCGACACCTGTCGCTCGACGATGACAGCACAAGTGCCGCGCGCAACGCTGGTATCGCGCGAAACTGCCGGATTGGAAGGCCCGATTGAAGTGGCATGAGTATTGCATTCCCTGAAGCGAACAGTGCTTATTAGGGAGCTAACGTGTTCATGTCATGGCGCAACAGTATCGCCGCTGCCGTTCTCGGCCTGATCTGTTTTCTTCCCGCCGTTCCCGTACTGGCCGCCGATGCCGCCCCGGTCGATCAGGCCACCATAGAGCAGAACCGCAAGGCCAACGCGGAGTGCTATTCCTGCCACAGTGCCGCGGGCATCAAAAATCCGCCGAAGGCCGGGCTCGATCTGGGCAAGCTCAAGGATTCGCGTCTCGAACCCGAGGTATTCAACCCCTCCGACCACGGCGTCATGGACTGCCGCCAGTGCCACGCCAAGAACCATTACGCTGAGTACCCGCACGCGGAAGCCGGCAAGGCCGCCACCAGCCCCTGCACCGAATGCCATGCAGCCAAGTCGCTGCGCCTGGAGCCCCAGTTCAATGCCTCGGTCCATGCCAAGAACAAGGGGCTGAAGGAAAAATTCACCTGCAGCACCTGCCATAACGCGCACGTCAGCATCGTCCAGAAGCGGCTCAAGGATCCGGCCAAGATCGTGGCTCAGGACAACCACGGTTGCCTGGAATGCCATGACTCGGACCTGATATTCGCCAAGTTCGCCCCCGACGGCGAGAAGACTCCCGGCACCAAGAAAAAGCGGCCGGACATCGACGCCATCCACGACTGGCTGCCGAATGCCAAGGCGCACTGGAACGCGGTGCGCTGCATCGAGTGCCACACCCCGGCCGTGGCCGAAGGCAAGATGCTCTCGCACGAAATCCTCAACAAGGAAAAGGCCGAGAAGAAGTGCCTCTCCTGCCACTCCGCCAACAGCACGCTCAAGGTCCGCCTGTATCGCCACATGGTCAAGGAGGAACAGCAGAAGTATGGCTTCACCAACAGCGTGATGCTGTCCACCTCCTACATCATCGGCGCCACTCGCCATCCGCTGCTTGACTCGATCATCATCGCCCTGGCGGTCGCCACGCTGCTCGGGGTGCTGCTCCATGGTGCCATCCGTATCGTCATGAACGCGCGCCGCAACAAGGGGAAATCGCAATGAGCGAACGTGTCTACCTCCTGCCGCTGTGGGTCCGCCTGTGGCACTGGACCAATGCCCTGCTGATCATCACCCTCACCATCACCGGCATCAGCCTGCATTTCGCCGATCCGAAGCTGCCCCTGGTCGAGTTCTCGCTCGCGGCGCGCATCCACGACATCGCCGGCCTCGCGCTGGTGGCGGCCTACGCCTTCTTCGCCGTCGCCAACATCGTCAGCGGCAATTGGTGGCAATACGTGCCCAAGCCGCCCGGCATCATCGATCGCTGCATGGTGCAGGCGCGCTGGTACCTGTGGGGCATCTTCCAGGGCGAACCGCACCCCTATCCGGTGACGAAGGAAGTCAATTTCAACGCGATGCAGGCGCTGGTCTATTGGTTCATCATGTACATCATGATGCCCACGCTGCTGGTTACCGGGCTGGTCTTCATGTTCCCGCAGTTTGCGCCGGAACATGTATTCGGCATGGACGGTCTGCTGCCCGTGGCCGTGCTGCACTACCTGACCGGCACCGCCATCGTCCTGTTCATGATCGCCCACATGTATCTCGGCACCACCGGCCACACCGTCACCACCATGTTCAAGACGATGATCACCGGCTGGCACGAGCATTGAGGTTTTTCCGTCCGATTGCTTTCCCAACAAAGGAGATAACACCATGAGACAAACAGTCATGTCCGTCGCGATTCTGGCTTCCCTGGCGCTGGTCGGCAACGCCTTCGCCAAGGAACCGGCGCCGAAGGAAAAACCCAAGGAAATGAAGCCGATCACCGTCACCGCCGTGATGGCCGCCGCGGCACCGAAGCTCGACGGCGACGCCGGCGACGCGATCTGGAAGACCGCCCCCGTGACCAAGCTCAAGGCAGTCAAGGGCGCCAACTTCAACAAGGGTGCGACCGACGCCACCCTGCAAGTGGCCTACGACAAGGAAAACATCTACATGCTGCTCAGCTTCGACGACAAGACCCTGTCGGTGCAACGTTCTCCCTACCAGAAACAGGCGGACGGCTCCTGGGCCAAGATGAAGGATCCCGAGGACAAGGGCGGCGACAACGATGTCTACTATGAAGACAAGTTTGCCGTGCAGTGGAACATGAGCGTCGTCGGCTTCGAGAGGTTCGGCTGCGCGATCAGCTGCCATGGCGGCGAGCCGGGCAAACCCTATGGCAACAAGTACAACGAGGAAGCCGGAGAACTCTCCGACATGTGGCACTCGAAGTGGGTGCGCATGGGCCATCTCGGTCAACTCGATGACGGCTATGTTGACCACACCCGCTTTGACGCTGCCAAGGAAAAGAACGCCGGCCGCAAGACTGATCCGAAGACCGGCGGCGGCTATGAGGACAACAAGCTCGTCAACGGCAAGCCCGAGTTCATGAGCAAGGACGCCAAGCCGGCCAACAAGGGCGGCACCTACTGGTTATTGGCAGAAAACAAGGTACCGTTTGACGACAGCAAGTTCAAGGCCGGCGACGAAGTCGCTTCCATCATCGTCGCTCCCGTGGTTGGCGACCGCGCCGACGTCAAGATCGCCGGCAAGTGGGCGAAAGGCAAGTGGACCTACGAGATCACGCGCAAGCTGGTCACCGGCTCCAAGTTCGACGTCAACTTCGACGACCTGAAGAAGTCCTATAACTTCGGTATCGCCCTGTTCGACAACGCCCAGGTACGCCACGCCATGGTCGAAGAACCGCTGGTCCTGCAGTTCAAGTAAGCGATCGCAAATACGCAGTCCCGACGGCGCCCGCGGTTTCGCGGGCGCCGTTGTATTTTCCGCGCCTTCAGGCCTTCGCTACCGGCTTCACCGCGCGGTGGAAGCCGATCATCCCGTGGAACACCGTATCGACGCTGACCTGCACGAAACCCAGCTCACGCAGCACGATCGACAGTTCCTCCGCCGTATAGAACAGGTCCAGCGCATCGATGAAATACTGCTTGAAGCGGGTCGCCGCCGGGCTGCTGCCGACGATCAGGCTGGTAAAGTTGAGGCAGGTCCTGAGGTAGGCGTAGTAGAGGTTCTTCACGATCGGATTGCGCGGGCGCAGCATGTCCGAATGGTGGAAGTGCCCGCCGGGCTTCAGCACGCGCAGGATCTCGCTGAACACCTCGCGCACCCGCAGGTGGCGCGAGGCGAACTGCAAGGTGACGACGTCGAAGTGGTTGTCGGGGAAGGGCAGGGTGTGCACGTCGCCGATCGTGCTCTTGATCGTGAAGCCCAGTGCCTTGGCGTTCTGCTGGCCGACCGTCTGCATCTCGGCGCTGCGATCCATGGCGTGCACATCCAGCGTCGGTTCGCGCTTGAGCAGGGCAACGCCGATCGCATTGGTGCCGGCGCAGACGTCGAGCACCTTCTGCTGCGGCGCGATGTCCACGGTTTGCATGAAGCGCTTGAGGAAGGTGCTCCAGAGGCCGAGCGCCGCGATTTCGTTGGCTCGGTCGTAATAGCGCGCGATGTCGGCGAAGGCGTCGTTCAGATCGTTGGTCCAGAGTTCGCCGAAGCGCTGCTCGCGTACCGCCTCGCGCGAGGCCAGCGGGGGGGGTGCCATGGTTGACTCTCCTGCAGATAATTAGATGTTGCTGATATACGGCGGATTTAGCCCGTGCAGCGGCCTACTGTCAAGTCAGGTAATTCAGTTTGGCAATTTCCTGGAAAAGTTATGTCTCCGGCCCGGCCGGAGACGGTATCCCCTGCGGACGGCGCCGATGCTGCGGCGACCAGGTCCATCCTTCGCCGGGCGCGGCCCGCGTTGCCTCACTTCAGCGCGTTGCCGACCACCTCCGCCACGTCGCGTGCCAGTCCGGCGCAGGCCCGGATGCGCTCCAGCGCTACGCACGCGTGGCCCTGGCGCACGGCGTCGAACTGGCGCCAGCGGTCAAAGCTACGGGCGATGCGCGAGGCCACCTGCGGGTTCATCGCCTGCAATTCGATGATGACGTCGGCGGCGAACTGGTAGCCGCTGCCGTCCAGGGCATGGAAGTGGCGTGGATTGGCGCCGCAGAAGGCGCGCACCAGAGCGTACACCTTGTTCGGGTTCGTCAGGTCGAAGGCCGGATGCCGCATCAGCGCGCGGACCCGCGCGCCGGTGCCGGGCAGCCGCGAGGTGGATTGCACCGAGAGCCACTTGTCGACCACCAGGGCCTCGCCCTGCCATTTGGAATAAAACGCGGCGAGCGCCGTTTCGCGTTCCGGCAGATCCTGGTTGGCCAGTATGCCAAGCGCGGCGATGACGTCGGTCATGTTGCCACCCTCTTGCAGCTGGACCAGCAGGCGCGGCAGCACGGTGGCGGCATCGGCATCGGCGAGGTAGGCGAGGCAGGCATTGCGCAGCGCGCGGCGGCCGACCTGGGCGCCGTCGGGCGCGTAGGGCTCGTTCGGCGCCAGCGCCCGCCAGGTGGATTCGAACTCGACACGTAGTCCCGTGGCGAGGTGGCGGCGCAGGTTGAGCCGCGCGAGGTGGATGGCCTCGGGATCGATGACGCCGCCGCCGGCGACGACTTCTTCGGCCAGCACTTGTTCTGCCGGCAGGGCCAGCGCTTCGGCGGCGAAGGCGGGGTCGTGTTGGCCGTCGGCGAGGACGCGGGCGTAAGCCGCGACCAGGCTGCGCGGTATCCAGGTGTCGCCATGGCCGCCGGCACCGATGCCGGCGAGCAGCACGCGGGTCGCCAGGCGCTGGCCGGCTTCCCAGCGGTTGAAGGGGTCGGAGTCGTGCGCCATGAGGTGGGCCAGTTCGGCATCCGCCTGGTCGAAGTCGAGATGCACCGGCGCCGAGAAGCCGCGCAGGATGGAGGCCACCGGCGGCCGTGCGATGCCGTCGAAGACGAAGCTCTGGGTGGATTGCGTGAGCGACAGCACGCGCGTGGGGAAGGCATCGCTGCCATCGGGCAGCACCAGGCCGACCGCGACCGGGATGTGCAGCGGACCACCATCGGCGACGATGCCGGCTTCGGCGAGCCGGGCTTCATAGGCCGTCGGCGCCAGCGTCTGGGTCAGCGTCAGCGTGTAGCGCTTGGCGGCGGCGTCATAGGCGCCCTCCGCCTTGAGGCGCGGCGTGCCGGCGCGGGCGTACCAGCGGCGGAACTGCGTCAGGTCCGTTACCGATGCGTCCTGCATCGCGGCGACGAAATCCTCGCAGGTCACGGCCTGGCCGTCGTGGCGCGCGAAGTAGAGGTCCATGCCCTTGCGGAAATTCTGACGGCCGATGATCGTTTCGATCATGCGGATCACCTGGGCGCCCTTCTCATACACCGTCGCCGTGTAGAAGTTGTTGATCTCGGCGTAGGAGGCGGGCCGGATCGGGTGCGCCATCGGCCCGGCATCTTCGGGGAACTGGGCGACCCGCAGCGTCCTCACCTCCTGGATGCGGGTCACCGCGCGCGAGTGCAGGTCTTCGCCGAACTCCTGGTCGCGGTAAACGGTGAGGCCTTCCTTCAGCGAGAGCTGGAACCAGTCGCGACAGGTGACGCGGTTGCCGGTCCAGTTGTGGAAGTACTCGTGGGCGACGACGCGCTCGATGCCCTGGTAGTCGGTGTCGGTGGCGGTGTCGGGGCGGGCCAGCACGTACTTGGTGTTGAAGATGTTGAGGCCCTTGTTCTCCATCGCACCCATGTTGAAGTCGCCGACGGCGACGATCATGTAGTGGTCGAGGTCCATCTCCAGGCCAAAGCGTTCTTCGTCCCATTTCATCGACTTCTTCAGGGCCGCCATGGCGTGGTCGCACTGGTCGAGCTTGCCGGGTTCGACGTAGACGGCGAGACGCAGCTTGCGCCCCGATGCCGTGGTGAAGCTGTCCTCCAGCACGTCCAGCTTCGCCGCGACCAGGGCGAACAGGTAGGCCGGTTTGGCGAACGGATCTTCCCAGCGCGCCCAGTGGCGACCGTTTTCGGCGTCGCCAGTGGCAACCGGGTTACCGTTGGACAGCAGCTGCGGGAAGCGCGCCTTGTCGGCCTCGATGGTGCAGCTGTAGCGCGCCATGACATCGGGCCGGTCCGGGTAGAAAGTGATGCGGCGAAAGCCCTGCGCCTCGCATTGGGTGAAGTAGCCGTCCTTGGACTTGTAGAGGCCGGAGAGCTGGGTGTTGTGGTCGGGGTCGACGCGGACCAGGGTTTCCAGCGTGAAGGCATCCGGTAGCGGGCCGTGCAGTGTGAGGATTTCGTCGCCTATCGTGTAGCGCGACGGAGCCATCGCCGTACCGTCAGCGCCGACTTCCAATAACGTCAGCTCTTCGCCATCGAGCACCATGTCGGCCTGCGGGTTGGCCGGGTTGCGCCGGCAGGCCAGCCGGGCGCGCACCTCGGCATGGCCGTCCTGGATGACGACGTGGAGCTCGACCGTGTCGATCAGCCAGGCCGGCGGGGCGTAGTCCTTGAGGTAGATGGCGTGTGGAGTTTCGGTGCGCATGTTGTTTCGTGTGCTCTCGGGTTGGGATCGGCCGACCGGGCCGGTGCAGAGGCGGCAGTATTTGCGCGATGGGGCTTGCGGTCAAGCGGCGAGCTCGCCCAATTGAAACGCATGCGATCTATTTGACCGTTCGCCCTGAGCTTGTCGAAGGGCTCGAGGGGCTTCGACAAGGCTCTCCTGAGCGAATTCGAAGGGCTCAGCCCGAACGGCGGTCTCAATTTCAGTGGTGCCGACTCAAGTACGACGCTGCAACGGCGCCTCGGACATTGGACGCCGGCGTCCCGCAGGCTTATTCTTGGTTCATCACTGATCCCCGAAAGCGCGGCAGATGTCCCTGCGCAACGCCCTTCGCCATCCCGGAATCGCCGCCGCGCTCGGCGCGGCCTTGCTGTTCGGGGCCGGCACGCCGCTGGCGAAATGGCTGCTCGATGCGGTCAGCCCCTGGCTGCTCGCGGGCCTGCTCTACCTCGGCTCGGGCCTCGGACTGACGCTGTATCGCGCGCTCAGGCGGGCGCCGGCGGTGCGCCTGGCGCCGGGGGACGCGCTCTGGTTCGGCGGGGCGATACTCGCCGGCGGCATCGTCGGCCCGGTGCTGGTGATGGTCGGTCTCGCCGGCATGCCGGCTTCCGACGCGTCGCTGCTGCTGAACGCGGAAGGGGTGTTCACCGCCTTGCTGGCGTGGTTCGCCTTCCGCGAAAACTTCGACCGGCGCATCGCACTGGGAATGGCCGCCATCGCGGCCGGGGCTATCGTGCTGAGCTGGCCGGGCGAGGCGCGCTTCGCCGGACTCTGGCCGACGCTGGCCGTGCTCGGCGCCTGCCTGGCCTGGGCCATCGACAACAACCTGACGCGCAAAATCTCGGCGACCGACGCGACCTGGATCGCCGCCATCAAGGGCTCGGCAGCGGGTGCAGTCAACCTGATGCTGGCCTGGTCGCTCGGCGCCTCCCTGCCGCCGCTGCCGGCCGTCGCCGGCGCCATGACAGTCGGCCTGCTGGCCTATGGCGTCAGCCTGGCGCTGTTCGTGGTCGGCCTGCGCCACCTCGGCGCCGCACGCACCGGCGCCTACTTCTCGGTCGCGCCCTTCTTCGGCGCCGTGGTGGCGGTGGCGATGGGCGACGCGCTCACGCTGCGACTGCTCGCCGCCGGCGCCCTGATGGCGCTCGGCACCTGGCTGCACCTGACCGAGCGCCACGAACACCAACACGCCCATCCGGCGCTGTTGCACGACCACGAGCACGTTCACGACGAGCACCACCGGCACCAGCACGAAGCCCCCGTAACGCCCGGCACAAGGCACCGCCATCCGCACTGGCACGAACCGCTGGCGCACAGCCACCCCCACTATCCCGACGAACTCCACCGCCATGGGCATTGACGGAAGGATTCCTTGGGACGCAGAGCGTCGGCGCCGGCGACACGGCAACGATTCAGAGCTTGAGCCAGCCCCGCCCGGCCGCGTGGTGCAGCAGGAAGCCGAACACCACCGCCGCGCCGACATGCCACATGGCAAAGGCCGCGGTGACGAGAACCACGGAACGACCGCCGCGCTCTTGGTCGTGCGGCCTGCCGCCGAGAGCGAGTTCGGCCCCGGCGAGAAACAGGATCACGCCCAGCACCGGGGTCGGGAACAAGGCGAGGATCGTCATCATCGAGCCGCCGAAGAACAGGGCCAAAATCAACAACAGCGCACCCAGCATGATGGCCGCGCCCCCGGTACGGGCGCCGAACCTGACGTGGCCCGCCATGCCGCCGGCACCGTGAAGGACAGCCGCTTGGCCAGGTCGCTCATGCCCAGCAGCAGCCAGAACAGCCCGGTGGCCAGCCCGCGCCGGCAACGATGGCCGGCGTCAGCACGACGGCGCCGGCCGTCTGCGTGATCGCGGCGGTACCGATGGCTTTCATCGGCTGCACGGGAAAGGGCGTCTTGTAGTACGCCCCGACGACGACGAGCGCGACGCCGAAGCCGAGCAGGATTCCGCTCGGGTCCATCTTGGGAATGGAGACCTAGGCGACGATGAAGGGGATCAGCGTGCCGAGGTCGCCGAAGGCGCCGGCGAGTTCGGCGAGGTCGAATCGATTCCCGGCCTGGGTTGCTGTCATTGCTTATTCGGGCTTGGTTGGCAGGATTTGCAGCAGATCGGCGCTGCGGCGAATTCGCCTGCTTCGCTCCAGAGCCGCCATCGCACGGTAGAGCGCTTCATGGGTCAGGCCCAGTTCGGCGGCCATGTCCTTCAAGCTTCCGCTGGTGCGATAGGCCCCGCTGTCATCACAGCGCAAACGCAGCAGTTGCAGCACCCGTTCCGGCGCGGAGCGGATCTGCTTCAGTTCGTAGCGCTGGCGCATCCCCTGGAGCCCGCGCGCGAGTCCGCCGGCGAAGTCCCACAAGCTCTCCGGATTGCCGCGCAGGCTGTCGACGAGTTCCTTCTTCGGGAAAAGCCAGACCTCGGCGTCCGTTTCGGCCAGCATGTCGCAGTGGTAGCGGCTGGAGAACAGGGACGGCTCGGCGCAGGTTTCGCCGGGCCGCACGATGTGCAAGCTCACCGTGCCGCCATCCGGCGTCACGCGCTGCATGCGCAAGCGGCCCGACTTCAGAAAGAACATGCCGACCGTCCTGTCGCCCTGGCGGAACAGGAAGGCCCCGGCGGCAAGATGTCGTGGAGCGGGGTGAACCCCGGCAATCGAGGGAATGTCGTTGGTCGTCGAATCCGCCGCCAATCGGGAAGTATTTTTCTTCATGTGACTGCAATCATAAATCCCGCCGGCCGGTTCGGACAGAATTTCGCCCACGACGCGTAACAAGAAACACTTGGTCAGCCGCCGACTCAACCACCGGAGGAAACACATGAAGACTCTTTACGCCATTGGCGGCGCCTGCGCCCTGGCCGCTTGCGCTACCGCGACCATTCCCGCCGTGAAGGAGGGGCTGGTCGAATACTACGGTTCGCAGAAGACCATTTTCGACACCGGCAAGGCCGAGGCCAAAGTGCCGCTCGCCGCGATGTCGGGGCCGGAAGCCAGCTTCGGCGTCGGTGCCGTTGCCGGGCTCGACGGCGAGATCACCGTCTTCGATGGCAAGCCCTACGTGACCAAGGTGCGCGGCAAGGAATTCACCATGGATCATGGCCGCGACCACGCTGCCGTGTTCTCCGTCTGGACGAAAAACACGCAATGGCGCGACGAGTTGGTTCCGGCCTCGGTCAAGTCGTACCTCGACCTGCAACGCCACGTCAAGGTGCGCGCCGCCGCCGCCGGCATCGACACCAACCAGCCCTTCCCCTTCCTGCTCGCCGGCACGCCGGCCGAACTGAAGTGGCACATCAACGTCGATCGCACTGAGGGCAAGCCGGTCACGCGCGAGCTTTTCGCCAAATCCAAGGTGAACTACACGATGAAGGGCACCCCGGTCGATATCGTCGGCTTCTACTCCGAGAAGCACCTGGGCGCCTTCATCGGTACCTATGTTCCGGCAATCAAGGAAAAGGACGTGAAGAACACGATCCATATCCACCTGGTAAGCAAGGACGGAAAATCGGCCGGACACATCGACGATCTGACTTTCGCCGGCGGCATGACATTGCGATTGCCGAAAAACTGACGCGTCCGCGAAAGTTTTCTTGGGACGCACAGCGCTGGCGCCGGCGGGACGGCGCTCAGAAATGGAAGCGCGCCATCAGATCCAGCTTGCGCGCGGCCTGCTTCTCCCCGAAATCCGTGCCGCTACGACCCCTGAGCCAGGTGGCGCGCACGAGACTCAGGCTATTTCATCCGTTCGCTCAACACGGCCTGTACGTCGGCCGTAGTCCACTTGCCGCGCACGCCGGGCGGTGCGCCGTCGATTGCCGGAAAATTGACAAACTCCATGACGACGTCATCCTTGCGTTTCTGTCGGTATTGGCCGTCGATCAGAATCGCTATCGGGATGTGGCCGTCAAGTCCGATCGCCGCGAGGCGTTTCTCGCCCAGCGGACTTTCGACGTCGACTTCGATGACCTTGACCTTGTTGCCCTGCGCGGCCAGCCATTGGCGCAAGGGAGCCAGGGCCATCTTCACCGGCGGGTGCGCCATGGCGACGATCTCCACCGTCAGCGGCGCGGCCAGCGCGTTGCCCGCGAAGAGAGACAGGGCGGAGACGGCCAGGGCTGCGAGGAACTTCCCGCGCGTGTTCATTGTTGTTCCCTTACTTGCAGTTGTTGTGCAACTTCCACATTTCGCCGTGACCCATGGCCACTGCCCAGTCCGGCGGCGTGCATTTGCCGGCACCGCCCGTGGCGGCGGCTTCCGGCGCAGCGGCTTGCGCCTGGGTCGGCTGGAACCATTGCCGGCTGGTGAAGCCGATCACGGCGACGAAGATCGCGACGATCGCCGTAGCGCCGGCGCCGACTTTCTGGCTGGGGTGTGGCACGAAGACTTCGCAGGCGCCACCCGGGCAATGCCTTGCCTGTTGGCGGCTGAAGGCGTTGTAGATCTTGCAGGCGAGGCAGATGCCGAAGGCGCTCTCGAAGAACATCAGGGTCAGGCAAGTGGCGCATACGATCAGGTTGATCGGACCGACCACCTTGTTGAGCACGATCAGGTAGAACATCACCACGGCCAGCGTCCAGCCCACCGCCCAGGCAAAGCGCTTCTGCGGCGCGCCCGACCATTCCGGCACCTGATTCTTCACCGCGAGGCGGCCGAGGATCATGCTCGGCGAGTACTTAGGATTGATGAAGATGCGGATCGTGAAATCGATCAGGAAGCCGATCACGAAAATCTGCGTCAGGCGGAAATTTCCCATCAGCCAGGAGTTCATGAACGAAACCAGGGCGAAGGCGAAGAGGATGCCGGCGGCCGCCCGCACCTCACGTTCATTCAATACCGGAACGCCGTAGTCGGGCACTCTCTCGCCGAAGCCGAGAATTTTCTGCATCTGCATTCCTTTCAAAAGTTCCCAATGGGACGCACCGCACTGGGGACACGGTGCCGGACCACCGCCGGCATGCTAGCCTGAAAAGGCGCTGCAGCCTATGATTACAATCACATGACCCTGCGCGCCCGACTCCCTCGCCACCGTCCCCGTGCTGACCGATAGCCTGCGGCTGCGCGTTGCCGGCAAGCGAGTGCCTGCTTACTCCGGCTTGATGACTTTGCCTGAACCATCGCGCACGGTGACAGACACCGGGAAGCCGCTCCTGACGCTTTGCGTGACGACGCAGAAGTCCTCGAACTGGGCGAGCACGCGGTCCAGGTGTTCGAGCGAATCGGCCGGCGAATCGAACTGGATCATCACATCGACGCGGCCGACGCGCAGGCGCTTTTCCGTGTTGCGCTCCATGTGCGCGGTGACCACCGCGGTGATCGGGCCGGGATTGTTCTTGAACTTGCGCAGCGCGAACAGCAGGCTGGCCGAAAGGCTTTGGCGATACTGGCGGCCAGCAGGCGCGAGGGATTGGGCCCGGCGTCATGGCCCAGCGGCGGCGGCTCGTCGGCCAGCAAGGGCGGGATGTCCTTGTCGAAGCGGATCAGGAAGGCGAAGTCTTCCTGCTGTTCGAGGGTGAAAGAGAATTGCTGGGATTCACTCATGATGGGCTCCTGGTAAAAGTCGGCGCTGGCGGCACGGCGGTTGCAGCGATCATGCCTGTTTCAGCCAGCCGGCAATCTCGTCCTTGCTCGGCATGCGGCCGAAGACCGCGACTTCCTCGTCGATCACCAGCGCCGGGGTGGTGGTGATCGGGTAGGCCATGATTTCCTTCATGTCGCGCACGTGTTCAATGCTGGCGTCCATGCCCTGTTCGGCCACCACTTCGCGCGTGAGTTGTTCGAGGCGCTGGCACTTGGCGCAGCCGGTGCCGAGGATCTTGATCAGCATGGGGTTCTCCTGTTTTCGATGACGTTGAGCGCGATGACCAGTGTAGCGACGAAGCCGCCGACGACCAGGATCAGGGTCAGTGCCGGCGTGCCGTCCACCCAGGCGCCGTAGGCCAGCCCGGCCAGCGTGGAGAACAGCGCCACCAGCGCGACATAGGTCCAGGCCTTGAGCTTGCCGATGATGGCCGCGGTGATCAGGATGCTTTGCAGCGAGAGTTCCGGGTCGGCCATCAGGTAGGCGATCAGCGGGCCGGGGTGCATGCCGAGCGATAGGAACATTTTCGCGATCGGCACTTCGACCAGGGTCGGGAAATACATGAAGACGCCGAAGACGACGCCGGCGAGGTTGGCGGCGACGGTGTTGCTGCCGGCGACCGCCCTGATCCATTCCGGCTGGATGAAGACACGGATGACGCCGATCAGGAACACGCCGACCACCAGCAAGGGAAAGATCATCCTGACGAAGCGCCAGGTTTCCCACAGCCACTGCTGCATGTCCCAGACATCGAAGCGGCGCACCTGCGGCAGTAGCGCGGCGCACAGCAGGGGCACGGCCAGCGTGCGGCCGCTGACTGTGATGGCGAGTCCGGCATCCGTGACGCGCAGGCCCAGCGCGGCGAAGGCCAGCGTCAGCACGGTCAGCGCCAGGGCCGGCAGGGTCAGGCGGTTCACGCCGTTGTCGATCAGGCCGAGGCCGCGCCAGGCAGTTGCGCCGATGGCAGCGAGCAGCGCGATCAGCGCCACGCCCTGCAGGCTGATGCCCTCGGCGCCGGTGGCTTCGTTGGCGGGTACCCAGCGATCGAGCAGGGCCTGCGCGCTTGCCGCCTCGGGCCAGGCCATGCTGTGTTGCCAGAGCGTTGAGGTGAACAGATCGACCTTCAATGTGCCGGCAATCAGCAAAGCCACCAGCGTGGCGAAGAACAGCAGCGTGCGCGCCGGCACGTGGCCGTCGCCGGCGAAGGCGCGCGCGCCGCCCTGGCGCGCGGCCTCGCTCCTGCGAAAAATCATCGCCATGATCATTCCGATGCCGATGCCGAAGGACAGCGCGAGCACGATGCGCGCGATGGCGATCTCGGCGCCGAGCGCGACGCCGGTGTAGGACAGGGCGAGGATGTTGGCGGCGGGAGCGAAGAAGAGGAAGGTGATCGCCGGCCCCAGTCCCGCACCCTTGCCGTAGATGCCGGCGAACAGCGGCTGCACGGTGCAGGAGCAGACGGCGAGCAGGCTGCCGGCGCCGGCGGCGGCCGGATAGGCCACCCAGCGCGGCGCGTCGGGGCCGAGGTAGCGCGTGATCGAGGCCTGCGGCAGCAGCGCCGAGAGCGCGCCGGCGATGAAGAAGGCCGGCACCAGGCAAAGCAGGACGTGCGCCGCGAGGTAGGCGGCGAGGCTGGCGGCGCCGCCCTGCAGCGTGGGAATCAGGAAGTCCATCACCCGCCCCGTTCGTACCACCCCTTGCTGGAATTAACCACCTTGACTACCAGCAGCATCACCGGCACTTCGATCAGCACGCCGACCACGGTGGCCAGCGCGGCGCCGGATTCGAAGCCGAACAGGCTGATGGCGGCGGCCACGGCGAGTTCGAAGAAATTGCTGGCGCCGATCAGCGCCGAGGGGCAGGCGACGTTGTGCTTTTCGCCGACGGCGCGGTTGAGCCAGTAGGCCAGCGCTGAATTCAAGAAGACCTGGATCAGGATCGGCACCGCCAGCAGCGCGATGATCAGCGGCTTGTCCACGATGGCCTTGCCCTGGAAAGCGAACAGCAGCACCAGCGTAGCCAGCAGCGCGCTGATCGACCACGGCCCCAGTCTGGCCATGACGGCGTCGAAGTGGACCTGGCCTTTGTTCAGCAGCGCCTTGCGCCACAATTGCGCGAGCGCCAGCGGGATCACGATGTAGAGCACCACCGAGGTGACCAGCGTGTCCCAGGGCACGGCGATGGCCGAGATGCCGAGCAGCAGGCCGACGATGGGGGCGAAGGCGAAGACCATGATCGTGTCGTTCACCGCCACCTGCGACAGTGTGAACAGCGGGTCGCCATTGGTCAGCCGGCTCCAGACGAAGACCATGGCCGTGCAGGGCGCGGCGGCGAGCAGGATCAGGCCGGCGATGTAGCTGTCGAGCTGGTCGGCCGGAAGATACGGCGCGAACAGCTGGCGGATGAAGATCCAGCCCAGCAGCGCCATGGAGAAGGGCTTAACCAGCCAGTTCACGAACAAGGTCACGCCGATGCCTTTGACATGCTGGCGGACCTCGTGCAGCGCGCCGAAATCCACCTTGACCAGCATCGGGATGATCATGACCCAGATCAGCAGGCCGACCGGAATGTTGACCCGCGCCACTTCCATGCGCCCCAGCGCCTGGAAGGGTGCCGGCAGGAACTGGCCGAGCGCGATGCCGGCGACGATGCAGAGTACGACCCAGACCGTGAGGTAGCGCTCGAAGGTGGACATCGGGGCGCCGGCGGCGAGCTTGGCGGTGGTTTCACATTGCGCGGACATGGATCAGTCTCCGGTATGGATGCGCCGGGCGGCGGCGAGCGCCTCGTCGCGGCTCATGGTTTCCAGCGGCAGGGCGAGGAAGGCTTCGATGCGCTTCCTCAATGACTGGTAAGCCTCCTCGAAGGCCTCGCGCCGCGCTTCCAGCGGTTCGACATGGGCGGGGTCGGGAATGCCCCAGTGCGCCGTCGCCGGATGGCCGGGCCAGACCGGGCAGGTTTCCTGCGCCGCATTGCCGCAGACGGTGAAGATGAAATCGAAAGTTATGGGAACCGGTATCCCCTTGTGGGACGGCGCTGGCGGTACGGCGTCAGCGTTGAATTCGTCCCAGGATTTGCTGCGCGCACCGGCGCAGGGCACGCCATGCCTTGCCAGCGTTTCCAGCGCGACCGGGTTGACCGCGCCGCCGGGCTTGCTGCCGGCCGAATGCGCCTCGATGCTGCCCCGGCCGAGGTGATTGAACAGCATCTCGCCGAGGATGGAGCGCGCGGAATTGCCGGTGCACAGCACGAGTACCTTGAACGTCATGAGAACTCCCGAATTAGGCGGCCTGGCGCCGGCGCTTCGCCGTGGTGGCCGCGGCGGCGGTCTTCGGCAGGCATTGCCCACCCTGGCAGCAGTTGTCGGTGAGGAAGGCGATCAGGTCATCCATCGCCGCGAAGCCCGCCGCGTAGAAGATGAAGCGCCCTTCCTGGCGCGCGCTGACGAGCCCGGCACGGACCAAGTGGGCGACATGGAAGGACAGCGTCGCCGGCGCCAGTGCCAGCGCCTCGGCGATGGCGCCAGCATGCAGGCCCAGCGGTCCCTGCTCGATCAGCAGGCGGAAGATGCGCAGGCGCGTTTCCTGGGACAACGCGGCCAGCTTGTCGACGGCTTCGGTGGTTTCCATGGATCGCTTCCATATTTCCAGAAATATGGAAGCATTGTAGGAGTGGACCTGCCTTCCGGTCAAGCGCGACGATCCATGTGCCTGTTCAGGACCTCCGGGTGACCCGGGCTGCGATTGCGGTGACAAGGACCGCGACCGCCATCAGGCCGAAGGCGATCCCGACCTGGCTGACCCGTTCTGGCGCCAGCAGCAGCAATCCGCCGAGGCCCAGCATCATCACGCCCGACATCAGTTTCAGCAGGCGGCCTTCGCGCTCGCTGAGCTTTCTCGCACCCAGCGTCCCGGCGAAGGCCGCGACAATCGCCGCGAGCGGCAGCACATAGACCACGTTGTAGGCGGCGAGGTAGGCGTAGCGCCCGGCCGGGGAACTCTCGGCCAGCGTCAACAGCCGCGTATAGACCATGGGGAAGCCGGCGGTGCACAGCAGTTCGTAGAAGTTCGCGGCGATGGCCAGCACCACCGTGGCGGCCAGCATCGCCGGCAGTCGGTCGGCGGCGAGGATGGCACGCGTGCGCCGGAATATGTCGGGCTTTTTCGCTTCGGGAATCGACAGCGTGAGCCCCTTTTCGAACCAGAAGAAGTCCTTCACGTTCACCGCGCCGACGAATACCGCGAGGGCACCTGCCGCCAACGTCACCCAGGCGAGGTGGCCGAAAAGCTGAAAGACGTTGAGCCAGGTCGCCATGAAGGCGAAATACATGAGGCCGGAAATGGTGACGAAGACGCCGCCGATCGCCAGCATGCGGGCCCGGCTCTTCTGGTGCGCCATCATCGAGAGCAGGAACAGCAGGACGAAGAAGGCGCAGGGGTTGAAGGCGTCGAGTCCGGCCAGCACCAGGGTCAGCATCGGTAGCGACAGGCTGCCAGGATCGACGGCGCCGACCAGCGGCAGGCGAATGGTCGCCAGGGGTGACGGGGCGGTCGTCGCCTGCGGCTCGCCGCCGACCTTGCCGCGACACGCGTCGAGGCGCTGCCGCAGCAGGGCGCCGGTGACCTCGTCACCTTCCCAGCCGACATGCATCTCGCCGCAGAAAATCACTGCCGGCACGGCCGCCGCCTCCTCGCCGAGCGCGCGCACCATAGTCTCGTAGCGGCGAAGGTTCTCCGGCTCGCGCGAGACCTCCAGCGCGTGCAGCGTGACCCAGGGCCGTGCCTGCGCGATGGCTGCGATGAACGGATGCGCCGCCATGCAGTGAGGGCAGGCCAACGACCAGAAGAAGTACACCGGTATCTGCACCTGCCCGTCGGCACCGGAACCGGTCGGGCCATCCTCTGCGGCTGTCGCATGTGCCGGAACGGCAAACAGCAGTGCGAGTGCGAGCACGCGGAGGAGGGCGATCACGGCAAAAGGCGGCGAACCCGGAATGTGCATGGTGGATTCCTCAAGACTTTGCTTCGGCCGGATCGCTATTCGCCAAGGGTGCGTGCACAGCCATGGTCGTGCCCACCCAGTTCGATCTGCAGGGTAGGGTGCGTGATGTGAAAGCGGTCATGCAGTTCGCCGCCGACCTGCTCGAGGAAGGCATCGCCCGGATGGCCGCCGGGCATCACCAGGTGTGCCGTCAAGGCCGTCCCGGTGGTGCTCATGGCCCAGACATGGAGGTCGTGCACGTCATCGACGCCGGGCTGCGCGCGCAGCAGTGCATCGACCTCCGCCAGCACGACGCTTTCCGGCACGCCGTCGAACAGCAGGTGCAGGGATTGCCGGAACAGGCGCCAGGTGCCGACGATGATGAGCAGTGCGATCGTCATGCTGGCGACCGGGTCCAGCCAGCCCCAGCCGGTCCACAGGTAGAGCGCGCCGGCCAGCACCACGCCCAGCGAAACCAGCGCATCCCCGGCCATGTGCAGGAAGGCGCCGCGCAGGTTCATGTCGGACTTCATGCCGGACATGAACAGCGCCGCCGTGACGCCATTCACCAGCACGCCGATGGCGGCTACGACCATCACGGTGACGGCATCCGTCGGCGGCGGCGCCTGCAGGCGTTGGCCCGCCTCCCACAGCAGCGAGCCCATCGCCACCAGCAGCAGCACCGCGTTGGCGAATGCAGCAAGGATGGACGCGCGCTGCCAGCCGTAGGTGTGGCGCGAATCCGGCAACCGCCCGGCGGCGAGCGCCGCCACCCAGGCGAGTACCAGGCCGGCGACATCCGACAGGTTGTGCCCGGCATCAGCCAGCAAGGCGAGCGAACCGGCCATCAAGCCGGCGGCGGCCTCGACCACGACGAAGCCGAGGTTCAGCGCAATGCCGATGGCAAACGCGCGATTGAACGCGAACGCCGCATGCGTGTGGCTGTGCTGGTTCATGGCGACAGGAACGAAAAAAGGGCTCCCGACCAGCTTAATATGAAACACCCGTTGCGAAGTCCCTGGACACTATCGAGCGAAGCGAGCCAGATGGTAGCCCCCGCCCTGGGGCGGGGGGCGCAGGCGGGGTTGCGCGAAGCACTGCTTCGCGCCGCCGAAGCCGGCCGGCCATGCAGGGCCGGCCGTGGATCGGGGGTGGGGGGCGATCCCTTCGCATTTCGCGTGTTCCATCTTCTGCGGGTGGCGCTCGGTGCCATGCGTGTTAGGCCGGGAGCCAGCCTTCCGCCATGGCGTGGGGCGGACTACTTGTAGAAGCCGCGCGCCTTCATGCGGTCGCAGCCGTTGGCGCGAGGCGCCGGCAACGTGACGCCTTTTTCCTTGGCGCGCGCTTCCATGGCCTGATGGTGTTCGGCCTGCAGGGCCTTGCATTCGTCGTAGGTCTTGGTGGCGCGCATATTGCCGCTGTGGGCCGCGCGCTCCTCGGCGCTCATCAGGGTCCAGCCGGGGGTGTTGTCCTTGTTGAAGTTGAAGCGCATCGGCTTGCCGCCTCCCGGACCCATGCCGGCGCCCTGCCCCATGCCCTGGCCGGGACCCATGCCGGCGCCGCCGGCAGGCTGCGCGGCGATAGGAGCCGCTATCGCCACGCCGAGCAGCGCGACCAGTGCAATGCGTCCCAAGCCGTTGCGAAGTGTGCTTGTCATGATCATTTCCTTTCGTTGCGAGGTTTGACTTCAGGTCGAAATCCATGCGGCCGCAATATCAGGCTAGTCCGGATTTTCGGGAAGCCAAGGCGGCAATCGTAAGATTTTGTTATTGGTCGGACTGTCGGTGCGGGGATGCCGGTTGCCGCGTTGGCCCGGCACGGGCAGAATTCGCTTCTCGATTCGATTCCCCACCTGCCATGGTCAGCCGCCGCCAGTTCATGCGCGGGGACTTCAAGTCCCGCCCACCGCCTCTACGCCCACCCTGGTCGCTGGCCGAGGAACTCTTCCTCGATGCCTGCACGCGTTGCGGCGACTGCGTCCCGATTTGCCCGACCCGCGTCATCGTCATCGTGCGCGGCTACCCGGAAGTGGATTTCAAGCGCGGCGAATGCACTTTCTGCGGTGACTGCGCGGCCGCCTGCAAGGCCGGTGCGCTGCAGAACTCGGAATGCCAAGTCTGGCCGTGGGCGATCAAGGCGCAGGTGGCGAACACCTGCCTGGCGCAGCGCGGCGTGGAGTGCCGGATCTGCGGCGACCACTGCTCGGTGGCGGCGATCCGCTTCAGTCCGCGCCGCGGCGGGCCGCCCCTGGCGGAGATCGATGCCGCCGCCTGCACGGGCTGCGGCGCCTGCGTGGCGCCCTGCCCGGTCGCGGCGATCAGCGTGGCCTGAGAACTTCCACGACGCACGCCGGCGCCGGCGTGCCTCGCGTAAATCGCTGATGCTTACTTGATGTTGCCGATGAACTTGTTCTCGACCAGCGCCGGTGCATCGACCTGGCCGACATGGCAACTGGTGCAGACATGGCGCGAGGCATCGAAGCCCTTGGTGGCGGCGACGAAGTGGCTGTCGCCCATCTTCGGCGAATTCTTCTTCACGTAATTGGCCGGGCCGTGGCAATCCAGGCACTGGTTTTCGGCCAGCGTCACCTCGTCGAAATTATCCACGGCATGCGGGATCACCGGCGGCTGGGTGCTGAAGGTGCGCACCACGGAAGAGTTCGTTCCCGGCCGCTTGCCGACATATTCCTTTGCCGCCGGTGCCGGGTCGGCGGCGGCGACATCGGCACCGCGCATCGAAACCAGGGGCTCGTAACTGGCGCAACCCACGATGATGGTCAGCAGAGATGCCAGGAGGATGGTAACGGTTTTTTTCATGATGGACTCCCCAGACGAAGTGGATGGTTGATCACTTGGGCGCCGTTTGCGGGACGCCGGTTACGGGTGCGACGGTAGTGTTGAAACGGGTGCCGAAGGCGAACACATCCTTCGAGCAGACATCGATGCAACGTCCGCAGTTGGTGCAGTTGGCTTCCAGGATCACGGGTGGTGTGCCGGCTATGGCTTTCAGCGCCGGGCGGATGACCTGCGGCTCGGGACAGACGGCGAAACAGTCCATGCAGTCGTTGCAGGCGGCGCGGGCCGGCAGTTTGATCCTTGTCAGCGAGTACCTGCCGATCAGGCTGTAGAAGGCCCCGACCGGGCAAAGATGTCCGCACCAGCCGTGGCGCATGACGAACAGGTCGAAGAGGAATACGGCGAGCAGCACCGCCCAGGCCAGGCCGAGGCCGAAGATCAGGCCGCGATGCATCATCGATACCGGATTGACCATTTCCCAGGCAATGCTGCCGGTCACGGCGGCCGCCACCAGCGTCATGCCCAGCATCCAGTAGCGCGTCGGCCGGCTTATGTGGGCGCTGCCCTTGAGCCCCAGCCGCACGCGCAGCCAGTAGGCGAAATCGGTCAGCGGGTTGACCGGGCAGACCCAGGAGCAATAGCTGCGGCCACCGACCAGAAGGTAGAACAGCACGACGATGGTCACCCCGATCAGCGCCAGTTTTTCCGGCGCCTGCCGTGCCAGCAGCGACTGGAGGATGATGAATGGATCGGTCAGCGGCAGGAAGCTCAAGGTGTAGCTGAAATTCAGATTGCCCTTGACGATCCAGAGGCCGAACCACGGGCCGACCAGGAACAGCAGCAGGATGCCGATCTGGCTGCTGCGGCGCAGGATCAACCATTTGTGCGCGGCCAGCCAGCCCTTGGCGGCGATGGCTTCGACGCCGGGACGAGTGTCTGAGGTTTTCAAGGTGGCGTTCACAGCTTGCCTCCCTGGAAAGCCCTGGGCAGACCCGACGTGCTGCCGGGTGCCGAACCCGGTGCCGCATCGGCGGGAGCACTGGGCGAGAGCCCTTTGCCGCTTTCATATTTCATGCCCTCGGGCATGTTGTACCGGTGCTCGACATCCGGCGCGACCAGGCTGCCGCCGGCCTTTTCCTTTTCCACCCAGCCCAGGCGGTAGTGCGAACTGAGCTGGCCCTTGGCCATGTAGAGCGGGAACACCTTGATCGAGGCCACTTCGGTGGGACAGGCTTTTTCGCACTTGCCGCAACCCGTGCAGTGATCCGAATGCACCACCGGGATGAAATGGGTGTGCCGTCCGGTGCGCACGTTGACCTGCCGGTCGAGCGTGATCGCCTTGTCGATCACCGGGCAGACGCGATAGCAGATGTCGCAGCGCAGGCCGAGGAAATTCAGGCAGGTCTCCTGGTCGACCAGCACCGCCAGACCCATTTTCGACTTGTTGATGTCCTTCAGGGAATGATCCAGGGCGCCGGTAGGACAGGCCTTGACGCAGGGGATGTCCTCGCACATTTCGCAGGGCAGCTGGCGCGCGACGAAGTAGGGCGTACCGGTCGACACCGGCTCTTCGGGTTTGGCCAGGTGCAGGATGTCGAAGGGACAGTCGCGCACGCACAGGCCGCAGCGAATGCAGGCGGCGGAGAACTCGGTTTCCGGCAGAGCCCCCGGGGGCCGGATGGCGGCTGGCGGCAAGGCCTTGGCGTGCCTCGCATACAGCCCGACACCAAGCCCCAGCAGGCCGACGCCGCAGGCCATGCGCGCGGTGTCGGCAAGAAACTGCCGGCGGGCCGCCGCGCTGGGCTTGTTCTCGTTGTCCATGATCCTTGGCCGGGAAGCGCACGTCCCTCACGACTCCCCATGCCCTCCGCTTTGCCGGGTCAGGCCTTGACCACCTTGGCCGCGCACTTCTTGAAGTCCGTTTCTTTCGAAATCGGACACGTGGCGTCCAGGGTAAGTTTGTTGACCAGGCGGTGCTCGTCGAAGAAAGGAATGAAGATCAGGCCCTCCGGCGGCTTGTTGCGGCCCTTGGTGTCGACCCGCAGGCTGATCTCGCCGCGCCGTGTCGAGACCTTGACCACGTCGTTGCGCTTGAGGCCGCGCTTCTCGGCGTCCTTCGGGTGCATCCAGACCACCGCGTCCGGGAAGGACTTGTAGAGCTCGGGCGCGCGCCGCGTCATCGAACCCGTATGCCAGTGCTCCAGCACGCGGCCGGTGCACAGCCACAGGTCATATTCCTTGTCCGGCATTTCGGCCGCCGGCTGGTAGGGCAGGGCGAAAATCTTGGCCTTGCCGTCGGGGTAGCCGTAGAACCTCACGCCCTCGCCCTTCTTCACATACGGGTCGTAGCCTTCGCGGAAACGCCACAGCGTTTCCTTGCCATCCACCACTGGCCAGCGCATGCCGCGCACCTTGTGGTAGGTGTCGAAGGGCGCCAGGTCGTGGGCGTGCCCGCGGCCGAAGGCGGCATATTCCTCGAACAGGCCTTTCTGCACGTAGTAGCCGAAAGCCTCGGACTCGTCGTTGGTGTATCCGGCAAACGCGTGGGCGTTGACCTTCGCCGTTTCGTCCTTGGGGAACTTGTTGACCTGGCCGTTGGCATACAGCACCTCGTACAGGGTCTTGCCCTTGTATTCCGGCGCCTTGGCCAGCACGTCCGCCGGCCAGACGTCTTCCATCTTGAATCGCTTGGAGAACTCCATGTACTGCCAGAGGTCGGACTTGCAGTCACCCGGGGCCTTGACCTGCTGGCGCCACATCTGGCCGCGACGCTCGGCGTTGCCGAACATGCCTTCCTTTTCCATCCACATCGCGCAAGGCAGGATCAGGTCGGCCGACATCGCCGACACCGTCGGATAGACGTCGGAAACCACGACGAAGGCCTTCGGGTTGCGCCAGCCCGGATAGATCTCGCCATTGACGTTGGGGCCGGCCTGCATGTTGTTGGTGGTCGAGGTCCAGTAAAAGCCTATCTTGCCGTCCTTCAGCATGCGGCTTTGCGCCACCGCGTGATAGCCCATCTGCGCGGAAAGCGCGCCCGCCGGCAGTTTCCAGAGTTTCTCCGTCATCTCCCTATGCTTCGGATTGAAGATCACCATGTCGGCCGGCAGGCGATGGGCGAAGGTGCCGACCTCGCGCGCCGTGCCGCAAGCCGAAGGCTGGCCGGTCAGCGAGAAGGGGCTGTTGCCCGGCTCGGAGATCTTGCCCACCAGCAGGTGCACGTTGTAGATCATGTTGTTGACCCAGGTGCCGCGCGTATGCTGGTTGAAACCCATGGTCCAGTAGGAGGTGACCTTCACCTTCGGATCGGCATAGGCCTTGGCCAGGGCTTCGAGTTTCTCCTTCGGCACGCCGGAAATCTCGTGCGCCTTGTCGAGCGTGTACTCGGAAACGAACTTGGCGAAGTCGTCGAACGTGATCGGCGTGTGCTTGTTCGGGTCGCCCTTGGGCTTGCCGTCGGCGCCGGGGTAGCCGTTGTTGTTGGCCACCTGTTCCAGCGGATGGTTGGGCCGCAGGCCGTAGCCGATGTCGGTGACGCCCTGGAAAAAGCCGACATTCTTCTTGACGAATTCCTGATTGACCGCCTTGTTCTGGATGATGTAATTGCAGATGTAGTTGAGGATCGCCAGGTCCGACTGCGGCTTGAAGATCAGCTCGTTGTCGGCCAGTTCGCAGGAACGGTGCGAGAAGGTGGACAGGACATGGATCTTGACGTGGTTGGCGGTGAGGCGGCGGTTGGTGATGCGCGACCAGAGGATCGGGTGCATCTCGGCCATGTTGGCGCCCCACAGGGCGAACACGTCGGCATGCTCGGCATCGTCATAGCAACCCATCGGCTCGTCGATGCCGAAGGTGCGCATGAAACCGGCGACGGCGGAGGCCATGCAATGGCGCGCGTTCGGGTCGATGCTGTTGCTGCGGAAGCCGGCCTTCATCAGCTTGACGGCGGCATAGCCTTCCCACACCGTCCATTGGCCGGAGCCGAACATGGCAACGCCGTTCGCACCCTGGGTCGGCTCCTTCAGCGTCGCCTTGACCTTGTCGGCCATGATGTCGAAGGCGGCATCCCATGTGATCGGCGCGAATTCGCCGTTCTTGTCGAACTTGCCGTCCTTCATGCGCAGCAGCGGCTTGGTCAGGCGATCCTTGCCATACATGATCTTCGACAGGAAGTAGCCCTTGACGCAATTCAAGCCCTTGTTCACCGGCGCATCCGGGTCGCCCTGGGTGGCCACCACGCGCCCGTCCTTGACCCCGACCAGAACGCCGCAACCGGTGCCGCAGTAGCGGCAGACGCCCTTGTCCCAGCGCACGCCTTCTTCGCTCTGCGGCGTTGCGGCCAGCGCCACGCCGGGAATGCTCATGCCGGCGCTGGCGGCTGCGGCGGCTACGGCATTGGACTTGATGAATTCACGTCGCGTCAATTTCATTTCAAATCTCCTTTATTTGCGGCTCGGCCCTGCGGCCAGCCTCCACTGAAACTTCCAGGTCTGGTTCGGATTCGATTTGGTGGTACACCATGGCGGTCGACATCACGCCCTGCAGCCGGCCGATTTCCTCGTAAATAGCGACATTGCTGCCATCGTCGGCGGATTCGATGGTGACGATCAGCTTGCCCTCGGGCGACACGGCATGCACCTCGACGCCCTCCAACCCGGCCAATCCAGCTTGAACGACCGGCAACTGGCCTGGTCCGGCGTGGACGATGGCACTTGATATGTTCATTTCCCGGCTCCGATGACGGCAGCTCTTTGCTGCCGGACAGATTCTCGCGTCGATAACCCTTGGAAAATTAGGGTTTGTGCACATGCAACATCGTAGGCCTGCAACCAGCTGCTGCCTTGATGCGGATCAACTGAAAATACGCCCGGAAAAGAATAGCCATAGAACTTTTACTCTATGGCGATTCAACGAGCTGATCGGAATGGTGCGCCGTTGGCGGCGCGGCGTCAAGGTTCTGTCTGGTCTACCACGATGCGCAAACCGCTGGCTCCCGGCTTCACGGTGGTGCTCTTGCCGGTAAGGTCGCCCTTGCCCGGCGCGGCCTGGCCCGACTTCGAGACACGAACCTCGATACGCACCTGCTGCGCCGACGAAAGATTGGATCCCGGCATCACGGCATGACTGTCGTCAAGCACGAAATCCAGCGGCAGGTCGGCCGCGCGCGCGCGCAGCGCGGCAAGCGGCATGCGCGGACCATCGACCGCGCGGGCGAAGATGAAGACGACGTCGTCGGGACCAGCCTTGCCTTTGAGGGCGGCGGCAAGTTCGACACGTCCGCCGACCGACTTGCCCGAGGTTTTGGCCGCGGTTTTGTCGGCGCCCTTCTCCGTTCCCGGCTTCGCCACGCCGCGATGTGCATCATCCCGGGGAATGGCAGTGTCGGGCAGGGCATCGCCCCCTGCCGAGGCCTTCTTCCCGGCTTCGCTGCGCTCGCGCGCCATCGCGATGCTCGATTCGACCATCTGGGCATCTTCGCTGCCGGGTTCGAGGCGCGGCAGGAGCCGTCCCCAATATTCCGTCGCGGCGGCATAACGGCCGGCGGCGAAGGCCTCGCCGCCGCCGAGGAACAGGGCCAGCATGTTGTCGGGTTCCAGGCGCAGCGCCTTCTGCACCAGTTCACGCGAACGGGCATCGAAGCCATTGCTCTTCTGCACCTGCAGTTCCGCCACTTCGGCGAGCAGTTCGGCGCTCTTCTCCAGGTCCGGTCCGACGCGGGCATAGGCGCGTTCGGCGTCCTCCAGGCGACCGAGGGACTTGTAGGCGCGGGCGAGCATGACCCAGCCTTCAGGATTTTCGGGGTTCTGCTCCAGTTTCCGGGCCAGATTGGCCGTGAGCTGTTCCATGTCCGCCGCGACGCGCTGCGCCTGTGCCGCCTGCGGCAGCACCGCGGACGGAGTGCCGATCACGGCATACAGGGCGACCGCGAGCAGCGGCAGCACGATGGCGATCGCGATGCCGCTGCGGCGGCTGACGGCATCGACGGCGGCCACTTCGGCCGCTGCGGTGTCGTCGAGCAGTTGCCGCTGCAGTTCCTCGCGCGCCTCGGCCAGGCCGGCATCGGAGAGCGTGCCATTGTTGTGGTCGCGCTCGAGTTCTGCAAGGCGGTCGCGATGGATGGCGGCGTTCAGCGCCGGCAAAAAGTCGGCGCTGACGATACGGCGACCGGAACGCCACCACGGACGCAGCAGCAGCGCCAGGGCGACGACGACCAGCGCCGCCGCTGCAAGATAAAAATGGGTCATGGCTTGGGTTGTTCCAGCAGGGCCGCCGCGCGGCGGCGTTCTTCCTCGGAAAGCGGCGGTGCGGCACTTTCCTTCGTGCGACGCCTCAGAAAGACGATCAGCGCCGCCACTCCGCCGCCAAGCAGCAGGAACGGCCCGCCCCACAGCAGCCACGTCGTCGGCTTTACCGGCGGCCGGTAACGGACAAAGTCGCCATAACGGGCCACCATGAAATCGAGGATTTCCTTGTCCGTCTTGCCCTGGCCGATCAGGGTGCGGATCTCCCGGCGCAGGTCCTGCGCCAGGTCGGCGTGGGAACCGGCCAGGGATTCGTTCTGGCAGACCAGGCAGCGCAATTCCTCGCTGATGGCCACCAGGCGCTTTTCCACCTCGACATCGGCCGCCATCGGTGCGGCTTCCTTTGCCATCGCCGCGCCGCCGAACATCAGCATGATGCAGACCAGCCAGTCGCGCAGTTTCATGCCGCAACCCCGGCGGGAATCTGCGCGCCCGCCCTGATGCGCAGGCGGTAGCGCCGATCAAGGATGGCGATGAGTCCGCCCAGCCCCATCAACACGCAGCCGCCCCAGATCCAATTGACGAAAGGCTTGTAGTAGACCCGTACGCTCCAGGCCCCGGAGCTGTCCAGCGCTTCGCCGAGAGAAACATACACGTCGCGCGTGAAACCGGCGTCGATCGCCGCTTCGGTCATCGGCATCTCCGAGGAGAAATACTTGCGCTTCTCCGGATGCATGGTTTTCAGGACGCGGCCGTCCTTCGACAATTCCACGGTACCTCTCGCGGCACGGTAGTTGGGGCCGGGAACGCTGTCGACGCCGACGAAGCGGAAGCTGTAGCCGCCTACCTGCACGGTGTCGCCCGGCTCCATGCGCACGTCCTTCTCTTCCTGGTAGCCCCCTACCATGGCCACGCCGATGACGAATACCGCGATGCCGACGTGCGCGACATGCATTCCCCAGAATGCCGCGGGCGGCCTGCCGGTCTTCACGCGATCCATGATCTGGAACACGCTGCTGGCGGCGATCCACACCGCCAGCAGGCTGCTCATCGCCGTCAGCGGCGTCCAGGCGCCCATCAGCAGCGGCAGCGCGATGCCGGCGATGACGGCCAGCACCATGCTGACCCGCAGGCGGCGCATGATGGCCTTGAGGTCGGCGTGCTTCCAGTGCGCCAGCGGTCCGACCGCCATCAGCAGCAGCAATGGCACCATGACGGGCACAAACACCGTGTTGAAGTAGGGCGGACCGACGGACAGCTTGCCCATGCCGAGCGCATCGATCAGCAGCGGATACAGCGTCCCCAGCAGGACGCTGCCGGTGGCCACCACCAGCAGCACGTTGTTCATCAGCAGCATGGTTTCGCGCGACACCAGCCCGAAGTTGCCGCCGGCATTGACCTTGGGCGCGCGCCAGGCGAACAGCAGCAGGGAACTGCCGACGACGATGACCAGCAAGGCCAGGATGAACACGCCGCGACGCGGGTCGGTGGCGAAGGCGTGTACCGAAGTAAGGACGCCGGAGCGGACCAGGAAGGTGCCTAGCA
Source organism: Sulfuritalea sp. (assembly GCF_017302275.1). Lineage (GTDB taxonomy): Bacteria > Pseudomonadota > Gammaproteobacteria > Burkholderiales > Rhodocyclaceae > Sulfuritalea. The sequence goes on from NZ_JAFLDR010000019.1 coordinate 63,688, forward strand.
GCGACAGGGAAAATGCCGCGATCGCCAGCAGCACGGTCCAGTTCTTGAAAGCGCCGCGTTTTTCGGTGACGGCCAGGGAATGGATCAGCGCCGTGGCCACCAGCCAGGGCATGAAGGAGGCATTCTCCACCGGGTCCCAGAACCACCAGCCGCCCCAGCCCAGTTCGTAGTAGGCCCACCAGCTGCCCAGGGCGATGCCGAGCGTGAGGAAAACCCAGGCCGCCGTGGTCCACGGCCGCGACCAGCGCGCCCAGGCCGCGTCCAGCCTTCCGGAAATCAGCGCCGCGATGGCGAAGGCAAACGCCACCGACATACCGACATAGCCCATGTACAGCAAGGGCGGGTGATAGATCAGGCCCGGATCCTGCAACAGGGGATTGAGATCGCGTCCTTCCGCGGGGGGGGGCAGCATGCGGTCGAAGGGATTGGAGGTAAACAGGATGAAGGCGAGTAGGCCGATGCCGACCAGTCCGAGCACGGCTAGCACGCGCGCCACCATCACCTCGGGCAGCTGGCGCGAGGCCAGCGACACCGCGGCGCTCCAGCCCGCCAGCATCAGCACCCAGAGCAGCAGCGAGCCTTCGTGACCACCCCAGACGGCGGAGAATTGGTAGAAGGCCGGCAGCCGGGTATTGGAATGATTGGCAACATAGGCTACCGAGAAATCGTTGGCGAGAAAGCTTTGTGCCAGGCAGGCAAAGGAAATGGCGATGAGGACAAACTGCGTCTGTGCCGCCGGCCGCGCCATGGATATCCAGTGCTGCTGTCCGCGTTGCGCACCGACCAGCGGCAGCACGCCCTGCACGATGCAGACGACGAAGGCCAGGATCAGCGCGAAGTGTCCGAGTTCGGCCGTCATTTCGCGTCCCCTTTTTTTGCCTGATCGACGGCATGCTGCGCTTCCGGCGGCATGTAATTCTCGTCATGCTTGGCCAGCACTTCGGTGGCGGCAAATACGCCATCGCTGCCCAGCTTGCCTTGCACTACCGCACCTTTGCCCTCGCGGAAAAGGTCCGGCAGGATGCCGGTATAGGCCACGGGAATGTCCTTGGCGGTGTCGGTCATGATGAAGCGCACGGTCAGGTCCTGGCGCTTGATCGAGCCTTCCTTGACCAGACCGCCGATGCGGAAGGCCTTGCCTTGCGGAGCCTTGCCGGCCAGAACCTCGGTCGGCGTGACGTAGAGCGCGATGTTGCTGTCGAGCGCATTCAGCGTCAGCACCGCGGCCAGGGCGATCGAGGCGAGCCCGCCCGCGATCAGGGCGATGCGTTTCTGTCTCGGTTTCATTGGGTTCTTTGCTGGGATTCGAGTTCGTCGGCAAGTCGTTCGCGGATCAGGCTGCGGCGAACTTCCCTCAGACGCCGGCTTGCCAGAAAAGGTTCCACGACCATCAGTACCAGGCAGGCGCCGAAGCTGCCCCAGACGTAGAGGGCGTAGCCGCCCATGGCGAGGAATTCGCCGACGCTATTCCACTGCATGTTTCACCCATTCCGTGTGTCGTTCGCGTTCGAGGATGATGGCGCGCACACGCATCAAGGCCACTGCAATCGAATACATCCAGAAGGCCAGCGCCATCAACAACATGCCCCAGAGCATGGTTTGGGCCATCGACGGCGCCTTGGTCAGGTTGATCGTGGAGCCCTGATGCAGCGTGTTCCACCATTTCACCGAGAAATAGATGATGGGAATGTTGACCACGCCGACCAGGGCCAGAATGGCGCCGGCCTTGTCGGCACGGCGCGGGTCGTCGATCGCCGCCTGCAGGGCCATGAAGCCTAGGTAGAGGAAGAACAGGATCAGTTCCGAAGTCAGCCGAGCATCCCACACCCACCAAGTACCCCACATCGGCTTGCCCCAGAAGGCGCCGGTCAATAGCGACAGGGCCGCCATCAGCGCTCCGGTCGGCGCCAGGGCCTGTGCCATCATTGCCGAGACGCGCGTGTTCAGGGCCAGCCCGAGACCGGCCCAGAAGGCCATCACCAGATAGATGAACATCGACATCCAGGAGGCCGGTACATGCACGAAGATGATGCGGTAACCCTCGCCCTGCTGCGCATCGGTCGGTGCGACGAAGAAGGAAATCCACAGCCCGGCGATGCCGAACAGCGCGGCAGCGGCCCAGAACCACGGAATCATTCGCCCCGCGAGCGGATAGAAGCTCTGCGGGCTGCCATATTTGAACCAGTGAATCAGCGACTGTCTCACTCCAACGCAATCCTCAAGGCTGCCGTAGTCGCCCACGGCGCAAAAAATGCGGCAAGAACCAGCATCGCCGCCAGCAGGGACAAGTGCCCGCCGACCTCCAATCCGGCAATGTGGGCTTCGACCGCCCCCGCACCGAAAATAAGCGCCGGAATGTAAAGCGGCAACACCAGCAGCGCCAGCAACACCCCACCGCCACGCACGCCCAGCGTCAGCGCCGCACCGATGGCGCCGATCAATGACAGCAGGGGCGTACCCAACAGCAGCGCCAGCGTGAGGATACCCAGCGCCGACGCATCCAGGTCGAACTGCAGACCGAGCACTGGCGCCAGCAATACCAAGGGCAGACCGCACAACAACCAGTGCGCAAGTATTTTACCGGCAACCAGCAAGCCCAAGGGGGAAGGCGACAAGGCCATCTGTTCAAGGGTGCCGTCGCCATGGTCGGCGGCGAACAGGCGTGGCAGGCCGAGCAGGGTGGCCAGCAGTGCCGCAACCCAGAGGATGCCCGGGGCGATCTTCTTCAGCAGCACCGGCTCCGGTCCGATACCGAGCGGGAACAGGCTGGTGACGATGACGAAGAAGAAGACTGCGGTCAGCACCTCGCTCTTGCGGCGCAAGGCGAGCAGCAGGTCGCGGCGAACCGTGGCTAGGAACGCGCTCACAGCACCAGGGTCCTGCCGCCCGGCACGGGCAGCGGCTGGTGGCTGGTGAGGACGGCCATGCCGCCGTGCGCCAGGTGCTCGGCGATCAGTTCCCCGAGCAGCTTCACCGCGGCCACATCGAGCGCATTGAAGGCTTCGTCGAGCACCCACAGCACCGCCGGTCGCGTCAGCAGGCGGGCCAGCAGCACGCGGCGCTTCTGTCCGGCGGAAAGGACGCGCACCGGCAGGTCCTCGCGCCCGCGCAGGCCCAGCCGAATAAGCGCTGCCAGCGCGTCACGCTCGTCGAGCGCGATGCCGTCAAGCGCAGCCGAGAGGCGCAGGTTTTCCAGCGGCGTCAGATCCTCCTTGACGGCGGCATGGTGCCCCAGATAAACGAGATCACGGCGAAACTCGAGGCAGGGCGTCGGCTCGCCGCGCCAACGAACTTCCCCGGCGTCGGCCGGCGAAAGGCCAACCAGAAGGCGCATCAGGCTGGTCTTGCCGGCGCCGTTTTCACCCTGCACGTGCAACCATTCGCCTGCATCAAGCGAGAAGCCGACGTCGGCGAACAGGCGGCGTTCACCGCGCGAACAGGCAAGACCCGAAACAATGAGCATGGCCCAATTGTGCCCGAAAGCAGCTGGCCGCGACTTGCGCGACCTCAAACGCCGGCCCGCGGCGGCAGCAGTACCGTGGCAATTGCTGTCAGCACCAGCGCCAGTGCGGTGTAATCCTGCCAGCGCGGCGTTTCGCCGAGGATCACCATGCCGCTGAACACGCCGACCACCGGCACGATCAGGGAGCCGAGCGACGACACGGAGGCGGGAACCATCTGCACCAGTTTGTTCCATGCCCAGTAGCAGAACAGCAGGGCGATGAAGACGTTGTACCAGAAGCCGAACAATGGCCAGAAGCTCAGCGCCCCCCAGTTGGCGTTTTCCAGGGAGTGCCCTAAAAGGGCGACGGGAATGCCGCCGAGCAAAGTTTGCCAGGCCGTCAAGGAGGTGATCGGCATGGGCAATGGGCTGCGCTTGTAGATCACCAGGCCACCCGCCCAGAAGATCGCCGCGACCAGCATCAGAGCCACCCCCGTCGGGGCGCTGCCGAGTTTTTCGAACTCCGCCGCCAGCAAAAGCACCATGCCGCCCATGCCGAGCGCTAGTCCGGCCAGCCGACGGCGGTCGAGCGGTTCGTGGAGGAACCAGACTGCAAGCAGCGCGCTCCAGATCGGCATGGTGTAGCCGAGGATGGCCGCGCGTCCCGACGGCATCTGGCTGACGCCGTAGATCGCGAAGATGTTCCAGCCGGTGATGTTGCAGGCGGCCATACCCAGCAACTGGCGCCAGCGTCCCTCCGGCACTTGCAGGGACTGCCCGGAAAGCCAGGCGATTGCGAACAGCCCGACCGATGCGAGCAGGATGCTGTCGCCACGGAAGCTCAGGCGCGGCAGTTCGGTGATCACGACCTTCATGATCGGCCAGTTGAGGCCCCAGCCAAGGGAGAGCAGGCCGAGCAGGACAATGCCGGCGCGCGGGATGTGGGTAGCGGACATGGGGCGCGAGTGTGGCATGCGGCCACCGCCATTACAATCGACGCATGCCCCGACTTACCTTCCTGCCACTGCTGGCCATCACCGCGCTGATCGCACTGGTAGGTTCCGGCATGTTGCTCGTCGCTGGATGGGGCTCGCCGCAGCTGGCCGCCCACCTGGCCTTTGCGCTCGGCGTGATGCCGCTGATCCTGGCGGCAATGGGCTACTTCGTGCCGGTACTGACGCGCAGCCCGCCACCCGGCTTCGCCGCGTGGGGGCCGCCGATGCTGGCCTGGGCCGGGGGTGCGCTGGCGGTTGGCGTGTTCGCCACGGATTTTTCGCCGGCCCGCTTTGGCATTGCCGCCCTTGTCGCCCTGCTTGCCGCAATGGCGTTCGGCGGCTGGACGCTGGCCCGTGCGCGGCGCATGTTCGGCCCGCGTCACCGGGGTCTGGACTGGTATCTGGCGGCCCTCGGCTTCCTGCTGCTGGCCTTGCTGGCGGTGATCCTTATGCCGTGGTTTCCGACCCAACGCAACGGCCTGCGCCTGTTTCACCTGCATGCCAACCTGCTCGGCTTCGTCGGACTGACGGCACTGGGAACCTTGCAGGTATTGCTGCCCACCTGCCTGCGGCAGGCCGACCCGGGTGTCGCCATCCGCTTGCGCGGCGACCTCAAATGGGCGGCGGGCGGCGCCCTGCTGATCGCGCTCGGCGCGTCCTCGCTGCTCCCCGCGCCAATGACGGCACTCGGCCCGCCACTGGCATTGCTCGGCGGCGGGCTCTACGGCCTGGTCGTGCTGCGCATGTTGTCGGCATGGACGGCGCGCTTCGGCACTGCCCTGCTGCGGGTCGACGGGGCGGCGCCATCCCTGGCCGCAGCTGCGATCGGACTGCTCGGCACGCTGGCCCTTGGGGCGGCCCACGGCGCGGGTTGGGGGGCGCCGCGTCCCCTCGTGGCGGGTTTCGTGATCGCCTTCCTGCTGCCGCTGGTGGGCGGCGCGGCATCCCACCTGCTGCCGGTCTGGCTGCGCCCCGGCGCGCAAGGCCCCTGGCATGATTCGCTGCGCGCCCGCCTCGTCCGCTGGGGAGGCATCCGAGGTTTGCTGTTGCTGCTGGCCGGACTCGCGCTCAGCCTGTATCGCCCGTAGACCGGGACCAGGCGGGCGCCAACCAAGAAAAAGCCGAATCAACTGCGAAAGTTGATTCGGCGTATTTGGTGGGTTGTGAGTGGCTCGAACACTCGACCTACGGATTAAGAGTCCGCTGCTCTACCAACTGAGCTAACAACCCGAATTTCAAATTATATATTACGGTGGTGGGTCGGCCGAGATTCGAACTCGGGACCAACGGATTAAAAGTCCGCTGCTCTACCGACTGAGCTACCGACCCAGCCTAGAAGGGCGCGAATCGTACAGAGCTTCGTGCACCGTGTCAAACAAACCACCGCCGGTTGTCGGTTCGAACGGATCGCCGAAAAACTGGCGAAAAAAAACGCAACCTGGGAGGGTTGCGCTGAATCCACTCCAAAGGAGGAGGGTGGAGGAGACGTGGGTCAGAAACAAGTTGCAGCTGAATTTTTCCAGTGCCAATTTGAATCAGATTGGACAAATTTTTGCACAGCGATTGCTGCAATGCAAGACTTTTTTGTGCGCTGCGCAACACCTTTTCCACGCCAAAACAGCTTTAAGCTTAATGTGTTTGTTTTCATTGAAAAACATGAATATTTTTACTTTTTTCGGATACAACCAAAGATATACTGATATCCGGAATCTGGCTCCACCAACTGTTGACAAGGGAATTTTGCTGCCTCGCCGCAATCGGATTTCGGCGGCACGGCTAGAATCCCCGGCGCGCTCTTGAAGGAGTCCTTGAAATGGAATGCACAGTACGCTGGCATGATGGAATGAGCTTCGTCGCCGAAACCGGAAGCGGTCACATGGTATGCATGGACGGGGCGCCCGAGGCGGGCGGACGCAACCTTGCGCCGCGTCCGATGGAATTACTGCTGGCCGGCACCGGTGGCTGCACCGCCTTCGACATCGTGCTGATCCTGAAGCGCGGCCGCCATGAGGTCAGCGGCTGCGAAGTGAAGCTGCAGGCCACGCGCGCTGACACGGATCCCAAGGTTTTTACGCGCATCAACATGCACTTCCTGGTTTCGGGCAACAACCTGAAACCCGAGGCCGTGGAGCGCGCCGTCAAGCTGTCGGCGGAAAAGTACTGCTCGGCCTCGATCATGCTCGGCCATACCGCCGAGATCACGCACAGCTTCGAGGTGGTCGCTGCCTGAGGACTTGGTCAGGCGTAGTAGGAAAGCCGGGTCATCACCTTCGATGAAAGCTTCATCGCAAGCCTGACCGGCAGGGGGAGTTGACGGGCACCGTGATGGTTCGCGGTTTCGGCATGGCGCATTTCGTCTAGCTTCATCTGCTCGAGCACTTCCCACGACTTGCGGTCCTGCGCGGGCAGGATGGCCTTGTGGCTTTCGAGGTGCCCTTCGACCTGCCTCTCGGTTTCGGCCAGGAAACCCAGGCTCCAGGCATCGCCACACTTCCCGGCCACGGTACCGATGGCGAGCGAACCGGCGTACCAGAGCGGATTGAGGATGCTCTTGCGCCCGCCCAGTTCGGCGATCCGCCGCTCGGTCCAGTTCAAATGCTCGGTCTCCTCCCATGCCGCCTGCGCCAGTTCGCGCCGCACCAGGGGATCGCGCGAACTGAGGGCCTGCCCCTGGTAAAGGGCCTGGGCACAGATTTCTCCGCAATGATTGACGCGCATCAGCGCCGCAACATGGCGTTTTTCCGCCACGCTCATCTCGGCTTCGGGCAGGTCGGCGCCCGGCATCGCGCGACGGCTTGGCGCCGGCGCGAACACGGCGCGCAATGCCTTGTCGATTTCCGGGATCAGGGCATCGATCATCGAAGCGGGATCAGATTGCATTCGGATGCCTGCCCAGGCGCAAGGCGTTGCGCCCCTCCTCGGCCGAGTTGATCGGGATGCCGCCGGGACAAAAGTAGTCGCGGCTCAAGGCGGCGTGGTGGCGATTTACCGGCCGGTTTTCGATGGGCCGCCAGTCGGCGCGTGACGCCGGCGACTTGACCCAGGCGCCGTCGCTGCGACCCGTGGCGTAATGTTTCCAGCTGCGATTCTTGCAGTGTATGCCCTCGAAGCTGACGTTGGTCGCGCCGCCCGTGGCCTTGACCACCAGCGCATAGCGCACCGCGCCGTCGGCGCCGACCGCGAGCGTGCTGGCGTCGATGTAGAACTTGTTGCTCGCCGCGGCGCTTACATAGAACTCGCGCAGGTTTTCTTCGGCCGGAAACGCGGGCAGATCAACCGCCGCCTCCACCCAGGGCTTTTCCGCGTCCTCGTCGTAGCGGCTTTGTTCCTGGCGCGGATAGGAGCCGAACTGGGCAAGCGCGCTACCCGCGATTCCGGCCAGCAGCAGGACGGCCCAGCGGATCATTTGTGCTCGGGCTCGTCGCCGGTTTCCCAGCGCGGCAGCCGTTCCTCGGGATGGGCGAACAGCAGGCGCGCCAGTTCGACCAGCGCCGCCTCGTAGACCCCGCGCTTGAATTCGATCACGCTGGCCAGTGGCACCCAGTAGCTGTTCCAGCGCCAGGCATCGAATTCGGGATGTTCGCTGGCGCGCAGGCGGACGTCGCTGTCGCGGCCGACCAGCCGCAACAGAAACCAGATCTGTTTCTGTCCCCGGTATGTGGTGCGCCATTCGCGGCGTACCCACTGCTTCGGCACCTCGTAGCGCAACCAGTCGCGGGTGCGGCCGATGATCCGCACATGTTCGGGCTTGAGGCCGGTTTCCTCCTCCAGTTCACGCAGCATCGCCTGTTCGGGCGTCTCGCCCTTCTTGATGCCACCCTGCGGAAACTGCCAGGAATGTTCGCGGATCCGTTTGCCCCAGAACACCTCGTTGCGACTGTTGACCAGAACGATGCCGACGTTCGGGCGGAAGCCTTCACGATCGAGCATGATGCAAGTTCCAATGATTGATTGGGGTCCATTCTTCCACAATCGCGCGCCACTTGAAAGCCGTATTTCCCGCGGCGGCGGGCAGGCGCGGCAGGTAAAATGCCGGCTTTCCGATTTCCAGCCCATAGCCATGCGCGCCAGCCAGTTTTTCATTGCCACCCTCAAGGAAGCCCCCTCCGACGCCGAGATCGTCAGCCACAAGCTGATGCTGCGCGCCGGACTGATCCGCCGCCTCGCCGGCGGCATCTACACCTGGATGCCGATGGGCCTGCGCGTGCTGCGCAAGGTCGAGAACATCGTGCGCGAGGAAATGAACCGCGCCGGCGCCGTCGAACTGCTGATGCCGGCCGTGCAACCCTTCGAATTGTGGGAGGAATCAGGCCGCGGGCCGAAGTACGGACCCGAGCTGCTGCGCTTCAAGGACCGCCACCAGCGCGATTTCGTGATCGGCCCGACCCACGAGGAAGTCATCACCGACGTGGTGCGCCGCGAGGTCAAGAGCTACCGCCAGTTGCCGCGCCACTTCTACCAGGTGCAGACCAAGTTCCGCGACGAGATCCGGCCGCGCTTCGGCGTCATGCGCGGGCGCGAGTTCCTGATGAAGGACGGCTACTCCTTCCATGCCTCGTTCGCCGACCTGGAACGCGAATACCGCAACATGTACGAAACCTACAGCCGCATCTTCAGCCGCCTCGGCCTCAAATTCCGCGCCGTCGCCGCCGATACCGGCGCCATCGGAGGTACCGGCTCGCACGAATTCCACGTGCTGGCCGACTCCGGCGAGGACGCGATCGCCTTTTGCCCGACCTCGGATTACGCGGCGAACGTGGAACTGGCGGAAGCCATCGCGCCGCAAAAAGTCGGCGCTGGCGGTACGGCGACGATGGAGAAAAAGGCCACGCCGAACAAGACCAAATGCGAGGACGTGGCCGCTTTCCTCGGACTGCCGCTGACGCAGACGGTCAAGGCCATCGCCGTCATGGCGGAAAAGGAGGGCGGCAGCGAGTTCGTCCTGCTGCTGCTGCGCGGCGACCATGACCTCAACGAAATCAAGGCACAGAAAGTGGTCGGCACATTCCGCTTCGCCCGCGACGAGGAAATCGTCGAGGCGCTGGGCTGCAAGGCCGGCTACATCGGCGCGGTCGGCTTCGCCGGCCGCGTGGTGGTCGACCGCAGCGTCGCCGTGATGGGCGACATGGTCTGCGGCGCCAACGAGGAAGGCTTCCACCTCACCGGCGTCAATTTCGGCCGCGACCTGCCGCAACCCGCCACCGTCGCCGACATCCGCAACGTGCTCGCGGGCGACCCTTCGCCGGACGGCGCGGGCGTGCTGGACCTGTGCCGCGGCATCGAAGTCGGCCACATCTTCCAGTTGCGCACCAAATACGCCGAAGCGCTGAAATGCACCTTCCTCGACGAGCAGGGCAAGGACCAGGTCATGGAAATGGGCTGCTACGGCATCGGCGTCTCGCGCATCGTCGGCGCCGCCATCGAACAGGGCTACGACGAACGCGGCATCATCTTCCCCGCCGGCATTGCGCCCTTCGCGGTGGTGATCGTGCCGATGAATTACGCCAAGTCGGAAGTCGTCCGCACTGCCGCGGTCGCCCTGCTCGACCAACTGCTCGCGGCCGGCATCGACGCCATCCTCGACGACCGCGACGAGCGTCCCGGCTCGATGTTCGCCGACTGGGAACTGATCGGCGTGCCGCATCGCGTGGTGGTCGGCGAGCGCGGCCTGAAGGAAGGCAAGCTGGAGTACAAGGGCCGTACCGACACCGAGGCGACCATGATCGCCGCCGGCGAAATGACCGCCTTCCTGCAAACCAAGTTGTGCGGCTGATCCGCCGCTTAACGCTTGCCCTCGCCGCGGCGCTGCTGCCCGCGGCAGCCCTCGCCGGCGCGCAGCAATACGAACCCCTGGCGGCCAGCGTGCAGGCGGCATTGCACGCCGCGATTGCCGACCGCGCCTCACCCGAGCCCCAGTTTCCCTCCGTCCAGGAAAAGGTCGACTGGCTGACAGAGATGTCGGGGCGCCTCTCGCGCCGCATTCCCGAGCGCGAGGCGCGCCTCGACTTGCTCAAGACCGTGTATTACGAAGCCAAGCGTGCCGGCCTCGACCCGCAGATGGTGCTCGGCCTGATCCAGGTCGAAAGCGGCTTCAAGAAGTACGCCGTGTCCTCCGCCGGCGCCCGCGGCTACATGCAGGTGATGCCCTTCTGGGTGGGCCTGATCGGCGACAAGGACGACAACCTGTTCCACATGCGCACCAACCTGCGCTTCGGCTGCACCATCCTGCGCCACTACCTCGACATCGAAAAAGGCGACCTCTACCGCGCGCTCGGCCGCTACAACGGCAGCCTGGGCAAACCCGAGTATCCGAACATGGTGCGCGGGGCGTGGGAAAAACAGTGGGCATGGCGGAAGTAGGCTTCAATTCGCCGTAGCGCCAGCGCCGACTTTTCGAGTTCCAACACGACGCAAGGAATTGATGTCCCGCATGAGGCAGGCTACAATGTTCCTACATGCAAGGAGAACATCATGCAGACCGTCAACATCCGCCAGCTCAAGACCAATCCCACGACCGCCCTGCGCAGCGCGAAGGAAGACGACATGGTCGTGGTGATGAACCGCGACCATCCCCAGGCCTTGCTGGTCGACCTGGACAAGCTCGACCTGCCCGATCTCGGCTCGGTGCGGGTCGCGCTTGCCGTGTCCCTGTTCCGCAACGGTGCCATTTCCGCCGGATTCGCCGCGCGCATGGCCTGCAAGCCGCTGCCCGAGATGCTGACCCTGCTCTCCAGTCTCGGCATCCCCCTGACCGGGGGCAATGCGGCCGACGCCCAAGACGATCTGAATGCGGGCAAGCAGTGGCTGGCGCAAAAGGCCTGAGGCTTGCGTAGCGTCGTCATCGCCGATGCGGGGCCGCTGATTGCGCTGTCCCGCATCGACGCCCTGGATGTGTTGCGTCACCTGTTCGGACAAGTCCTGGTCACCGAGGAAGTCCGCGACGAAGCCCTGCCGGCGGCGGACTATCTGGGCAAGGCACTCATCGCCCAGGCATTCGAGGCCGGCTGGCTGGTTTGTCCGGGGCCTTTCGAAACCTCATGGCAGCCGACCAACCCCGGACTCGATGCGGGTGAGCGCAGCGCGATCGCCGTCGCGCTGAAAATGCCAGACTGCCTGCTGATCATCGACGATCGCGCCGGACGGGCCGAAGCCAAGTCGCACCATATAGCGATCATCGGCACCGCGGCGGTGATCGGCCTCGCCAAGTTGCAGGGCTTGATCCCGGCGGCGCGTCCGGTTCTGGATCGCTTGCAGCCGGCGGGATATTTCATTCATCCGCGCATCATCGAGGCGGTACTGCAAGACATCGGCGAGTAGATCGCCGTATCGCCAGCGCCGACTTTTGTTGTTTCGTCATTCCGGCGAATGCCGGAATCCAGAAGCAGAACAAGTTCGCCGGGACTCGCCCCGGCAGGCGAGGTACTTTCTTGCTGCGCGGCAAGAAAGTACCCAAAGAAACGCGCCCCGCCTCCACGGCCAGATGGCGGAGGGCTCGCCAGAGTCTCGCCCGTTTGCGCGGCGCAAGTCCAAAAAATTGGCCTTGCGAAACCCCGCGCTCACCCCTCGCTGCGGAAGGCCCGCCGGGCCGGTCGCTAAACTATTGATATTTCCGTAAAACAGGACAACTTTTGATCATCTGAAACGTTGTATCTCCAATGGTGATATTGGAGAATGTTGTCATGGCACAAAAGCGGTTAAGCGACGCAACAAAGAAGCGATTGAAGG